>NZ_JBBKZU010000023.1:0-78033 GCF_037889935.1 Variovorax ureilyticus
CAGCACGGTCGCGATCGCCGCCGTCAGAGTCGTCTTGCCGTGGTCAACGTGACCAATCGTGCCCACGTTCACGTGCGGCTTCGTGCGGGTGAATTTTCCTTTTGCCATTTTTCAATCCTTGAAAGAGCAGAGTCCGTGTGGGGTTTAACGTCTGCACCGTATTGCACGATCCCTCGCCACGGACAACGAGGGGCACACGGTCGCAGAATGCAACTGGAAGAAAACAAGGCAGCCTGGCTGCCTTGTCCCTGCATGGCGCGTTACTTCGCGCGCGCCGCGACGATCGCTTCGGAGACGTTGCGAGGAGCTTCGGCGTAGTGCTTGAACTCCATCGTGTACGTGGCACGTCCCTGGGTGGCCGAACGCAGCGTGGTCGAGTAACCGAACATTTCCGACAACGGAACCTCGGCCTTGATGACCTTGCCGCCGCCGATCATGTCGTCCATGCCCTGGACCATGCCGCGACGCGAGGACAGATCGCCCATCACGTTGCCAGCGTAGTCTTCGGGCGTCTCGACTTCCACGGCCATCATCGGCTCGAGAATCACCGGGTTGGCCTTGCGGGCGCCTTCCTTGAAGCCGAAGATCGCGGCCATCTTGAACGCCATTTCGTTCGAGTCCACGTCATGGTACGAACCGAAGTGCAGCGTGACCTTGACGTCGACGACCGGGTAGTTGGCGAGCACGCCCTGACCCAGTGCCTCGATGACGCCCTTCTCGACCGCAGGGATGTACTCGCGCGGCACCACGCCACCCTTGATCGCGTCGACGAACTCGAAGCCCTTGCCGGCTTCATTCGGCTCGAGCTTGAGCACGACGTGACCGTACTGGCCCTTGCCGCCCGACTGCCGCACGAACTTGCCTTCGGCTTCTTCGACCGTCTTGCGGATGGTTTCGCGGTAGGCGACTTGCGGCTTGCCGACGTTGGCTTCCACGCCGAACTCGCGCTTCATGCGGTCCACGATGATTTCGAGGTGCAGTTCGCCCATGCCCGAAATGATGGTCTGGCCGGATTCTTCATCGGTACGCACGCGGAACGACGGATCTTCCGACGCCAGGCGCTGAAGGGCGATGCCCATCTTTTCCTGGTCGGCCTTGGTCTTCGGCTCCACGGCTTGCGAGATCACGGGCTCGGGGAACTCCATGCGCTCGAGGGTGATGACGGAGTCCGGATCGCACAGGGTCTCACCCGTGGTCACGTCCTTCAGGCCCACGCAAGCGGCGATGTCGCCAGCGCGAATTTCTTCGATCTCGAGGCGCTCGTTGGCGTGCATCTGCACGATCCGGCCGATGCGCTCCTTCTTGCCCTTCACCGGGTTGTAGACGGTGTCGCCCTTGGCCAGAACGCCCGAATAGACGCGCACGAAAGTCAGCTGGCCGACATAGGGGTCGGTCATCAACTTGAACGCCAGGGCCGAGAACTTCTCGTTGTCGTCCGGCTTGCGGTTGACTTCCTTTTCGTCCTCGTCCGTGCCGCCGACGGGCGGAATGTCCAGCGGCGACGGCATGAGTTCGATCACGGCGTCGAGCATGCGCTGCACGCCCTTGTTCTTGAAGGCGCTGCCGCAAAGCATCGGCTGGATCTCGCCGGCGATGGTGCGGGTACGCAGGCCCAGCGTGATGTCCTCCTCGCTGAGGTCACCCTCTTCGAGGTACTTGTTCATGAGCTCTTCGGAAGCCTCGGCCGCACTCTCGACCATCTTCTCGCGCCACTCCTTGGCCGACTCCAGCAGCTCGGCGGGGATCTCGCGGAACTCGAACTTCATGCCTTGCGAGGCTTCATCCCAGATGATGGCCTTCATCTTGCGCAGGTCCACGACGCCCTGGAACTTGTCCTCGGCACCGATCGGGATCACGACCGGAACGGGGTTCGCACGCAGGCGGTCGACCATCATCTGGCGCACGCGGAAGAAGTTGGCACCGATACGGTCCATCTTGTTCACGAACGCAAGGCGCGGAACCTTGTACTTGTTGGCCTGACGCCAGACGGTTTCGGACTGGGGCTGAACGCCGCCGACCGAGTCATAGACCATCACGGCGCCGTCGAGCACGCGCATGGAGCGCTCCACCTCGATGGTGAAGTCCACGTGCCCGGGGGTGTCGATGATGTTGATGCGGTGCTCGGGGAAGGAACGGTCCATGCCCTTCCAGAAGCAGGTCACGGCCGCGGACGTGATCGTGATGCCACGCTCTTGCTCCTGCTCCATCCAGTCGGTGGTCGCCGCACCATCGTGCACTTCGCCCAGCTTGTGGGTGACGCCGGTGTAGAAAAGGATGCGCTCGGTCGTGGTGGTCTTGCCGGCGTCGATATGCGCCGAAATACCGATATTGCGGTAGCGCTCGATGGGGGTCTTGCGTGACATGAAATTACTCCGTTAACGGATGAAAGCCCGCCCACCAAGTCAGTGGGTCGGGCTTCCAGCCTGTCTGACTTATGTGACGATTCTTAGAAGCGGAAGTGACTGAACGCCTTGTTGGCCTCGGCCATGCGGTGCACTTCGTCACGCTTCTTCATGGCACCGCCACGGCCTTCCGTGGCTTCCATGATTTCGTTGGCCAGGCGAAGGGCCATCGACTTCTCGCCGCGCTTGCGGGCGGCTTCCTTGATCCAGCGCATCGACAGCGCCAGGCGACGAACCGGGCGCACTTCGACCGGCACCTGGTAGTTCGCACCGCCGACGCGGCGCGACTTCACTTCGACCATCGGCTTGACGTTGTTGATGGCGATCGTGAAGGCTTCCACCGGGTCCTTGCCCGGGTTCTTCTTTTCGATCTGGTCGAGGGCGCCATAGATGATGCGCTCTGCAACCGCCTTCTTGCCGCCTTCCATGATCACGTTCATGAACTTCGACAGCTCGACATTGCCGTATTTCGGATCCGGCAGGATTTCACGTTTGGGGACTTCGCGACGACGTGGCATTTTCTTAACCTCTTTGCTTCAGTTGGCGCCGTTTCCGGGCGCCGCGAGAGCCGACAAGAGCCCTCACTTACTCGACCCAATGGCGGGTCACTCCGTCCGATGCGCCAGCCAGGCGATCGAACACCGTTGAAACTCGACCGATCAGGCCTTCTTGGGACGCTTCGCGCCGTACTTGGAACGCGACTGCTTGCGATCCTTGACACCTTGCAGGTCCAGCGAACCGCGGACGATGTGATAGCGAACACCCGGCAGATCCTTGACACGACCGCCGCGAACCAGCACGACGCTGTGTTCCTGGAGATTGTGGCCTTCGCCGCCGATGTAGGAAATGACTTCGAAGCCGTTGGTCAGGCGCACCTTGGCAACCTTACGCAGCGCCGAGTTCGGCTTCTTGGGGGTCGTGGTGTAGACCCGGGTGCAGACACCGCGACGCTGCGGCGAGTTCTGCATAGCAGGGCTCTTCGACTTGGTCTTTTCGACCTCGCGACCCTGACGCACCAGTTGATTGATGGTTGGCATGAATGAATAAGTCCCAAAACACCCCAGCCAGATTCCTCGTCGCGACGTGACACGAGAGGGGACCAGGAGATGAACGAAAACGTGAATCCCTTCGGATTTTTCCGAAAAGCTCTCGATCATAGCACACCCCCAGCCTCGCCCACTACATATGGCTCGGACACCCCCTTACAGGGGGCAACACCAGCGACCCGGCGGAGCCGGTTCCGGGGTGTTCCACCAACCGCCGGGCGTCGCCGGCCCGCGAATACCGACATCTTCATGGCCTGTCTTCGGCGGCGCGCAGCGCCCGCCCGTTCGCGGGCAGTCGCGGAACCGGCTTTGCCGGGCCGCTGACTGCGCCCCCGGTTGGGGGTGGGCGGCTACACGCAGTGAGCAAGCCTGGGGGCGAGCAACAGTCACTTGATCCAGAGGCGGATGGCATCCCACGCGCGGCCGAGCACGCTGGCCTGCTCCACGGGTTCGAGCGCGAGCAGCGGCACTTCGGCGACCGGCTGGTCGGCAAGCGTGACCTTGAGCGAGCCGACCGGCTGCAGCTTGGTGAAAGGCGCCACCAACGGATCGGGCCGCGCCACTTCTGTCTTGATCTTGCTCGCGGAGCCCGCGGGAACGGCCACGACGATCGGCTCCGGCCGACCCAGCTTGATGGTGCTTCCCGTGCCCTTCCATACCGGCGGCGTCGCGACGGGCTGATTGGCGTCGAACAGGCGAACCGCGTCGAAGGCGGTGTAGCCCCAGTTCAGCAGCTTCTGCGATTCGTTGGCGCGTGCGTTCTCGCTGGCAGCACCCAGCACGATCGACAACAGGCGCCGGCCGCTGCTTAGGTTCGGGAAGTCGCGCTTGGCCGTCACGATCATGCAATAGCCCGCGGCATCCGTATGCCCGGTCTTCAATCCGTCGACCGTCGGATCGCGAAAGAGGAGCACGTTGCGGTTGGTGTCGTTGGTCGACGGCGTGCCAGGCAAGCGGTACTTCTTGATCGCATAGAAATACATGTACTGAGGGAAGTCGCGCATCAACCGCGTCGCGAGAACGCTGAGGTCGCGCGCAGTCGTCGTATGGCCGGGCGTCGCCAGGCCTTCAGGATTCTTGTAGGTGGTGTTGGCGAGCCCGAGGGCCTTGGCCTGCTCGTTCATCAAGTCGACAAAGTGCTCGACCGTGCCGCCGACGCCCTCGGCGAGCGCGATGGTGGCGTCATTGCCCGACTGAACGATGAGCCCCTTGAGCAGATCCTCGACCGGAACCTTCATCTTCGGATCAATGAACATCCGCGCGCCCGGCATCTTCCAGGCGCGCGTACTCACGGGCAGGGTCTGCTGAAGCGTAATCTTCTGGGACTTCAGCGCGTCGAAGACCAGATAGGCGGTCATCAGCTTGGTCAACGAGGCCGGCTCCACCGGGCTGTCGATGTCCTTCTGCGCCAGCACCTGGTTGGCCGTCACGTCGACAAGCAGATAGCTCCGCGCCGCGATTTCCGGTGGCGCCGGCACCTGCGCTGCGGCGACGATGCAAAAGGAAGTGACAGCCGCCACCGCGAACGCACGCAGCGCTTTGATCCAACGATTCATGGGGTGCCGAGACGAGCGCTAGCCCGCGCGCAAATGGCGCACGACGAGGTTCTTCAGAAGCGGCAATTGTCCGTGAAAGAAATGGCCGCCCCCGGGGACGACTGTCACAGGAAGTGTCTGCGGACGCGCCCAGTCCATCACGGCCGCCAGCGGGACCGTGTCGTCCTGCTCGCCATGCACGACGAGCGTGCGCTCATGCCAGTCCGACGGTACAGCCGCGACCGAGAAGCGCGCGGCCGCGGTGCCGACCAGAACGATGTGGCGGATGTCGCGGGACGCATGCAGCTTTTCGATGGCGCGGCTGGCAACGAAGGCGCCGAACGAAAAGCCGGCAATGGCCAGCGGCCCGTCGTGCGCAACCTGATCGACCACCGAAAGCAGGTCTTCGTACTCGCCGCGCCCTTCGTCGTGCACGCCGTCGCTGGCACCGACGCCGCGGAAGTTGAAGCGCACCGCGGTCCACCCGCAGGCGACGAACGCCCGCGCCAGGGTCTGGACCACCTTGTTGTCCATGGTGCCGCCGAACAGCGGGTGCGGATGAGAAATGACTGCAACGCCGAGCGCCGGCGTGCCGTCCGCTGCCGCGTCTCGAAGCGCTTCGATGGCGCCGGCAGCCCCCTTGAGCTGGAGTCTTTCAGTACGGGAGTTCATGGCGGATCTGATTTCAGCGCCCGACGTTGGGCGGGAGCAGCAGACGCTCCACGACTTGGCCGTTCTTCAGATGGGAGTCGACGATCTCGTCGATGTCGCTGGTGTCGACGAAGGTGTACCAGACCGCTTCCGGATACACGACCGCCACGGGGCCGCCGGCGCAGCGATCCAGACAGCCGGCCTTGTTGACGCGAACCTTGCCGGGACCCGCGAGACCTTCGGCCTTGACGCGCGACTTGCACCGATCGAACCCCTCCTGCGCGTTGTGCTTCGAGCAGGAATCTTCGTCGCCCTTGCGCTCGTTCAGGCAGAAAAAGATGTGTCGGCCGTAGTAGCCCTGCGGCGCCGTTGTATTGGAACTGGACATCGGGTCATTTTAGGGAGCCCGCCCCGCCGGATGCTCCAGCAGGGTCGTGCGTTCAGCCGTTGCGCGGGCGGGCGGAAAGCACCATCAGGACGTAGCCGAGCGTCGCGAACGGCCAGATCCACCCCAGCCATTGCGCCACGCCGTGGAACCGGATGAAACGTCCCTGCTCCCAGGTCGCGAGCGTCTGGGCGAAATAGGCACTCTCAGGCGCCTGGTTCAGCAGGCTCAGGTGGACGATCAGGGCGATCAGCAGCAGCGCGGCGCAAAGCCGCCTCGATGCCGGAACCAGCAGGATGCCCACGAACAGCGCCGCGGCGATGCCGATCTGAACCGGAAGGCCCAGCCATGCCCAGGCGTGGTCCGGTCCGTAGCTCAGCGCCGCCGACAACGCGCTCGCTGCGACACCGGCCATCAGCGTGGCCGGCAGCAGGATGGCCCGCCGGACCACCGAGCGCGTGATCAGGAAGCCCAGCAGACAAGGAACCAGCGCGCCCAGCATCACGCAGAGCAACTCCACGGCCGGCACCAGCGGCTCGAGTTCGAATTGGCGCACGGGCAGCCAATCGATGAAAGGCGTGTCGAGGAGCCATTCCGAAATCGCGCCTTCCACGCGTTCGAACACCTGGCCGAGCCCGAAAGTGACCGCCGCGGGAAACAGCAGGGCCGGCGGCCAGAGGGCAAGCAGCACCAGCCCGCCCCGCGCATCTTCCACGAACCAGTTGGCGCGGACGCGCTGCCAGTGCGCCACCAGCCCGAAGCGCTCGAAGGCGGCGGCCAGCAATGCGCCGGCGAAGGTGCCGAGGGTGTTCAGTCCGAGGTCGACGTTGGATGGGATGCGCGACGGCAGGTAGCTCTGGAGGGTTTCCATCGCGAAGGAGATCGCCCCGCCCGCCACCGTGGCGCGCAGCACAGCCCCCGTCGCGGACGCCTCCGGCCGCGAGCGCAGGAGCGCTACGGCGCCCAGGAAGCCGAGCGGCATGTACCCGACCACGTTGATCCCGAAATCGAATCCGGTCCACCACCGCGGCCAAGGCGCCGCGAGATAGGCCCAGGGTGCGATCCCCTGATCGCGCCAGTCCGCGAAGGGATAGAGGCTCGCATACACGATGAGAACCGCGTACGCCAAGGCCAGCGGCAAGGCGATGGACTTGTGCTGCGTTGCCACAGCGCTCAGAAGGGTTTGACGACGACCAACACCACGATTGCGAGCAGCAGAAGCACCGGGAGTTCATTGAACCATCGATACCAGCGATGGCTGTGTCTGTCTTCCCCCGAAGCCAGGCGGCGCAGAAGCACGCCGCAGCCGTGGTGATAGCCGATCACGACGAGCACCAGCGCGAGCTTTGCGTGCATCCAGCCGTTGCCGGGGCCTCTGCCGATGCCGTATCCGAGCCACAGCCAGAGACCGAAAGCCACCGCGGGCACAGCCAGGAACGTCGTGAACCGGAACAGCTTGCGCGCCATCAGCAGGAGCCGCGCACGCTCGGCGACCGACTCGGGCGCCACCATGGCCAGGTTCACGAAGATCCGCGGCAGATAGAACAAGCCAGCGAACCAGCTGGCGATGAACACGATGTGCAGCGACTTGACCCAAAGCATGGCGGGCAGTTTAGTGGCCGGCTCCGGGACGGGGATCGGCCATTCAGACAGGCAAATAAAGGGCAAAAAAAAGCCCGGCGTCAAAACGCCGGGCGGGAAGCCCTTTTGCTGTCACACATCAAGGCACCCGCTCAGGGAGGAAAAGCGGGGAGCGGCAAGCCGCCCAAGACAGAATTTAACAAAGGCAAAACAACCGATCAAGCTAACGGTGACTTTTTTTGTGCTTTCGATCTACACATTTGCACTCCGTAGGCCCCGTCCGATAGCTTTTTTCTGACAAATCGTCGTAGATCATCCGCCCCGGCAAGTGGCAACGGCTCTTGGGGCACAATTTTCCGCATGACCCTCCATGCCCCCTTTCCCGCCGGACGGCCGCGCCGGCTTCGCCGCGATGCCTTCACGCGCGATCTCGTACGCGAGCACATGCTTACAACGAAAGACCTGATCTACCCGGTCTTCGTCCAGGAGGGGGAAAAACGCCGCGACCCCGTTCCCTCGATGCCGGGTGTGGAGCGCTTGAGCCTGGACGCCCTTCTGCCCGTCGCGGAGGAATGTGTCGAACTTGGCATTCCGGTGATGGCACTGTTTCCGGTGATCGACCCCGGACTCAAGACCCCCGCAGGCGACGAAGCCTGCAACCCCGACGGCCTGATTCCGCGCGTGGTCGCGGCGCTCAAGTCCCGATTCCCGGAGCTCGGCGTGATGACCGACGTCGCGCTGGACCCCTACACCAGCCATGGGCAGGATGGTCTGCTCGACGAGACCGGCTACATCCTCAACGACCCGACCGTGGAAGTCCTGGTCAAGCAGGCGCTCACCCAATCCCAGGCCGGCGTCGACATCGTGGCGCCCAGCGACATGATGGATGGCCGCATCGGCGCGATCCGCCAGGCGCTCGAAGCGCGCGGCGACATCCACACGCGGATCATGGCCTACAGTGCCAAGTACGCCAGCGCCTTCTACGGCCCCTTCCGCGACGCCGTCGGCTCGGCCGCCAATCTCGGCAAGAGCAACAAGAAGGTCTACCAGATGGACCCGGGCAACAGCAACGAAGCCCTGCGCGAGGTCGCGATCGACATCGCCGAAGGCGCCGACATGGTGATGGTCAAGCCGGGCATGCCGTATCTGGACATCGTCCGCCGGGTCAAGGACGAGTTCCGCGTCCCGACCTTCGCCTACCAGGTCAGCGGGGAGTACGCGATGCTCATGGCCGCGGCCCAGAACGGCTGGCTCGACCGCGACGCGGTCATCCTCGAAAGCCTGCTCGCGTTCAAGCGCGCCGGCGCCGACGGCGTGCTGACCTATTTCGCGCGCGATGCAGCACGGCTGCTGAAGCAGCGCTGAGCGAACGCCATCGCCGGCGCCTCGGGCACGGCTCCGGCGCCATGGACCAACGACAAGAGTCCTCATGCGTATCTTCAAGATCAATGGCGCGCAGGTCACGGAGCACGAAGCGCTCGCGCCCATGGCCGCGCCGGGCGCCTGCGAACAGGGCTACCTCTGGCTGTCGCTGACGCGGGACGAGTTCCGCACTTCGCTTGCACAGGTGCAGGACGTGCTCCAGTCGCTGTGCAGCACACACCTGGTCGACCTGCATGTGAGCGATCTGCTCAACGACCAGCTTCCTTCGCGCTACGACTACACGTCGCAATACGACCTGCTGGTGTTTCGCCGGCTCGGGTCCGCCAGCGGCCATCCGCCCGACCAGAACGAAGCCGTCGCTCCGAAGACCGGGCCGACCGTGCTCCGGCGAGTCGACACGCGCCCCGTCGGCTTTGCGCTGTTCGACCGGGTGCTGCTGTCGGTCCATCCGGAGGACGGCGCGGTTCGCGATGCGTTCGCCTCCAAGCTCCTGGCCGCCGCGGCGCCCGGCGAACGCGGCGGCGTCGCCGCGCCTGCGCTGGACGCGCGGGCGGTTTCGGCGCGCATTCCCGCAAGTCCGGCCGACCTGATGCTGCGCGTCGTCAACCACATCGTGGATGCCTACCTCGACCTGCGGCGCGAATTGACGCGGCAGCTCGATCATTGGCAATCCGAACTGATCGACCCGAAGAGCCGCTTCACCAACTGGGGCGCGTTGATGGATGCACGTCAGTCGCTCCATCATCTCGACGAGATCTGCGAGGACCAGCGCGCCTGCGTCCAGGACTGGATCGACGCGCTCGAAACCCTGCCGGCCCCGACCAGCGGGACGGCGCAGCGCGAGCACGAACTCGTCATGATCCGAAGCCGGGACGTGCTCGAGCACATCGAGCGCGTGGTCCATCACGTGCGGCGCCTCGAACAGAACGCCGAAACCGCGGTGCAGATGCACTTCAGCGTGCAGAGCCACCGGGCCAACGACATCATGCGCGTGCTCACCGTGCTCACTGCGGTGTTCCTGCCGCTGAACCTGATCGCGGGCATCTTCGGGATGAACTTCGAATTCATCCCGCTCATCCACAAGGCCGACGGGTTCTGGATCGCCATGGGCTCCATGGGCGCGATCGCGGTGGCGCTCGTGGTGATCTTCTGGCGCAAGCGCTACCTCGCGCGCACGCGCTAGCCGGAAGGAGCGCTCATAAAGAAAAAGCCGGACGGCGCTTTCGCACCGTCCGGCCCTGGCAGGCACAGCGGGATTACTTGGCTGCGGCGGCGCCTTCCTTCTGGGCCTGGACACGCGGCTCGACCGACTTGTTCATGGTCGAGATCACGCGGCTGTTGTACTTCGAGCCGCCGACCACGTTCTGGTCGGGCGCGTTAGCCGTGGCGACGGCTTGAGCGCGCACGGCCGCCGGATCGGCGACCGACTTGAACTGCTCGGCGCCACGCGAGCCGCGCGGAATGTTCTGGTCGGCAGCGGCAGCGGCGCGAACGGCTTCTGCGTTCACTTCGTCGCGGCTCTTGGCCGTGACGGCGGATTGCACGCCGTCATAGCTTTCGGCTTGTGCGCCAGCGGCAGCGAGGATCGAGAGAGCGGCAGCGGCGAGGAGGTGCGAGGTCTTCATTTCAGTTCCTTTTGGTTCGTCGGAGATCGTTTTCAACCCAGGCTCGCTGTCGCTGGCCTGTGCGGCTGAGTGTCCGGCGGAACACCTCAGGGAAAACACCGAGAAATGAGACACGGCGTTTCCGCGATCGAAACAATCGCAGACACCGCAGAAAAAGACAAAGGCGAGCCGCGCCTGCACGCGCGTCCCGCCTCTCGTCCGGTCTGGCCGGTAATTACAGGCCGGCCTGCTTCGTCGCGTCGAGCTTGAACTGCGACGGCACGATGCTGTTCACGAACGCTTCGCGCTTCAGGTTCTGGTTGGCCGAGTGCGCGGTCGCGACGGCGGTGGAGCGAACGGCCGAACGGTCGGCGGACGCGGTCAGCGCCGGTGCGACGCGCGACGATGCGGCATCGCCGTACAGGTTGTCGCTGCGCGCGGCGGCCACGCCCTGCGCCTGGACTTCACCACGGCTGTTGGCCGACACGGGGGCGTGCACGCCTTCGTAGGTTTCGGCGTGAGCGCCGGCGGCGGCGAGAATCGAGAGGGCTGCGGCGGCGATGAACTTCGAGGTCTTCATTCTGGTGTCCTTCCTAGGATTGCTTTTGGTAAATCGACCGGTCACTCATGGAAGTTCGGCGCCGGTCTGAACCAGATCAGCGTTGGCTGTCGGTACCGGCGAGTTTGCGCCCATTTTCTAGGTAGAAACCCTATAAAACTGAACAACGGTGTTCATCAAACAGAAACAATGGAATTCCAATGGACGGTCTTGACTTGCTGAAAGCCTTTCGGGAAGTCGCCGCACGGGGCAGCTTTTCGCGGGCAGCGATTGCGCTCGGGATGTCGAAGGCCAACGTCAGCAAATACGTGGCGCAGCTCGAGGAACGCTTCGGCGTGCGCCTGCTGAACCGCTCGACACGCTCGGTGAGCCTGACCGATGCCGGGCATCTGTTGCTCGAGCGCAGCACCCCGCTCATGGAGATGATCGAGCTCACGCAGAGCGAGTTGCAGGACCACGCCGGAAATCCGCGCGGTCGCCTGCGGATCACTGCGCCCCACGGACTGAGCCAGGGGAAGCTCCCGGGATTGATCGGCGAATTCATGTCGATCTATCCGGAGGTGCACGTGAGCCTGCATCTGAGCAATCGCGTGATCGACCTCGTCGAAGAAGGCGTGGACATCGCTCTGCGGCTCGGCCGCATCCGCGACGAGAGCCTGATCGTGCGGCGCCTGCAGCAAGTGGAACTCGCGCTGTGCGCGACGCCGGGCTACTGGGCCAAGCGCGGCATGCCCAGGAAACCGGACGACATGCGGCGGCACGACGTGCTGACCTATTCGCTGGCGGGCAACACGCCCAGCCTTCCTTTCGAAGTGGACGGCAAGCCCTACAGCGTGCCGGTCCACAGCCGCATGGACGCCAACGACGCAGCACCGCTCATCGGCGTCGCCCTGGCCGGGCTCGGCGCGATCTGCGTGCCGACGATGATGGCCCAGCCGGACATCGAGCGCGGCGCACTCGTGCCGGTGCTCAAGGAGTTCATGCCGACCGACCTGTGGCTGTACGCCGCCTACACGCAGCGCCGCCACAACAGCGCCGCTCTTCGGGCGATGCTCGACTTTCTGGCGGCCAAGGTCAGCAAGGAGGCGGCCACCCGGCCTGCGAAGCGCAATGCCGGCGGGGCTCGCGCCCCAGCGACGGCCCCGGCCTGAGCCGCTCAGGCCAGGTGCTTGGCGAAGAACGCGAGCGTGCGTTCCTTCGCGAGCTTGGCCGCTTGCGCGTTGTATGCGCCGCGCTGGTCGCAATTGAACCCGTGGCCGCAGTCATAGACATGGACTTCGACCTCGGGATGCGCCTTCTTGAGCGCTTCGACGGTGTCGAGCGGAATCCAGTGGTCTTCCTTGCCGAAATGCGCGAGCACCGGCACTTTGGGCTTGCGGGCGATTTCCTCGGGCGTGGTCGACCCGCCGCCGTAATAGGGCACCGCAGCCGACAGGCCCGGGACTTCCGCGGCTGCGCGCCACGTCAGCAGGCCGCCCCAGCAATAACCGACGATGCCCACCTTGCCGGCCTTCGACGCATAGTCGACCGCGGCCTGAAGATCCTGCAGCACGCCAGGTGCGGGCAAGCCTTCGACGGCCATCTTGAGCGCGAAGCCGGCCTTCATGTCGTCCTCGGCGTAGCCCAGATCGACGCCCTGCTTCACGCGGTGGAACGTCGCCGGCGCCACCGCGAGATAACCGTCCGCCGCGTAGCCGTCGGCCACGGAGCGGATGTGCGAATTCACGCCGAAGATCTCCTGCACGACGACCACCGCCCCCCTGGGCTTGCCCGCGGGCTGCGCCACGTACGCGGGAAAGGTGAAGCCGTCCTTGGCGGTGAGATCGATGAATTGACCCATGGTCATAGTCCTTTGCTGATGGTTATTGCTTGAGCGCGCGCTCGACGAATTCGAGCCGGTCCTGCCCCCAGAAGATCTCGCCGTCGATCACGTAGCTCGGCGCACCGAACACCTTCGCGTCGATGGCTTCCTGGGTGTATTCCTCGTAGCGTTCCTGCACGGCCTGGCTGAGCGACTGTTCGACGCGGCGCGCCGACAGCCCGCATTCGGCGACGAGCGCTTCCAGGACCTTGGGGTCCGCGATATTACGTTCCTGCATCCACACCGCCGCGAAGATCGCACCGCACAGTTTCATCGCGATGTCGGTGCCGTCGTACAGATCGACCGCGATGATGAGCTTGGCCGCGTCATCGCTGGCGACCGGAAAGAACTTGGGCTTCGGATTCAACGGAATGTCGAGATGGTGCGAAAAGCGCGCCAGATCGACCAGCCGATAGGCCTGCCGCTGCGGCGCGCGTTTGCCCAGCGGAAGCCCGCCGGACACCGGAAACACCGCACCGAAGTCGATCGGCCGCACGCGCACGGCGGCCCCGTGGGACTTCGCGAGGCGTGCAAAACGCGCGTGTCCGAGATAGGTCCAGGGACTTTGGGGCGTGAAGTAGTAGTCGATGGTGCGGCTCACGGGAGGCTCCTCGATGATGTAATCCGACCCAGGGTTTTTAACTGAGGCACGGCTTCTGTGCAGGAGGTGGGATTTGGACAAGGTGCTATTGGTCACGGGCGGCAGTCGCGGCATCGGCGCGGCCACCGCATTGCTGGCAGCCAAGCGCGGCTACGCGGTCGCGGTCAACTACGCGAGCAACTCGCTCGCTGCGGACGAAGTGGTGCGCGCGATCCGCGCGGACGGCGGCACCGCGATCACCGTACAGGCCGACGTGGGCGACGAAGCGCAGGTGCTGGCGATGTTCGATAAGGTCGATGCCAAGCTCGGCCGCCTGACCGCGCTGGTGAACAACGCGGGCATCGTCGACGTGCAGGCGCGCGTCGAGGACATGAGCGTCCTGCGCCTCGAACGCATGCTGCGCATCAACGTGATCGGCAGCTTCGTCTGCGCCCGTGAGGCCGTGCGGCGCATGAGCACCAAGCACGGCGGCGAAGGCGGCGTGATCGTCAATCTCTCCAGCGCCGCCGCCCGGCTCGGCTCCCCGGGGCAATACGTGGACTACGCCGCCAGCAAGGGCGCGATCGAGAGCTTCACCATCGGGCTGGCGAAGGAAGTCGCCGAGGAAGGCATCCGGGTCAATGCGGTGCGGCCGGGCCTGATCGACACCGAGATCCACGCCTCGGGCGGCATGCCGGACCGCGCCTTCCAACTCGCGCCGACCGTGCCCATGAAGCGCACCGGCAGCGCCGAGGAAGTGGCACAGGCGATCGTCTGGCTGCTGTCGGACGACGCCAGCTATGTGACGGGAACCTCGCTCGACGTGACGGGCGGGCGCTGATGGCCACGCCGACGATGGACCTGATCAAGCCGCTGATCACGCTGCTTGCCATCGTGAATCCGCTGGCGATCGTTCCGTTCTTCATCCACTACACGCAGGGCTGCACGGATCTGCAGCGCAAGCGCACCGCGTGGGTGTCGGCCTTCAGCGCGTTCGTCGTCATCGCGGTGAGCGCGCTGCTCGGGCTGCAGCTGCTGTCGTTCTTCGGCATCTCGATCGCGAGCTTCCAGGTCGGCGGCGGCATGCTGCTGCTGATGAGTTCGCTCTCCATGCTCAATGCGCAGCCGGCCGAATCCAAGACCACCACCGAGGAGATCCGCGCGACCGAGGTGAAGGCGTCGCTCGGCGCCTCGATCGCGGTGGTGCCGCTGACCATCCCGCTCCTGACCGGGCCGGCCACGATGTCGACGGTGGTCATCTTCGCCGAGCGCGCGCAGCACTACTGGGAGCTGGCGGTGCTGGTCGGCTACGGCGTGGTGATCGGACTGGCCACCGGCGTGACCTTCTCGCTCGCCGAGCCGATCTCCCGCGTGCTCGGCAAGACCGGCATCAACGTGATGACGCGGCTGATGGGCCTGATCCTCGCCGCGCTCGCGGTGGAAGTGATGGCGGCCGGGCTCGGCACGCTGTTCCCGGTGCTTCACCGCGCGTCGTGACGCAGGACGCTAGCGGGTCACCAGTTCGACGATCCGCGGCGTCATCGTGCCGTCGTCGAGCAGCAGTTCGCCGGCGGAGATCGGCAGCTTGAATCGCCTCGGCACGGCACTCCCGGGATTGATGTAGAGCACGCCGTCGCGCTCCTTCGCCTGCGGCCGGTGCGAATGCCCGGACACCACCACGCGGATGCCGGAGGCGACCGGATCGATAGGCAGTTCCGCGAGGTTGTGGATCGCGTAGAAGCGCACCCCATCGATCTCGAACGACGCCGTTTCCGGAATGTCCTTTGCCCACGCACCCATGTCGTTGTTGCCGCGAACGACGGTCAACGTCGCGATCGCTGCGAGTTCGTCGAGGATGCGCTGCTCGCAGATGTCGCCGCCATGGATGATGTGGTCGCACCCGTGCAGGAACGCCGACGCTTCCGGCCGCAGCAGTCCATGCGTGTCCGAGATGAGACCGATGCGTCGCATGCCCCAGCTGCCGGTATCGCAGCCCTCAGCGCGGCTGGCTCACCCAGGTCACGATGTCGGCGACCACCGCGTCGCTCGCGGCCGCCAGTGCCTTCACGCCACCGGGCGCATCGTTGCCCGGCGCCGGCCGCTGGGCCGTGAAGCTTCGCTGCGCGAGCACGCGATCGCCGCCCGGCGCCGTGCGGATCAAGGTCGCGTTCACACGGACGAGGCCCACGCTGCTCGAAGGCGATTCGAAGAAGTGGCTGAACTCCTCCAGCGTGACGCGCAGCGTGTCCGGCACCCGGCCTTCCATGCGGGCGACGGTGGCGCTTTCCTCCGGCCCCAGCACCGTCCGCGTGGCGGCCAGCGCCTCGCGCAGGCGCTGCCGGAACAGCTGGGCCGGCGCCTGACTCCAGCGCGACTGGCCATAGGGCCGCACCTCGTTCGCGTCCGCATAGCCGAGGCGGTAGAGCATCTGCGTGCCGTCGAGCCGGGCGTTCGCGTCGATGTCGGCCAGCGCCAGGGGCTGCAACGCGGGCGTGCCGGCACGAGCGGGAGCCGTTGTCGGCCCCGGCCCGAAGTCATAGAGCGTCGCGCGCATGGGCTTGTCGGGCAGCGCGCCGCAGCCGGCCACCAGGAGCGTCGCGAGCAAAGTGCCGAGGACGGCGGGCTTCTTCAGCGGTTCGTGCATCTTCATGATCATGATCTCAAGGACGCGCAGGGGAAGGCGACGCGAAGCCCGGTTCGCCCGGCCCCGCGACCACGCCGCCGCTGCCGAACAGCAGCGATTGCGGGTTGTCGTTGATGCCGTCCGCGGCGCGCCCGAGGCGGCGCACCGCGCGCGAAGTGTCGTCGGCCACGCGATTCAGGCGCGGCAGCGTGGCGTTGTTGAATGACTCCACCGCCTGCGACAGCGACTTGGTGCCGTCGCCGAGCCGATCGATCGGCCCGTCCTGCGCATTGAGCCGCACCACGGTGGTGTTGAGATTCTTCGCCACGCGCGACACGTCGCCGGCCGCGCCCTTGACCGACACCATGGTGTCTTTCGTGCGTTCCACCAGCGGCGGCAGTGCCTTGAGCGTCGGGTTGAGCCCGGTCTGGATGGTGTTGTCCAGCGACTTGGTGAGCTGGTTGGCACTGGCCGCGGCCTGGGCGATGTTTTCCAGCGAGTCGGCGATGCGCTTCTGGTTGTCCTCGCTCAGCAGCGTGTTGATGCGCTTCGTCGCCTCCTCGACGCGGCCGATGATCGCCTCGCCGCGATCCTGCAGTTGCGAGAGCAGCGAGGGCTTGAGCGGAATGCGCGGCGGGTTCTGGTTGTCCGGCGTGAGCGCTACCTGCGATTCACCCTTGTCGTCGAGCGCGATGAACGCCAGCCCGGTCACGCCCTGGTAGCTCAGGGTCGCGAAGGTCGAGGTGGTGAGCGGCACGCGCTCGTCGACCGTGATGCGCACGCGCACGTTGCCCTTGATCTTGGGGTCGAAGTCGATCGACGCGACCTTGCCGACGGCGATGCCGCGATAACGCACCATCGCCTGCGGCTGCAGGCCGCTCACCGGGTCGCGTGTGGACAGCTCATAGATGTTGCGCACCGTGTCGTCGCGCGTGAGCCAGACGACCAGTGCGACGAGCACGGCGACCAGGCCGAGGACGAAGACACCGGCGGCCATAGCATGGGCTTTGTTTTCCATGGCAGCTACCTTTCGTTGTGGGAGGCCGGCGCATCGCCAGCCGGTCCGGCGAGGGACGCGGGAACGGAACCGTCATGAAGCGCCTCCATGGCACGCTTGCCGCGGCCGCCGAGAAAGTATTCGTGGATGAAGGGATGCGGGTAGGCGATGACGTCGCGCGCCGTGCCTGCGACGATCACCTTGTGATCGGCCAGCACCGCGATGCGCGTGCTCAGGTCGAACAGCGTGTCGAGGTCGTGCGTGACCATCACCACGGTGAGCCCGAGTTCGCGATGCAGTCCGCGCAGCAGGTCGCAGAAGCCGTCGGCGCCTTCGGGATCGAGGCCGGCGGTGGGCTCGTCGAGCAGCAGCAGCGGCGGGTCCATGATGAGCGCGCGGGCGAGCGCGACGCGCTTGATCATCCCGCCCGAGAGGTCGGCGGGGCTCTTGGTCGCGTGCTTGGGGTCGAGCCCGACCATCTGCAGCTTGACCAGCGCGGCGTCGCGGATGAGTTCGTCCGGCAGCACCTTCAGCTCGCGCAGCGGAAAGGCGATGTTGTCGAGCACGTTGAAGGCCGAGAACAGCGCGCCGTGCTGGAACAGCATGCCGACGTTGGCCGCGGCTTTCGCGCTGAACTGCCCCGGTGCCCGGCCGAGCACCGAGACCGTGCCCTTCGACGGGTGCTCCAGCCCGAGGATCTGGCGCAGCAGCACCGTCTTGCCCGTGCCAGACCCGCCGACGAGCGACAGCACCTCGCCGCGACGGATCGTGAGGTCGAGATCGCGATGCACGACCTGGTCGCCGTCCGGCGTCTGGAAGACCGTCCAGAGGTTGCGGATCTCGACGAGAGGTGCGCCAGCCGCGCCGGGGGTGAATGTCATACCTAACGGAATCCCACGCCTTTGAACAGCACGGCGAAGAGCGCATCGACCAGGATCACGACCGTGATCGAGGTCACCACGGACGACGTGGTGCCACGCCCGAGGCTCTCGGTGTTGGGTTTGACCTTGAGGCCGAAGTAGCAGGCGATGAGCGCGATCAGCACGCCGAACACCGCCGACTTCGACATCGCGAGCCAGAGGTTCGCCATCGGCACCGCCCGCGGCAGCGCCGACATGAAGTACGCCGGCGAGATGTCGAGCGCCAGGTCGGCCGCGATCATCCCGCCGAAGAGCGCCGCCATCGAGGTCCACATGCTGATCAGCGGCATCGCGATCGCGAGCGCCAGCACGCGCGGCATCACGAGCCGGAAGCCATGCGGGATGCCCATCACCCGCATGGCGTCGAGCTCCTCGGTCACGCGCATCACGCCGATCTGCGCGGTGATCGCCGAGCCGGACCGCCCCGCGATCAACACCGCCGCGAGCACCGGACCGAGCTCCCGAATGAGCGACAACCCCAGGATGTTGACGATGAATGTTTCCGCTCCGTACTGCCGCAACTGCTGCGAGGTCAGATAGGCCAGCACCACGCCGATCAGCAGCCCGACGAGTGCCGTGATCGGCAGTGCGGTGGTGCCGAAGTGGTAGATCTGTCCCGAGAAGTCGCGCCACGGCGCGCGGTGCGGTGCGCTCAGCAGCTTGCCGACGTCCAGCGTGAGCTGGCCGATGAGCCTCAGGAAATCGCGCGCGACGAACATCATGCGCGGCCCGTTGTGCGCGAAAGACTTGAACCGGTCCGCGAGCGTCGGACCGGTTTCGGCAGGCGCCACGCAGGTGTAGAGCGCCACCTGGTCGAGCACCGCCTTGTGCTGCGAATCCATTTCGATGCGGGCGGGCCAGGCATGGCGCCAGTGGTTCCACAGCAGCTGCGCGCCGATGTGATCGAGCTGCTCGATGGGGCGCAGGTCCCATGCGCGATCGTCTCGCGGCGGCACGCCGGCCAGGTTGCTCGACAGCGCTTCCCATGCGCGCCGCGAGGACATCGAGAGCGCCGTCCAGCGCCCGGTCGCGATGGCCCAGTTGCCGCCCTCCTGCTCGCGCTCCTCGATGCGAGGGCGATCGCTCTCGCCTTCGGGCGTGGTGGTGGCGGGGGGGTTGGCAGACATGCAGGCGGATGAGGGTGTCAGCAAACGAACGCAGCATCGTAACCGGGCGCGTCCGTGCAAACCCTCGGGGCGAACGCGCACGACGCGCGGGGCGGTCGCGCATCGCCCGTGCGTTTGCCACAATCGGCGACCCGATTCCGATCCATTCCGCCATCAGCCGGCCGTGCCGTCGGCAGGAGAACGCCATGCAGATGAGTAAGACACCGATCCATCACTTCATCGGCGGCCGCGTGGCCGCCCCGAATTCCTCCCGCAGCCAGGATGTGTTCAACCCCGCGACCGGCGCGGCGACCGGCACTGTCGCGCTGGCCGACCGCACCGACGTCGACGCGGCCGTGGCCGCCGCCCGGGCCGCGTTTCCCGCCTGGGCCGACACGCCGCCGATCCGCCGCGCGCGCGTGATGTTCAAGTTCCTCGAACTGCTGGGCAGGCATCGCGACGAGCTCGCGCACCTGATCACCGCCGAGCATGGCAAGGTCTTCACCGACGCGCAGGGCGAGGTCACGCGCGGCATCGACATCGTGGAATTCGCCTGCGGGATTCCGCAACTGCTCAAGGGCGACTACACCGACCAGGTTTCCACCGGCATCGACAACTGGACGATGCGCCAGCCGCTGGGCGTGGTCGCGGGCATCACGCCGTTCAACTTCCCGGTGATGGTGCCGATGTGGATGTTCCCGGTCGCCATCGCGGCGGGCAACACCTTCGTGCTGAAGCCGAGCCCGCTCGATCCGAGCCCGTCGCTGCGCATCGCCGAGCTGCTCAAGGAAGCGGGCCTGCCGGACGGCGTGTTCAACGTGATCCAGGGCGACAAGGAAGCGGTCGATGCGCTGCTCGTGCATCCGGACGTGCAGGCGATCAGCTTCGTCGGCTCGACGCCGATCGCCAACCATATCTACGAGACCGGCGCGCGCCACGGCAAGCGGGTGCAGGCACTCGGCGGCGCGAAGAACCACATGGTGGTGATGCCCGATGCGGACATCGAGCAGACCGTCGATGCGCTGATCGGCTCCGGCTACGGCTCGGCCGGCGAACGGTGCATGGCGATCAGCGTCGCGGTGATGGTGGGCGACGTGGCCGACAAGGTCATGCCGCTCCTGGCCGAGCGCGCAAAGACGCTGAAGGTGAAGAACGGCACCGAGCTCGACGCGGAGATGGGCCCGATCGTCACCCGCGCGGCGCACAACCGCATCACCGGCTACATCGCCGAGGGCGAGAAGGAAGGCGCCAAGCTGGTGGTCGACGGCCGCGGCTTCGACGCGAAGGCCGCAGGGCAGGATTGCGAGAACGGCTTCTGGATGGGCGGCACGCTGTTCGACCACGTCACGCCGGACATGCGCATCTACAAGGAAGAGATCTTCGGCCCGGTGCTGTCGTGCGTCCGGGTGCACGACCTCAAGGAAGCGGTGGACCTGATCAACGCGCACGAGTTCGGCAACGGCGTCTCGTGCTTCACCCGCGACGGCAACGTGGCGCGGGAGTTCTCACGCCGCGTGCAGATCGGCATGGTGGGCATCAACGTGCCGATTCCGGTGCCGATGGCCTGGCACGGCTTCGGCGGCTGGAAGAAATCGCTCTTCGGGGACATGCACGCCTACGGCGAGGAAGGCGTGCGCTTCTACACCAAGCAGAAGTCGATCATGCAGCGCTGGCCCGAGAGCATCGGCAAGGGCGCCGAGTTCACGATGCCCACCGCGAAATGAAAGCGCCCCGGCTCTTGAAGGCCAGGAACCCCGCGGAACCGGCTTCGCCGGGCCGCTGGGGTTGCCCCCGGAGAGGGGGTGTCCGAGCCACACGAAGTGGGCGAGGGTGGGGGAGAGCGTCATGAGCGACACGACTTTCGATTACATCGTCATTGGCGCCGGCACCGCCGGGTCGCTCATGGCCAACCGGCTGAGCGCGGACAAGCGGATGCGCGTGCTGCTCATCGAGGCGGGCCGCAAGGACGACTACCACTGGATCCACATCCCGGTCGGCTATCTCTACTGCATCGGCAACCCGCGCACCGACTGGCTCTACAGCACCGAGCCGGACGCGGGCCTCAACGGCCGCACGCTGCGCTACCCGCGCGGCAAGACGCTCGGCGGCTCGTCGAGCATCAACGGGATGATCTACATGCGCGGCCAGTCGCGCGACTACGACCAGTGGGCCGACCTCACCGGGGACGACGCGTGGCGCTGGTCGAACGTGCTCCCCGCGTTCAAGAAGCACGAGGACTATTACCTCGGCGCGGACGAACTCCACGGCGCGGGCGGCGAATGGCGCGTCGAGAAGCAGCGCCTGCGCTGGGACATCCTCGATGCCTTCGCCGAAGCCGCGGTGCAGGCCGGCGTGCCGCGCAGTACCGACTTCAATCGCGGCAGCAACGAGGGCGTGGGCTACTTCCAGGTCAACCAGAAGGACGGCTGGCGCTGGAACACCGCCAAGGCCTTCCTGCGGCCGACCTGCTACGGCCGTCCGAACTTCGAGCTCTGGACCGGCGCGCAGGTGTCTCGCCTGATCTTCGATTCGCATGCCGACGGCAGCCATCGCTGCACGGGCGTGCAGGTGTGGGACGGGCACGAGATGGTCATCGCACACGCGACGCGCGAGACGATCCTCTGCGCCGGCAGCATCGGTTCGCCGCAGATCCTGCAGCTCTCGGGCGTCGGGCCGGCGGATCTGCTGCGGCAGCACGGCATCGACGTGGTGCGCGACGCGCCGGGTGTCGGCGCAAACCTGCAGGACCACCTGCAGATCCGCGCGGTCTACAAGGTCAAGGATGCGCCCACGCTCAACGTGCTGGCGTCGTCGCTTTACGGCAAGGCGAAGATCGGGCTCGAATACGTTCTGCGGCGCACCGGCCCGATGAGCATGGCGCCCTCGCAGCTCGGCGCATTCACGCGCAGCTCGCCGGCCTACGAATGGCCCAACCTCGAATACCACGTGCAGCCGCTGTCGCTCGACGCCTTCGGCGAGCCGCTGCACAGCTTCCCGGCCTTTACCGCGAGCGTGTGCAACCTGAACCCCACGAGCCGCGGCACCGTGCGCATCAAGAGCCCGCGCTTCGAGGACGCGCCCGCGATCGCGCCGAACTACCTCAGCACGGACGAGGACCGCAAGGTCGCCGCGGATTCGCTGCGCGTCACGCGCCGCATCGCGTCGCAGCCGGCGCTCGCGAGGTACAGCCCGGAGGAATGGAAACCGGGCCCGCAGTATCAGAGCGACGAGGAGCTCGCGCGGCTCGCAGGAGACATCGCGACCACGATCTTCCATCCCGTCGGCACCACGAAGATGGGCGCGGACAACGATCCGATGGCGGTGCTCGATGCGCGGATGCGCGTGCGCGGCATCGACGGGTTGCGCGTGGTCGATGCCGGTGCCATGCCCACGATCACCAGCGGCAACACCAACAGCCCCACGCTGATGATGGCGGAGAAGGCGGCTGCATGGGTCCGCGAAGCCACCGCTGAGCGGGTTTGAGCCCGTTTGCGTTGCCGCTTGTTGCAGATTCGGGCCGACCCGGGCCAATTGGCGGGTAATCCCCGATGCACTCCGGCGGTGCGCCGAATAAAGTCCAGCCACTCGCAAACGGGCCTGCCCGCTGCGCGGGGGACCGAGGAGACAAACCTTCGAAGAACCAGAATACTGAACACAAGGCATCCGGACGAGATGCTGTTTTTTTGATCAAGGCGCCGCTGGTCGGCGCCTTTTCTTTTTTCGACCGGCGGGTCGGGAATTCTTGCCGGCCCGAAGCCCCGCGCTACGAAATCGATAGCACACCCCGCAGCGACAATCTCCGCAATGGAAATCGTCGTGCTGACCCTGGCCTCGCTGTTCGCGGGATTCGTTGATTCGATCGTCGGGGGAGGCGGACTGATCCTGGTCCCGGTGCTCTTCAGCGTGCTGCCCGGCGTGGCCCCGGCGACGCTGCTGGGCACCAACAAGAGCGCCTCGGTCTGGGGCACGGCGGCGGCCACCGTGCAGTTCCACTATCGCGTCGGCCTGCGCTGGCGCACGCTGCTTCCGGCGGCCGGTCTGGCGTTCTTCGGCTCGTTGATCGGCGCATGGGCCGTGACCGTGGTGCCGGGCGAGTTCCTCCGCAAGCTGCTGCCGGTGATCCTGGTCGTGCTGCTGCTCTACACCCTCGCGCGCAAGGACATGGGGCGGCATCACGAACCGCGCTTTCATGGACGCGCCGAACTCGCCGCCACGGCGGCGATCGGCTTCGCGCTCGGCGTCTACGACGGCTTCTTCGGTCCCGGCACGGGGAGCTTCTTCGTGTTCCTGTTCGTCCGCTGGCTGGGCTACGACTTCCTCAACGCCGCGGCGTCGGCCAAGCTGCTCAACGTCATGACCAACCTCGGCGCCCTGCTGCTGCTCGGCCTCAAGGGCCATGTGCTGTGGCACTACGGGCTGGTGATGGCGGTGGCGAACGTCGCGGGCGGGGTGATCGGCGCCCGGGTGGCCATCCGCCACGGCGCGGGCTTCGTGCGGACGGTGTTCATCTTCGTCGTCGGCGCGCTGATCCTGAAGACCGCCTACGACGCCTTCCTGCGCTGACGAAGTGGATCAGGGGGCGGCCGATGCGGCGGCGGCCTGCGTGCCCGCCGGCGGCCAGGCCACTTCGCTCGCGACGCGCGGCTTGCCGATCGGCGCCGCGGCCTTGCCCTGCTGGATGGCGGCCATGTCCGCCTCGCTGGGGTACTGGTTCAGCAGCCAGTAGTCGAATACGCGGCGCGCGATCGGCGCGGCGGCGCCGGCACCCCAGCCCGCGTTCTCGACGATGAGCGCCACGGCGATCTTCGGGTCGTTGGCCGGCGCGAACGCCATGAAAAGCGCGTGGTCGCGCTGGTGTTCCTCCAGCGCCTTGGCGTTGTACTTGGTGTTCGCCGCCATGCCCACCGCCTGCGCCGTGCCGGTCTTGCCGGCCGCCTGATACCCCGCGCCGGCGAAGACGCTGCGCGCCGTGCCCGCGTTGACCACCGCCACCAAGCCGTCGCGGACCACGCCGATATTGGCTGGCGGGACATTGAGATTCTGTCCGGGCGCCTGCTCGACCGGCTTCACCTCGCCGGTGACCGTGTCGCGGATCGCGAGGGCCACGTGCGGTTTGAATTTGATGCCGCCATTGGCCACGATCGACGTCGCGTGCGCCAGCTGCAGCATCGTGAAGGCGTTGTAGCCCTGCCCGATGCCGAGCGAAATGGTCTCGCCCGCATACCACTTCTTCTGCTCGGGGCGCTTGTAGGTATTGCGCTTCCACTCGGTGCTCGGCAGCACGCCGCGCACCTCGCCGCCGATGTCGATGCCGGTGATCTGGCCGAAGCCCAGCGGCTTCATCGAGTCGTGGATCAGGTCCACGCCCATCTCGTTGGCCAGCGAGTAGTAGTAGATGTTGCTGGACAGCTGGATCGAGCGCCGCATGTCCACGCCGCCGATGTTGCCCTCGGGGCTGCCGAAGCGGTGGCCGCCGAAGTTGAAGTAGCCCGGGTCGTTGACCACCACGCTCGGTCCGCGCTTTCCCGTCTGCAGTGCGGCCAGCGCCATGAAGGGCTTGTAGGTCGAGCCCGGCGGGTAGGTGCCGCGCAGCGCCCGGTTCAGCAGCGGCTTGTTGATCGACTCGCTGAGTTCCTTCCAGTTCTCGACGTCGATGCCTTCCACGAACAGGTTCGGATCGAAGGTCGGCTTGCTCACGAAGGCCAGGATCTCGCCGGTCTTGGGATCGATCGCCACCAGCGCCCCGCGTCGCTCGCCGTACATGTCCTCGACCAGCTTCTGCAGCTTGATGTCGACCGACAGCATGACGGTGTTGCCCGGCGTGGCCGGATGCGCCGCGAGCCGGCGCACCGCGCGGCCGCCGGCGGACGTTTCCATCTGCTCGACACCCGTCAGGCCGTGCAGGGTCTTCTCGTAGCTCTGCTCGATGCCGAGCTTGCCGATGTACTCCGTGCCCTTGTAGTTGGCGAGGTCCTCGTCTTCCCAGTCTTCCATGGCCGCTTTTTCGGCCTGGTTGATGCGCCCGATGTAGCCGAGCACATGGCTCGCGAGTTCGCCGTTCGGATAGTTGCGGAACAGTCGCGCCTTGATCTCGACACCCGGGAAGCGATAGCGCTGCGCGGCGAACCGGGCGACCTCCTCGTCGCTCAGGCGGGTGCGGATCGGCACCGAATCGAAGCTGCGCGAGTCCTCGCGCAGCCGCTTGAAGCGCCGGCGGTCGCGCGGCGAAATCTCCAGGACCTCGGACAGCGCATCGATCGTTTCCTCGAGGTTGCCGGCCTTGGACGGCGTGATCTCCAGCGTGTAGGCGGAGTAATTGGAGGCCAGCACGATCCCGTTGCGATCGACGATCAGCCCCCGGTTCGGCACCACCGGCACGATCGCCGTGCGATTGCTCTCCGCCTGCTCGGCCAGATCTTCGTGCCGCACCACCTGCAGATACACCAGCCGCGACGCCAGCAACCCGAACGCGACCAGCACGACAAGCGCGATCACGACCACCCGGCGCTTGAAGCGCGACAGGTCGGCAGCGACGTTACGAATCTCGGTCATGGCAGCAGATCAGCTTAGCGGGACGAACAACGAAAGCAAATACTCACCATCCGCGCAGAACGGCACGAAATGAAGCGGGGAGCACCGCAGAACCGGCTTTGCCGGGCTGCTGGTGCTGCCCCGGGTAGAGGGTTGGCGAAGCGACACGAAGTGCGCGCAGCCTGGGGGCGAGCAGCATCTAGAGTGGCCTGTTGGCGTCAGGTTCCGGTGCGCGACGCTGGGGCGCCAACAACAGCACACTGACCAGCGGCCACAACGCGGCCTCGATCAACGGCGCGATGAGCAGCGTCCAGCCCGGGAACACCCCTCCGCCGATCATCCGGATCGCCAGCTCGATCAGGTGGGACACCGCGAACAGCGGAAGCACCTGCAGCGCCTGCGACGCCACCGGGAACCACAGCAGCCGGCGGTGGATCATGATCGCGAAGAAGCCGAGCGTCGTATAGGACAGTGCATGCTGTCCCAGCATCGAGGCCTGGTGCACGTCCATCAGCAGCCCGAAGACGAAGGCCGCGCCGATGCCGATGCGCGCAGGCTGGTGCACGCTCCAGAACACGATCACCAGCGCCAGAAGATCCGGCGTCCACGCGGCACGGCCGATCGGCACCATGTTGACCAAGAGGGCGACGATCAGGCTGGCCCACATGAACAGGGGGCTGACGGGCAACAGGAGCTGCTGCTGGCCGGGACGCATGATCATGGCGCGCGCTTCTCCTTCTTGTCGGCCTTGTCCGCCTTGTCGGATTTGTCGGCCTTGTCGGATTTGTCGGCCTTGGCCCCAGGCTTGTCGGATTTCTCGCCCTTCTTCTTGCCCGAGGTGCCCGCCGCCGGCGCGGCCGGCGCGGGCTTCGGCACCGGCGGGGTGCCCGTCGGCGCCAGCACCAGGACGTACCGCGCAGAGTTCACGCGCCCCATCGGCGTCAGGTGGATGCGGGCGAAGGCGGAATCGGCCCGGCGTTCGATGCGGTCGATCTTGGCGACCGGAAGCCCCGGCGGATAGACGCCGTCGACCCCGCTGGTGCTCAGCATGTCGCCTTCCTGCACATCGGAGTTCGCGCCCATGAAGCGAAGTTCGAGCCCGCCGCCGTGGGCACTGGCGTCGCCGAAAGCCACGCTGCGCGCACCGGTCCGCGTGTTCTGCACCGGGATGGCGAGATCGCGATCGATCACCAGCGTGATTTCGCTCGTGAAGGGTTGCACCTGCGTGACCTGCCCGAGCACCCCGTTCTCGTCGATCACCGGCGACCCCGGCGCGATGCCGTGCGTCAGCCCCTGGTCGATCACCACCTTGCGGGTGTACGGATCGGACGTGTCGTAGAGCACCTCGGCCACCCGGCCCGGCGTCTGTGTCACCTGGCGCAGTTCGAGCATCGAGCGCAGCCGCGCGTTTTCCTGCGCGAGCAGGTCGGCCTGGCTGGCGCGTTCCGACTGCAGCGCCAGCGCCTTGCGCGCCTCGGCCTCCCGGGCCTGCGCGACCTGCAGGTCTTCCAGATAGCGACTGCCGCCCGCCACGAGCTGAACCGGCTTCAGCGCCAGCCACTGGATCGGATAGAGCACCGCGCCGACCGCCGTGCGGACCGGCTGCACGATGTTGAAGCGCGCATCGGCCACCATCAGAAACAGCGCGAGCGCGCTGAAGAAGATCAGCTTGCTGAGCGCCGAGGGCCCCTGGTTGAACAGGGGTGGCGCAGTGCGATCGAGCGTGCCGAGCGGCATGGCGGAGGGACTTTAAATTGAAAAGGCCGGCCCTGCGCAAACGCGGGCCGGCCATTTGCGCATCCAGCGCATTATTCGCTCGTGAAGATGCTTCCGAGCCGATCCATCCGCTCGAGAGCGATACCGCAGCCGCGGACCACGCAGGTCAGCGGGTCTTCGGCAACCAGCACCGGCAGGCCGGTTTCCTCGGCCAGCAGGCGGTCGAGGTCGCGCAGCAGCGCGCCGCCGCCGGTGAGCATCATGCCGCGCTCGGCGATGTCGGCGCCGAGTTCGGGCGGCGTCTGTTCGAGCGCGTTCTTCACGGCGGAGACGATGTTGTTCAGCGGATCGGTCAGCGCTTCCAGCACTTCGTTGCTGCTGATGGTGAAGCTGCGCGGCACGCCTTCGCTGAGGTTGCGGCCCTTGACTTCCATTTCCTTGACTTCGGAACCGGGGAAGGCCGAGCCGATGCTCTTCTTGATGACTTCCGCCGTCGGCTCGCCGATCAGCATGCCGTAGTTGCGGCGGATGTAGTTGATGATGGCCTCGTCGAAGCGGTCGCCGCCGACGCGCACGCTGCCCTTGTAGACCATGCCGCCGAGCGAGATCACGCCCACTTCGGTGGTGCCGCCGCCGATGTCGACGACCATCGAGCCGCTGGCTTCCGACACCGGCAAACCGGCGCCGATCGCTGCGGCCATGGGTTCCTCGATGAGATAGACCGACGTGGCACCGGCCGCTTCGGCCGCGTCCTTGATCGCGCGGCGCTCGACCTGGGTCGAACCGCAGGGCACGCAGATGATGATGCGCGGGCTGGGCGTGAGCAGCGAACGCGGGTGCACCATCTTGATGAACTGCTTGATCATCTGCTCGGTGATCACGAAGTCGGCGATCACGCCGTCCTTCATCGGGCGGATGGCTTCGATGTTGCCGGGCACCTTGCCGAGCATGGCCTTCGCTTCGCGGCCGACGGCCTGGATCACTTTCTTGCCGTGGGGGCCGCCTTCGTGCCGGATGGCGACGACCGACGGCTCGTCCAGGACGATGCCCTTGTTGCGGGCAAAAATGAGCGTATTGGCGGTGCCGAGGTCGATCGCGAGGTCGGTCGAGAAGTACCGACGAAAAGCTCCGAACATTGTGGAATCCTCTGGAGCACGGCATGCGCGTCGGCAGGCCGTCGCCCTCTTGCTGGGTCGTTTGACGGGATGGATTGAACGTTTTTGCGGCAAATGCCGCCGCGTTCGCGGGGGTTGCGGCAAAGGCGGGATAATAACCGAATCCCTTCAAGCTCCAGCGTTCCGGCACACCTCGCAGGGCGCGACGCCTCGCGTTTTTCACGGTCGCCAAGCCTTCTTTTTCCGATGTCCCTCACTGCTTCCGATATTGCGCGCATCGCGTCGCTCGCCCGGCTCCAGCTGGCGCCCGAAGAAAGCGACCGCCTGCGCGGCCAGATCAACGGCTTCTTCGACCTCGTCGAGCGCATGCGCGCGGTCGACACCACAGGCGTCGAGCCGCTCGCCCATCCGGTCGCCACGATCCAGGACGTGACGCTTCGCCTCGCCGAGGACGTCGTCAGCGAACCCGACAACCGCGAAGCCAACCAGCGCAGCGCGCCCGCCGTCGAAAACGGCCTGTTCCTGGTTCCGAAGGTGATCGAATGAGCGCAGCGCAGAACCGCTTCAAGCAAGCTCACGCCCCCTCGGGGGGCAGCGAGGACACGAAGTGCCGAGCGTGGGGGTGGAAATGAGCGCGGCAATCCACCAGATGGGCGTGGCCGAGCTCGCCAAGGCGCTGCGGGAGCGCAAGGTCTCGGCCGTCGAGGCCGCCCGCCACCAGCTCGACCGGATCGGCCAGCACAAGGAGCTCGGCGCCTTCGTGGCGATCGACGAGGACCTCACCGTGGCCCAGGCCCGCGCCGCCGACGACAAGCTCGCGGCCGGCAACGCCGCCGCATTGACGGGCGTGCCGATCGCCCACAAGGACATCTTCGTCACCACCGGCCTGCCGACCAGCGCCGGTTCCCAAATCCTGGCCGGGTATCGCTCGCCCTTCGATGCCACCGTGGTTCGCCGGCTGGCCGAAGCCGGCGCCGTCACGCTGGGCAAACTGAGTTGCGACGAGTTCGCGATGGGCTCGTCCAACGAGAACGTCGCGGTTCCGGCCGTCGGTTTCGACGAGGCCGTGCCGGTTCGCAATCCGTGGGATCGCGAGCGCATCCCCGGCGGCTCGTCCGGCGGCAGCGCCGCGGCGGTCGCCGCACGCCTCGCGCCCGCCGCCACCGGCACCGACACCGGCGGCTCGATCCGCCAGCCCGCCTCGTTCTGTGGCGTGACCGGCATCAAGCCGACCTACGGCCGAGCCTCGCGCTACGGCATGGTCGCCTTCGCATCGAGCCTCGACCAGGCCGGCCCGATGGCCCGCTCGGCCGAAGACTGCGCGCTCCTGCTGTCCGCCATGTGCGGCCCGGACCCGGACCGCGATTCGACGTCGCTCGATCGCCCTGCCGAAGACTTCACGCGCCGCCTCGGCGATTCGCTCGAAGGCCTGCGCATCGGCGTGCCGAAGGAATTCCTCGGTGACGGCGTCGCGCCCGGCGTGCGGGCCGTGGTCGAAGCCGCGCTGGCCGAATACGAAAAGCTCGGCGCCCGCCGCGTCGAGATCACCCTGCCCCGCACCGAGCTGTCGATCCCGGTCTACTACATCATTGCGGCCGCCGAGGCGTCGAGCAACCTGAGCCGCTTCGACGGCGTCAAGTTCGGCCATCGCGCCAAGGACTATCGCGACCTCGCCGACATGTACGCCAAGACGCGCGAGGAAGGCTTCGGCGACGAGGTCAAGCGCCGCATCATGATCGGCACCTACGTGCTCTCGCATGGCTACTACGACGCCTACTACCTGCAGGCGCAGAAGGTGCGCCGCATGATCGCGGACGACTTCCAGCAGGCCTTCAGGCAGTGCGACCTGATCGCCGGTCCCGCCGCGCCGACGGTCGCCTGGAAGATCGGCGAACACGGCGGGGACCCGGTGGCCGACTACCTGGCCGACATCTTCACGCTGCCGGGTTCGCTCGCCGGTCTGCCCGGCATGAGCATTCCGGCGGGCTTCGACGGCGGGATGCCGGTCGGCCTGCAATTGCTCGGCAACTACTGCGAAGAGTCGCGCCTGCTCAACGCCGCGCACCGCTTCCAGCAAGCCACCGACTGGCACCAGCGCACCCCGGCCGGCTATTGATGGCGAAGAACTGACATGAGCGAAACCAACACTTTCGAAGCCGCGCAGAGCGGCCGCCCGACGGGCCCGCTGGTCCGCGGCTATGAAGTCATCATCGGGTTCGAGACGCACGCGCAGCTTTCCACCGCATCGAAGATCTTCAGCCGCGCCTCGACCGCCTTCGGCGCCGAGCCGAACACGCAGGCCAGCGCGGTCGATCTCGCGCTGCCCGGCACGCTGCCGGTGATGAACAAGGGCGCGGTCGAACGCGCGATCAAGCTCGGCCTCGCGCTCGGTTCGCACATCGCGCCGCGCAGCGTGTTCGCGCGCAAGAACTACTTCTATCCCGACCTGCCGAAGGGCTACCAGATCAGCCAGTACGAGATCCCGGTCGTGCAGGGCGGCTCGGTGAGCTTCTACCTCGGCGAAGAGAAGAAGACCGTGCGCCTGGTGCGCGCGCATCTCGAGGAAGACGCCGGCAAGTCGCTGCACGAGGACTTCATCGGCCAGTCGGGCATCGACCTGAACCGCGCCGGCACGCCGCTGCTGGAAATCGTGACCGAGCCCGACATGCGCTCCACCGCCGAGGCCGTGGCCTACGCGCGCGAGCTGCACAAGATCGTGACCTGGATCGGCATCTGCGACGGCAACATGCAGGAAGGCAGCTTCCGCTGCGACGCGAACGTGTCGGTGCGCAAGCCCGGCGAGCCGCTGGGCACGCGGCGCGAGATCAAGAACCTCAACAGCTTCAAGTTCATGCAGCAGGCGATCGACTTCGAGATCCGCTGGCAGATCGACGAACTGGAGGAAGGCCGCGCGATCCAGCAGGCCACGGTGCTGTTCGACCCCGACACCGGCGAAACGCGCGCGATGCGCACCAAGGAAGACGCGGCCGACTACCGCTACTTCCCCGACCCGGACCTGCCGCCGCTGGCGATCGCGGCCGAATGGATCGAGCGCGTGCGCGCCGAGATGCCCGAGCTTCCGCGCGCGATGGCCGAGCGCTACGTGCAGCAGCACGGCCTGTCGGAATACGACGCGACCCAGCTGACCCAAAGCCCTGCGCTTGCGCGCTACTTCGACGACGCGGTGAGCGCCGGGGCGGCGCCCAAGCTGGCGGCCAACTGGATCACCGGCGAGATCGCTCGCCGGCTGAACCTGCAGGACATCGGCATTGCCGACGCACCGGTCGGCGCCGCGCAACTCGCGAAGCTCATCGCGCGCATCAGCGACGGCACCATCTCGAACAACGCCGCACGGCAGGTGTTCGATGCGCTGTGGACCGGTGAAGGTCAGGACGTCGACACCGTGATCGACGCCAAGGGCCTGAAGCAGATGAACGACACCGGCGCGCTCGAAAAGATCATCGATGCCGTCCTGGCCACGAACCAGAAGAACATCGACGAGTACCGCTCCGGCAAGGACAAGGCCTTCAACGCGCTGGTCGGCCAGGTCATGAAGGCCAGCCAGGGCAAGGCCAATCCGGCGCAGGTCAATGCGCTGTTGAAATCCAAACTTTAAGCTCGCCCCCAGGCTTCGCGCACTTCGTGTCGCTTCGCCAACCCCCTACCGGGGGCCATGCCAGCGGCCCGGCGAAGCCGGTTCCGCGGCATGTCGCGCAGGTTCGCTGACAGAGGTGCCTGGTATCAGCGCTGGGCCTGCGCGGCCGCGTTCGCGGCCCAGAGCGGCTTCAGGCGGGCCTGCTCTTCATCGAAGCGCGCGTTGACGCGCTTCTTTTCTTCTTCCTGTTCCGCGATGAAGCGGTTCTGCACGTCGACGCTTCGCGCGTTGTCTTCGGCCTTGCGGCGGATCGACCCGGGCGCCTTGCCAGGGTCGCTCTTGTAGAACTCCAGCTCGTCGTCGATGCGCTTGCGGTCTTCGGCCAACTCGCCGAGGCGCTTCCTGGCGGCGCTGATCACGGCGTCGATCTGCACCAGTGCCTCGGCGCGCTCCTTGTCGTGCGCCGCGGCGTTCGGGTAGCGGACCAGCAACGCGCGCTCGCGGCGGCGCTCCTCGACCTGGCGCGCCGCCTGCAACTGGGCCTGGCGCTCACGCTCTTCGCGCTCGGCCTGCTCGCGCGCGGTGTAGGTGGGTTCGATCTTGCGGCGTGTGGTGCCGCTGGGATTCAGCTCGCGCTGCTCGCGGTCGTTGCAGTCCGAGATCGGCCGATCCGCGGTGATCGTGCGGCCTCTTGAATCCACACAGCTGTAGATGCCGGGACCGCCCCCGCTGGATTGGCGAGCCGCACCGGATTGCTGTGCCTGCGCGTGGCCGGCTGCAGCCAGCGAGAGCGCCATGAAAGCCAACAGTGCCTGGGTTCTCGCCACGTCCATCCTCTGGGCAAGCCGAGTCAGCGCGCGCCGTAGCGCGCCCGGTACTCCAACACTCCCTGTCGGTGGGCGCCCAGATCTCCGTCCGCGCGGCCCGAGAGGTACTGTAACAAGTCGTCCAGCGTCGCGATGGCAACGACCTGCAGGCCCAGCTGATTCCGTACATATTGCACGGCGCTGTGGTCCACGTCGACGCCGTTCTCGGTCGCCTTCTCCTGCCGGTCCAGCGCGATCGCGACGGCATGCGGCGTAGCGCCGGCATTCTTGATGGCGGCGATGGATTCGCGCACCGCGGTGCCGGCGGACATCACGTCATCGACGATGAGCACCCGCCCCTTGAGCGGCGCGCCGACCAGCGTTCCGCCTTCGCCGTGATCCTTGGCTTCCTTGCGGTTGTAGGCGAACGGCACGTTGCGGCCGCGGCGCGCGAGTTCGGCCGCCACGGTTGCGCCCAGCGGGATGCCCTTGTAGGCGGGGCCGAAGATCATGTCGAATTCGAGGCCGCTTTCGATCAGGCGGTCTGCATAGAATCCGGCGAGCCGCGCGATCTTGGCGCCGTCGTCGAACAGGCCCGCATTGAAGAAATAGGGGCTCATCCGGCCGGCCTTGGTCTTGAACTGGCCGAAGCGCAGCACCCCCGAATCCAGGGCGAACTGCACGAACTCCTGAGCCAGCGCGCCGCCCTTTCCAATCTCTCCAGCCATAGGGAATGTCCTCGTGTTCAAACTGACCAGCCTCAACCTCAACGGCCTGCGATCGGCGGCCACCAAGGGCGTTGCCGACTGGGTGGCCGAACTGGCGCCGGATTGTATTTGCATGCAGGAAACCCGCGTCCAGGCCAGCGACATCGAAGGCCGCTTCGAGGACATGGCGGGTCTGAAGGGCCACTTCCATTTCGCCGAGAAGAAAGGCTACTCCGGGACCGCGGTCTACAGCAAGCACGTGCCGAGCGATATCGTTGTCGGCTGGGGCGACACGGAATTCGACGCCGAGGGCCGCTACCTCGAACTTCGCTTCGACACGCCCAAACGCAAGCTCTCGGTCATCAGCTGCTACTTCCCGAGCGGCTCCTCCGGAGAGGAGCGGCAGGAGGCGAAGTTCCGCTTCCTCAAGGGCTTCTTCCCCCATCTGGTGGCGCTCAAGAAGGAGCGCGAGTTCATCCTGTGCGGCGACATCAACATCGCGCACAAGGAAATCGACCTGAAGAACTGGCGCGGCAACCAGAAGAACAGCGGCTTCCTGCCGGAAGAGCGCGCCTGGATGACCCGGCTGCTCGATGCGGGCGCGGAAGGCGCCGGGCTGGTCGACGTCTACCGCCTGCTCAAGCCCGAGACGACGGGCGAGGCCTACACGTGGTGGAGCAACCGGGGCCAGGCCTATGCGAACAACGTGGGGTGGCGGCTGGACTACCACCTCGCGACGCCGGCGATCGCCAGCCTCGCGCGCAGCGAATCGATCTTCAAGACGATCAAGTTCAGCGACCACGCGCCGATCACGGTCGACTACGAATTCAAGCTCTGAAAGCGCCCACCCCCAACCTCGCTCACTGCGTGTGGCTCGCCCCCCTCAAGGGGGCGCACCCGGCGGCCCGGCGAAGCCGGTTCCGCGGGTCCCTGCGCAAGGGCTGTGGCAGGTCATCGAGCGGCAACCCTCGGAGAGGCGCTGCAGGCGACGAGAAGCACTCACCGACCGGGGCGGCGCGTGCGGCCCGCATGGCGTGCCATGTGCACCTGGTGCAGCGTGATCTTGCGGACCTCGGCCTGGCTGGTCTCGATGTGCGCACGCAGCAGCATCGCGGCCTGGTCGCCGCGATTCGCGCGGATCGCCTTCAGGATCTTGGCGTGCTCGTCGTAGGTCGCGTCGATACGCGGCTGCTTGGTGAAGTCGAGCCGGCGGATGATGCGGATGCGGTCGGTCACGTCGCGATGCACGCGCGCCATCTCGGCATTGCCCGCGGCTTCGACCAGCGCACAGTGGAAGGCTTCGTCCCACTGGGCGACCTGCACCGTGTCCGCGCTGCGCTGCGCGGCCGGCACCAGCCAGATGCTGGCCAGGCTGTCGAGCAGGCTGCGGTCCACGCGATGGTCGCTTTCGCACAGACGGTGCACCGCGGTGGTCTCCAGCACCATGCGCAGGTCGTAGAGCTGCTCGAACTGGTCGAAGTCGAAAGGCAGCACCCGCCAGCCGCTGCGGAAGAGCACCTCGACGTAGCCCTCCTGCTGGAGCCGGAACAGCGCCTGCCGCACCGGCGTGCGCGAGACGCCGAGCCGTTCGCTGATCTCGTTCTCGGTGAAGCGGTCGCCGGGCACGAGGCTGAACTCGGCCACGTCGCGCTTGAGTTGCGCATAGACCTGGTCGGCACGCGTGCGAAAGGCCGCGTCCTGCGATGCGGCGGCGTTGGGGTCGGAAGGGGCTCGAACGGTCGACACAAATCGGATGTTAGTGCTTGCCGAGCGCGGCGAGCAGGGCGTCGCTGCGGGCGGTCCACCCGACGATCGCGCCCTGCGCGCGGATCATCTCGACGGCCGCCGCCTTGAAGGCGGGAAAGTAGCTCTCGGTGCAGTCTTCGAGCAGCAGGCCCTCGTAGCCGCGGTCGTTGGCCTCGCGCATGCTGGTCTGCACGCAGACCTCGGTGGTCACGCCGCCGAAGATGAGGTGCGTGATGCCGCGCCGCTTGAGCATCTCGTGCAGGCCGGTGGCGTAGAACGCGCCCTTGCCGGGCTTGTCGACCACGATTTCGCCTTCGACCGGCGCGAGCGCGTCGATGATCTGGTTGCCCGGCTCGCCCATCACGAGGATGCGGCCCATCGGTCCTTCGTCGCCGATGCGCAGCGTCGGGTTGCCGCGATTGCGCTTGGCGGGCGGGCAGTCCGACAGATCGGGCTTGTGGGCCTCGCGCGTGTGCACGACCAGGCCGCCGGCCTCGCGCCACGCCTGGAGCGCGCGCCGCGTGGCGGGCACGATGGCTTCGAGCAGCGACACGTCGTTGCCCAGCGTTTCGCCGAAGCCGCCGGGCTCGATGAAGTCGCGCTGCATGTCGATGAGCACGAGCGCGGTCTTCGCGAGGTCGAATTCGTAGGCGAACGGTTTGGCGTCGATCTGCATGGCGGCGTCCTGCGGCTATGCGGCAGCCGCCTGATGGTGGTCCCCGCCGCCCATGTGCGCGCCGAGCACATGGCGCTCGGCAGTGGCGGCCGGCGTCTCGAAGACCACCCGGCCTTCGCTCATCACGACGATGCGGTCGGCCATCTCGAGCAGCTCGTCGAGGTCTTCGCTGATCAGCAGCACCGCGCCGCCGCGTGCACGCACCTGCCTGATGCGGCCGTGGATCTCGGCGACCGCCGCGAAGTCGAGCCCGAAGACGGGGTTCGCCGCGATCAGCACGTTGATGTCGCCCGCGAGCTCGCGCGCCAGCACCGCGCGCTGCACGTTGCCGCCCGACAGGCTGCGGATCTGCGCCTCCTCGCCCTGCGTCTTCACGCCGTATTCGGCGATCCACTCGCGCGCACGGCTCTTCCAGACCGGGAAGTTGAGCACCTCCGCGCCCATGGCCTGCCACGCGAGCGGCGGCTGGTCGAAGTCGCGCAGCGCCATGTTCTCCGACACGCTCAGATCGCCGACGCAGGCGTTGCGCAGCGGCTCCTCGGGAAGGCTGCGCACCTTGAGCCGGCGGTTCTCCTCGCGGCGCGCGCCGTAGGACTTGCCCATCACCGTCACCGTTCCGCCGAGGCGCGGACGCTGGCCGACCAGCGCCTCGACCAGTTCGCGCTGGCCGTTGCCCGAGACGCCCGCCACGCCCAGGATCTCGCCGCCGCGCACCTCGAGGCTGAGGTCGTGCACGGCGAGCGTGCCCCGATCGCCCAGCGCGCGCAGCCGATCCACCTTGAGTGCCACCGGCGCATCCGCGCGCGTCGGTGTCACCACATGCAGTGCGCGAGCCGGAGCCGAAGCCGTGTCGCCCTCGGACGGCGGTGCTTCGCCCTCGCCCATCATGGCCGCGGCAAGCCGCGCGGGGTCGGTGTCCGGCACCTTGCAGTGATGCACCGCCTTGCCCCGGCGCAGCACCGTGACGCTGTCAGCGTAGGCCATCACCTCGCGGAACTTGTGCGTGATGATGAGCACGGTACACAGGCCGCTCAGCGCGAACTCGCGCACATGGCCGAGGACCTCGTCGGCCTCCTGCGGCGTCAGCACCGACGTGGGCTCGTCGAGGATCAGAAGGCGCGGCTTCAGGTAGAGCTGCTTGAGCAGTTCGAGCTTCTGCTTCTCGCCGGCCGCCAGTTCGGCGGGGCGCATGTCCAGATCCAGCGTGAACGGCGTGGTCGCGAGGAAGTCCTTCAGCTCGGCGCGCTTGCGCTTCCAGTCGATCAGCGCGGGTGTCTTGCCGCCGGCCAGCAGCAGGTTCTCGGCCACCGTCATGCCCGGCGCCAGCGTGAAGTGCTGGTAGACCATGCCGATGCCGAGCGCCCGCGCGACGATCGGGTTGGCGATGTCCTGCTCGCGGCCATCGATGAGGATGCTGCCCTCCTCCGCGCGCTGGTAGCCCGCCACGCACTTGACCAGTGTGCTCTTGCCTGCACCGTTCTCGCCGAGCAGCGCATGCACCGTGCCGGGCTCGACGCGCATCGTCACGCGGTCCATGGCGGTGAAGCTGCCGAAGCGCTTGGTGAGCTCGTAGGTGTCCAGCGCGAGCGCGCCGGTGGCGGGCGGAAGCGGATCGACGGGCGCAATCATGGTGCCGGTGCCTTTCTCAGTGCGTCAGTGCGTCAGTGCGTCAGAACGTCGCCAGTGTTTCGAGCAGCGCGCCCGAGGTCGCATGCGCGCCGAACACGCCGCCCTGCATCGTGATCATCTTCAGCGCCGCCAGATGGTTGCCGTGGTCGGTCGCGGCGGTGCAGTCCGACAGCAGGAGGCATTCGAAGCCGCGGTCGTTGGCGTCGCGCATCGTGGTGTGCACGCACACGTCGGTGGTGATGCCGGCGAGGATCAGGTTCTGGACGCCCCGCGTGCGCAGCACCAGGTCGAGATCGGTCGCGTAGAACGAGCCCTTGCCGGGCTTGTCGATGACCACTTCGCCATCGGCCGGCGCGAGCGCGGGGATGATCTCCCACCCCGGCTCACCGCGCACGAGGATGCGGCCGCACGGGCCGTCGTCGCCGATGCCGACGCCGTTCGCGCCGATCTGCCTCGAACGCCAGCGCTTGTTGGCCGGCAGGTCGGCGAGATCGGGACGATGCCCTTCGCGCGTGTGGATGATGCGGAAGCCCAGTTCGCGCATGCGTGCGAGCGTGCGGCGGATCGGCTCGATCGGCGCCTGCACCAGCGAGAGGTCGTAGCCCATCACGTCGACATAGCCGCCCTTGCCGCAGAAGTCGGTCTGCATGTCGATCACGATCAGCGCTGTGTTGTCGGGCCGCAGCGCGCCGTCGTAGGGCCATGGGTAGGGGTTCGCCGCGACGTGGGTGGTGTTCATGGCATTCAGCGCGTCGAGGAAAGTTCGCCGGGGCTGCCGACCGCGACCTTGCCGGGCTTGCAGGTCAGCACGAGGATCACCAGCGTGAGCACGTAGGGCACCGTGTTGAAGAGGTGATAGCCCCAGCCCACGCCGATCGACTGCAGCGCCGGCCCGATCGCGCCCGCACCGCCGAACAGCAGCGCCGCACCGATGCAGCGCAGCGGGCTCCAGCGGGCGAAGATCACGAGCGCGACCGCGATGAGCCCCTGTCCGCTGGAGATGCCTTCGTTCCAGCTCCCCGGATAGAAGAGCGTGAGCGATGCTCCGCCGAGCCCAGCGATGAAGCCACCCGCCGTGGTCGCCGCGATGCGCAGCCCGGAGACCGAGTAGCCCAGCGCCCGCGTCGCGTTCGCCGAATCGCCCGCCATGCGCACGAGCAGCCCGATGCGCGTGCGCGCGAAGCCCCACCACAGCAGCACCGCGAGGGCAATGCCCACCGGCACCAGCGCGTTGACCTGCAGCGCCGAACGGATCACCGGGTTGTCGCTCCAGTTGCCCAGAGGAATGGACGGCAGTTGCGGCGCTTGCGGCTGGATCAGCGGCTTGCCGAGATAGAACGCGAGGCCGGTGCCGAACAGCATCAGCGCGATGCCGGTCGCGACGTCGTTCACGCGATCGAGCGAACACAGCAGGCCATGCAGCAGGGCAAGCATCGCGCCGACGATCGCGCCGATCAGCGCGCCGAGCCATGCGGAATCGGTGAGCCACGCGCCGCCGAACGACGCCATCGCCGACAGCACCAGAACGCCTTCGAGACCCAGGTTGATGCGGCCCGATTTCTCGGTGAGGCACTCGCCCAGGCTCACGAAGAGAAAGGGCGCGCCCACGCGCAACGCCCCGCCGACGATCGCCGCGAACAACGCCACCCACTGGTCGGCCGTCATGGCGTGGCCTCCGTCGCGATCACGGGACCGCGCGGCGCGACGGGCGCGCGATTCCTCATTAATGCCTTCCAGTCGATCATGCGCAGCCCCTCGCTCGCGAGGATCAGCACAAAGGCGATGCCCTGCAGCACCAGCACCGAGGCATCCGGCAATCCGAGCCGCCGCTGCAGCAGGCTGCCGGCCGCGCCGAACCCGCCGAACAGGATCGCCACGGGGATGATCGCCACCGGGTTGTGCCGCGCGATGAACGACACGAGGATGCCCGCATAGCCGTAGCCCGCGATCAGCGAAGCGTTCGCGTTGGTGTGCACTGCCGCCACCTCCACGGCCCCCGCGACACCGGCGCACGCGCCGCCGAGGCCGCACGCCGCAAGGATCAATCGATTGGCCGGCAAGCCCACGAGTTGCGCCGTGCGCGGATTCCCGCCGACCACGCGCACCGAAAAACCCGATGCGGTGAATCGCAGCCACAGCCCCGAGGCGATGCACGCGACGATGCCGATCACCAGCCCCCAATGCACATCCGAGCCGCCGATGCCGCCGATCCCGAGGCCCTCCGCAAGCGATCGCGTCGCCGGCTTGTTGAGGCTCGCCGGATCGCGCAGCGCGCCCTCGACGAAGTGCTTGAAGAATCCGATCGCCACATACGCGAGCAGCAGGCTGCTGATGGTCTCGTTGATGCCGCGGTACTGGCGCAGCCAGCCGGCGAGCGCGATCCATGCGGCACCGGCGATCGCACCCGCGACGCATAGCGCGAATGTCCCGGCGATATTCGCCGGCAGCGGCATCACGTAAGGCACAGCCGCGCAAGCCAACCCGCCGAGCACCAGCGCGCCTTCGCCCCCGATGATCACCAGCCCCGCGCGCGCCGGGATCGCGACGCACAGCGCAGTGAGCATCAGCGGTGCCGCGCGCTGCAAGGTGTTCTGCCAGGAGAACCAGTCGCCGAACGCGCCCTTGAAGAGGATGACCCACACATCCACCGGACTCACGCCGGCGAACCAGACGAACACGCCGAACAGCAGCAGCGCCGCCGCGATGGCGAACACCGGCAGGGCGATCTCTTTCAGTGCGCTGGGCATCGTCGGCTCGCGGTGCTGAAGTTGAGGCGCCTTATCCGACGGAGCCGACGACCCCCTCGACGAGGTAGTTCATCTTCTCCAGTTCGAGATCGGTCTGCTTCAGCGTCTTGCCGGCGGCGATCACGACATTGCCCTTGTTGTCCTTCAGCGGCCCCTGGAAGATGTCGAAGGTGCCCGCGAGCATCTTCGCCTTGATGTCGTCGGCGTTCTTCTTCGCCGCATCGGTCACCATCGAACCATAGGGCGACATCTTCACGTAGCCCTCTTTCAAGCCGCCGCGCAGGAAGTTGGGATGCGGCTTGCCGGTCTGCGCCGCATCGATGATGGTCTTGTAGGCGGTGAGCCAGTTCCATTCGGCGCCGGTCAGGTAGGCCGCAGGCGCCAGCTTGGCCTGGCTCGCGTGGTAGCCGCAGACCATCTTGCCGCGCTTGGCCGCCGTCTCGACCACCACCTTCGGACCATCGACGTGCATCGTGAAGACGTCGCAGCCCTGGTCGGCGAGGCTGTTGGTGGCTTCCGCTTCCTTGACGGCCATCGACCAGTCGCCGGTGAAGATCACGCTGCAGGTGATGTTCGGCTTGACCGAACGCGCGCCCATCGTGAAGGCGTTGATGTTGCGCAGCACCTGCGGAATCGGCTTGGCGGCGACGAAGGCGATCTTGTTGCTCTTGGTCATGTGGCCTGCGACCACGCCGTTGAGGTACTGGCACTCGTCGATGTAGCCGAAGAAGCTGCCGACGTTCTTCGGATGCTTGCCTTCGGTCCAGAGGCCGCCGCAGTGGGAGAAGCGCACCTCGGGGTTCTTCGGCGCGACCGCGAGGATGTGCGGATCGAAGTAGCCGAAGGAGGTCGGGAAGAGCAGCGTCGCGCCGTCCTGCGCGATCATGCCGGTCATCGTCTTCTGCACGGCCGCGGTCTCGGGCACGTTCTCTTCCTCGACCACCTTGATGCCGGGCATCTTCTTGAGCTCGGCGGCCGCCTGCGCATGCGCCTGGTTGTAGCCGTAGTCGTCGCGCGGGCCGACGTAGATCACGCCCACGGTCATCGGCTTCTGCGCGCTGGCGAGCGCACTCCAGCCGCCGAGCGTCGTCGCCGACGCAAGTGCTGCAAGGGACTTCAGGGAATCGCGGCGATTGAACTGGCTCATGGTGCAGGCTCCTGGAAGTGAAGGATCGAAGGGCGTCGAGGCCTAACTTGGATACAAGCTGGTGTGCATAAACCGTACCAACGGAAATGCGCCGAAACGGGGAACGGAATCAGCCCAGAAGGCTCACGTGCGCCGCCACCACGCGCCAGCCTTGGGCAGTGCGCATCCATGTCTGGCTCTGGCGCCCCGTCCTTGTGCTTCCTTCGCGGCGGAATTCGATGTTGGCGGTCGCGAAGTCGAGGCCGTAGGTGGTGATCACGGTGCGCAGAATCTCGCGCGCGAGGCCCTCTGCCGGGCGCGCGGCGCGGAAGGCCTGGATCTCGGCGTAGCCGTAGAGGTTTTCGGTCGCGCCGTAGCGCAACGTGTGGGGGCTGGCCCAGAACAGCTCGTCGAGCACTTCGACCTTGTTGTTCACCAGCGCGTCTTCGTAGCGGTCGAAGGCGGCGGTGACTTCGGCCACGACCTCGGAGAGATTGATCAGGGGTGTCATGGTTCCGCCCTTCACAGAGGTGCGACGGGCGCCTGCGCGACGCCGGCCGATTCGAGCGCTGCGGCGACGCGCAGCACCAGGTCTTCGCGCCAAGGCGCAGCGATCACCTGGACGCCGATCGGCAGGCTGGGATGCGCGCCCCACACCGGCACCGCGCACACCGGCAGGCCGATGCACGAAATCGGCTGCGTCAGCACGCCCATGTTGGGACGCACCGGCAGGCGCTGGCCATGGAGCTCGAACCATTCGGCGCCGATCGGCGTGGCGGCGCATGGCGTCGCCGGCGCCAGCAGGATGTCGAAGCGATCCAGGAGGCTGGCGACCTGCTCCGCGTAGAGCCGTCGCACGCGCTGCGCGCGAGCGACCCACGCCGCCGGGAGCAGCGCGCCTGCGAGGAAGCGATCGCGCGACAGCGGCTCGAAGTCTTGCGGCCGCGTGCGCAGATCCGGCAGGTGCAGCGCCGCGCCTTCGGCATTGGTGATGAGGAAGGCCGCCGCGCGCCCCGCCTCGACCATCGGCAGTTCCACCGTGTGATTCGCACCCAGGGCCTGCGCGACGGCATCGACGGCGGTGATCGCCTCGGGTTGCGCCCGTTCGCGGAACCAGCCGCCGAGCACGCCGATGCGCAGCCCGTGCAGGCCATGCCCCAGTGCCGGCGACGCCAGCTCGATGCTGCGCTGCGCACATCCGGGATCGCGCGGCCCCGGTGTCTCCGGGCCCTGCATCGCGTCGTAGGCGGCCGCCAGGTCGCGGACAGAACGCGCGAAGGGACCGAGATGATCGAGGCTCGACACGAAGGGATAGCTGCCGGTGCGAGGCAGTCTCCCGAAGGTCGGCTTGAGCCCGAACACGCCGCACAGCGATGCGGGCACGCGGATCGATCCGTTGGTGTCGGACCCGAGCGTGATCGGCACCTGACCGGCCGCCACGGCCGCGCCGGAGCCGCCGGACGATCCGCCGGCGACGCGCGAGAGGTCGTGCGGGTTGTGCGCCGCGCCCACGTGGCTGTTCTCGGTCGTGAAGCCGTAGGCGTACTCGTCCATGTTGAGCCCGCCGACCAGCACCGCGCCGGCGCTTTCCAGCCGGCGAACGAGCGTTGCATCGCTGCGCGCCGGCGTCGCCTCGCGTTCGATCTTCGAGCCCGCGAGCGTCGGCAGCCCGGCGATGTCGAAGAGGTTCTTCACCGCGAAAGGCACGCCGAGCAGCGGCAGTTCGCGCGTGCGCGCGCCACGGTCCGAAGCGAGCGATTGGTCGATCTGCGACGCACGCCGCAATGCGCGCTCACGGACCACGTCGGTGAAAGCGTTGACGCGCACGTCGGTCGCGGCAATGCGATCGAGGCTCGCCTGCACCAGGTCGCCGGCACTCACCACGCCTGAACGCACCGCCTCGGCCATCGAGGACGCGTCCCTGAGCACGATCTCGGCGGCCTTCATTGCTCCTTCTCCTTCGGCACGACCGGCGAGAAGGCGACGGCGGGCTCGTGATGCGGCGCGAGCGGCACCGCATCGATCACGGCGGCAAGGTCCGCCGCGAGCGCGAAGTAGCGGAGCACACCCGGTCGGTGATCGGGCCGCAAGCGCAGCCCAAGCGCCGCAGCCGCGGCATCGACGTACGTCTCGATCTGAACAGGCGTCATCGAAGCTCCTATCGTTTCAGCCGGGGGACGCCGTGGAGCCGGCTCGGCCGGGCCGCTGGTGTCGCCCCCTTGAGGGGGTGCCCGAGCCACACGAAGTGGGCGAGGCTGGGGGTGGGCTTGTCATCGGCGCACTTCGCGCTGGAAGATTTCGAGGCTCAGTTTCTTCATCGCGACGAAGCTGGACGAACTGAGCGTCTCCAGCGTGCGCGGGCGCGCATCGCGGTAGTCGAGGATCTCCGCCACCTTCGTCGGCCGCTTCGTCAGCAGCAGCACCTGGTCCGCGAGGTACACCGCCTCTTCGAGATCGTGCGACACCAGCAGCATCGTGGTGCCGGTCTGCATGAACACCTCCTGCAGCTTTTCGCGGATGAAGAGCGTCATCTCGAAGTCGAGCGCGGAGAAGGGCTCGTCGAGAAACAGCACCTCCGGGTTCGGCGCGAGCGCGCGCATGATCGAGGCCGTCTGCTGCTGCCCGCCCGAAAGCTCATAGGGATAGCGGTTCAGGTCGAACTTCACGTCGAACGAGGCCACGAGTTCCTGCATGCGGCGGTCGACCTCCGCCTTCGAGCGGCCTTCGAGCTTCAGCGGGTAGGCGATGTTGTCGATGGTCCGCATCCACGGGAACATCGCCTCGCGGTAGTTCTGGAAGACGTAGCCGATCTTGGTGTCCTTGAGCGACTTGCCGTCGAACAGGATCTCGCCGGAGTCGATGGGAATCAGCCCCGCGATCATGTTGATGAGCGTCGACTTGCCGCACCCGTTGGGCCCGAAGACCGAGACGATCCTGTTTTTCGGCATGTCGAGGTCGAAGTTCTCGTACAGCGGCCAGCCCGCGAAGTACTTGGTGAGGCCGCGGATCGTGATGTGCGTGCCCGCCGGTCCCGGCTGGAACGCGGGCGCCGGCACGTCGGCATAGACCGGGCCGTTGATGACGTTGCCTTCGGTTCTCATCGCCCGCTCCAGTGCACGATGCGGCGCTCGGCCAAAAGGAAGAGGATGTTCAGCGCATAGCCCAGCGCGCCGGCCGCGAGGATCGATGCGTACATGTCCTTCACGTTCATCACCTGCTGCGAGTTGATGATGCGGTGGCCGAGGCCGCTGTCGGAGCCGATGAACATCTCGGCCACGATCACGATCACCAGCGCCATCGAGACCGCGGAGCGCAGGCCGACGAAGCTCGGCTGCAGGCTCTCCCACACCAGCACGTCGCGGAAGATCTGCCAGCGCGACGCGCCCATGACCTTGGCGGCCATCACGCGCTGCTTGCGGGCGTTCATCACGCCATAGGCGCTGTTGAACACCACGATGAGCATGGCGCCGAAGGCGGCGATCGCGACCTTGTTGACGTCGGAGACGCCGAAGATCATCAGGAACAGCGGAATGAGCGCCGACGACGGCGTGGAGCGGAAGAAGTCGATCAGGAACTCGACGCTGCGATAGGCCTTCTCGTTGCTGCCGAGCAGCACGCCCAGCGGCACGCCGACCACCGCCGCGATCAGGAAGGCCTGCAGCGTGCGCCATACCGTGACCGCGAAGTCGGTCAGGAGCGCCCCGCCGGCGAGGCCGGTGATCAGCGTGGCGATGGTGTCCGAGGGCATCGGCAGCAGGATCGCCTTGATGAAGCCGAGGCGCACTGCGAGGTCCCACACGATGAAGAGCACCACCGGCCCGATGAAGGGCAGGGCCTTGCCCCAGTGCGATCCGCGCGGCGGCGCGGCGGTCGGCGAGGGGGCGGACACGGTCCAGGGCGCGGCACTCATCGCATCACCCCTTGTAGAGCATCGTGTCGACCATCAGGCGCGACGAGAAGATGCCCTTTTCAGAGAACAGGTCGAAGAACTTCTGGAAGTACGCGACGTCCGCCGGCGTGAACTCGTTGTACATCGTGTAGGCCGCGAGCGGCACCTCGGCGGTGAGCGGCCCTTCGATCGCGGTGTAGCCCTTGAGGTATTGGCGCGCTTCGGCCGGCTTGCTGCGCACGAAGGCCACGCCCTGGCCGTACGCGGCGATGAATTTTTTCGCGGCCCCGGGGTTCTTCCTGATGAACGCGGAGGTGAGCGAGGCCGAGCCGCCGAACCACGGCGCCATCGGATCGCCCAGCACGTACTTCGCGATCACGCCGGATTCGAGCACGCGGGTGCTGCCGTTGAGGCGGCCGATGGTGCCGGTCGGCTCCAGCGTGTAGCACCCGTCGACCTGCCCGGCCGCGAGCGACGCGACATGCTGGCCGATCGGCAGTTCGACGACGGTCGCGCCGGTCGCGCCGCCGCGTTCGAGGACAGTTTTGGCGAGCGTCACGTTTTGGATGCCGGGCCCGGAAGCGACGCGCTTGCCCTTGAGGTCGGCCATGGTCTTGGCGGTGCTCGCCGCGGGCACCAGCATCTGGTCGAGCACGTTCTTCGCGTTGCTCGGGTTGGAGCAGAAGATCTTGAAGCTGCCCGGCGCGGCGATCTCGCCGATCGCGATGTTGGCCGAGCCGGTGCCGTTGGCGCTGCCGTCGCAGCGGTCGGAGAGCATCGCTTCCATGATCTGCTGTGCACCCGCGAAGCGCTGCACTTCGACGTCGAGCCCGGCGCTCTTGAAGTAGCCCTGCTCCACCGCCGCATAGAAAGGCAGCCCCGCCGCGATGGGCCAGTAGCCGATGCGGATCTTGAGCGATGCCTGCGCGCGCACCAGCGCCGGTGCGGCGAGCACCGCGAGTCCGGCCGCGCCGGCCTGGAGCACGCGTCGGCGCGCGGCCGGCGCTGGAAGAGTCGGATGAGTGTCGGAACGGGCCATGGAGGACTCCAGAGAGTTCGAGGTTGGATACGAGGGGTTCAGGCGGGCTGCGCGGTGCGCGATGCGATGTAGGCACGCCACCCGCCGTGGTGCGTGATGTCCTCCGCGCCCTGCACGGCCAGGGCTTCGCAGAGAAAGCCCTGCACGCTGCTGCCGTCGGCGAGCGTCAGGCTTCCGATGCCGAGCGGCGCCGGGATGAGCGCGACGAAGCTGCCGTAGTGCGCGAGCGGCATCTCCCAGACTTCGACCGCGATCGCCGCGCCTTCGGCCCCAGGCACGCGCAGCAGCCCGGGCTTGGGCGGCACCGTGCCGGACAGCGCGAAGAGTCGGTATTGCGCAGCGGTGTGCGTCGCCTGCAGCAGCCGTGCACCGCGTTCGACCAACTGGCCGTTGAGCGGCATGCCCGACAGATGTGCGCCGACGAGGGCGACGCGCACCGTCGGAGCCGGCCCGATGATCGGCAACGCCTGCATCGCGGGCATCGGCTCACCCGTCGCGCCGAGCGGCAGGCCGGTGGCGTGGTGAAAGCGCTGGCCCAACTCGGCCAATTGGAAGTCGCTGCCGCAGGGGCCGATGATCGTGATGCCGAAGGGCAGGCCGTCTTCGCGCAGGCTCGCGGGCACGGAGATCGCCGCGTAGTCGAGCAGGTTCACGAAGTTCGTGTACTCGCCGAGATTGCGGTTGAGGGCGACCGGATCGGCCCGCATGGCCTCGATCGTGTAATGCGTCGGCGCGGTCGGCACCAGCAACACGTCGATGCCGTCCCACAGCGCTGCCGCGCGCTGGGCCAGCGCCTGGAGCTTCACGCGAGCATCGACAAAGTCGGCAGCGCTGTAGCCCCGGCCCTGCGCCAGGATGCCGCGCACCGGCTCGATCACTTCGGCCTCGTGCGCATCGAAGAACTCGCGCACCGCGGCATAGCGTTCGGCCACCAGTGCGCTTTCGTAGAGCAGTGCGGCCGCTTCGGCGAGCGGCGCGTAGTCGATCTCGACCGGCGCGCCGCCCAGCGCGCGCATCTGCCCGATCGCCTTCGCGAAGGCCTGCTGCGCCTGCGCGTCGCCGAAGAAGCGCAGCACCGACGGCACGCCGAAGCGGAAGCTGGCCGGAAACGGCTGCGTGGCGAGCGCCAGCCTGCGCGAATACGGATCGCCCGCATCGAAGCCCATCGCGGCCTGCAGTACGCGCGCGGCGACATCGACGGTGCGGGCGAAGATCGACACGCAATCCACGCTCTGCGCTGCCGGCACCACGCCGCGCGCGCTCACCAGGCCTCGCGAGGGCTTGATGCCGACGATGTTGTTGAGCCCGGCGGGCACGCGGCCCGAACCCGCGGTGTCGGTGCCCAGCGAGAAGTCGGCCTCGCCCCGGGCGACCACGACCGCGGAGCCCGAGCTGGAGCCGCCCGAAACGTAGCGCGCATCGAAGCTGTTCGGCACCGGGCCATAGGGCGAGCGGGTGCCGTTGAGGCCGCAGGCGAACTGGTCCAGATTGGTCTTGCCCAGCAATTGCGCACCGGCGTCGAGCAGACGCTGCACCACGGTTGCGTGCGCCAAGGGTGTGCGCGAGAACTCGGCGAAGGTGGGGCATGCCGCCGTGGTCGGCACGCCGGCCACATCGATGTTGTCCTTGGCCGCGAAGCGCAGCCCGGCCAGCGGGCCGCTCGCGGCCGTCGTGAGCGGCGAGGCGAGCCGCGTGATCCACGCCGGCCCGGCTGCGTCATCCGTTTGCTGATGCACCATCATTAAGCATCCCGTCTTGTGTACAAGATGCCTTGCAAGCGGTATGCCAGCGGCAGGACGAGCACCGACGGCGAGGAGACCGGGCGCGAGGGGGAATAATGGGAGAACCCTGAATAACGCCCTTCCATGTCCGCACCACCGGCTGCCGAAGCCCCCTCTTCCCTGCCCTGGCGCGACGCGCTGAAGGTCTATCTCGAACCCGCCACGCTGCGCATGCTCGCGCTCGGCTTCTCGGCGGGGCTGCCGCTGCTGCTGGTGCTGGGCACGCTGAGCTTCCGGCTGCGCGAAGCGGGCATCGACCGCACCACCATCGGCTTCCTGAGCTGGGTCGGCCTGGCCTACGGCTTCAAGTGGGCCTGGGCGCCGCTGGTGGACCGCGTGCCGGTGCCGCCGTTCACCACCCTCCTGGGCCGGCGGCGCGGCTGGCTGTTGATCGCGCAGTTCACGGTGATCGCGGGCCTGTGCGGCATGGCCTTCAACGATCCGCGCGACGGCCTGCCGCCGCTTGTGTGGTGCGCAGTGCTGGTGGCCTTCGGCTCGGCGACGCAGGACATCGCGCTCGACGCCTTCCGCATCGAATCCGCCGCCGCACGCAAGCAGGCGGCGCTGGCCGCGGCCTACCAGACGGGCTACCGCCTCGCCATGATCTGGGCGGGCGCCGGCGTGCTGTGGATCGCTGCATGGGCCGAACTGCCGGGCCTCGCCGGCTACCAGAACAGCGCATGGAAATTCGCCTATCTCGTGATGGCCGGCTCGATGGCGGTGGGCGTGATCACGGTGCTGCTGTCGCCCGAGCCGGTGCGTGCGGCACCGCCCAGGCCGAAGAGCGCGGGCGAGTGGCTCGAAAGCGTGCTGATCGAACCCTTCGCCGACTTCATCCGCCGCTACCGGTGGCAGGCGGTGCTGATCCTCTCCCTGATCGCGGTCTACCGCATCAGCGACGTGGTGATGGGCATCATGGCCAACCCGTTCTATGTCGACATGGGCTTCACCAAGGACGAAGTCGCCACGGTCAGCAAGATCTACGGCGTGATCATGACCCTGGTCGGCGCATTCGTCGGCGGCGTCCTGTCGATGCGGCTCGGCGTGATGCGCGTGCTGATGCTGGGGGCGGTGCTGAGCGCCGCAAGCAACCTGCTCTTTGCCGGGCTCGCCACGCGTGGGCACGACCTCACGGCGCTGGTGCTGGTGGTGTCGGCCGACAACCTTGCCGGCGGCATCGCCTCGGCGGCGTTCATCGCCTATTTGTCGAGCCTGACGAACGTGAGCTACTCGGCCACCCAGTACGCCTTGTTCAGCTCGCTGATGCTCCTGCTGCCCAAGTTCATCGCCGGGTATTCGGGGGCTTTCGTGGATGCCTTCGGCTACCACGCCTTCTTCATCGGCACGGCCGCGCTGGGCGTGCCGGTGCTGTTCCTGGTGGCATTGGCGTCGCGCGGCTACACCAACGGCGCCGCGAAGGACAACAAGAAGGCGCCCGACCCGGCCGCCACCTGATCGGGACGCCCTGCGGCAGAGCGGGCGATTGCATCCAGACCGCCGGTAGCTGTTAGGCTTAAAGGTTTCGCGCCGAAGCGCTTTTGCACACTTCTTTTGCTGTGTCACCTACACGTATTCCTCCCCTGCGCGTCAGCGCCTTCACCGCCACCTCGGCGGTCGGCGTCGGCAAGGGCCCGCTGCTGGCGGCGCTCGAACAATCCAAGAGCGGCCTTCGCGCCAACGATTTCGGCCCGACGCCGCTGCCGACCTGGATCGGCCGCGTCGACGGCCTCGAAGAACTCAGGCTGCCGGACGAACTCGCAAGCTGGGACTGCCGCAACAACCGCCTCGCATGGCTGGGCCTGAAGGCGGACGGCTTCATCGAAGCGGTCGCCGCCGCCCGCCAGCGCTATGGCGCGGACCGGATCGCGCTGATCCTCGGCACCTCGACCTCCAGCATCGGCGAGACCGAAGCGGCCTACACCGAGCTCGACAACGGCGCCTTTCCGGCCCACCAGCGCCGACCCGAGGTGCACACGCCGCATTCGCTCACCCTGTTCGTGCAGGAGGCGCTCGGCCTCGAAGGACCGGCGGAGACCATCTCCACCGCCTGCTCGTCGAGCGGCAAGGTGTTCGCCTCGGCCGAGCGGCTGATCCGCCTCGGGCTGGTCGACGCGGCCGTGGTCGGCGGCGTCGACACGCTGTGCGGCAGCGTGCTCTTCGGCTTCAATTCCCTCGAACTGGTGTCGCCCGAACCGTGCCGGCCCTTCGATGCCGGACGCAATGGCATCAGCCTGGGCGAGGCCGCGGGCTTCGCGCTGCTCGAACGCGGCGAGGGCCCGCTCGAACTGCTGGGCTACGGCGAAGCCAGCGACGCGCACCACATGTCGACCCCGCACCCGGAAGGCCTGGGCGCCGAACGTGCGCTCGACGATGCGCTCGCGCGCGCCGGCCTCCAGCCCAAGGACATCGACTACATCAACATGCACGGCACGGCCAGCACCAAGAATGACGAAGTGGAAGGCGCGCTGGTGGCGCGGCGCTTCCCGCAGACCACCCACGCCAGCTCGACCAAGGGCTTCACCGGCCACACGCTGGGCGCGGCGGGCATCGTCGAGGCGGTGATCAGCCTGCTCGCGATCGAGACGGGCCTCAAGCCCGGCACCGTCAACACCACCACGCTCGACGACGAGTGCGGCCCGCAGATCAAGCTGCAGCCGGCCCGCGGCGAAGTGCGCCATGCGCTGAGCAACTCCTTCGGCTTCGGGGGCAACAACTGCGCGCTGATCTTCGGCAAGGGAGCGGCGGCATGAGCGCCGCCCGGCCGCCCGAAGGCGCTCGCACCGCAGTGCAAGGCACGGAGGTTCCCCAGGTGAGCGCGAAGACACCGACCGTCTACATCGAGGGACCGGCGTTCTGGGCACCCACGCTGCCCGGCTGGGAGGTCGCACGCGCGGTCTTCCGTGGCGAGGGGCAGCCCGTCGACCCGCCAGCCAAGCGCCCGTCGCCACAGGTGCTCGCGCCGGCCGAACGCCGCCGTGCGCCCGACACCGTGGCGCTGTCGCTCGAAGTCGCGGCCGCCGCAGTCGCAGCCGCGCACCGCAATGCGGCAGACCTGCCGTGCGTGTTCGCATCGGCGCACGGCGACCTCGGCATCAACGACTACATGTGCAGCACGCTCGCGGCCGACCCGAAGCTGCTGTCGCCGATCAAGTTCCACAACTCGGTGCACAACGCGGCCGTGGGCTACTGGACCATCGGCACCGGCTGCATGGCGGCGAGCAATTCGCTGACGGCCTATGAAAGCACCTTCGCGTCCGCCCTGCTCGAAGCGGCGGCGCAGTGCGCTGCAGACCAGCGTGCGGTGCTGCTCGTCGGCTACGACATGCCCGCCGTGGGCGCGCTCGCTTCCGTGACGACGAGCCGCGGCCTGCTGGCCGTCGCCATGGTCATCTCGCCCGAGCGCACGGACCGCTCGATGGCGTCGATCGACTGGTCGCTTGCCAGCGGCCCGGCCCGAGCGGCGCCGCTGCGCACCGATGCCGCGCGCTCGCTCGCCGACAACGCGATGGCCGATGCACTGCCCGTGTTCGAAGCGCTGGCGCGTGGCGATGCCGAATCGCTGCGCCTGCCGCTGTCGGACAAGCTCTCCCTGCAGCTCGCGCTGCAACCCTGCTGAGATCGCCATGACCGCCGCCGCCCAACACGACGTCGTGATCACGGGCGGCGGGCTGGCCGGGCTCACGCTCGCGCTGCAGCTCAAGCAGCAGTTTTCGGACATCGACGTGGTGGTGCTCGAGCGCCGCAGTCATCCCGTGCCGCATGCCGCGCACAAGGTGGGCGAGTCGTCGGTGGAGATCGGCGCGCACTACTTCGACACGGTGCTCGGCCTCGGACTGCACATGCGGGGCGCGCAACTTCGCAAGTTCGGCTTCCGCTTCTTCTTCAGCGAAGGGCGGCGCGACATCGATGCAGTGACCGAGATCGGCGCCAGCCGCTATCTCTCGGTGCCGAGCTACCAGATCGACCGCGGCATCTTCGAGAACTACCTCGCCGAGGAAGCCGAGCGCCGGGGCGTGCGCTTCATCGACGGCGCCACGGTGCGCCGCATCGACCTGGCCGACGACCCGCGATCGCCGCATCGCATCGAATGGACGCGCGGCGGCGAGACGCACGCGCTGCATGCCCGCTGGCTGGTCGATGCCTGCGGCCGCGCGGGCCTGCTCAAGCGCAAGCTCGGCCTCGCGCAGCCGAACGCGCACGAATGCAACGCGGTGTGGTTCCGCATCGGCGAGCGCATCACCATCGACGAATGGTCCGACGACCCGGCCTGGCGCACGCGCTGCGAGCCGCAGGCGCGATGGCTGTCGACCAACCACCTGGTCGGCGCGGGCTACTGGGTGTGGCTGATTCCGCTGGCCTCGGGGTCGCACTCGGTGGGCATCGTGGCCGATCCGCGGCTGCATCCGATCGAGAAGATGGACAGCTTCGACAAGGCGATGGACTGGTTCCGCACCTGGCAGCCGCGCCTTTTCGACGAGCTCGACGGCAAGCGCCATCTGCTGCAGGACTTCGCCTTCTTCCGCCGCTTCTCGTACGGCTGCAAGCAGGTGTTCTCGGCCGACCGCTGGGCGCTCACCGGCGAGGCCGGGCTCTTTCTCGACCCGTTCTATTCGCCGGGCAGCGACTTCATCGCGATCGGCAACACCTACATCGCCGACCTGATCGCGCGCGACCGCGAAGGGCTGGCGCTGGAGGCCCGCGCGCAGCTCTACGACCAGATCTACCACTCGTTCTACGAGAGCACGCTGGCCCTCTACACCGACCAGTACGCGCTGTTCGGCGACCCGGAGGTACTGCCGGTCAAGGTGATCTGGGACTACACCTACTACTGGGGCGTGCTCTCCCAGATCTTCTTCCAGCAGCGCCTGACCGACGTCGCGCTGCTCGGCCAGTTGCGCAACGAGCTCCAGCATTGCCAGCAGCTGAACTTCGCGATGCAGGACTTCCTGCGCGCGTGGTCCGCGGTGAGCGGCCGGCGCAATCCGCCGGTGCTGCTCGACCATGCCGCGCTGCCGTGGTTCGCGGAGCTCAACCGCAGCCTCACCGACCGGCTGGACGACCGGGCCTTCGTGAAACGCCTGCGGGATTCGGCGACCCGGCTGGACCTGCTGGCGACCGAGATTCTCGAACGCGCGACGCACGACCATCCCGCACTGGAGGCAGGCAGGCTGCGCGCGGTGCTGCAAGAACTGCCCGCTGCCACGCTCGGGGACGGCCCCCGCGAATCGATGCTTTTCGCGCCGGCCTGAAATATCCGGGCAAAGACGTTTACCGAACTTTACGTTGCGTTCAAGCCGGCTTGGCGGCGGGCGACGAACCTTGCAACATGCCGCCCCCGCGGAGGGAAACACGATGAGCACGCCCCAACTCCTGATGATCGAAGACGACACCCGCCTCGCGCAGATGGTGGGTGAATATCTGACGCAGTCCGGTTTCGGCTTCAGCCACGCCGCGGACGGCGCCACCGGCCTCGAACTGCTGCAGCAGCGCACGCCCGACCTCGTCATCCTCGACCTCATGCTGCCGGACACCGACGGCCTGGAGATCTGCCGCCGCATCCGCGCGCTGCCCAATGGGCTCGCCAAGGTGTCGGTGCTGATGCTGACCGCCAAGGGCGACCCGATGGACCGCATCATCGGCCTGGAGATCGGCGCCGACGACTACCTGCCCAAGCCCTTCGAGCCGCGCGAACTGCTCGCCCGCATCCGCGCGGTGCTGCGCCGCCGCAGCGAGAGCCGGGCCGATGCGACCGCGCCTTCGGTGATGCGCTTCGGCTCGCTCGAGATCGACCGCAACGCGCGCACCGTCACCGTCGGCGGAGAGCCGGCGGATCTCACCTCCTACCAGTTCGACCTGCTCACCGCGATGGCCGAGCGCGCCGGCCGGGTGCTCACGCGCGACCAGATCATGGAAGCCGTGCGCGGCCGCGAGCTCGAAGCCTTCGACCGCTCGATCGATGTGCACATGGGCCGCATCCGCGCCGCGATCGAGGTCGATGCCAAGAACCCCAAGCGCATCCTCACGGTGCGCGGCGTGGGCTACGTGTTCGCAAAACAGCAAGACTAGGGTGCGGCAATGCTGCTGAACCTCTACCGGCGCCATCTCTACGTCCGCATCTGGCTTGCGGTCGTGGCGGGTGTGTTCATCCTCACGCTCACCGCCAACTGGATCGTGCGCGAGGCCGCCGAGTACGAGCGTGAGCGCCTCGCCCCCGTCCCGCGCCATGTCGTGGTGCTGGACGAGAAGGACAAGGTCATCGGCGGCGGCACCGCCTTGCGCGTGCCCGGCCAGGGGCTCGAGTTCGACGTCGATCTCGGCGACGGACGCAATGTCACGTTGCGCGTCGGCCCGCGCCCCGCCCCCCCGGGGGGGCCCGGCATCGCACCCTGGCGCTCGCCGTTCGGCCTGGGCTGGATGGTGGCGCTGATCGGCGTGGCGGTGGCGCTCGGCGTCTACCCGATCGTGCGCCGGCTCACCAAGCGGCTCGAAGAACTGCAGCGCGGCGTGCAGCGCTGGGGCGAAGGCGACCTCTCGATGCGCGTCGCGCAGGACGGGCAGGACGAGGTGGCCGACCTGTCGAAGCGCTTCAACCTGGCCGCGGCCCGCATCGAGGAACTCGTGCGCTCGCACAAGTCGCTGCTCGCCAATGCCTCGCACGAACTTCGCTCGCCGCTCGCGCGCATCCGCATGGGGCTCGAACTGATGGGCGGCGAACGGCCCAGCGGGGCCGCGCGCGAGGAGATCTCGCGCAACATCGCCGAGCTCGACCAACTGATCGACGAGATCCTGCTGGCCAGCCGGCTCGACGCGAAGGAAGCGGACATGGGCACGGTCGAGACGGTCGACCTCACCGGCCTCGCCGCCGAGGAATGCGCGCGAGTCGATGCCGACCTTGCAGTGAGCGAAGGCACCCACAGCGATGCGCTCACGGTGCGCGGCGTGCCGCGCCTGCTGCGCCGCGCGATCCGCAACCTGCTCGAAAACGCGCGCCGCTATGGTGCCGGCGACACCACCGTCGAACTCGCGAGCCGCGCCGGTGCCGCCGAGATCCGTGTCAACGACCGCGGCCCCGGCGTGCCCGCTGCCTTGCGCGAACGCATCTTCGAACCCTTCTACCGCCTGCCCGGCGCCAGCGAACGCAATGGCGGTGTCGGCCTCGGGCTCGCGCTGGTCAAGTCCATCACCGAACGCCACGGCGGCAGCGTCCGCTGCGAAGATCGCCCCGGCGGCGGTGCGAGTTTCGTGATGACGCTCCCCCACTGACCAAGGGCAGCGAGTCAGCTGCCAGCAAGTGAGCGAAGCTGGGGGCGAGATAATTCCTTGATGAAATCGAACATCGTCCGCCCCGCCGCCATGTTCTGGGGCCTCACGGTGTTCATGCCGGTCGGCGTCACCTACGTGGCAGCGGTCCTGCTGCTCATCACGCTGCTCGCATCCGGTGGCTTGCGCGAGCGGGCCTTGCGGCTGCGCGGCAATCCGATGTGGTGGCCGGTCGTCTTCTATGTCGCGTGGACGCTGATCGTGCTGGCCATCGGGCCGCACTATCCGCAGACCGGCTCGAACCTGGGGCACGGGCTGCGCATCGCGGCCACGGTGCTCATGGCACTGGCGCTCACCGAAGACGAAGCCATCTGGGCGCTGCGCGGTTTCTGGATCATCGGGCTCGTCAACATCGTGATGATCGGGCTGTATTACTCGGTCGGTTTTCCGGTGCTGGAGCCCTGGCGCGGTGTGCTGATCCTCGTGGGCAACAAGTCGATCAGCAACGCCCTGCTCTTCACCATCATGGCGGCGACGGCGGTGGTGTTCGGCCTCAAGTCGCTCATGGAGCATCGGCCATGGCGTGTGCTGGCAGCGCTTGCGCTGGTGCTGGCCGTGGTTGCCATCATCACGCTGACACTGGTCTCGCGCACTTCGCTGCTGGCGCTGCTGATCGCTTCCGCCGCGGCGTGCGTGCACAAGTGGCGCCGGCAGCTCAAGCTTCTTGCCGTGGCGATGGTGATCGGCGGCGCGGTGGTCGCCGTGGGTCTGTGGAATTCGCCGGGCGTGCAGCAGAAGTTCGAGCTCGGCATGCAGGAGCTCGAAGCCGCGCAGGCGGGCTCGGTGTCGGAGGGCAGCTGGGTGGTGCGCTACTACATGTACCGCGACACCGCGCGCATGATCATCGACCGTCCGATCGCCGGCTGGGGCATCGGCGGATGGACCGAGCAATGGCATCTGCGCGGGCCGAAGCTGCTCGCGGACTACAACATGCCGCACAACGACTTCCTGTGGATGGGCTCGCAGGCGGGCGTGCCGGGTTCGCTCTGCCTCCTGGCGATCGTGCTCACCGCGATCTGGCTGGCGTGGCGGCGCGACGATGTCGCGGGGCGCTATGCCTTCGTCGCGACGCTGATCCTGCTGGTCGCGACCAGCCTCAACTCCGCGCTTCGCGATGCGCAGATCGGGCTGTCGATCCTGTGGGTGTCGATGGTGTACCTGCGGCTGGCGCAGGCGCCGGGCGATTCATGGCGCGGCCTCTTGCCGCAGAGCTTGGCGGCGCGCCTTCAGGCCTGAAGGCGCGCGAGATCCTTCACCGCGAAGATCAGCGCGCCGCCCTTGAGCAGGTCGACGACGACATCCCGGTCCTTGTACGAGAAGACCATGCACCCTTCGCTCAGGCCGGCGCTGCCGCGCTCGCGGATGTTGCTCGGCTCCATGTACCAGTGGGCATGGACCACGATCAGCCGCTTGTAGGCGTTGCTGTTGCTGGGCGACAGGCCATGCAGCCGCATCGACAGCCCGTGATCGAGCTGCTCGCTCACGTAGGTGTCGCCCGTCCTGTAGAGCCCGAGACTGCTGGCTTCGCTGCCTTCGACGTTGGAGAACACCTCCGCGTAGCCGTCGTCCGCGGGCGCGGCCGAGCCGATGCCATGGGCGACGACGAAGCTCTGAACGATTTCCCCGGAACTGCGCTCGACCAGGTGGAAGCGCGGCTCGGACGAATGGCGGGAGAAGTCGACCACCGCGCCGAAGGGATGCTCCGACGGCTGGGCAAGAAGCTGCGCCAGGGCAGCGTCCACCAGCGACTCCGGCTCTCCCTGGGCGTGAACCCGTCTCTGCGCGCAAGCTGCGAGCATCGAAAGCGCAGTGGCGGCCGGCGCGAGGAGCAAGGCACGGCGTTTCATCCGCCGCAAGTCCCTTCCGGCCTTGGAAGGCACGTCGAATCCACGCCGCCATGCTAGGCAGGCGGCAGGGACTGTCAATCAGCCCTCAGGCCGACCGCTCGTAGCCCACGAACGGGCCGAAGAACACCATGTCCTTCGACATGGCGGCCGCCAGTTCGGCGCGCTTCGGAAGTTCGTCGACGAACTCGGGCCACGACTGCGCGATGTGCTGCGCCCAATCGTCGAGTTCGATACGGGAGACCGGGCCCTGCGTTCCCAGGAACTCGAAGCCCTTGGCGGTGAGCTTGGTGATCGCGAGCCGCGTGGCGGCGTCCTGGTCGGCGGCGGTCACATAGGCCGAGACATACGCGCCCGCGAGCCCGGACGACAGCTTGTTGCTGCAGCCGCGCCCCACCTTGACGTTGACGAGGAACAGGCCCCGCGCAGGCAGTGCCAGCGCACGGCGCCGGGCCCTGAAGATGCCGAAGAGCGGTATCGCCCGGATGGAGCCTCCACCCGCGGCGTGAAGGAGACCCATGGACTTCAGTGGTGGCTGCCGGCCACCTCGCCCGCCTTGAGGCGGTAGACGGTGCCGCAATACGGACACTTGGCTTCGCCGGTGCGCGCAACGTCGAGGTAGACCTTGGGGTGCGTGTTCCAGAGCTTCATGTCCGCCTTGGGACTGGGGCAGAACACGCCTCCCTGGTCGTTCAGGTCTTTGGCGAGCAGTTCGATGACGGCTTTGGGGGACGACATGGGCTTCTCTCAGACCTTCGTGAGCCAGTGGGCGTACTTTGGATTGCGTCCGTTCACGATGTCGAAGAACGCGTTCTGGATTTTCTCGGTTACCGGGCCGCGCGAGCCGATGCCGATCTGCACGCGATCGAGTTCGCGGATCGGCGTGACTTCGGCCGCGGTGCCGGTGAAGAAGGCTTCGTCGGCGATGTAGACCTCGTCGCGCGTGATGCGCTTTTGCACGACTTCGACGCCGAGGTCCTTGCAGATGTGCAGGATGGTGTTGCGGGTGATGCCGTTGAGCGCGCCGGCCGACAGGTCGGGCGTGTAGACCACGCCGCCCTTCACCACGAAGATGTTCTCGCCAGCGCCTTCGGAGACGAAGCCGGCCGAGTCGAGCAGCAGCGCTTCGTCGTAGCCGTCTTCCGTCGCTTCCATGTTGGCGAGGATCGAGTTGCTGTAGTTGCTGACCGCCTTGGCCTGCGTCATGGTGATGTTGACGTGGTGGCGGGTGTAGCTGGACGTCTTCACGCGGATGCCCTGCCTGAGGCCTTCCTCGCCCAGGTAGGCGCCCCACGACCACGCGGCGACCATCGCGTGGATGGTGTTGCCCTTGGGGCTCACCCCGAGCTTCTCGGAGCCGATCCACGCCAGCGGGCGCAGGTAGCAGCTTTCGAGGTTGTTGACGCGAACCACCTGCTTCTGCGCCTCGTTGACCTGCTCCTGCGAGAACGGGATCTTCATGCGCAGGATCTTGGCGCTGTTGAAGAGGCGCTCGGTGTGCTCCTGCAGTCGGAAGATCGCGGTGCCGTTGACCGTGTTGTAGGCGCGCACGCCTTCGAAGACGCCGCAGCCGTAGTGCAGCGTGTGGGTCAGCACGTGGATCTTGGCGTCGCGCCAGTCCACGAGATCGCCATCCATCCAGATCTTGCCGTCACGGTCGTCCAGTGCAGGGGGCAGCGCGCTCATGTTCTTTGTCCTTCGGGGAGGGGAATGTCGCAAAAGCTGACGATTTTACGGCCGAGCCCAATCCCGACGCATCGACAATGCTCGGCTTTGCTTCCACCGGGCTGCGCGCGCCCCATGAAACCGCCGCAGCCCAACCCAGGGCACCCGCGGAACCGGCTTTGCCGGGCCGCTGGGTGCGCCCCCTCGAGGGGGAGCGCCGCAGGCGCATGGGGGAGTATTTATTGAAAGGTTCCTGTGTCCGTCTTCAAGAACGTCATCGTCTACCGCATCGAAACCACCTGGTCGCAGCCGCTCGAAGAGGTCCAGAAGGGCCTCGATGCCCAGCGCTTCGTGCCCTGCGGCCCATCGCAGGAGAAGTCCATCGGCTGGGTCGAGCCCCGCGGCGAAGCGCACGGCCCGCTGGTCGAGTCGGTGGGCGGGCAATGGCTGCTCGAATTCATGATCGAGAGCAAGACCCTGCCGGCCTCGGTCGTGCGCCGCAAGGTCGAGGAGCGCGCCGCGCAGATCGAGGCCACCACCGGCCGCAAGCCCGGCAAGAAGGAAAAGAAGGAGCTCAAGGAAGACATCACCCACGAGCTGCTGCCGCTTGCCTTCACCCGCCATGCGCGCGTGGCGGTGTGGATCGACCCGCAGTCGCACCGCCTGGTCGTGAACGCCAGCAACGCGCAGCGCGCCGACGAAGTGGTCACGAGCCTCGTGAAGGCGCTCGACGGCTTCGCGGTGAGCCTCGTCAACACGCAGGTCGAGCCCGCCGCCGCGATGGCCGAGTGGCTGTCGAGCCAGGAGCCGCCGGCCGGCTTCACCATCGACCGCGAATGCGAGCTCAAGGCCAGCGACGAGTCGAAGTCCGTGGTGCGCTACGCCAAGCACCCGCTGGACATCGACGAAGTGCGCCAGCACATCGCCAGCGGCAAGCGCCCGACGCGGCTGGCCATGACCTGGGACGACCGCGTGTCCTTCGAGCTGACCGAGGGCATGCAGCTGCGCAAGATCGTGTTCCTCGAAGGCACGCTGGACGATGCGCCGGGGTCGGGATCGGGCAAGGAAGACAACTTCGATGCCGACGCCGCGATTGCGACCGGCGAGCTCGGCCAACTGGTGCCGGACCTGCTCGAAGCGCTGGGTGGCGAAATGCAGTTGGGTGCGGCGCCTGCTGCGGCATCGGCCCCGGCTGCATCGGCCAAGGCTGAAGAAGAAGCGCTGGCCGACGATTCCGCGCCGTTCTAAGCCGGCGTCAGGGCTTCTTCAGACCGGCGGACGCAGCGCGTCCGTCGCGCCCGGCTTGACCGCATCGGAAGCCGGTGCATCGGCCTCGATCGCGGCAGCCTCTTCTTCCGTCGGCTCGGGCCGCACCAGCTTCCACTCGGTCAACTTGCCGTTGACGAAGGTCGCATCGACAAACGACCCGCCTGCGTCGGCCCAGCGGAAGATCTCGGGCTGCGTGTCCGCCGGCGAGCGCAGTTCGCCGATGGCGCGGGTCAGCGCCACCACATGCAGCAGGCTCGCCTTGGGTTTGAGCTTGGCATTGAGCATCACCGCGCTGGCGACCGTGCCGATGGGGCGATCGGCTGCGCGCTTCAACACCTGGATCGCGCGGTTGAGGTGCAGCAGCACGAACATCACCATCGCGCCCGCGACGAGCGCCACGCCGGCCCAACCGTAGCTGCGCCACGCGCCAGCGATCAATACGATGCCGACGAGGGGCACCAGGACTTTGCCGAAATTCATGGGCGCGATTGTCGCGCGTCCGAAAACCGGGCCTGCGGCGCAACCCCCGGGCGAAATCGGGCGTTCTTCTGACAGCGCTGGTGAGCAGGATCGGCGCACAATTTGCAACATCCCCCAGCTCCTGCGCGGCCCATGCACCAAGTGTCGTCTCCCGCACCCTGGCCCATCGCGGCCGGGAACGCCGCTGCCCGCATCCGCGCGCTCGACGCGGGCAACTCGCCGCTCGGGGCGCCGGGCGACTGGCCCGAGGCCCTGCGGACGGTGGTCGATCTCATGCTGCCCTCGCAGGCGCAGATCGTTCTCTTCTGGGGCCCGCTGTACTGCGCGCTCTACAACGACGCCTATGCGCCGACCATCGGCGACAAGCATCCCGCCGCGATGGGCCGCCCCGGCCGCGAATACTGGACCGAGCTCTGGGACGACCTGTGCCCGCTGCTCGACCGCGTCCTCCTCGGCGGGGAAACCGTGGCCGCGCGGGACCGCCCCTTCCAGATCAACCGCCACGGCCACATGGAAGAGGTGTTCTTCGACATCTCCTATTCGCCCGTGCGCCTGCCCGACGGCCAGGTCGGCGGCGTGCTGTGCATCGTCAGCGAAACCACCGACCGCGTGAACGCCACCCGCCGCCTCGCGGCGAGCGAAGCGGAGCTCGAGCAGCGCGTGCAGGAACGCACCCGCGACCGCAACCGCCTCTGGCAACTCTCCACCGACCTGCTGGTCGTCACTTCGCTCGAAGGGCGCGTGATCGCGGTGAACCCCGCCTGGCAGGCCACCCTGGGATGGAACGAATCGGAACTGGTCGGCAGTTCGATCCTCGAGCGGGTCGCGCCGCCCGACACGACCGCCCTGGCCGCCGAACTCGCGCGGCTCGCCAAGGGGAACCTCGCCTCGCGCTTCGAATGCCGGCTGCGGCACAAGGATGGGAGCCTGCGCGTTCTTTCATGGACCGCGGTGCCCGACGACCGCTTCGTCCATGCGGTCGGGCGCGACGTGACCGCACTGCGCGCCTCCGAACAGCGCACGTTGCACAGCCAGAAGATGGAGGCCATCGGACAGCTCACCGGCGGCATCGCGCACGACTTCAACAACATGCTGCAGGGCATCACGGGCGCGCTCGAAGTCATCCGCCGCCGTATCGCCATGGGCCGTACGCAGGATCTCGACCGCTTCGTCGAAACCGCCGCCAGTTCCGCGCAGCGCGCCGCAGCGCTGGTGCAGCGGCTGCTCGCCTTCTCGCGGCGCCAGTCGCTCGATCCCCGGCCGGTCGATGTGAACGCGCTCATCCGGTCGATGGAAGAGCTGATGCGCCGCTCGCTCGGCGAACAGGTCCGCCTGTGCGTGAACCTCACGCCGGAAGCGGTGTTTGCGGTCGGCGACGAGAGCCAGCTCGAAAGCGCGATCCTCAACCTTTCGATCAACGCGCGCGACGCGATGCCGCGCGGCGGCGACCTCACGATCTCCACGGAAGAAATCGTGGTGCCCCCTTCGGCCCAGCGCGAGATCGACGGCTTCCTGCCCGGTCGCTACATTGCCCTGCGCGTCGCCGACACCGGCACGGGCATGACGCCGGATGTGCTCGCGCGCGCCTTCGACCCCTTCTTCACCACCAAGCCGATCGGGCAGGGCACCGGCCTGGGGCTGTCCATGGTCTACGGCTTTGCGCAGCAGTCGCACGGGCATGTGCAGATCGACAGCGAACCGGGCCGCGGCACCACCGTCACGCTGCTGCTGCCGCGCGCCACGCAGGCGGCCGCGGGCACGGAAGCGCCAATGCCCGATCCACTGCCGCAAGGCAACGGGGAATTCGTTCTCGTCGTGGAAGACGACCCGAGCGTTCGCCTCTTCGTCCTCGAAGTGCTGGCCCAGCACGGCTACCGCGCGCTGGAGGCGGCGAATGGAAACGAGGCGCTGCCGTTCCTTCTGGAGCCGCGCCTGCAGATCGACCTGCTCGTCAGCGATGTCGGCCTGCCAGGCATGAACGGACGACAACTCGCCGAACAGGCGCGCCAGTGCCGGCCCGGCCTGCCGGTGCTCTTCATGACCGGCTACGCGGAATACGCACTCAACCGTTCGGAGTTCCTCGCCGAGGGCATGCAGATGATCAGCAAGCCCTTTGCGCTGGAGGAGTTCGTGCACAAGCTACGGGAGATGGTGAGGGAGCGGCAGACGCGCGTGGCGGCGGCCGGTACAACGGCCGTGCAGCACACGTAGACCAGCGCGCCTTAGTCCACGGTGGTGTCGATCACGAACTGGCCGCGCTCGATGCTTCGAAACTTCGCGGTCAAGCTCTTGCCGGTCAGCGGCGCGGCAGCTCCGCTCGCCAGCTTGTAGACCCCTTGGCGGTCCCCGAGAAGCCCGTCACCTTGCCGTCGGACATGGTGAGGGCATGGCTGCCTTCCGTCACCGTGTAGAGCACCAGCGTGCCGGTGCCGTGACAGCAGTCACGGGGACGTTCAAAATGGCGTTCTCCACGCCCCCAGGAGGAGCTGGCCCGCCACCGGCGCTGCGCGACATGCGGCGGCTCACATGCCGCGACGCCTTTTGGAGTCGCTCGTGACCATACGTAAAGGCGACGAAACGCTCTCGCGCTCGGCATGTCGGCCTTCCGAGCGGCATGCAGAAGCGTCCCTGCCCGGGCACGCCGAACTGCTCGATCTGACGCATGACGCCATGTTCGTGCGCGACATGGAAGCGGCGATCCGATACTGGAACCGAGGCGCCGAAGAGATGTATGGATGGACGGCCGAGGAGGCGCTCGGCAAGTCTGCGCGCGAACTGCTGAAGACCCTCTCCGCCGTGCCCCTCGAAGAGATCGATTCGCAGGTGCTGCGCACCGGACGCTGGGAAGGCGAACTGGTGCATCACAGGCGGGACGGAACGCCGGTGGTCGTCGCGAGCCGCCTGGCATTGCAGCGAGACGAGCGGGGCAAGCCGGTGGCGATCCTCGCGACCAACACGGACATCACGCAGCGCAAGCGGGCCGAAGAGGCTCGGCAGGATCTCGAGGAGCAATGGAGAGCCGCATTCGAAGCGAATCCCACGATGTACTTCATCATCGATGCGGCCGGCACGATCCTGTCGGTGAATCCCGTCGGGGCCGAGCAGTTGGGCTGGCGCGTGAGCCAACTGGTCGGCCAGCCGGTGCTGGACGTGTTCCATGAAGCCGATCGGGCGTTCGTCCAGGCAAACGCGGAGCAGGCTTTCCGGCAACCGGGGCGCGTGATGCGCTGGAGTGCGCGCAAGGTCCGCAAGGACGGCACGGTGCTGTGGGTCCGGGAGTCGGCCAACGCAGTCGTGCTGAGGAATGGGCCGGTGCTGCTCGTGGCGTGCGAGGACATCACCGAGCGCAAGCACACGGAAGAGGCGTTGCGCGAGAGCGAGGAGCGTTTTCGCACGCTCGTGAAGTTCTCTTTCGACGTGTACTGGGAGAGCGACGCGCAGCACCGCTTCACGCGGCAGGAGTATTCCGCACCGTTCGACCGGGCACCGGCGCCGGGCTCGGAGATCGGCAAGACGCGATGGGAAGTGCCCTATCTGGAGCCGGACGAGGAGGCGTGGCGTCAGCACCGCGCAGCGCTCGATGCCCATGTCCCGTTCCGCGACTTCGAGCTGGCCCGGGCCACCTCCGACGGGGGCATACGCCATGTGTCGGTCTCCGGGCTGCCGGTGTTCGACGAAGCGGGGCGCTTCACGGGCTACCGGGGCGTCGGACGGGACATCACCGAGCACAGGCGCGCGGAAGATGCACTCCGCCGGAGCGAGAAGGAGCTTCGGGAAGTGCTCGAGACGATGCCGGCGATCGTGTTCGTCGCCAACGGCGATGGCTCCGGCGTGCTCGTCAACCGGCGCGGGACCGAATACACCGGCTTCCCGAGCGCCAGGGCGAACTGGCTGGATGCAATTCATCCCGCAGACTTGCCCGGCTACGCGCAAGCGCGAGCGCATCACCTGGCGAGCGGCGAGCCCTTCGAGCAGGAGGCGCGCCTTCGTCGCGCGGACGGCGAATACCGCTGGTTCCTGAGCCGCGCCGTCCCGATGCGGGGCGAAGGTGGAAGGATCCTGAAGTGGTATGGAATCCTCACCGACATCGAAGACCTGAAGCGCGCGGAAGAGGAACGGCGCGCGCATCTGTGGTTCCTGGAAAGCATGAACCGCGTCGACCGGGCCATGCAGGGAACCAACGACCTCGAGAAGATGATGAGCGATGTGCTCGACGCGGTCCTCGACATCTTTGCCTGCGATCGGGCATGGCTCACCTATCCGTGCGATCCGGAGGCCGACTGGTGGCGTGCGGTCATGGAGCAGACTCGGCCGGAGTTTCCCGGCGCGTTCAGCCTGGGCGCCAAGATGCCTGTCGATCCGGATGTCGCCACGGTGTACCGGACAGCGCTCGCTGCGAGCGGCGCCGTGTGTTTCGGTCCTGGCTGCGAACTCCAGGTGCCGGCGGTGCTCGCGCAGAGTTTCGGCATCCGGTCCGTGCTCGCCATGGCGCTGTACCCCAAGGCCGATCAACCTTACCTCTTCGGGCTGCACCAATGCTCGCGCCCGCGCGCCTGGACGGCGCAGGAAAAGCGGCTGTTCGAGGAGATCGGACACCGGCTCGACGACGCGCTCACCAGTCTTCTCATCTTCCGCAGCCTGCGCGAAAGCGAGCGCAAGCTCGAAGAGGCGCAGCGCATGGCACATCTCGGCCATTGGGAAGCCGACCTGGACAGCGGCCGGGCGACCGCCTCGCAAGAGGCTTTCCGCATCCACGGCCTGCGGCGGCCCGGGTCCGGGCTACTGGAAGGTCGCTTGCTGGACCCTGTCCACCCGGACGACCGGGAAAGGGTGGAACAGGCTTATGAGACTGGCGTGCAGGGTGGTCCGCGCTTCGACATGGAATACCGGGTGGTGCGTCCCGACGGCGAGGTGCGCGTGATCCACAACAGCGCCGACGTCGCGCGCGATCCCTCCGGCCGGCCTCGGCGCTTCTTCGGCATCGTGCAGGACATGACGGAGCTCAGGCGGGCCGAGTACCTGACGCGGCAGATGTTCGAGAGCGCTTCCGATGGCGTGGCCGTGATCGGGCGGGATTACCACTTTCAAAGGGTCAATGCGGTCTACGAACGCCATTGGAGGATGCCGGCCGGAAAGATCGTCGGCAAGCATGTCGCTGATTTCCTCGGGACCGACTTCTTCGAGCACGCCGTCAAGCCGAGGCTCGACCGCTGTCTCGCCGGCGAGCAGTTCACGTTCGAGGACTGGTTCACGACCGATCGGGGGCGCCACTACCTGTCGGTGTCCTACTCGCCGCTGCGGCTCGATTCGCAGCGCGTGGAGGCCGCGCTCGTGATCACGCGCGATCTCACCGACCACATCCTCGCGTCGGAGGCCCTGCGCGAGGCGCAGGCAGCACTGGCGCGGGTGAACCGCGTGACCACGCTCGGCGTGCTCGCGGCCTCGATCGCGCACGAGGTGAACCAGCCGCTCGGGGCCATGGTCGCGAGCGCGGGGTCCTGCGCACGCTGGCTCGCGGCCCGGCCGCCCGAACTCGACAAGGCACGGCGCTCGCTCGAACGCATTGCCAGGGACGGCAAACGCGCCAGCGAGGTCATCGACCGAATCCGCGCGCTGGTCATGCGCCAGCCGCCGCGGCGGGACCGCGTCGACGTCAACCGGGCCATCCTCGACGTGATTGCGCTCACACGCGACCAGATGCGCCGCAACAACATCGCGCTCGAGGAGACGCTTGCCGAAGGCCTGCCGTCCGTGCGGGCTGACAGGGTGCAGCTCCAGCAGGTGATCCTCAACCTGATCGTCAACGCCATCGAGGCGATGAGCTCGCCCGGCAATCGCCCGCGACGGCTGGTCATCGGCGCGAGCGAAGCGGAAGGCGGCGTATGCATCGAGGTGCGCGACTCGGGCCCCGGCATCGCGCCCGAGATCGCGGACAAACTCTTCGAGCCCTTCCATACCTCCAAGGCGCAGGGCATCGGCATGGGGCTGTCGATCAGCCGGTCGATCATCGAGGCCCACGGCGGCCAGCTCTGGACCGTGCCGAACGTGCCGCACGGCGCCGTGTTCCGGTTTTCGCTGCCGGTCGGCGAACGGGAGGCGTAGTGGCTACCGAGCGGCCCGTCGTCTTCGTGGTCGACGACGACCTGGCCATGCGCGAGGCGCTTCAGGATCTCCTCGCCTCCGTGGGCATGGACGTGCGCCTCTTCGCCTCGACGCAGGACTTCATGCAGGCGCAGCGCCCGGACGCGCCCGGCTGCCTGGTGCTCGACGTTCGGCTGCCCGGTGCAAGCGGATTGAGCTTTCAGCAAGAACTCCCGCGCGCGGGCGTCGATCTGCCGGTGATCTTCATCACCGGGCACGGCGACATCCCGATGACGGTGCGCGCCATGAAGGCCGGCGCGGTCGAGTTCCTGAGCAAGCCCTTCCGCGACCAGGAGCTTCTCGATGCGATCGATGCCGCGATCGAGCGGCACCGTGCGCAGCGGCGCCAGACCGCGCTCGTCGCGGAGCTCCGGCAACGCTTCGCGGCGCTCACCCAGCGCGAACGCGAAGTCATGGCGCTGGTGAGCGCCGGGCGCGTGAACAAGCAGATCGCTGCCGAGTTGGGCATCAGCGAGGCCACCGTGAAGGTCCACCGCGGGCAGATCATGCGCAAGATGCAGGTGAAGTCCCTGGCGCAGCTCGTGCGCATCGCGGACACGCTCGGCCTCGCCGATCCAAAGCCCTAGGCGCCTAAACCAAAGTCGTAGAGCGCGCTTCGCACGTGCAATGGTCTTCGGCGCACGATCGGCCTAGTCTTGCACCGACGCTCCAGAAGAGAAGACCTGCAAGGAGACCCAAGTGCGCGACCTGCCGACCATAGCGATCGTCGATGACGATGAATCGGTTCGAGACACCACGAAAGACCTGCTCGACTCCGCCGGCTGGTCCGCCGCCACCTTCCGCTCGGCCGAGCGCTTCCTGCTTTCGAAGGAAACATGCGCCGTCAAGTGCCTCGTCGCCGACATGCGCATGCCGGGGATGACCGGGCTCGAGCTGCACCGCCACCTGGTCGCCGCCGGCACTCCGATTCCGACGGTCCTCATCACCGCCTACCCCGACGACGGGGCGCGCGCGCACGCCTTGAAGGCCGGCGTGATCTGCTTTCTCGCCAAGCCCTTCAGCGCGGAGGACTTCCTTGCCTGTATCGAGATCGCCCTGCACGGACGCCATCTCGCGTGAGGCGCACGCGCTTGCTTCCTGGAACTGCTTCATCGGAATGAACCGCGAGGACCCCGCCATGCACGCCCCCAAGTCGCCCGCTGCACCGTCCGCCTTCGAGCTGCGCTTTCCCGCGCTCAGCGGCACGGGCCGCGCGCTGTCATTTCCCTGCGATGCCAGCGGCCTGGTGCAAATGGACAACCTGAGCGAGCGCGCGCGGAACAACTACCTTCTTGCCCGTGCGTTGATAGGCCGCGAGTACGGGTGGCCCAGCGTGCTGGCGTCGTGCCAGGCGCAGAGCTGAACCGAAGACCCGCGACATCGCGCCCGCCTGCACGGCGGGACCGATTCGCTCTCTGCTATCGATGCGCAGGCGTTCACGCGCAGCGGTCGACGTGCCTTCGATCTGGTCGAGCGCCTCGGCAAGCCGGTGATCGCGGCGGTGAAGCTTCGCGTCGGGCGTCGGGTGCGAACTGGCGATGGCTTGCACCTCGCGGCTTGCGGCGGCGCACGCGAGATCCGGCGGGCCGGAAGCGAAGTCCTTCGTTCGCGGTTTCGGCGGGATGCGCCTCCTGCGTCTCGTCGGCAAGGGCCGCGCGCTGCAGCTCATCCTCACGGCGGACGCGATCGACGCGACGGAAGCGCACCGGAACGGCCTCGTCAATGGGATCGTCGATGCAGACCAACTCGTTGCCCGTGCGGAAACGATCCTCGAACGCTCCGGGGGAAAGAATGCACCGCTGGACAGCTGCTAGCACGTCGGCTCATACTCCGGCCCCCTTGGAGGGACAGGAGAGGAGTCGGCATGAAGACGACATCATGGCCAAGCGTGTTGCGCCTCCTGGCATGGGCCCTGAGCATGCTGGCCCTGCTCTGCGTCAATGCCTGTGGCGGCGGTGGCAGTGGCTTCCCAGTCCCCGGCACGACTTCGCCGCCCGCCGGGCTGCACTACGAACGCCATGCCGTCGTCTACACGCTGGGTCGCCCGATCACGCCGAACGTGCCGAGCAGTAGCGGCGGCCTGATCCTTCGGTACGTCGTCCGGCCGGCGTTGCCCGACGGGCTCCAGATCGACCCGACGACCGGCATCATCAGTGGCACGCCGAAGGTGGTGGCCGTGCCGACGCTTCATACCGTCACCGGCATCAACTTCATCGGCACGGTCACGACCGGCGTGCTGATCGAGGTCCGGGCCAAGGCAGCGCCCCCGGCGAACCTGAGCTTCGAGAACCAGGATGCCGTCTACACCGTCGGCCAGCCGATCCCGCCGAACCACCCCGCCGTGGATGGCGGCGATGTCGGCAGCTTTGCGGTGCAGCCGACGCTGCCCGACGGGTTGGCGATCGATCCCGTCACCGGCGTCATTTCCGGCACGCCCAGCCGGGCCGCTGCGCGGGCGGGCTTCACGGTAACCGCCAGCAACAGCGCAGGCTCGACGAGCACCGTGCTGCAGATCGAGGTCCGCGACCCGCCGCTCGCGGCGCCCACCTCGCTGCGCTACCAGCAAGCAAGCGCCCTGTACGCCACGGGCAGGCCCATCACCCCCAACCTGCCGAGCAGCACCGGCGGCCCGATCACCATCTTCTTCGTGACGCCAACGCTGCCCTTGGGGCTGAGCATCGACACCATCACGGGCGTCATCTCCGGCACGCCGCAAGGCACGAGCGCTGCCGCCGACTTCACGGTGACCGGCAGCAACGCAGCGGGCGCCGTCTCCACGACGATCAGCATCGCGGTCGCCCTCCCCGGTACGGGCGTCCCGGTCGGCGCCATGAGCAGCGCGCGCACCAACCACACCGCGACCCTGCTGACCTCCGGCCAGGTGCTTGTCGCCGGGGGGTACAACGACATCGACACCCTGGCCACGGCGTTGCTCTATGTGCCCGGCACCCAGCAGCCGACGGCCACCGGCGCGATGAGCACTCCCCGCTTCTTCCACACCGCGACCCTGCTGCAGGACGGCCGCGTGCTGGTCGCGGGCGGCGAGGATCTCGGCGGCGCCTTCCGCGCGTCAGCGGAGATCTACAACCCTGCCACCGGCCGGTGGTCATCAGCCGGCGCCATGAGCGTGGCCCGCAGCGGCCACACCGCCACGCCGCTGGCGGACGGCCGGGTGCTGGTCGCGGGTGGAACCAGCGGCAGCTTCCTCGCTTCGGCGGAGCTGTTCGATCCGGCCACCGGGCAGTGGACGGCCACCGGCACCATGCACGCCGCTCGCAGCGTGTTCACCGCGACCTTGCTGCCGGATGGCCGGGTGCTGGTGGCGGGCGGAACCAACGGCAGCCCGCTCTCTTCGGCGGAGATCTACCAGCCTGGCAACGGCCAGTGGACCGCCACCGCCCCGATGATTGCCGCGCGACTGACGCACACCGCGACCCTGCTGCCCGATGGCCGGCTGCTGGTGACCGGAGGAAACGGCGGCGCCGCGGGCGGCGGTTCGCTCGCGACGGCAGAACGCTACGACCCCGTCGCAGGCACCTGGACGGCCACCGGCTCGTTGAGCACCGGCCGCACCGGCGCCACCGCGACCTTGCTGGACGATGGCAGGGTGCTGAGTACCGGTGGGTACAACAGCAGCAACGCCACGCTGGCTTCGACGGAGGTGTACGACTCCGGCAGTGGGCAGTGGACGCCCAACGGGTCCATGACCCAGCCTCGCTACTTCCACACCGCAACGCTGCAGTCGAATGGGAATGTGCTGCTGGTGGGGGGAGCCGATGACTTCACGTCTTTGGCGACGGCCGAAGTGCACTTGCCGTAGTGCCGTGACCGCCGCACCCAATGCACCAGCAGACGGGCGCTCTGGCTATTTCAGTGCAACGCCTCCCGCACCGACTCAATCGCATCGGTCACCGTCTGTATGCGCCGCACCATCTCCGCGTTGACAACCTCCATCAATGCGCTCAACTCGAGCGGGTGGATGCGGAACTCATCCACTTCCAGCGGGCTGAGGGGCGTCAAGAGGTTCTGCACGCAGTCGTATGCGCGATGCGCCGCACGCAGGTTGTTGAACTCGTCTTCGACGAGGAGCGCGGCATCGCTGACCTTCCTCCTCGCTGACTTCCGGAACGCGGCATCCGTCGAGCGTCGACGCCCGACCGCTTTGCGCTTGCCGGACTTGGAAACGTTGGACGAACGCCCGCCTTTACGATCTGTCTTGGCCATTTTTTGGCCTCCCTGAGGTTGCGGTTTGCTGAAACCGCCGCTCCGAGTCCAATCGAGGCGGCAGCTCGACGAGTTGGACTTACCGGGCAACCTCTTGCGAGAAACCGGCCGGGCTCGCGCCCGCCCGTCGAGCCGCCATTAAGGAGGCACGACGCGACGAATTCGCAAACCAATGCAGGCATCTGCGACCTTCGCCGCAGAGATTGCTTTCGGGAGTCCAATCCCGGCCGCGTCCTTTTTCGACGCGACTCGCGCAGCTTGCCAGCGCATCCACCTGCCGCCGTCCAGCCCCGCGCGTTGTGCCCCGTCGCAACAAGTGCTACGGTCGAGCGCCCACCGCCTCGCCGGCCCAATCGATGAAGGAGGTTGCCCATGGGAGCACCGCAATCCCCCCTGCAACGAGGCGATCCCGCCCCCGAATTCGTGCTGCCGTCAGCAAGCCAGGAAGGCACGGTCGCCCTGGCGGACCTGCGCGGCCGCCCCTTTCTCCTGGGCCTCTTCCGCGGCCTGCATTGCCCCTTCTGCCGCCGCCAGGTGATGCAGCTGGCCGCCCAGCAGCCGGCCCTGCGCGCGGCCGGGGTCGAGACGGTGGCGGTGATCAACACGCCGGTGGAGCGCGCCCGGCAGTACTACCGGTTCCGGCCGACCCCGCTGCTGCTGCTGTCCGACCCCGAGTGCCGCACGCACCAGGCCTTCGGCGTGCCGCGCGCCGCGTTCCAGTCGCCCGACAGCACCGAGCCGCCGCAATGGCCCTACCGCGCGAGCGTGGAGGAGTTCGAGGCGGCGCGCATCAACCCCAACGGCCTGTTGCCGGAACCGACGCAACCCATGGCCGCGAACGCGGCGCTCAATGCCAAGGACGGCTTCGAGATGGAGCCGATCGACGGCGAAATCGCGGCCAGCCATGGGACACAGTTGGTCGGCCATTTCCTGATCGATCGCGCGGGCACCATCGCATGGCGGCATATCGAAGCGATGGATAGCCCGAACAGCCTCTGCTCCCTGCCCAACGCAGCAGAGATCGCAGCCGCGGTCGAAGCGCTGGGTGCGTGAGTTCGCGCGGCTACTGCAACTGCCTCACGATATCCAGCGCCTCCTCGATCCGCTCCACCGCGTGGATCGTCAGGCCCTCGATCTCCCTCGCGCCCTTCTTGGGCGCGTTCGCCTTCGGCACCACTGCCACGCTGAAGCCCAGCTTGGCAGCTTCGCGCAGACGCTCCTGTCCGCGCGGCGCGGGTCGCACCTCGCCGGCCAGGCCCACTTCGCCGAACGCGATGAAGCCCTTGGGCAGCGGCTTGCCACGCAGGCTCGATGTGATCGCGAGCATCACTGCCAGGTCGGCGGCCGGTTCACTGATGCGCACGCCGCCGACGGCGTTGACGAACACGTCCTGGTCCATGCACGCCACGCCGGCGTGCCGGTGCAGCACCGCGAGCAGCATCGCCAGCCGGTCGCGGTCCAGGCCCACTGACAGGCGCCTCGGGCTCGGCCCGCCGTTGTCGACCAGCGCCTGGATCTCGACCAGCATCGGGCGCGTGCCTTCGAGCGTGACGAGCACCACGCTGCCGGGCACGGGCTCGGCGTGCTGGCTCAGGAAGATCGCGCTCGGGTTGGTCACGCCCTTGAGGCCGCGTTCGGTCATCGCGAAGACACCGATCTCGTTGACGGCGCCGAAGCGGTTCTTGATGGCGCGCACGAGGCGGAAGCTCGAATGGGTGTCGCCTTCGAAGTACAGCACGGTGTCGACCATGTGTTCGAGCACCCGCGGGCCGGCGAGCGCGCCTTCCTTCGTGACGTGGCCGACGAGCACGACCGCGGTGCCGCTGGCTTTCGCGAAGCGGGTGAGATGCGCCGCGCATTCGCGCACCTGCGCGACCGAGCCCGGCGCGGAGGTGAGCTGGTCGGAGTAGACGGTCTGGATCGAATCGATGACCGCGATGGTGGGCCGCGTGGCGTCGAGCGTGGCGATGATCTTTTCGAGCTGGATCTCGGCGAGCACCTGCACCTGCGAATGGTCGAGCCCCAGTCGCCGCGAGCGCAGCGCGACCTGCGCACCGCTTTCCTCGCCGGTGACATAGAGCGCATTGCGGCCCATGTTCTGCAGCGCATCGGCCGCCTGCAAAAGCAGCGTGGACTTGCCGATGCCCGGATCGCCGCCGATCAGCGTCACGCCGCCATCGACGATGCCGCCGCCGAGCACGCGGTCGAGCTCCTCCATGCCCGTGGGCGCGCGCGCGACGTCGGCGGCTTCGATTTCGGACAAGGTCGCCAGCTCGGCCGATCCTCCGAGCGAAGCGAACTGGGTGCCGAAGCGGTTGTTGGCCGCGCCCGCCGCCGGCGCCGCGACCTGTTCGATCAATGTGTTCCATGCGCCGCAGCTCGGGCATTTGCCGAGCCACTTGGCGCTCGTGCCGCCGCATTCGGTGCAGACGTAGATTGTTTTTTCCTTGGCCATGGGGCGAGTGTAGGGAGGCCGTCCGGCCGGGCGGGCGGTAGGTACAAACCCCGGCGGGGCCGCCGGCCATCCCGCCTATCGTGGGCGCGCCCACCAGGAGTTCGATATGACCCACACACTCGCGCTCGTGATCTACATGGCCATCCTGACCTGGCTTGCGCTGCTTGTTGCGAGCCTGATCCGGGTGAAGGGATGGACGCCCTCCGGCACCATGATCGCGCTGGGCAATCGCGAGAACCTGCCCGCGGCCACGCCGTTCGCGGGTCGGGCCGAGCGCACGGCGCGCAACACGTTGGAGAACTTCGTGTTCTTTGCCGCGATCGCCCTGGTCGCGCATGCAACGGGTGCCACCAGTCCGAAGGTGGCCACGGGCGCAGAGATCTTCTTCTGGGCGCGCGTGGTCTACATCCCGGTCTACTACGCCGGCATCGCCTATCTGCGCACGGCGATCTGGGTGGTCAGCATCGTGGGGCTGGCGATGATGATTTCAGCCATCTTGTAGCCGGGGCCAGTTTTGAACCTCGAGACACGGCGCGCAGCCGCGAACCGGAAGACCGGCGCTGCGCCGTCATCGAGCCGACGCTGCGCGGAACCAAGCTGGTGAAGCGGCTCTCGGTGAGCATCGAGGCTTGAGTCAGGGCTTGGTCATCGCCAATACTGATGATGGAGCGCCGCGCGCCATGGCGTGGAATCGCAGTGCACAGCCAACATCGACAACCAACGTGTGGAGATGAGGATGACCGCTTCTGTTTCGAAGAAGACGCCGGGACTCTCGGTCCGGGCCTACATCGGCGACGCCAAGACGCTCCTGGCGTTCGACATGCCGCAGGACAAGGCCAAAAACCTGGTCGGGTTCACCATCAAGGTCGAGCCGGAGGGCCAGACGCCCTTCTACCTGCACAACACGCTGACCTTCGCATCGCCACCGGACCATGCCCAGGACCCCAAGCAGCCGCCCGGCTCCAGCCTGAACGCACCGTTCCAGAAGTTCCGCTGGCTGCATGTGCCGGGCTCGATCCACCAGGGGCTGCAGCCGTTCATGGGGATGTACACGTACACGGTGACGCCGCGCTACGTGGACGACAAGCAGTCGATGCTGCCGCTGGACCCGAAGCTCAGTGTCGCGGTGAAGGTCCCGGTTCAGCCGTTCGAGTTGGATGGACTGAAGCTCGGCTTCACGCGCGGCTACGTGCAGTCGCAGGGCTTCCTGAATCACTTCGGGCCCAAGGCGCTGATCCGTCCGAACGACAAGGAGCTCCAGTTCGACACGTCCGAGATCTCGGGTGCGAACGCCGCCGGACAGCAATACAGCTTCGAGGAGGAATACGAGTGGCTCGGGTTCACCGCGCGCAGCCGCATCATGGATCTGCTGGACGAGGTGCTCGCGGACGGCAAGCTGACGCTCGATGTCTTCGCCTACGACCTGAACGAACCGACGGTGATCGAAAGCCTTCTCGCGCTCGCGAAGGTCGGGCGTGTCCGCGTGATCCTGGACGACGCCGCGCTGCACCACGACAAGGGCATGACCAAGCCCGAGGACCAGTTCGAGACGCTGTTCACCAAGGCGATGAAGAACGGCTCGGCGATCAAGCGGGGGCATTTCAAGCGCTTCGCGCACGACAAGGTCTTCGTGGTGCGAAAGGTGGCGGGCGGCGCCGCGACCCAGGTTCTTTGCGGGTCGACCAATTTCTCGGTGACCGGGATGTACGTCAACTCGAACCATGTGCTGGTCTTCGACGATGCGAGCGTGGCCGGCGAATACGCGAAGGTCTTCGATGCCGTCTGGGACGACGACGTGAGCGGCCCGGCCTTCGTGAAGTCGGAGTTGTCCACTCAGACCTTCGACTTCAAGCTGTCTCCGAGGATCGCGGGAGACATCAGCTTCGCGCCGCATTCGCCGCAGATGGCCACCTCCGTGCTCGACGCGATCGCGGCCCGCATCGCGCAGGAGGGCCAGAAAGGCCGTGGCAAGGCCAGCGTGCTGTTCGCGGTGATGGAGATGGACAACGGGACGAGCCCCGTCTACACGTCGCTGAGCAAGCTGCACGGGGACCAGAAGATCTTCAGCTACGGCATTTCGGACAACCCGTCGGGCATCGCGCTGTACGAGCCCGGCAAGGCGACCGGGGTGCTGGTGACCGGAAAGCCGAGTTCGACCATCCTGCCGCCACCTTTCAACCAGGTGCGCAGCGTGGGTCTCGGCCATCAGATCCACCACAAGTTCGTGGTGTGCGCATTCAACGACGACAACCCGACGGTGTATTGCGGCTCGTCGAACCTTGCATTGGGCGGCGAACAAAGCAATGGCGACAACCTGATCTGCCTGCACGGCGAGGAAGTAGCGACGGTGTTCGCGCTCGAAGCCATTGCGCTGGTCGATCACTTCCAGTTCCTGGATCGCTATGCGGCCAAGAAGGGCCAGAAGGAGCCGCTGAAGTCGGCTGCGCCGGCCGCCAAGGACTTCGCCGCCAAGACGGTGAAATGGTCGCTTCGCACCACGGGCGATTGGGCCAGGCCGTACTTCGATTCGTCGGACCTCAAGTTCGTCGACCGTCAGCTCTTCGCCTGACGGCACGACGGCGCGCCACAAGAAACAGGGGAGCACTCAGGGTTAACCCGGGGTGCATTCTTGCGTCAGATATTTAACATATTAAATAATCCGAGAGACAACGATGAGCACCGCTTTCACGCACCGCAATTTGCCGCGCCTGCTGCTGCAGGCGCGCGAAGCCGTGATGGCGCACACGCGCCCGAGCCTGCGCGAGCATGAGCTGTCGGACCAGCAATGGCGCGTGCTGCGCGTGCTCGGCGAACACGGCGCGGTGGAAACCGGCCGCGTGGCGCGCGAGGCCTTCATCCTCGGCCCGAGCCTCACCGGCGTGCTCGCGCGCATGGAGCGCGACGGGCTCATCACGCGCAGCCGCGACCCCAACGACCAGCGCTGCACCGTGATCGAGGCGACGCCGCACGGGCGCAAGCTGGTGAAGCGGCTCTCGGTGAGCATCGAGGCGCACTACAAGTGGATGGAAGAGTCGCTCGGCAAGGAGAAGCTCACGCATCTCTATGCGCTGCTCGACGAACTGATTGCACTGGAACAACCATGAACCCCCACGCTCCGCACTCCGTGTCGTCGCTGCCTCCCGAGGGGGCGCGTTTCGCCTTGGGGCGGCCCGGCGGCGAAACCATGAGCTATCTCCCCAAAGGCACCGTCTACGGCGTGCTCCTCAACTTCCGCGCGGAAGTCGAGGCGCTCGCGCCGCTGATGACGCAGGCGCCGTACAAGGCACCGCCGAAGGCGCCCATCCTCTACGTGAAGACGGCCAACACCTGGAGCCCGAGCGGCAGCGCGATCACCGTGCCGTCGCAGGTGGATGCGGTGGAGGTGGGCGCGACGATCGCGATGGTGATCGGCCCGGACAACGACGTCGAAGGCTTCGTGCTGATGAACGATCTGTCGATCCCGCACGCGAGCTTCTTCCGCCCGCCGGTCAAATTCAAATGCGTCGACGGCTTCCTCGGCATCGGCCCCGCCATGCGCGACGCGCAGGAGGTGTCCGACCCGGCCGAGTTCAAGCTCGAAGTGCGCATCAACGGCGAGCTCCGGCAGTCGGTCGATTTTTCGAAGACGGTGCGCAGCGCTTCTCGGCTGCTCGAAGACGTCGGCGCATTCATGACGCTCGCACACGGCGACGTGCTGATGCTCGGCTGCGACGCCGGCCGGCCGCTCGCACGCGCCGGAGACACCATCGAGATCAGCGCTCCCGGCTTCGAGACACTGGTCAACACGCTCGTGAAGGAACAGGCATGAAGCGCGCACGCATCCTCCTCGAAGGCACGGCGCATGACGCGGTCGAAAGCGACGGCCAATTGCTGCTGGATGATGGCCGCCGCGTGCCGCTCGACGTGGTCACCTGGCTGCCGCCGCTCGCGCCGACGCCTCGCCCGCGCACCATCCTCGCGCTCGGACTCAACTACGCGGACCACGCGAAGGAACTCGAATTCAAGGCGCCGGAAGAACCCCTGGTGTTCGTGAAGGGCGAAAGCACGCTCACCGGCCATCGGCAGTTGACCTATCGCCCGTCGGACGTGCAGTTCATGCACTACGAATGCGAGCTCGTCATCGTGATCGGCAAGACCGCGCGCAAGGTCAAGCGGGACGACGCCTACGACTTCATCGGCGGCTACACGGTCGCCAACGACTACGCGATCCGCGACTACCTCGAGAACTGGTATCGCCCCAACCTGCGCGTGAAGAACCGCGACACCTGCACGCCGATCGGCCCCTGGCTGGTGGACGCC
>NZ_JBBKZU010000024.1:0-77736 GCF_037889935.1 Variovorax ureilyticus
CGCGACCACCGACGACCCCTCGCCGACCCTGACGGGCACGGCCGAGCCGGGCAGCGTGGTGACCATCTACGACAACGGCAGCAAGCTGGGCACGGCCAGCGCCGACAAGGATGGCAACTGGACCTACACCCCCACTACGCCTCTGAATGAGGGTCAGCACGACTTCACGGTGAGGGCGACCGATGCGGCCGGCAACACCAGCGCGTCTTCGCCATCCTTCAAGCTGATCACGGACTACACGCCGCCGGATGCGAGCAAGCTCGCCATCACGGGCGTGGAAGACGACGTGGGTGTCGTGACCGGCAATGTGGTCTCGGGCGCCACGACCGACGACGCCGAGCCGCTGCTGCGAGGCACGGGCACGGCTGGCGACACGATCATCGTGATGGTGAAGGACAGCACCGGCAGCCACGAACTCGGTCGTGCCATCGTCGACGACTATGGCTACTGGAAGCTGGCGGTGGACAGGCCGCTGGCCCCGGGTGCCAATGAGTTCACGGCCATCGAGATGGACGCCGCAGGCAACAAGACCAGCCCCAGCGCGAGCTACACGATCGTCGTCGACACCAGCCTTCCCGGCTCGATCACGATCGACGGGATCACGGACGACACCGGCGTTTCCGCGAGTGACTTCGTCACCAACGACACGACGCTCACGATCCGTGGAACCCTCGGCCAACCGCTGCAAAGCGGACAGGTCGCTCAGATTTCCACCGACGGTGGCAAGACCTGGCAGAACGTCAACGTCTCGGGAACCGACTGGAGCTTTGTCGACGGCCGCACGCTCGCGGAGGGTTCGTACCTCTACACCGCGCGCGTGATCTCCGCGGCCGGTGTGCCGGGAACGCCCGACTCGAAGACCGTCGTGGTCGACACCACGGGGCCGACCAACAAGACCACGGTCGATCTGGCAACCGCGAGCGATTGGGGTGACTCGAACGCCGACAACATCACCTCGAACAAGACGCCGACGATCAACGGCAAGGTGGGCGCCGGCAGCGACACGAACCTGAGCAAGCTGACGGTCACGCTGTTCGACGACGTCAACAACAACGGCAAGCTGGATGCGGCCGACCGCGTCTTCGCCAGCGGCATCAAGGTCAACGCCGACGGCAGCTGGACCTACGACCTGCCGAGCCTGAAGGACGGCTCGTACCGCCTGAAGGCGGTGCTGGCGGACGTGGCGGGCAACCAGTCCAGCACCGTCTCGACGCTCGATGACAAGAACGCGAACCTAGTGATCGACAGCAATGTCCGGCAGGTCATTTCGGGCCAGCGGGCGGCCGACGAGTTCGGCTGGGACGTGACCAACATCGGCGACTTCAATGGCGACGGCATCGACGACCTGCTGGTCGCGGCCCCATGGTTTGACAATGCAGGGTACGGCGATACGGGCGCGGCTTATGTCCTGTTCGGCTCGCCCGCAGGCTTGGCCAGCGTCGGCAACATCGCCAATCTCACGCCGGAGCAAGGCCTGAAGATCTACGGTGCGGTGCCGATCCAGGAGGGTGCCGACCGGATGGGCTACACCATCAACATGCTGGGCGATATCAACGGCGACGGCTACGCCGATGCCCTGGTCGGTTCGCACTGGAACGACAAGGTCTACGTGGTCTTCGGCGGCGCGAACGGAACCTGGGCGAACGGCACGCTCAACCTCAACGCGATCGACAACGGCGACAACCGCTACGGCTTCAAGGTGGCGCTGCCGGTGGCCAACGACAGCTGGTTCGGTTTTGCAACTGGCGCCGCCGACATCAACGGCGATGGCTATGCGGACCTGTTGATCGGTGACCGCGAAGGCAACGCCGGCTTCGGCAATGCCATGGTGGTCTATGGCCACTCCGGCAAGTGGTCGAACATCGAACTGGTCTACAGCAACAGCAACACCACCTACTACAACTGGTCGCTGCCGAGCGGCGTGCATGGCACGCTGATCACGGGAACCTCGTCACAGGTTGGCTCGGTCGCGCAGCCCGGTATCGTCTACAACCGCGACCTCGGCGAATCGATCAACGGCGTCGGCGACGTCAACGGCGATGGCATCGAAGACTTCGTGGTCGCAGATCCGCGCGCAGGCAACGTGCTGTCCTGGCAGAACGGCGCAAGCGCCGGCACCGCCTACCTGATCTACGGCACGAAGGATGGCCTCCCGGCCAACTACGACCTCGGCAGCCTCACGGCGGATCAGGGCATCCGCATCAATGCGATGCCCTACGAATGGATCGGCGGTTCGAACACGGTGGAATCGCACAATCTGATCACCGGTCTGGGCGACATCAACGGCGACGGCATCGACGACTTCGCCATTGCGGCCCCGTACTCCGATCCGGGCGATCCGGGCCGGGTGTGGGTGATCTACGGCAAGGCGGGCGGCTATGGGAAGGACATCAACCTGGATGCCTTCTTTCCCTCGACAGCCTACGGACCGGCGACCGGGTACACCCCGACCTTCACGGCTGCCGATGGCTTCCTGCTGGTGAACGAGAAGTCCACGTCCACCAACCAGAGCAGTGACACGGAGTGGTTCGGCACGAGCATTCGCGGCCTGGGTGACGTCAACGGCGACGGCATCAACGACTTCCTGGTCGGTGCGCGCTACGCCGATAGCAACGGCCTGAACAACAACGGTGCGGTGTACGTGGTCCACGGACGTGGCGAGAACTTCGATGCTTCGGTGATTTCCATCAAGGACATCGTCAACGATCCGTCCAAGGGCTATGCGCTGCGCGGGCTGACCAACGAAGAGTGGCTGGGCAACGGCGTGGCGGTGGGTGACTGGAACGGCGACGGCGTGGCCGACATTGCGGTGGGTGCGCCGCTGCAGGACGCCAATGGCCTCGGCGATTCAGGTTCCGTGTTCGTGTATTACTCGACGCCGAACTTCACGCAGGAGTACACGACGGGCGACGACGTGCTGGTCGGCACCAGCGGCGTGGACTTCCTGTCGGGCGGTGGCGGCAACGACACCATCTCCAACATAGGCACGAAGGACATCGCGCTGGGCGGCACCGGCAACGACACGGTCAAGATCCTGAGCACGGACTTCACCAACGTCGACGGCGGCGCGGGCATCGATACCCTCGTGCTCGACGGCCGGGGCATGAACGTCGACTTGACGGCCCTGCAGAGCAAGGTCAAGGGCTTCGAGCAGTTCGACCTCGGCTCCGGCGGCAACTCGTTGAGCCTGCACATGAGCGACATCACGCGACTCGGTCAGAGCAACGTGCTCGTGAACGACGGCAAGAAGCAGCTCGTGGTGTACGGCGACGTCTCGGGCCAGGTGAACCTGGTCAACACGGGAGTCGCGGCCGACCAGTGGACCGACGCGGGTACGAAGGCCATCAACGGCGCGACGTACCACGCTTACACCAACGTCGCTGGAACCAGCGAGCTGCTGGTCGAAGACAAGGTTCACGTCACGATCCTGTAACCACCCGGGCGGCGTGGTGGCCTCCTGGCACCACGCCGTTCGTGGAGTCGCCCTAACCCTTCCTTCCACTACCACCCCGGCGCCTGGCCGCCGGGGTGCTGGAGCCTTACATGCAACAGTCGAATTCCATTCCTTCCAAGCGGCGCCTGGGCGCCGGTCGCGGCCCGGCCCTGGTGCTGTCGACGCTCTGTCTTTTCCTCGCTTCGGCCGCCGGCGCCCAGCCCGTCGCAAACGCAGCCGCCCATCGAGAGGAGGCTTTCTATAGTGCGGCGCCCGGTGTGGCGTCCCATCTGTCCCAAGTGATCTTCTTCAGGTCCGCGACGCCGTCGTCGGCCGGCAATGACCGGAACGGGGCCCATATCTACGTGGATGGCGAGTTCCACACCGCGCTTTCGGCGAGCCGCTATACCCGCTTCTGCGTCCCACAAGGCGTGCATTCGCTCGAGGCTTACATCGGCGATGCGCCCCGCTATGGCGGCAAGGCCAACCCGAAGACGAGGGTCTCGCTCGAAGGCGGCAAGACCTATTTCGTGCAGGTCTCCGACAGCGGCCTGGGCGAGGCCGTGCCGCTGGCGCGCGCCGAGGCGGAGCGCGCGCTCGCCGGCTCCCGCGAGCAGCGCCGCTTCGTGAATCGAGCGAGCACGGTGGTGGCCTGCGAGGAAGCCCCGCGCTCGTCTGCGCCGCCACCTCCGCCCCCTCCGTCACCTGCGCGGCGAATGAGCTTCACGGTCAGTAGCGACGTCCTCTTCGCATTCGGCAAGGGCAACTACGAATCGATCACGCCGCAGGGCCGGGCCGAACTGCGAAAGATCGCGGAGAAGCTTCGCGCGCAGCCCACCGACAACGTCAGCACGATCACGGTACGCGGGCATGCCGATGCGATCGGTTCGGCGGCCTCGAATCAATTGCTGTCCGAACAGCGGGCCCGGACCGTGAAACGCGTCCTCACGGAAGAAGGTCTCACCTCGGCTCGCATTCGCACCGAGGGTGTGGGCAGTCGCGAACCCGTCGTGTCATGCCCGGCCGCAGGAACGCAGCAGCAGCGCATCGACTGCAACGCGCCGAACCGCCGCGTCGAGCTGGATGCCGACAGCGTGCATGAGTGAGTGTTTGGCCGGGCTTCCGGCTCGACAAGAAAGTCACTGAATCAGGCGGCCTTCGGCCGCCGTTTTGCTTTTTGAGCGCTTTCTCATTTTCCGTTCCGGATCGCTTCAAGAAAATTCCACTTCCTCAACGGGTCGCGGCGCAAGCAGGGGTCGCCGGTCTCCATTTCCGAGATCTCGAAAGTGCGGTTCAGTCGTCGCGACCGGTGATTCGCCGCCGCTGGTCCGGAGCCCGCATCCGGATGCCTTGACGTCGCGACGCCGTCTCGGCCGCATCCAGTGAAGCCGTGTTCATTTTTCATCCGCGCCTCGTCTCGAGGCGCTGTCGAGCGCGATGGCAGCCCTGATGCCGTCGCCAACAAGGAGTACTCATGACTGCCGTGATGGTGCAGAACAAGCCCGCGGAAGGGCAAAACGCGATCCAGCCGCAGGCGGGTCCGGACACGCTGCTGTGGGCGGTGCACTGGCTGTGCGTTCACCATGGCGTGCCGCTGAGCATGGCCGCCCTGCAGGCGGGCTTGCCGCGCGACGCGCGACTCTCGCCCACGCTCGCAGGGCGCATGCTGGAGCAGGCCGGGATCGGCGCGGGGTGGATCAAGCGGGACGTGGACGACCTGCTTCCCTATCTGTTGCCCGTGGTCCTGCTGCGCAAGGATGGCGGCGCCTGCGTGCTGCTGGCGCGTCACGGAAAAGGCCGCGCGGCCACCTATGACGTCGTGCTGCCGGAAGCGGGCGGCGGAAGCGTCAGCCTGAACGCCAATGACATGGGGGAGCTCTATGGCGGGCACGCGCTGCTCGCCAAGCCGCGCCCGCGCCTGGACGAGCGCGCGGGCCCGGAGGTGCAGGAGAGCGAAGGCCACTGGCTCTTCGCCACGCTGTGGCGCTTCCGGCGCTACTACGCGAGTGCTGCGCTCGCGGCATTGCTCATCAATGTGCTGACGCTGGCCAGCACCTTCTTCACGATGAATGTGTACGACCGCGTGGTCCCCACCGGGGCCTATGTGACGCTCTGGTCGCTGGCGGTCGGCGTGGTCTTCGCGATGGTGTTCGAGTTCTGCGCCCGCCATGTGCGCTCGCATCTGGTGGACGTCGCGGGCAAGAAGGCCGACCTGCTGCTGGGGGCGGCCCTGTTCCGCAAGGTGCTCTCCACGCGCATGGAGTTCAAGCCGCAGTCGGCCGGCTCTTCGGCGAACCAGCTGCGAGAGTTCGAGTCGGTGCGCGACTTCGTGACCTCGGCCACCGTGTCGACGCTGTCCGATCTGCCCTTCTGCCTCCTGTTCGTCGCGATCATCGGAATGATCGGCGGCCCGCTCGCGCTGGTGCCGCTGCTGTCCATTCCGCTCATCGTCCTCATCAGCGTGGCGATCCAGTGGCCGCTCGCACGCGCCATGCAGGAAAACCTCCGCGAAGGCTCGCTCAAGCAGGGCCTGCTGATCGAGTCGATCGAGGGCCTCGAATCGCTCAAGGCAAGCCGTGGCGAAGGCGTCATGCAGCAGAAATGGGAGCATTTCAGTGCGCTCGCCGCATCCAGTTCCATGAAGTCGCGCGCCCTGTCGAGCCTGGCGGTCAATCTCGTGACCCTCATCCAGCAGCTGCAGACGGTGGTGCTGGTGGTCTGGGGGGTCTACCTGATTCATGCCGGTTCGCTCAGCATGGGCGCGCTGTTTGGCGCGGTGATTCTTGCGAGCCGTGCCACGTCGCCGCTGGCGGCGGTCGTCGGGCTCGCGGTGCGCTATCAGCAGGCCAAGACCGCGCTGCGCTCGCTCAACCAGATCATGAAGCACCCGGTCGATCGCGCGCCGGGGCAGCGCTATCTCGCCAAGCCCCAGTTCGCCGGCAGGGTGACCTTGCGAAAGATCGGCTTCTCGTATCCGAGTCCGCCGATGCAGCCGTCGCCGAAGGTCCTGCAGGACATCAGCCTGGACTTCAAACCAGGCGAGCGTGTCGCCGTGCTCGGCAACATCGGCTGTGGCAAGTCCACGCTGCTGCGCATCATGGCGGCCCTGTATCAGCCCTTGAGCGGCCAGGTGCTCATGGACGGCATCGACGTCGGGCAGATCGATCCGGCGGACCTTCGCGCCGCGGTCGGCCTGCTGGGCCAGGACGCCCGCCTTTTCCACGGAACGCTGCGCGAGAACGTGACGATCGGCAACCCGGCCGCGACCACGGAGGAATTCCTGCGGGTGGCACGGCTCACCGGTCTGGATGCGATCGCGGCGCGGCATCCGCGCGGCTTCGACATGCCGATCGGCGAAGCGGGGCAGGGACTCTCGGGCGGCCAGCGGCAGCTCGTCGCGCTCGCACGCTGCCTGCTGCTGCGCCCGCGCGTGCTGCTCATGGACGAGCCGACCAGCTCGATGGACCTGCAGACCGAGCAGTACTTCCTGCGGCGCATGACGGCCGCCACGCAGGGGCAGACCGTGATCGTCGCGACGCACCGCCTGTCGGTGCTGGAGATGGTGGACCGCATCGTCATCCTCGACGGCGACGGCAGGCTGTACGCCGACGGGCCCAAGGATGAGGTGCTCGAGCGCCTGCAGGCCAAGACCTCGAACGAAGGGAAAAGCGAATGAGCGACGATACCCCCGATCGACTGCCGGCAGCCGCCGGAGCGAACGACAAGCAGCGCCACGCCGGGACGAATCCGCCCCCGGCCATCAGGAATGCCGCCGAACGACCGGCAACGGCCCGTGTGCGCAAGGAAGACCTCGCGTTCATGCACGATCTTCGCGAAGCGATGCTGGTGCAGAAGACGCCAGGCAGCATGCTGGTCCTGTACCTGATCGCCGTGATCGTGGTCGTGGCGCTGGTCTGGGCGCATTTCGCGCGCGTCGAAGAGGTCACGGTCGGTGAGGGCCGGGTGATTCCCGCCAGCCGCGAGCAGGTGATCCAGAGCCTCGAAGGCGGGATCCTCGGCGCGATGTACGTGCACGAGGGCGATGTCGTGGAACGCGGACAGGTGCTGCTGGAGATCGACCCCACCCGTGCGGGCGCGGCGTATCGCGAAGGCGTGTCGAAAGTCGTCGCGCTCAAGGCCTCGATCGCGCGGCTGCGCGCCGAGGCCTATCAGGAGCCGCTGAAGTTCCCGGATGACGTGATGGCCGTGCCGACGATCGTGAACGACGAGACGCGCGCCTTCAATGCACGCCAGCAAACACTCTCCGAGAGCGTGCGGGCCCTGCGGCGCAGCCTGGATCTGGCCGAGCGCGAGATCGGACTGTCGGAGCCGCTGTCGGCGCGGGGCCTGATGTCCGAGGTCGAGATCCTGCGCATGAAGCGGCAGGCCAACGAGTTCCGGCTGCAGATCGCCGAGCGGCAGAACAAGTTCCGTTCGGACGCCAATGCGGACCTCACGCGCCTGGAGGGCGAGCTCGCTCAGGCCAAGGAGAACGTCGGTGCGCGTGAGGACGTCATGAAGCGCACCACCATCCGTGCCCCGCTCAAGGGCACCGTCAAGAACATTCGCGTGACCACGATCGGCGGCGTGATCCAGCAAGGCGCCGACATCATGGAAATCGTGCCGCTGGAAGACCAGTTGGTGATCGAGGCCAAGATCAAGCCCTCGGACGTGGCCTTCATCCGCCCGAACCTGCCGGCCGTGGTGAAGATCTCCGCGTACGACTACGCGATCTATGGCGGTCTGAAAGGCGAAGTCGAGCACATCAGCCCCGACACGCTGAAAGACGACGAGAAGGCTCGCCAGGGCCGCGCCGATGCCAGCTACTACCGGCTGCTGGTGCGCACCGACAAGGCCTCGCTGCATGCCGGCGAAAAGGACTTCCCGATCATTCCGGGCATGACGGCGACGGTGGAGGTCCGCACGGGCGAGAAGACCATCCTGAGCTATCTGCTCAAGCCCGTGCTGAAGGCGCGTGAGGCTTTCAGGGAGAGGTGAGAAAGATGCACAAGAAACTGCGATCCACGGCGCACGCCGTGGCCGTGCTGGCGGGTTGCCTTGGCGCCGCCGTGATGGCGCAAACGGCGCCGCCGTCGGCTCCGCGGACCCTCGAATGGGGTCACTTCGCCGATGGGGGTCCACCGGGCTCTTCGACTCCCGCCATTCCAGCGATTCCTGCGATTCCCGCGTCGGCCGCGAAGCCGGTCGCCAAGCCGGCCGAGCGGCCGCCCCTCGCGGTGGCTGCGCCAGCACGGGCTTCGGCCAGCCTTCCTCCGCACGTGCAAGCCGACGCGATGGCGCGGCCGCGGATGAGCGAGGCGACGCGTGCGTTCTTCCAGAGCACCGTGAGCAAGGCGCTGGCCCGGAGCCCCGAGGTCCGCGAGGCGAATGCGAAGTGGCTGGCCGCGGAGTCCGACATCAGCGAGGCCAAGGGCCAGCGCTGGCCGCAGGTGCAGCTCGGTGTGGCGTCGCCCTCGGCCACTTTCGGCAGCGGCACGAACGAATCCGCACGCAACGCGATCGGCAGCGTCCAGGTCACGACGCCGGTGTACGACTGGGGCCGCATTTCCCGCACGGTCGAGAGCCGCACCGAGACCTCGAGGGCCGTGCACGAGCAGATGATGCAGGTGCGCCAACAAGTGGCTTTCGACACGCTCAATGCGGTCATCGAGCTCGCGCGCAACCGCGAGGCGATGACGATCAGCAACGCCTACGTGGATCGCATGACCGAGCTGGTGGACATGCTGGGCGAGATCGTCAAGGCCGATCGCGGGCGTGCCAGCGAGCTGACCCAGGCGCGCGCGCGCCGCCTTCAGGCCGTCACGAGTCGCGATCAGGTCGCGGCCAAGCTCGGCGAGGTCGAGATCGATCTGATGAAGCTCGTGGGCGAAAAGGTGACGCTGCCGGCCGGCCTGCAATGGGGTTTCGGCGTCGTCGACGTGCAGGACGCATTGCAGGCCGCGCCGGAGCACCCGTCCCTGCGCCAGGCGCGCGCCGAAGCCAAGGCTGCCGAGCTGTATGCCGAATCGGTGCGGGCCTCGCGGCGGCCGCAGCTGAACTGGGTGGTCTCGAAAAGCACCCAGCAGGACAGCCTCGGACGGAGCCAACCCTGGGCCACGGGCCTGTCCGTGCAATGGAACGCCTTCCAGGGCGGCTCCGGCACCGCTTCGGAACGCGCCGCCTTCGAGCGCGCGGCCGCCAGCGAGCAGAAGGCCGTGGCGGCGACGCGCGACCTGGAGTACCGCCTGCGCACTTCGGCTTCGCAGCGCGACGCGGCATTGAGCCGAGCGAACGACTACACCGCGCTGATCCGGGATTCGAACGAGGTGCGGGCCGCTTTCTTCGAGCAGTGGTATCACCTCGGGCGGAGAACCCTGCTCGACGTGCTCATCGCGGAGAACGACCACTACAACCAGCAGATCGCTCAGGTGAACAGCCGCTTCGACGGCGAGGCCGCCGACCTGCGCATGCGGGCGGATGCGGCCATCCTCCTCACCCGCCTCTTCGGTTCCACGGGCGACGACGTTCCGTCGCCGCTCTGAGGGGCGCTTCGAGTTCCGCGCGGCGGCGAGCGCGACTGTCGCCGGGCTTTCAACGGGACTGCCTAGAATCCGCCGGCATGTCTCGACGGGTTCTTGCCGCCTTCCTTTGCACGCTCGCCTCCGCCTCACAGGCGGGCGGGCATTTCGACGTCGATGATGCCGGCACGCTGGACCCTGGTCGCTGCCAATACGAAATCTGGGCCGGCCGCTTCGGCGAGGACAAGGTCACCGACTATCACTTCGGGCCTGCCTGCCGGGTCGGTCCGGTCGAACTGGGCCTGAGCCTCGATCGTTATTCCGTCCTCGGCGAACACGCCTACTTCCTTGGGCCGCAGGCGAAGTGGACCTTCTTCGGCCAGGACCCCGACGCCCGTCTTGCCGCCGCTGTGTCTGCGAGCCTGACATTCGACGTGACGCGCGGCGGCCACACGGGCGGGCAGTTCGTGATCCCCGTGAGCTGGCGCGCGCTCGACAGTCTGTGGATCCACGCCAACCTCGGCGCCGACTGGTCCACGGACACCGGCGAGCGCACCGGCCGGGGTGGCTTGCAGGCCGAGTGGGCGATGAACGACGCCGTCTCGCTGATCTTCGAGCGCTTCCGCGCGTTCGGCCTCTGGACCTCACGCGGCGGCATGCGCTACAGCATCACGCCGTCCATCAGCATCGACCTCAGCGCCTCACGCACCGGGACGCAGGGCGTCTGGGGCTACGCAATCGGTCTCAACCACGAGTTCCGCGGCTTCTAGGCAATCGCCGGGGCGCATGACATAGGCCCTGCGTCCGGGCCGAGTGAGCGCATGCATCCCCCGAACGGCGGATGTGCAACGGCCACCGCCCCATGCAGACTCCGCCTCGTCGCAACAGACAGGAGACGAAATGGGGGATCCCGCAATGCGCGGCGTGCGCTGGTCGCGCGTCATGGCCGCTTCATTCAACCGTGATGTAGTTCACGCTTCTTGCGAGTGAGGACTGACAACGCTATGTCGCGATCCGAAGCATCCTTGCACACTGTTCTGCGGTCGAAGAACTCCCGCGAAAGGCTCGCCATGCGAATCGTGCGGACCCCGTCGAACAAGGTCGAAGGCCCGATTTCCGACTACCACGTGCTGACGTATGCCGACTCCGGCTTCGGCCCCTTGCCGCACTACACGAAGCGCCGCGTTCCACGTGACCAGGTGGAGGAGATCGTCAGCCGCATCAACCAGCGCGACGAGGCGGCTACCTTCTTCCCGCTGGCACTGAGCGCGGTGCCGCGCAAGGTGATCTGGGACAAGCTCCACTGGTCGGAGCTTCGCGCGCACCTTGCGGACTTCCTCCAGGTCAACGCACGCGCCTTCGGCGCGCGCCGCATCCTCATTGATCTGCAATCGCCGCACGGAACCGCGCACGTCATGGAAGCACTGCGCGGCGCGGTCGAAGACGTGCCGCCGGTCTGCGTGGAGGAGATCGTCGTCGTGACCGCGGCAGAGGGCGTCGATGAGCAGCCGCAGCTCTCGCGGCGCCAGCGGGACGCGAGCGTCATCGCGGCCATCGCTAAGGACCACGAGGCGCGCGCCGCCGAGGCCGAGATCCGCATGCGGCGTACACGGCAGCACGGTAGCGCCTGAGCGTTCAGATCTCCGCGCCTTCGACCAGGAAGCGCACGCGCCGCACTCCCTGCCACTCGTCTGCGTCGAGCCGGTAGGCGATCACCACGCGCGGCGGCAGCGGGTCGGTATGGCCGAACCAGATGCCGTCGACCGGCTTGCCCTTGTGCCGGAGCTTGAGCGCAAGGTGCTTCTCGCCGACCAGCCGCTGCGAGACGACTTCGACCTCCTCGCTGAAGGTCGGCGGCGCGAAGCCCTGTCCCCACACTTCCCGATGCAGCGTATCGACGAGGTCGACGCGCAGGTATTCGGGCGCGAGCGGCCCGTCGGTGTCCAGCCTGCGGGTGAGCGTGGCCGCGTCGAGCCACTCCTGCGCCACTTGGGCGAGCGCCTTCTCGAACACCTCGAACTGCTCGCGCGCCACCGTGCAGCCCGCCGCCATCGCGTGGCCGCCGAAGCGCAGCAGCACGCCGGGATGCCGCTTGGCGACGAGATCGAGCGCGTCGCGCAGGTGAAAGCCCGGAATGGAACGGCCCGATCCCTTGAGTTCGTGTTCCTTGCCGTCCGCGCCGCTGGCCGCGAAGACGAAGGTCGGCCGGTGAAAGCGTTCCTTGATGCGCGAGGCCACGATGCCCACCACGCCTTCATGGAAGTCCGCGCCGAACACGCTGATCGCCGCGGGCGGCTGCCGGGTGTCGTCGAACATGGATTCGGCCAGGCGCAGCGCCTGGTCCCGCATGCCGCCCTCGATGTCGCGGCGCTCGCGGTTGATGCCGTCGAGCATGCGCGCGAGTTCGTCGGCCCGGGCGGCATCCTCGGTCAGCAGGCACTCGATGCCGAGCGTCATGTCGGCCAGCCGCCCCGCCGCATTGATGCGCGGGCCGAGCGCGAAGCCGAAGTCGAAGGTGGTCGCGATCGCCGCGTTGCGCCCCGCCGCCTTGAACAGCGCCGCGACGCCGGCCGGCATCGCGCCCGCGCGGATGCGGCGCAGGCCCTGCGCGACCAGCCGGCGATTGTTGGCGTCGAGCCGCACCACGTCGGCTACGGTGCCGAGCGCCACCAGCGGCAGCAGCGTGTCGAGCTTGGGCTGCTGCGTCTTGTCGAACACGGCGCGATGGCGCAGCTCCGACCGCAGGGCCAGCAGCACGTAGAACATCACGCCGACGCCAGCGATGCTCTTGCTTTCGAAGTCGCAGCCCGGCTGGTTCGGATTCACCATCACGTCCGCGGCGGGCAGCTCGGCGCCCGGCAGGTGGTGGTCCGTCACCAGCACCGAGAGGCCGCGCGCCTTCGCGGCGGCGACGCCTTCGACGCTCGCGATGCCGTTGTCCACGGTGATGAGCATGTCGGCGCCGCTGTCCGCCACGCGCTGCGCGATCGGCGGTGTGAGGCCGTAGCCGTCGGTCACCCGGTCGGGCACGAGGTAGGTCGCGTGCTTGGCGCCGAGCAGGCGCAGGCCCCGGATGGCGACCGCGCAGGCGGTCGCGCCATCGCAGTCGTAGTCCGCGACCACGCACAGGCGCTTGTCGCTCTGGATCGCATCCGCCAGCAGCACGGCTGCCTCGCGCGCACCGCGCAGCGTGTCCGGCGGGAGCAGCAGCGCGAGTCCGTCGTCGAGCTCGGCCCGGCTCAGCACGCCGCGCGCCGCGTAGAGCTGCGCGAGCAGCGGATGCACGCCGGCCTGTTCGAGCGCCCAGGCGCTGCGTGGAGGAATCTCTCTGGCAATGATCTTCATCTTCACAGCCCTCCGAGCACCGCGGCAGCCGAGGGCCGGCTGAACATGCTGCGAAGCCGCTGCCCGATGCCGCGCGACTGCACGCCGAAGCACTGCGCACCGCGATCGCCGCAGAGGGTGATCGCCACGTCCGCGCCATTCGCGCAGGCCGTGATCAGCTCGAAGATCGGGCCTTGGTCGAGCGCTTGCCATGCCGCAGCCCACGCGGCGCCGTCGTCTCGCAGTGCGGGCGCGCGCAGGTCGCCAACCACCTCCGGCTCGGATGAAGGCAGGCCGATGAACGAGGCTGGCAGGCTCCCGGTCCCGCTGAGCCAGAACGAATTGATCGGCGGCACGCCTCGCGCCGCGCGCTCGTCGTTCACGCGCTCGGTGTAGAGAAGCATCTGCATTTCGTTCTGAAGGCGGCGCAGGGGTCGCGCCGCATCGGACAGCGGTGACCACTCCGAGATCGGAAAACCCACGGCGCGGTCCATCGATGCCGTCGCGAGACCGTCGAAGATCTTGCCGCAGGCCAGCCAGCGGCCGGGCGCCGACGAGGCGTGCAGCGCGATGCCATCCTCGGCGAAGAAAGGCTGCGCCACTGCGAGCAGCGCGGCGGATTCGGCGGCATCGATCTCGATGGCCGAGGGATCGCCGAGCACCACGTCGTCGATGCCGACCTGCCAGTGGCACAGCGTCGCTGCGCCCCAGCTCGCGCCGGCGTCCGTGGGCGCGAGGCCGAGCCTGCGCGCTTCCAGCGCCGCCCACGGGATGCAGCCGTCGGCTGCCGAAATGCCGATCGATTTGGCGAGCGCGCGCTCATGGGGAGGCGAAAGGGTGATGTCATCCTGCGTATCGCCGCTGACCAGCGCGAGCCGCGAAAGCAGCGCCTCGAGCTTCGGCAGCCGCAGACCCGCGAGGGCTTCGCGGCAGGCGGGCGAGCTGCGACCGGCGAACGGAATCAACAAATGGCGGGGAGAGGGGGGCGCAGACATGGGCCTATTGTCCGGGATGCCAAAATCCGTGGATGACCTGCCCCCACGCTCCTCACTTCGTGTATTCGCTGCCCCCCGAGGGGGCGCGGACCTCCTTCGGGGCGACCCGTCGGGAGGCCTGATGCGACTCCCCTACGAACTGCAACTCGGCTGGCGCTACACGCGGGCGGGCCGGGCGACGCGGCGCAACGGCTTCATTTCCTTCATCTCCGGCGTGTCGATGTTCGGCATCGCGCTCGGCGTGGCGGCGCTGATCATCGTGCTGAGCGTCATGAACGGCTTCCAGAAGGAAGTGACCGACCGCATGCTCGGTGTGATCTCGCACATCGAGATCTTCTCGCGCGACGGCCAGGCCCTCGGCGACATCGACGCGATCATGGCCCAGGCCCGCAAGAACCCGCAGGTGGTCGGCGTCGCGCCCTTCATCGCTGCGCAGGCGCTGATCGCGCGCGGCGAAGACATGAAGGGCGCGATCATCCGCGGCATCGAGCCGAAGCTCGAAGGACAGGTGACCGATCTCTCGACCACCACGCAGCATGGCGCGCTGGACAAGCTGGTGCCGGGCCAGTTCGGCATCGTGCTCGGCATCGAACTCGCGCGCTCGCTGTACGTGCGTGAAGGCGATCAGGTCACCCTGGTCGCACCGGGCGGGCAGGTCACGCCGGCGGGCGTGGTGCCGCGCCTCAAGCAGTTCACCGTGGTCGGCACCTTCGATTCAGGCCACTACGAGTACGACTCGTCGCTCGCGATGATCCACGAGGAAGATGCCGCGCGCATTTTCCGTCTCGAAGGACCGAGCGGCGTGCGCCTCAAGCTCAAGGACCTGCATCAGGCGCGCGAAGTGGCCGAGGAACTCGCCGCGACGCTGCCGGGCCAGTTCCTGATCCGCGACTGGACGCGCGCGAACAAGACCTGGTTCGCGGCGGTGCAGGTCGAGAAACGCATGATGTTCATCATCCTCACGCTGATCGTCGCGGTGGCCGCCTTCAACCTCGTGTCCACGCTCGTGATGACGGTGACCGACAAGCGCGCGGACATCGCGATCCTGCGCACACTCGGTTCGAGCCCGAAGAGCATCATGGGCATCTTCGTCGTGCAGGGCGCGATGGTTGGCGTCATGGGCACGCTCGGCGGGCTGCTGCTGGGCCTGGGCATCGCCTACAACATCGACGTGATCGTGCCGGCGCTGGAGCGGCTCTTCCACGCCAGTTTCCTGCCGAAGGACATCTACCTCATCAGCCAGATGCCCAGCGATCCGCAGCGCGGCGACATCATCCCGATCACCGTGATCTCGCTGATCCTCGCCTTCGTCGCCACGCTTTATCCGAGCTGGCGCGCGAGCCGCGTGAACCCCGCGGAGGCGCTGCGCTATGAGTGAGGCCAACAAGAACAATGTGGTGCTGAAGGTCCGCGGGCTGACCAAGCGCTTCAACGAAGGCCGCAGCATCGACCTCACCGTGCTGCACGGCGTGGACCTCGACGTGCATGCGGGCGAGACGGTGGCCATCGTCGGCGCCTCCGGCTCCGGCAAGAGCACGCTTCTGCACCTGATGGGCGGCCTCGACGCGCCCACCAGCGGCAGTGTCGAGCTGCATGGCGAGAACATGGCGCTGGTCGACGCGGCCGAGCAGGGCCGCCTGCGCAACATGCACCTGGGCTTCGTCTACCAGTTCCATCACCTGCTGCCGGAATTCACCGCGCTCGACAACGTCGCGATGCCGCTGCGGATCCGGCGCATGCTGCCCTCGGAAGCGCATCAGGTGGCGGCCGAGATGCTGCGCGCGGTGGGCCTCGGCGAGCGTGTGCAGCATCGTCCGGCGGAGCTGTCGGGCGGCGAACGCCAGCGCGTGGCGATCGCGCGTGCGCTGGTCACGCACCCCGATTGCGTGCTGGCCGACGAGCCGACCGGCAATCTGGATCGCGCGACGGCCGATGCGGTGTTTGCGCTGATGCTGCGCCTGGCGCACGAGCGCGGGACCGCGTTCGTGATGGTCACGCACGACGAGAGCCTGGCGGCCCGCTGCGACCGCATTTTGCGGCTCACGGCGGGGAGGCTGGCGGGCTGAGGCCTCGACGATCGGCGGCGTTCAGGCCGCGATCGAGTAGCCCCCGTCCACCGGGATCGCCGTGCCGGTGATGAAGTCCGAGGCGCCGCTGGCGAGGAACACCGCGATTCCCGCCAGATCCTGCGGCTGTCCCCAGCGTCCCGCGGCGGTGCGCGCGATCACGCGTTCGTTGAGCCCCGGCACCTGTGCGCGAGCGGCATCGGTCAGCTCCGTCTGGATCCACCCCGGAAGCACCGCGTTCACCTGGATGCCATCCGCCGCCCACGAAGCCGCCATCGCGCGCGTGAGCTGCACGATGCCGCCCTTGCTGGCGCCGTAAGCCGGCGCGTAGGGCGCGCCGAAGATTGACATCATCGAGCCGATGTTGATGATCTTCCCGCCGCCGGCCGCCTTGAGCAGCGGGTGCGCCGCGCGGCAGCAGAGGAAGGCGCTGGTGAGATTGGTGTCCATCACCTGGTTCCACTCGGCCAGCGCGAGCTGGTCCACCGGCTTGCGCACCGTGGTGCCGGCGTTGTTGACGAGGATGTCGAGCTGGCCGCAGCGCGCCGCGAGTTGGTCGAACAGCGCTTTCACCGAGTCCTCGTTCGTGACGTCGGCTTCGAGCGCGAAGCTCTCGCTGCCCAGCGCCTTCAGCGCATCGACCGCGGCTGCCGATTTCTGCGCATTGCGCGCGGCGATCACGACACGCGCACCGGCCTGTGCCAGCCCCTTGGCCATGCCGAGCCCGATACCGCCGTTGCCGCCCGTGACGAGCGCGACCTTGCCCTTGAGATCAAACATCGAGTGGAGTCCTTCCTTTCGCCGCGATTGTGCCGCTGCTCTTCGCAGCCTCGGCCTTGGGGCGACGAGCCGCAGCTCAGAGGATGCGGTTGAACCAGAGCAGCGAGAGTCCGGCCGAGAGCAGCGCGAGGCCGGCGGCCGCCATGGCGAAGAGGGCCGAGATCTCGGTTTCTTTCTTCTCCACGGTCAGGCGCGAACTCAGCGAGCTGTAGACCTTCTTCAGATCGGTGGCCGTGCCCGCGTAGAAGTACTCGGCGTTGGTCTTGTTGGCGATGGCCTTGAGCGTCTCCTCGTCGAGCCGCACGCGCATCGACCAGCCCTCGAAGCCGATGGTCTCGCCGTCGACCGTGCCGATGCCCACGGTGTAGACGCGCACGCCGCGATCGGCCGCCACCTTGGCCGCGTCGAGCGGATCGACGCCGGTGGTGCGCTGGCCGTCCGTCAGCATGATGATCGCGGCGGAGGTGTACGAGCCCGGCGCCACCGGCGTGAATTCCTTGTTCGCCTGTTTGCCGGCCCGATCGATCGGCGTGCCGCGCTCGCGGCTTTGCGGGCCGAAGTCGGAAATGTCGATGCCCGCCTCCGGGAACAGCGTGGCGAGCGACACCACGATCGCATTGCCGGTCGCCGTCGCCCGCTGGAGCTGGAAGGAATCGATGGCGGTGACGAGGTCTTCGCGGTTGGTGGTCGGAAGTTGAGCCACCTGCGCGCTGCCGGCGAACGCGACGATGCCGACCTTCACGGTGCGCGGCAGTTCCTTGATGAAGCTCTTGGCCGCTTCCTGTGCGGCGACCAGCCGGTTGGGCTGCACGTCGGCGGCGCGCATGCTGCCCGAGACGTCCATCGCCAGGATGATGGTCTGCTGGTTCGACGGCAGCACCACCACCGCCATCGGCCGCGCGGCGGCGACCAGCATCGCCGCCAGCGCGAGCATGAAGAGGAACGGCGGGATGTGCCGGCGGATCGTCTGGCTCGCGCCCATCGCCTCGCGCACGATCGACAGGCTCGCATAGCGCAGCGCGAGTTTCTTCTTGCGCCGCAGCAGCCACAGGTACAGGAGCACCAGCAGCGGCAGCGCCAGCAGCAGCCAGAGAAATTGGGGCCAGAGGAAATTCATGCTGCCACCACGGTCGAGTTTGCGAGCCCCGTGCGCACGCGCCGCTTTCGCATGTCGGCGAATCGCACGATGGCCTCCACCAAGTCATCGTCGGTCGAGAGTTCCACCGTGTCAACGCCCACCTTGGCCAGCGATTCGCGCAACGCGACTTCGCGCTCTGTGGCAAGCCGCGCAAAGCGCTTGCGGAAACCGGCGTCGTGCGTGTCGACCCAGAGCTGCTCGCCGGTTTCGGCATCGCGCAGGGGCACGAGGCCAAGGTCCGGCAGCTCGAGTTCGAGCGGATCGAACAGGCGCACCGCCACCACGTCGTGGCGCTGCACCAGATGGCCGAGCGGGCGCTCCCATCCGGGCTCGCTCAGGAAATCGGAGACCACGAACACGGTCGAACGGCGCGGCATCAGGACGGCGGCCGACTTGAGCAGATCCGCCAGCCGGGTCATGCCCTGCTGGGCGACCTCCGCCTTCGGCGCACGGCGTTCCATCGCGTGGAGAAGATGCAGCACATGCCGGCGGCCGGTGCGCGGGGGGATCACCGCCTCGATATCGTTGCCGTAGACCATCGCGCCGACGCGGTTGCCGTGCCGGGTGAGCAGCCGCGCGATCACGCCGACGAAACCCGCCGAGATCTCGCGCTTGGCGCGTACGCCGGAGCCGAAATCGACCGAACGGCTCAGGTCGAGCACGAACCAGGCGGCCATCTCGCGATCTTCGGTGAAGACGCGCACGTAGGGCGTCTGCAGCCGAGCGGTGACGTTCCAGTCGATGTGCCGCACATCGTCGTGGTGCTGGTACTCGCGAAGATCGGCGAGGTCGAGACCCGCACCGCGCATCAGCGTGCGGTAGTCACCCTGCAGCAGGCCGTCGAGGCGGCGGATCACGGTCCATTCGAGCCGGCGCAGCGCGCGTTCGACGCCGCTCGCCGCCGCCTCGGCGGCCGCGAGGGCTTCGTCGTTGGCGGCTTTCCCGCGCTTAGGCCACCAGCTTTTCATGCTCGAGCGGTTTTGCGGGCGCGGGCACGGCCCGCATGATCTTGTCGATGAGACTGTCGGGCGTGAAGCCTTCGGAGAGTCCTTCGTAGGACAGCGTGACGCGATGCCGCATCACGTCGGGCACCAGCGCGGTCATGTCCTCGGGCAGCGCGTAGCTGCGGCCGCGCAGCAGTGCGAGCGCACGTGCGCCTTCGGTCAGGCTGATGCTTGCGCGCGGGCTCGCGCCGAAGGTGATGAAGCGGCGCAGGTCCTTCAGGCCGTGCTTCTCCGGCGTGCGCGTGGCCGACACGAGCCGGACCGCGTACTGGATCAGCGAAGGATCGACATAGACGCGGCGCGCCTCGGCCTGCAGCGCGGCGAGCTGCTCCGTGGTGGCCACCGGCATGGCCGCGACCGGCGGGCCGATCACCCGCTCGACGATCACGAACTCTTCCTCGTCCGTCGGGTAGTCGACCAGCACCTTCATCATGAAGCGGTCCACCTGCGCCTCGGGCAGCGGGTAGGTGCCCTCGGTCTCGATCGGGTTCTGCGTCGCCATCACGAGGAAGGGGCGCGGCACTGGGTGCGTCTCGCCGGCGATCGTGACCTGGCGCTCCTGCATCACTTCGAGCAGCGCGCTCTGCACCTTCGCCGGTGCGCGATTGATTTCGTCGGCCAGCAGGAGGTTGGCGAAGACCGGGCCGAGCGAGGTGCTGAAATCGCCCGTCTTCTGGTTGTAGATGCGGGTGCCGACCAAGTCCGCCGGCACGAGGTCGGGCGTGAACTGGATGCGCTTGAACTGCCCGCGCACGGTGTCGGCGAGCGTCTTGACGGTCAGCGTCTTCGCCAATCCCGGCACGCCTTCGACCAGCAGATGGCCATTGGCGAGCATCGCCACCATTACCCGTTCGAGAAACCGGTCCTGGCCGACGACGACGCGCTTGACCTGATAGAGGATCTGCTCCATCAGCTCGGCCGTGGATGCGGAGGTCGGTTCGGTGTCTGTGCTCATGAGTGGACTCTTTCTCTTTTGTTCAACTCTTCATCACCACGCATTCGCAAACCCCCCGGCCGCGCAGCAGGCCCGTCCGCGGGCACCCGCGGAACCGGCTTTGCCGGGCCGCCGGGAGCGACCCCGGCGAGGGGGCGCAGAGCCACTTGAAGTGGGCGAGGCTGGGGGTGAGCATGTCTAGAACGGCGGCGAGCCGGCGGCGGATGCTGCGTTCTCGATCGGCACGGCGAAACCAATGCCGATGAAGGTGCGCTGCTGGGTCGGGTTGAGGATGGCGGTGACGATGCCGAGCACCTCGCCGTCCATGTTGATGAGCGGACCGCCGGAATTGCCGGGGTTGGCCGCGGCGTCGAACTGGATCAGGTTGCCCAGCTCCTGCTTGCCTTCGGGCGAGCGGAACGAGCGCTTCAACCCCGAGACTACGCCGGCAGACACCGAAGGTCCGATGCCGAAGGGGAAGCCGACAGCGGCGACCTGGTCGCCCGGCTGCAGGTCGGCGGTGGAACGCATCGTGGCGGGGATGAGATCGTCCGGCAGCTTCTGCGCCTGCAGCACCGCGAGGTCGTTCTCGGGCTGCACGCCTGTGATGGTGGCCGGCGATTCGAGGCCGTCGAAGAACGTCACCTTGATCGTTTCGGAGCCCGCGACCACATGCAGGTTGGTCAGGATGATTCCCTTGTCGACGATCACCACGCCGGTGCCGACGCCGCGCTCCACCTGCTGGCCGGGCGCTTCGTCCGCGGGCGCCTCGGCCGGCTTGCCCTTGGCGAGATTGCGGCCGCGCTTCTCGACCTTGGCGTCGGGCGTCGTCTTCTCGGTGCCGTAGCCGACCACGCGCACCACCGAGGGCCGGATGATTTCGGCCGCCTTGGCAGCGGGCGAGGGCAGGGTGGTGGTGTGCAGGGTGCGCAGCACCGCCTGGTCGATGTCCTTCTGCGTGTACTGGCGTGTGGCCTTGGGCCACATGACCGCAACCGTCGCGCCCATGCCGACGACGAGTGCGAGGAGCAGCGCGAAGCTGCGGCGTCCGGGTTGCCAGCGCTGGGGTGTCTGGGGAGTGGCTGCGGCTTGTGCAGGTTGCGATGGCGTGGTGTCGGAACCGTCCGACGCGCTCTTTGCCATGGTCGCCCCGGGCTCTGCCGCGTGGCGCGGCTCTCTGGGCGAGCGGCTGTAGAAAGCAGGCCTGCGCATCGGGCACCTCCGGCAAAAGAGAACGCTTGAGGAGGCACGGTAGCACGCTTTCCCGAGGTCTGCATGCCCTTGGGGCATGATGGCGGCATGGCCCTCTTTGTCGATACCCACTGTCATCTCGACGCGCCCGAATTCGGCGCCGAGATGCCCCGGATCAGGGCGCGCGCAGCCAGTCTCGGCGTCGGGCTTTGCGTGATTCCGGCGGTGGCAGCCTTCAATTTCACTGCGGTGCGCGAGCTGGCACAGCGCCAGGGCGACGTCTATGCGCTCGGCATCCATCCGATGTGCACCGGACAGGCGCTGGATGAGCATCTGGACGACCTCGACGCCGAACTGGTGCGCCGGCGCGACGACCCGCGGCTGGTGGCGGTCGGCGAGATCGGGCTCGACTTCTTCGCCCCAGGCCTCGACGCCGACCGGCAGGCAAAGTTCTTTCACACTCAGTTGCAGCTTGCACGCAAGCATGAACTGCCGGTAATCATTCATGTGCGCCGGTCGGTCGACAAGGTGCTGAAGCATCTTCGCCAGGTCGCGCCGGGGCAGCGCTGGCACGGCATCGCGCACGCCTTCAATGGCAGCGGGCAGCAGGCGCAGGCATTTATCGATCTCGGGCTCAAGCTGGGCTTTGGCGGCGCGGTGACCTTCGAGCGGGCCCTGCAACTGCGGCGGCTGGCGCAGGCCGTGCCGCTGGAGGCGATCGTCATGGAGACCGACTCGCCTGACATCCAGCCGCAGTGGATCTACCGCACGCAGGCCCAGCGCGATGCCGGCCAGCCGCAGGGGCGCAACGAGCCCGGCGAACTGCCGCGCATCGCCCAAGTGGTGGCCGACCTCCGCGGCATGTCGGTGGAAGCGCTGGCCGAGGCCACCACCCGCAATGCGATGGAGGCGCTGCCACGTCTGTCTTCGCTGGTCGGCGCGTCGGCGGGTATGCTGCGCACCGCGTAGGCCGATCGCTCGACCTGCGCGGCAGCGGCCGGGGAGTGCGCTTTCGATGTCATCCTTGGGCTCTGCACAGTCGTTGAATTGCTGTGTGTGCACCGGTGGCAATCAAGCCACTCCAACCTTGCAAGGAGCTTTACAAGATGAACAAGACTTCCATCCGCATCCTTCCTGCCGCATTGACACTCGCCGTCGCATCGGTCGCATTGCCGGCCCTGGCGCAGAACACCGCAGCGCCCACGACGACCGAGAAGGTCGAAAACGCCAGCAAGGAGACATGGGACTCCACCAAGAGCGGCACCAAGAAGGCGGTGAAGGCCACCGAGCAAGGGGGCGAGAAGGCCTGGGACGCCACCAAGAGCGGCAGCAAGAAGGCCTGGAACGCCACCAAGAAGGGCGCGCACGCGACCGGCAAGGCGGTCAGCGATGCCGGCGGTGCGGCCGCCGATGCAACCCGCAAGACCGGCGACAAGATCGGCGAGCACATCCCCGGCACGGCCCAGCATGACGCGAAGAAGCCTTGAGTACGGCGCGTTCTGCGCGCCGCAATGAAGAAACCCGCCTGTAGGCGGGTTTCGCTTTTCTGGGGCTTCAGGCCGGCTTGATCGGCGGGGGCGTCAGGTGGCGCTGCACCAGCGGCGTCTCGGGCGGCGGGTAGCCGGCGGCGCCGAAGGTCTTGACGATCGCCTTGTGCGTGTCGAAGTAGACCTGCCAGTAATGATCGGTGTGCGTATAGGGCCGCACCGCGAGCAACGGGCCCTCGGGCGTGAACTGGAGAATCTCCACGTCCGCCGGTTGCTCCTTCGAGACGTTCGGGATTTCGCTCACCGCGGCCTTGAGCCGCTGGATGGCGTCGCCGACGTCCACGCCGTTCGCGATCTTGGCCGTGACGTCGACACGTCGCCACTGCAGCGTGCTGAAGTTCTGGATCGTCTCCGACAAGACCTTGTTGTTGCCGACGGTCACGACGGTGTTGTCGGGCGAGATGAGCGTGGTGCCGAAGAGGCCCAGTTCCCTGACGGTACCCGTCACGCCGCCGACGGTGACGAAGTCGCCCACGCGGTACGGTCGCAGCACCTGCAGGAACACCCCGGCCGCGAAGTGCGTGAGCAGGCCGCCCCAGGCGGTGCCGATCGCCAGGCCCGCGCCGGCCAGCAGCACCGCGAAGGAGGTGGTGCGGATGCCGAACATGTCGAGGATCGCGAGGATCAGGACGATGTTCAGGACCACGCCGAGGATCGAGACCAGGTAGTTGCTCAAGGTCGGGTCCATGCGCTTGCCGCGTTCGAGCGCCTTGCCGACGAGCCTCTGGGCCAGGCCGATGAGCCACCGGCCGATGCCCCAGGCGATCAGTGCGCCGATGACTTTCAGGCCAAAATCGACGCCCTGCGTCGTGATGAACGTCCAGATCGCTTCCGTATTCAAGTTCTTCTCCTCACAGTGCCAGCGATTCACACCGGCAAGCGTTATGGATAAGCCAGCCTCGCGCCCAGTCGACGCGGACGCCGTGCTCACGGGCCTCGCACCGATCGTGTCCGAGAACACCGCCTTGTTGATCCTCGGCAGCTTTCCCGGCGAACGATCGATCACGGAGCAGCGGTATTATGCTCATCCGCAGAATCATTTCTGGAAGATTTTGCAGGCCCTGTGGCCCGCAAAGCCGCTCCCGCTGGGCGTTGATAGCTATCAAAAGCGTAGCGGGTGGCTGCTCGACCGAGGACTTGGCGTATGGGACGTCTACGCGAGTTGCCGGCGCGAAGGCAGCCTCGATACGGCGATCCGCGACGCGGTCGTGAACGACATCGTGAGCCTGCGTCTGCCGAAGCTCGCAGCCATCGCGCACAACGGCGGCGAGAGCTTCAAGCATGCAAAGCACACGCGCACGCTCGGGGTGCCGGTCCATCGGCTGCCCTCGTCGAGCCCTGCCAACGCATCGTGGAGCTTCGAGCGCAAGGTCCGCGCCTGGCGCGAAGTGTTTGAAAGGTATCTGGACATTCCATGAAAGTCTCTCTCCCCGAAGTCAACTTCTCCGATTGGGGAGACGTGCGCTACCTGCACCTGGGCACGGAGTGGGTGCAGGGTTCGATGAAGCTCGACGCGCCTTTCGACATCGAGCTCGAATACGTGCAGCGCATGATGGCGTGGCTGCTGTTCGTCGACCCGGCCAGCGTCGCGAAGCGGCATGCGATGCAGCTCGGGCTCGGGGCCGCGAGCCTCACCAAGTTCTGCCGCAAGCAGCTTCGCATGCGCACCACCGCGATCGAGCTCAATCCGCAGGTGGTCGCGGCGTGCCGGGGCTGGTTCAAGCTGCCGGCGGACGATGCCAAGCTGCAGATCGTGGTCGCCGACGCGGCCACCGAGATCCGCCAGCCGCAATGGCTCGGCACCGTCGATGCGCTGCAGGTGGATCTCTACGACCACGAGGCCGCAGCGCCGGTACTCGACAGCGAAGACTTCTATGCCGACTGCCGCGGTCTCCTGACCGAGGACGGATGCATGACCGTCAACCTCTTCGGCCGTTCGTCCAGCTACGAGCGCAGCCTCGCGAAGATCGTCTCGGTCTTCGGGGAGGAAGCGGTCTGGGCCTTCAAGCCGACGCGGGAAGGCAACACGGTCGTGCTGGCGCAGCGCGAAGCCAGCCAGCCGAAACGGCCCGTGCTTGCCGACCGCGCGCAAACCATCCAGACTCGCTGGAGTCTGCCCGCTCCCAAATGGCTGCGCGTGTTCAAGCCCGTGGCTTGAGCGCCGTCAGACTCGCCTTCTATGAACGCTGTGACCTCGCCTTCCTCTGATTCCCGGTTCGAAGGGCCGCTCGACCTGCGGCACCTCATCGAATGGCTTGCGCGGGATGGCGTGATTTCGCCGCACGAAGCCAAGCGAACGCTCGCGCGTTGCGCGCAGGCCGAGAGCCGGCAGGCGCCGCTGGTGCGTCTGGCGAGCGTTGCCATGACCCGCGAGGGGGACGGCAAGCCGCTCGATCTCGAAATGCTCACCCAATGGCTCGCCGCGCGGGCGGGTCTCGCGTACCTGCGCATCGACCCGCTGAAGGTCGACGTGGGCAAGGTGGCCGACACCATGAGCGCGGCCTACGCGGAACGGCACAAGGTGCTGCCGGTGCAGGTGACGCCAAGCGAAGTCGTGGTCGCGACCTCGGAGCCGTTCCTGACCGACTGGATCCCCGAGGTCGCGCGCCAGTCCCGTCGCTCGGTGCGGCGCGTGGTCGCGAATCCGGCGGATATCCAGCGCTACACGGCGGAGTTCTTCGCGCTCGCGAAATCGGTTCGCGCAGCACAGAAGGCGGGCTCCAGCGCGGGCAGCGCGAGCTTCGAGCAGCTGGTGGAGCTCGGCAAGTCCAACAAGCAGCTCGACGCCAACGACCAGAGCGTGGTGCAGGTGGTCGACTGGCTGTGGCAATACGCCTTCGACCAGCGCGCGAGCGACATCCACCTCGAGCCGCGCCGCGACCAGGGCGTGATCCGCTTCCGCATCGACGGCGTGCTGCATCCGGCCTACCAGATGCCGATGGGCGTGATGAACGCGATGGTCTCGCGCATCAAGCTGCTCGGCCGCATGGACGTGGTCGAGAAGCGCCGTCCGCTCGACGGCCGCATCAAGACCCGCAACATCCGCGGCGAAGAAATCGAAATGCGGCTGTCCACGCTGCCCACCGCCTTCGGCGAGAAGATGGTGATGCGGATCTTCGATCCGGACACCGCGGTCAAGGACCTCGATGCACTGGGCTTCGCGCAGCACGACGCGAAGCGCTGGGAGCAGCTCGTGACGCGGCCGCACGGAATCATCCTCGTGACCGGCCCGACCGGCTCCGGGAAGACCACCACGCTCTATTCCACGCTCAAGCGGGTGGCGACCGAGGAAGTCAACGTGAGCACGGTGGAGGACCCGATCGAAATGATCGAGCCGTCGTTCAACCAGACGCAGGTGCAGCCTCAACTCGACTTCGGCTTTACCGAGGGCTTGCGCGCGCTGATGCGGCAGGACCCCGACATCATCATGGTGGGAGAGATCCGCGATCTAGCCACCGCCGAGATGGCGGTGCAGGCTGCGCTCACCGGCCATCTGGTCTTCAGCACGCTGCACACCAACGATGCGCCCAGCGCGATCACGCGGCTGATGGAACTGGGGGTGCCCTCGTACCTCATCAACGCGGTGATGCTCGGCGTGCTGGCGCAGCGGCTGGTGCGCACGCTGTGTCCGCACTGCAAGGCACCCGACGAATCGATCACGCGCGAGAAGCTCGCGGAGTTCGTTGCGCCGTGGCAGATCAGCGGTTCGGTGCGCGCCTACCGGCCGGTGGGTTGCGTGGACTGCCGCATGACCGGCTACATGGGCCGCATGGGCCTGTACGAGCTGCTCACGGTGACCGAAGCCTTCAAGAGCGAGGTCACCAAGGAGCCGAGCATGGCGCCGCTGCGGCGGCAGGCGGTGGCCGACGGCATGCGGCCGCTGCGCCTGGCCGGCGCGCTCCGGGTCGCCGAAGGGCTGACCACCATCGAGGAAGTGCTCAGCGCCACGCCCCCACTCGAATAGCTTTGCCGCGCCTCCACTCAGGGGGGCGGAAAAAGGAAGAATTTCACGGTCGGCGCGGATAGCAACATCGGCTTTTTGGATGATTCCCAGAGGCCCTCGCGAGGCGCACAGTCGCACCCATCGACGACTCGGGGGAACGACATGGACTCTGAAGTTTTCACGATTGGCGCCCTGGCATTGCTCGTTGCAGGTGGCTGGTTGATCGACCTTCTGAACCATCGCGAGGAGTCCCGCCTCAGCCGCGGCATGGCCCGGCAACTCAAGAAATCGGCAGACACCGTGCACGGCATGCTGCACTGACTTTCCAGGCGATCGCCGAGCCTATACCGGGGCTTGCGACACAGACAGCTCGGCCAACTGGCGCCGCAGCGATTCGTTCTCTGCGGTCAGCTCGGCGACCCGCTGTCGCAGGATCTGCAGTTCATCGATCTGTCTCGGCTCATCCGATGTGACAGCGGGCTCCTCCCGGGGCTTGCGCTTCGATTCGCGAACCCGCTTGGCCGCCTGCTTCAGTTCTTCCTTGCCGCCGGTCGCTGCGGCGACCTGCTCTTCGGCCGGAAGGGTCGCCACTGCCGCTGCCGCGTTGATCGAGATGGTGCCGGCCTTGACGGCAGCGACGACTTCGGGCGCGGCCTGCTTCTGGATCTTTTCGATCATCACCACCTGGTTGCTGCTCAGGCGCGCGGCCTTGGCCAGGGCTTCGCGGCTTTCGAACGGCGCGGGCGGCGGTGCATCCGCGGCGACGGCGGCTTCGCGGCCGGGCGACCCGGCATCTCCGGCGGCTGTTGCGGCATCGTCCGCCGGAGGCGCGGTGCGCGAACGCCGGTCGGACACGATCTCGCGCTTGCGCAGTGCCAGTACGCCGCGCTGGAAGTCCGAGAGGCTCCGGCGGCCGAGATGCTGCTCGATCATCCAGAGGTGCACGTCCGCCATGGACTTGAAGCGCGTGTTCTGCACCGTCTGGAACGGCACGCCGTGCTTCTGGCAGATGCGGTAGCGGTTGTGGCCGTCCACGAGCACATCGCCCCACAGCACGAGCGCGTCGCGGCAGCCTTCCTCGAGGATGCTGCGTTCGAGCGACTCTTCCTCCTCGGCGGTCAACGGGTCGATATAGGCCTTGAGTTCTTCGTTGACGACGATGTCCATGAGGGAGCGGCAGCGCGGGGCATGAGTGAAAGGGGCCGCATTCTAGAGAAGCAGGGGCAGGGATAACCCTCAAATCCCGGTAGGTGGAATCCACATCGACCTGACTTTTGGCTGACTCCACAATTCGCGATCGAATTTTTTCGTGGAGACTGTTCGTGAAAATCAAGAGTCAGAAAGACTTCTTCTCGGGGGTGATGTTCGCCGTCGTCGGAGTCGCTTTCGCCTGGGGTGCCACGACGTACAACGTCGGCACCGGCGCCCGCATGGGCCCGGGCTACTTCCCGCTGATGCTCGGCATCCTGATGGCCATCATCGGGCTCGGCGTCATGTTCACCGGCCTCACGGTCGAGACCGAGGACGGCGAGAAGATCGGCAAGTGGGCCTGGAAGCAGGTCGCCTACATCATCGGCGCCAACCTCGCCTTCGGCGTGCTGCTCGGCGGTCTGCCGAGCATTGGCGTGCCGGCCATGGGGATGATTATCGCGATCTACGCGCTCGTGATCATCTCGAGCCTCGCGGGAGAGCATTTCAATCTCAAGGATGTGCTCGTCCTTGCCACCATTCTGGCGGTCGGCAGCTACGTCGCCTTCATCTGGGCGCTGAAGCTGCAGATCCAGGTGTGGCCGACCTTCATCACGGGCTGAGGACTGCGCCATGGATCTGATCACCAATCTCTCGCTAGGTTTTGGCGTTGCCTTCACCTTCACCAACCTTCTCTACTGCCTGATCGGCTGCATCCTGGGCACGCTGATCGGCGTGCTGCCGGGCATCGGCCCGGTCGCGACGATCGCGATGCTGCTGCCGGCGACCTATGCGCTGCCTCCGGTGTCGGCGCTGATCATGCTGGCCGGCATCTACTACGGCGCGCAGTACGGCGGCTCCACCACCGCGATCCTGGTCAACCTGCCGGGCGAATCGTCCTCGGTGGTGACCGTCATCGACGGCTACCAGATGGCGCGCAAGGGCCGTGCGGGCCCGGCGCTCGCCGCGGCCGGCCTCGGCTCGTTCTTCGCGGGCTGCGTCGGCACGCTGATTCTGGCCGCGTTCGCGCCGCCGCTGACCGAGCTGGCCTTCAAGTTCGGCCCGGCCGAGTACTTCTCGCTGATGGTGCTGGGCCTGATCGGCGCGGTGGTTCTGGCCTCGGGTTCGCTGCTCAAGGCGATCGGCATGATCGTGCTGGGCCTGCTGATGGGCCTCGTCGGCACCGACGTGAACTCGGGCGTCGCGCGCTTCAGCTTCGACATCCCCGAACTCACCGACGGCATCGGCTTCGTGACCATCGCCATGGGCGTGTTCGGCTACGGCGAAATCATCGCCAACCTGTCGCGTCCCGAGCATGAGCGCGAGGTCTTCACCGCCAAGGTGTCGGGCCTGTTCCCGACCAAGGAAGACTTCAAGCGCATGTTGCCGGCCGTTCTGCGCGGCACGGGCCTGGGCGCTGCGCTGGGCATCCTGCCGGGCGGCGGCGCGCTGCTGGCAGCCTTCGCGGCCTACACGATCGAGAAGAAGACCAAGCTGCATCCGGGCGAAGTGCCGTTCGGCAAGGGCAACATCCGCGGTGTGGCGGCGCCCGAGTCGGCCAACAACGCCGGCGCGCAGACCTCGTTCATCCCGCTGCTGACGCTGGGCATCCCACCGAACGCGGTGATGGCGCTGATGGTGGGCGCGATGACCATCCACAACATCCAGCCGGGCCCGCAGGTGATGACCAGCAACCCCGAGCTGTTCTGGGGCCTGATCGCCTCGATGTGGCTGGGCAATGCGATGCTGATCATCCTGAACCTGCCGTTGATCGGCATGTGGATCAAGCTGCTGTCGGTGCCGTACAAGTTCCTCTTCCCGGCCATCGTGCTGTTCTGCGCGATCGGGGTGTACTCGACCAACAACAACACCTTCGACATCTGGATGGTGGCGGCCTTCGGCTTCATCGGCTACATGTTCTTCAAGCTGGGCTGCGAACCTGCGCCGCTGCTGCTGGGCTTCATCCTCGGTCCGATGATGGAAGAGAACCTGCGCCGGGCGCTGCTGCTGTCGCGTGGTGACTGGGTCGTCTTCGTCTCGCGCCCGATCTCGGCGGGCCTGCTGGCCGCTGCACTCCTGCTGCTGGTGATCGTGCTGTTGCCTGCGGTGAAGTCCAAACGCGAGGAAGCCTTCCACGAGGAAGAGGCCTGATCGCCAGCCGATCTTCCTTTTCGCAAAGCGGCACCTTCGGGTGCCGTTTCTTTTTCAGGCACGGATCAGGAACCCCACGGAACCGGCTTCGCCGGGCCGTCGGGGTTGCTCCCGGAGAGGGGTGTCCGAGCCACACGAAGTGGGCGAGGCTGGGGGTGAACTACTTCCGCGGTTTCATGTGCTGCCGCGCCATCGCCAAAAAGGCCATCGCGGCCGGACTGAGCGGATGCTTGGCGAGCCGAATCGCCACCACCTGGTATTCGAGCGCAGGCCGCGTCACCGTGACGGCGCGCAGGTTGGCCGGCATCAGAACCTCCACGTAGCGCGGCAAGAGTGCAACGCCGGCACCGGCCTGGATGAGGCCGAACGCGGTCGAAAGCATCGAGACGTGGTGGACGACACGCGGATAGACATTCGCCGTGCTGGAGAGCATCCGGCTCACGGACCGCCACACATTGGCATCCGGATTGACGTGGATGAAGGGCAGCCCGTCGAGCTGCCTAGCATCGATCACCACCCGCTGCGCCAGCGGATGGTCCTCGCGCATGAACAGGCCCATGCGTTCGGTGAAGAGCGGCTCGGTGGCGAGCTCGGAATGCGTCTGCCCGATGTCCGACCCGAAGCCGAGGTCCGCCTCCTGCGTGAGCACGCGCGAGATCATCTGCTCCGCGGTGCTGTCGAGCAGCGTGGTCGCGAGCCCGGGGCGGTTCTCCGAGAAGCGGCGCAGCAGCGGCGGCAGCAGCGCACCGGCGGTGAGATGGCCCACCGCCAGCACCACGCGCCCTTCGCGCAACTGCGACTGCGAGCGGCACGCGCCAACGGATTCGTCGATCAGCCGCAGCGCCCGCACGGCGGTATCGACCATCATCTGCCCCGCGCTGGTCATCTGGATGCGGCGGCCGCGCACCACCAGCGCCTGGCCGAGCTCGCTCTCCATGCGCTTGACGAGATGGCTGATCGCCGGCTGCGTGAGTTGCAGGGCTTCCGCCGCGAGCGTGAAGCTGCCCGATTCGGCCACCGCCGCCAGGGCCCGGAGCTGTTGCAGGGAGATCTCTTCCATCCGCGTCCTTGCCATAAGCAAGGCTCATAGTTCGATAAAACGGATTATCTGGCTTGATGTGCCCGCGCTGCATAGGATTCGAGCTTCATCACAGGGACACAATCCAGATCCATGAAACGCCACCAGTTCCTCAAGGCCTGCGCTGCCGCGCTGTGCCTCGCTGCTTCGTCCGCCAGCATGGCGCAGGCCTTTCCGACCAAGCCGATCCGGCTGATCGTGCCGTTCCCGGCCGGCGGCGCGACGGACCTGTTCGCGCGCACCCTGTCCCAGAAGATGGGCGAGAAGCTCGGCGGCACGCTGGTGATCGACAACAAGCCCGGCGCCGGCGGCGCGATCGGCTCCGACATGGCGGCCAAGGCCCCGGCCGACGGCTACACGCTGCTGCTGGCCACCACGAGCACGCACTCGATCGGCCCGTTCATCAGCAAGGTGCCGTACGACACGGTGCGCGACTTCACGCCGATCGCGCATGTCGGCGATGCGCCGAGCATCATGCTGGTGCCGAACAACTCGCCCGCGAAGACGGTGCGCGAATGGATCGACCACGCGAAGAAGAACCCCGGCAAGCTCAACTACGCGTCCAGCGGCAACGGCACCATCGTCCAGCTCACGGCCGAGCTGTTCAAGGCGCAGGCCGGCATTTTCGTGACGCATATCCCGTACAAGGGCACGGCGCTGGCGATCCCCGATCTGATCACCGGCAAGGTCGATGTGCTCTTCGACTCGCTGCCCACCGGCATGCCGCATGTGCGTGACGGCCGTCTGCGCGCGCTCGGCGTGACCTCGCTCAAGCGCAGCCCGCTCGCGCCCGAGCTGCCGCCGATCGCGGACACGCTCCCGGGCTTCGAATCGAACACCTGGTTCGGCCTCTATGGCCCCAAGGGGCTGCCGGTGGACCTGGTGGCGCGGATCAACACGGCGGCGAACCAGGCGCTCTCCGATCCGGAGATGCGGGACAAGCTCTCGCGCCTGGGCATCGAACCCACGACGAGCACGCCGGCGCAGTTCGCCAGCATGGTGGCCGAGGACGCCGCGAAATGGAAAAAGATCATCGTCGAACGCAAGATCACCGGTGACTGAAAGAAGGACGCCCATGAAATTCGATTACGCCAATCCGTACAGCTCCACGCGCATTCCGGTCTTCGCGCGCAATGTGGTCTCCACCTCGCATCCTCTGGCCTCGCAGGCCGGGCTGCGCATCCTGTATCAGGGCGGCAACGCTGTCGATGCGGCGATCGCGACCGCAGCGGCGATGACCATCGTCGAGCCGGTGAGCAACGGCCTCGGCAGCGATGCTTTCTGCATCCTGTGGGATGGCAAGAAGCTGCATGGCCTGAACGGTTCCGGTTCGGCGCCGCAGGCCTGGACGCCGGACTACTTCCGCCGCAAGTACGGTAGTGACGCCGCCACGCCGCCGCAGCGCGGCATGGACTCGGTCACCGTTCCCGGCGCGGTGGGGAGCTGGGTTGCATTGTCGGAGCGCTTCGGCAAGCTGCCTTTCGCGGACCTGATGGCGCCGGCCATCGAGATCGCGGAGCGCGGCTACCTGATGCCGCCGGTGGTCCAGCAGAAGTGGGCTGCGGCGACGCCGATCCTGCGATCGCAGCCGGGCTTCGAGCAGGGTTTCCTGCCGTGGGGTCGCGCGCCAGAGGTCGGCGAGCTGTTCCGCTTCCCGGCGGCCGCGCGGGCGCTGAAGGCGATCGCGGCGACCAAGGGCGAGGCCTTCTACAGCGGCGAAATCGCGGCGGCGCTCGAAAAGTTCTCGACCGCGAACGGCGGCACCCTGAAGGTGAGCGATCTCGCCAACTGGAAGCCCGAGTGGGTCGAGCCGATCGCGCAGGAATACCGCGGCTACACGCTGCACGAGATTCCGCCGAACGGCCAGGGCATCGCGGCGCTCATCGCGCTCGGCATCCTGAAGCACTTCGACATCGCGTCGATCCCGGTGGATTCGGTCGCCTCGCAGCACCTGCAGATCGAAGCGATGAAGCTCGCCTTCGCCGATACCTACCGCTATGTGTCCGACCCCTCGTCGATGGAGGTGACCCCCCTGCAAATGCTCGACGAGGCGTATCTCGCTTCGCGTGCCAAGCTGATCGACTTGAACAAGGCGCAGGACTTCAAGGCGGGCAACCCGGTCAAGGGCGGCACGATCTATCTCACCGCGGCCGACGAGAACGGCATGATGGTGAGCTTCATCCAGAGCAATTACATGGGCTTCGGTTCGGGCTGCGTGGAGCCCGAGTTCGGCATCAGCCTGCAGAACCGCGGCCACGGCTTCAGCCTGAAGGCCGACAGCCCGAACGTGGTCGCGCCGGGCAAGCGGCCCTTCCACACCATCATCCCGGCCTTCCTCACCAAGGACGGCGCGCCGGTGATGAGCTTCGGCGTGATGGGCGGAAACATGCAGCCGCAAGGCCATATGCAGACGCTGGTGCGCATGCTCGACTACCGCCAGAGCCCGCAGGCGGCCTGCGATGCGCCGCGCTGGCGCTTCAACTCCGGCGTGGAGATCAACGCCGAGGCGGCGATGAACCCTGCAACGGTGAAGGGCCTCGCCGAACTGGGCCACAAGGTCGACGTCATCAACGATTCCTACCAGGACTTCGGTGCCGGCCAGTTCATCTGGCGTGCCGGCGACCCGTCGGTGGAGGGCTACGTCGCCGCGAGCGACGCACGCCGCGACGGCCTCGCGGCCGGGTTCTGACGGGTGCAGGCGGAGCCGCACGCACACAGGCGTCTCGGGCCGGGCCTCGCGCTGGCGACGCTCGGCGCGATCGCCTTCAGCGGCAAGGCGATCATCGTCAAGCTGGCGTACCGCTACGGCGTCGATGCGGTCACGCTGATCATGCTGCGCATGCTCTTCGCACTGCCGCTCTTCGCGGTCATGGCGTGGTGGGCGGGGCGCGGCAAGCCGCCGCTCACGCGGCGCGACTGGTTCGGCGTGCTGGGGCTGGGCTTCTCGGGCTACTACCTGTCGAGCTTCCTGGACTTCGCCGGGCTGGCCTACATCACTGCGAGCCTGGAGCGGCTGATCCTCTATCTCAACCCGACGCTCGTGCTGCTCTTCGGCTGGATCGTCTACCGGCGGCGCATCACGCGCGGCCAGTTCGTGGGGATGGCGATCAGCTATTGCGGGGTGCTGCTGGTCTTCGGCCACGAAGTGCAGCTGGGCCAGACCGCCTCCGCCGCCTGGGGCGCGCTGCTGGTGTTCCTGAGCGCGGTGAGCTATGCCATCTACCTCGTCGCGAGCGGCGAGTTCGTCAAACGGCTGGGCTCGCTGCGCCTCGTCGGCCTCGCGACCAGCGTGGCCTGCCTGCTGTGCATCCTGCAGTTCGTGCTCTTGCGGCCGGTCGGTTCGGCCTTCGACGTGGCGCCCCAGGTCATCTGGCTGTCGATCCTCAACGCGACGGTGTGCACCGCGCTCCCGGTCCTTGCCGTCATGATGGCCATCGAACGCATCGGCCCCGCCATGGCGGCGCAAACGGGTATGGTTGGGCCCATGTCGACCATCCTCATGGGGGTCGTCATCCTCGGCGAACCCTTCACAGCGTGGATCGCAGCCGGCACTGCGCTGGTGATCGCCGGCATCTTCGTATTCACACGCATGGGCCGCTGAGCCCGGAGGACACAGCATGGATTTGGGAATCGCAGGGAAGACCGCGCTCGTTTGCGGCGCCAGCAAGGGCCTGGGCTACGGTTGCGCGGAAGCGCTGGTGCGCGACGGCGTCAACGTGGTGATCGTGGCGCGCGGCGCCGAGGCGCTCGAAGCGGCGGCGAAATCGCTGGAAGCCGTTGCCGCGACGCATCCGGCCAAGCCCTTCGTGAAGCACGTGGCGGCGGACATCACCACCGTGGAAGGCCGCGCTGCCGCCTTCGCGGTGCACAAGGACTTCGACATCGTCGTCACCAATGCCGGCGGCCCGCCGCCCGGCGATTTCCGCGACTGGGACCGCGAAGCATGGATCAAGGCCGTCGACGCCAACATGCTCACGCCGATCGAGCTGATCAAGGCCACCGTGGACGGCATGGCCGCGCGCGGCTTCGGGCGCATCGTCAACATCACCTCCAGCGCGGTGAAGTCGCCGATCGATATCCTGGGCCTGAGCAACGGTGCGCGCAGCGGGCTCACCGGCTTCGTCGCCGGGCTCGCGCGCTCGGGCATCGCGGCCAAGGGCGTGACGATCAACAACCTGCTGCCCGGCGCCTTCGATACCGATCGCCTTCGTGGAACGATGGAAGGCGCCGTGAAGAAGACCGGCAAGGACATCGAGACGATCCGCGCCGCACGACAGAAGACCATTCCGGCCGGGCGCTTCGGCACCTCGGCCGAGTTCGGCGCGATCTGTGCGTTCCTGTGCAGCGTGCATGCGGCCTATATGACGGGCCAGAACGTGCTGGCCGACGGCGGCGCGTTCACCGGGACCTTCTGAGAATCAGCGGCGGGACGACACCCAGATCCCGCCCACGATCAGGATGAATGCGGCGCCGTGGAACCACTGCGGCACCTCGCCGAGGAAGGCCGCCGAAAGCAGCGCAGCGAAGAGCGGCGTCAGATTGCTGAAGAACCCGGCCGTCTGCGGACCGGCGCGCTCCACGCCGAGTCCCCAGCAGCGATAGGCCAGAAGCGCCGGGCCGAGCGTGATGAACACCAGCGCGGCGGCCAGCGGCCATCCCCAGTCGATGTGTGCATCGGTCACAGCCCATTCGCCGGCCGCGAAGGTCGCGGACCAGGCGAGCCCGAACACCATCTGCGCCATCAGGAACGAAGCCCAGTCGCGGCGCGCTTCGGCCGGCTCGGTGGTGCGCGACAGCAGCCAGCTATAGAACGCCCAGGAGATGGTGGCCAGCATCATGTAGAGATCGCCGGGCACCAGCCGCAGTGCGGCGAGCTGCTCCCAGTGGCCGCGGCTCAGCACGAGCAGCACGCCCGCCATCGACATCGCGGCGCCGAACAGTTGGCGCCCGGTGATCTTCGCGCCGAAGAAGAGCGTCCCCGTCGCCAGCATCCACAGCGGCATGCTCGATCCGACCAGCGTCACGTTGACCGGCGTCGAGGTCTGCAGCGCGAGGTACTGGAACGCGTTGTAGCAGCCGATGCCGAGCAGGCCGAGCACGGTGAAGCGCTTCCAGTGCGCCCACAGCGGGCTCTTCGGACTGATCATGGATGCGGCAAAAGGCAGCAGCACGATGAACGCCAGCAGCCAGCGGATGAAGTTCAGCGTCATCGGCGAGACGAGGTCGCGCACGATACGGCCGACGACGGCGTTGCCGGCCCACAGCAGGGGCGGCACCGCGAGTAGAAGGGCGGTGCCGGGGGTCAATCTCTGCTGCATGGGCATGACTGTAGCGGCTCGGTGCATCTTTTCCGGAAGCGGGCGACCGGGCGCAGACCGTGGCAGCATACGCGGCTCGTTCGAGAAGGAATCCAACCATGAGCAAAGCCGTCCGCATCGACCGCAATGGCGGTCCCGAGGAACTGAAGATCGTCGACGTCGAGGTCGGCGATCCCGGTCCCGGCGAGATCCGCATCCGCCACAAGGCGGTGGGCCTCAATTTCATCGACACCTACCAGCGAAGTGGCCTCTATCCGTTTCCGATGCCGCTGCAGCTCGGCATGGAAGCCTCGGGCATCGTCGAGGCGGTGGGCGAGGGCGTCACGCACCTGAAGGCCGGCGATCGCGCGGCCTACGCGAGCCAGCCGCCCGGGGCCTACAGCGAACTGCGCGTGATGCCGGGCCGCAATGTCTGCAAGCTGCCCGATGCGATCTCGTTCGAGACCGGCGCCGCGATGATGCTCAAGGGCCTGACCGCCCAATACCTGCTCAAGAAGACGCTGCCGGTCGAGGGCTTGCAGCCGGGCGACTTCATCGTGTTCCATGCCGCGGCGGGTGGTGTCGGACTCATCGCCTGCCAGTGGGCCAAGGCGTTGGGCCTGAAGCTCATCGGCACCGCGGGCACCGATGCCAAGTGCCAGGTGGCGCTCGACCACGGCGCCGCGCATGCGATCAACTACAGCAAGGAGAACTTCGCCGCGCGCGTGAAGGAGATCACCGGCGGCAAGGGCGTGAAGGTGGTCTACGACTCCGTGGGCAAGGACACCTTCGAAGGCTCGCTCGAATGCCTGCGGCCGTTCGGGCTGCTGGCGATCTTCGGAAATGGTTCGGGGCCGGTGCCGCCGTTCAACCTCGGCCTGCTCGGCGCGAAGGGATCGCTCTACGTCACTCGGCCGACTCTCTTCACGCACATTGCGACGCGCGAGAGCACGCAGGCCATGGCGGACGATCTCTTCGCGGTGGTCGAAAGCGGCGCGGTGAAGATCCCGATCGACCAGCGCTACCGCCTCGAAGACGTGCAGCAGGCACACCGCGACCTCGAAGCCCGCAAGACCACGGGCTGCACCATCCTCACTTTGGATTAACGCAGTTCGCTGAGCCGGGATTCGCGAACGCGGGTCGGCGCCAGCGCGCCGGCCGATTCGAGGATGGGATAGGCGATCGAGCAGATGTGCGAGTTGATGCGCTTGAGCTCGCTGATCAGGTCGATGTGCAGCGAGCTGGTCTCGATGCTCGACGCGGTCTGCTCGGTCAGCCGGTCCAGGTGCGTCGTCGCGTAGGCGCGCTCCAGGTCGCGGAAGCGCGCCTTTTCCTCCAGCAACCGCTGCGCGTCGCGCACGTTGCCGTTGAGGAACACGCTCATGGAGAGCCGCAGGTTGGCGACCAGCCGCTCGTGCAGCTCGACGATCTCGCGCATGCCGGCATCCGAGAAGTTGCGCTGCGGCTTGATCTTCTTGTCCTCGATGTCGATGATCACCCGCTCGATGATGTCGCCGATCTGCTCCATGTTGATCGTGAAGCTGATGATGTCGGTCCAGCGGCGGCTTTCTTCTTCGCCCAGCGCTTCGCGCGAGATCTTGGTCAGGTAGTACTTGATCGCCGAATAGAGCTGGTCCACCGTGTCGTCGAGGTTGCGCAGCTCCTGCGCGAGCTTGAGGTCGTTGTTGCGGATCACGTTGAGAACGCCGATCAGCATGGTCTCGACCACATCCGCCTGATGCAGCGCTTCGCGAGCGGCGTTGGAGATCGCCAGCGAAGGCGTGGAGAGCGCCGAGGGGTCGAGGTGGTGCGGACGCCGAGTCGCGGCAGGTTCTTCAGGCGCCGGCAGCAGGCGCGTGACCCATTTGGCCACGACGTTCGTGAGCCCGATGAAGCCGATGCTGATGATGACGTTGAAGGCGAGGTGATAAAGCACGACCAGGTGCGTGGCGTCGTCGACGTAGGGCCGGACTTCCCGCAGCCAGAGCCCGACGAAGGGCGCCGCCAAGGCCACGCCGAGCAGCTTGAAGATCAGGTTGCCGATCGTCACCCGCCGCACCTCGACCGCCGACTTCGCCGTGGTGAGCACCGCGAGCAGTCCGCTGCCGAGATTGGCGCCGAGCACCAGCCCGAGCGCCACGTCGAGCGGAACCACGTTGGAGCTGGCCATCGCCGCGACCAGCAGCACGATGGCGAGGCTGGAATAGGCCAGGATGGCGAGTCCGGCGCCGATGGTGATTTCCAGCAGCACGTCGCTGTTGATCGAAGCCAGCACGGCGCGCATGGCCGGGCTTTCGAAGAGCGGCCCCGTCGCCTCGACGACGAGTTGCAGCGCGAGCAGCATCAACCCCAGCCCGATGAGCACGCGCCCGACGCGGCCTGCGGGGCTCGACGGCCGCGTGATGAACAGCACCACTCCGACGAAGATGAAAAGCGGCGACAGCCAGGACAGATCGGCGGAGAAGAGCACCGACATCAGCGCCGTCCCGATGTCCGCCCCGCGCATCACCGCCAGCGCGGCAGGGAGCGTGACCAGCCCCTGGCCCACGAACGACGAGGTCATCAGCGAGGTGGCGGTGCTCGACTGCACCAGCGCCGTCACGCCGATCCCCGACAGCGCCGCCGTGAAGCGGTTGCGCATGCTGCGCACGAGGATCCTGCGCAGGTTGGCACCGAAGACGCGAAGAACCCCCGTTCGGACGAGATGGGTTCCCCATACCAGCAGCGCGATGGCTGCGAGCAGATTCAACAAGTGCTTCATGGAATCGAAACACTATAGAGCACGCGCCGGCCTGGATGCGAGAAACGCAGCGGAACCGGCTTCACCGGGCCGCTGGTGTGGCCCCCTGAAAGGGGGTGCCGAGCGACACGCAGTGGAGGCTGGGGGTCAGCCCTTTCTTACGCGGCGCAACTCGTCCAGGATGAGGCAGATCGCCCCGATGGTGATGGCGCTGTCGGCCACGTTGAAGGCCGGGAAGTGCCGCCCGGCCAGGTGGAAGTCGAGGAAGTCGACCACGTAGCCGTGCATCATCCGGTCGATCACGTTGCCGATGGCGCCGCCGAGGATGGCCGCCATCGAGAAGGAGAAGAGCTTCTGCCCCGCGTGCGACTTCAGCATCCAGATGATGAAGACGGCCGCCCCGATGCCGATCGCCATGAAGAACCACCGCTGCCAGCCCGCCGCGTCGGCCAGGAACGAGAACGCCGCCCCGGTGTTGTGAGCGCGAACCACGTTGAAGAAGCTGGTGACGTAGGTCGCGTCGCCGTACTTGTAATAGCCGAGGATCAGCGTCTTGGTGAACTGGTCGATGATGACGATGACCAGCGCAAGGCCCAGCCAGGGCCAGATGCCGAGGCCCTTCGAGCCGGAGGAGCGGCGGGCCATCAGGCGATGGTCCTTGCTTCGCCGGCGCCGTAGAGATTGCTCGTGCAACGTCCGCAGATGCCCGGGTGCGCCGGGTCGTGGCCGACATCGTCGCGCCAGTGCCAGCAGCGCTCGCACTTGGTGGCCTTGCTTGCGGTCACGGTGGCCGCAAGTGTGTCGCCGGACGCGAGCGCGATCGCCGAGGTGATGAAGACGAACTTCAGGTCATCGCCCAGCGAGGCGAGCAGCGCATGGTCATCGGCCGGCGCCGTGAGGGTCACGTTGGCTTGCAGCGAGGAGCCGACCTGGCCATCCGCACGCACCGTTTCGATCTCCTTGTTGACCGCATCGCGGATCTCGCGGATGCGGTTCCACTTGGCGAGCAGCGCATCGTCGGGCGTGCCCAGCTTGCTGTAGGTCTGCACGAAGATCGACTGGCCGTCGCCGCAGAACTTCCACGCCTCTTCGGCAGTGAAGCTCAGGAACGGCGCCATCCACCGCAGCATCGCCTGCGTGATGTGCCAGAGCGCGGTCTGCGCGCTGCGCCGCGCGCGCGAATTCGGTGCGGTGGTGTAGAGCCGGTCCTTCAGCACGTCGAGGTAGAACGCGCCGAGGTCTTCGGAGCAATACACCTGCAGCTTCGCGACGACCGGGTGGAACTCGTAGACCTTGTAGTGCGCGAGGATCTCGGCCTGGAACTGCGCGGCGCGGCTGAGCGCGTAGCGGTCGATCTCGAGCAGCTCATCGAGCGGGACCGCGTCCATGGCGATATCGAAGTCGCTGGTGTTCGCGAGCAGGAAGCGCAGCGTGTTGCGGATGCGCCGATAGGCATCGACCACGCGCGCGAGGATCTTGTCGTCGCCCGCGATGTCGCCCGAGTAGTCGCTCGCGGCTACCCACAGGCGGGTGATCTCGGCGCCCAGCTTCTTGTTCACTTCCTGCGGATCGATGCCGTTGCCGAGCGACTTGCTCATCTTGCGGCCCTGGCTGTCGACCGTGAAGCCGTGCGTCAGCAGGCCGCGATACGGCGCGCGGCCTTCGAGCGCGCAGGCGAGCAGCAGCGACGAGTGGAACCAGCCGCGGTGCTGGTCGTGGCCTTCGAGGTAGAGGTCGGCTTCGGGGCCGGTCTCGTGGTGCACGTTCGGGTGCGTGCCGCGCAGCACGTGCGAGAAGGTCGAGCCCGAGTCGAACCAGACTTCGAGGATGTCGGTGCTCTTGGTGTACTGCGGTGTGTCCTCGCCGCCGAGGATCTCCTCGGCCGTCACTCGGCTCCAGGCCTCGATGCCGCCCTTCTCGACGATGTCGGCGGCCAGGTCGAGGATCTCCATCGTGCGCGGGTGCAGCTCGCCCGAATCCTTGTGCAGGAAGAACGGGATCGGCACGCCCCAGCTGCGCTGGCGGCTGATGCACCAGTCGGGCCGGTTGGCGATCATGTCGTGCAGGCGCGCCCTGCCGTTCTCGGGGTAGAAGCGGGTCTCGTCGATCGCTTCGAGCGCGGTCTGGCGCAGCGTCTTCGGCGCCTTGTCCTTGGTGAAGACGCCTTCGCCCTCGTCCATGCGGATGAACCACTGCGCGGCGGCGCGGTAGATCACCGGCGTCTTGTGGCGCCAGCAGTGCGGGTAGCTGTGGGTGATCTGCTCGGTCGTCATCAGGCGGCCGGCATCGCGCAGCGCGTGGATGATGACCGGCACCGCCTTCCAGATGTTCTGGCCGCCGAAGAGCGGGAAGTCGGTCGCATACGAGCCGTTGCCCTGGACCGGGTTCAGGATGTCGTCGTACTTGACGCCGTGCGCGATGCAGGAATTGAAGTCGTCCACGCCGTAGGCCGGCGAGGAGTGGACGAGGCCGGTGCCGTCCTCGGCGGTCGCGTAGTCGGCCAGGTAGACGGGCGACAGGCGGCGGAAACCCGCGTCCACGTCGTAGAGCGGATGCTCGAACTCGAGGCCGCCGAGCCGCTCGCCCTTGACCGTTGCGAGCACCTTGCCCTCGAGCGCGTAGCGGGTCATGCACATCTCGACCAGCGAGTTCGCGAGCACCAGCAGTCCGCGTTCGGTATCGACCAGCGAGTAGTCGAGCTCCGGGTTGAGGTTGATCGCCTGGTTGGCCGGGATCGTCCACGCCGTGGTGGTCCAGATGACCGCGAAGGCATCCTTGTGCAGCGCCGGGAGGCCGAAGGCGGCCGCGAGCTTGGCCGGATCGTGCGCCTTGAAGGCGACGTCGAGCGTCTGCGATTTCTTGTCGGCGTATTCGATCTCGAACTCGGCCAGCGACGAGCCGCAGTCGAAGCACCAGTACACCGGCTTCAGGCCGCGATAGACAAAGCCGCGCTCGATCACGCGCTTGAACGCGCGGATCTCGCCCGCCTCGTTCGCGAAGTCCATCGTCTTGTAGGGATGGTCCCATTCGCCCAGCACGCCCAGGCGCTGGAAGTCGGCCATCTGCTGCGCGATCTGCTCGGTCGCGTAGGCGCGGCTCTTGGCCTGCATCTCGTCGCGGCCGAGGTTGCGGCCGTACTTCTTCTCGATCGCGTTCTCGATGGGAAGGCCATGGCAGTCCCAGCCCGGCACGTAGAGCGCGTCGTAGCCTTCGAGCTGGCGCGCCTTGGTGATCATGTCCTTGAGGATCTTGTTGACCGCGTGACCCATGTGGATCTGCCCGTTGGCATAGGGCGGGCCGTCATGCAGGATGAATTTGGGCGCACCGTGGCGCGCGTCGCGCAGGCGGTGGTAGATGCCTTCGTCGTTCCATTCCTTGACCCAGCCCGGCTCGCGCTTGGGCAGGTCGCCGCGCATCGGGAAGGGGGTGTCGGGCAGGTTCAGCGTGGCGCGGTAATCGGTGCCGCCGTCGGTCTTGTTGTCAGCCATGGAAGTTCCAGAAATCTGCGCTGCCGTGCAACGCGCGAAGGGATCGAAAGAAGCGTTCGGCCTTCGCGGGACAAGGCTCGGCCGGACGCGGCGGAAAGCGAAGGTCCCGCTTTAAATTCGATCGCGCGTGGTCTGGCGATGGGTCTCGGCGTGGGTGGAAGCAAAGAAGGCACGCGCGTCGCGACCGTCCTTCGCGATGCCCGCCGTGAGGGCCTCGAGGCTGGTGTAGCGCAATTCGTCGTGCAATTTGTGCAGCAGTTCCACGCGGACGATTTTACCGTAGGCCCCCTCTGCGCCCAGGTGCGCGGGCCAATCCAGGCAGTGGGTTTCGAGCAGCACGCGGCCGCCGTTGACGTCGTTGGCGTCGAGCGAAGGGCGCACGCCGAGGTTCGCGACACCCGGCAGCGGCTTTTCCGTCAGGCCATGCACCAGCACCGCGAAGATGCCGCTGGCGGCGGGCTTCCAGTGCTTGAAACGCAGGTTGAGCGTGCGGAAGCCGTCATTGCGGCCTGGCGCGGAAGCACCCAGTGCGCGGCCGAGCTTGCGGCCATGGACCACGTGCCCGGAGATCGCATACGGCCGCCCGAGCAGCGCCTGCACATCCGTCATCCGGCCTTCGGAAAGCGCCTCGCGCACCGCCGAACTGGAGACGCGCAGTCCGTGGACCTCGTAGCTGTTCATCCGCGCCACATCGAAGCCGGACTGCTCGCCGGCACGATCGAGCATGTCGTAGTCGCCGGCGCGCTTGGCCCCGAAGCGGAAGTCGTCGCCAACCAGGATGTATTTGGCGCCCAAGCCTTCGATGAGGACATGCCGGATGAAGTCGTCGGGCGATTGCGAAGCCAGCCGTGCGTCGAACGGCAGCACGATGGTCTGCGCGACCCCGCTTGCGGCCAGTTCGTTGAGCTTGTCGCGAAGCGTGCCGATGCGGGCCGGCGCGAGTTCAGGCCGCTTGGTGACTGCGGCGAAATAGTCCCGTGGGTGCGGCTCGAACGTCAGGACGCAGTTCGGCAATCCGCGAGCGCGGGCCTCGGCATTCAGCAGCCCGAGCATGGCCTGGTGACCGCGGTGGACACCGTCGAAGTTGCCAATGGTCAGGGCGCAGGCCGGAGCCACGCCGGGATGCCGAAAACCCCGGAAAATCTGCATCGGTCGTTATCTTTTTGATAGCACTTTGTGCCCGCGGAATGGGCACGTCGAGCGCGTTTTGTCACAAAGCCGGTATATTGTGACGCACTGCGTCATGCGCAAGCCGTTCCGGCGGGCGCCATGTCTTGGTCTTTCCGTGTTTCCTTCGAATGAGGAGCGTGTGGTGAAGGTCTTGAAGCTGTCGGCCCAAGGGCTGCCCCAATCGTGGATTTCGCTCGAACAGGCGGTGATCCACTATGCCTCCGACGAGGTTCGGTGGGAGGTGGGCGCCCAGGTGGCGGTATTCAGGGGCGGCCACAACGCGATCACGGGCCAGCAGTCGCAGATCGCAGTCAACAGCATCATCGGCACGAAGGGCGTGCCGCGCATCAATCCCTTCACGCAGCGGCCGGGGCTCACCAACGCGAAGCTGTTTGCGCGCGACCGGAATGTCTGCGCCTACTGCGGCGGTCATTTCCACGAGGAAGATCTGACCCGCGAGCACATCATCCCGTTCGCCCAGGACGGCATCGACACCTGGATGAACGTCGTCACCGCGTGCCGGCCCTGCAATCACCGCAAGAGCAGCCGCACGCCGGAGCAGGCCGGGATGCCGCTGCTGTATGCGCCGTACGTGCCGAGCCTGTGGGAAGACTTCATCCTGCGCAACCGCCGCATCCTGGCGGACCAGATGGAATTCCTGATGGCGCATCTGCCGCAGAGCTCCAGGCTGCACGGCTAGTTAGCGTTCAGTAGGTCAGTTCGAGCACGCTGACGTCGCCGCGCGACGCCGGCCAGGTCTGGCCGATCAGCTTTTCCCCATTGAATTCGGCCTCGACGGTGCGAGCGGCGTCGTTGGTGAGCTTGATCTTCGAACTCGATACACCCGAACCCGTCGGCGGCACGCCCGGCGGCAGTGCCTGCCCGTCGAAGCGCAAGGTGTCGCGCTCGAGGTCGAAGTAGCCGCGCGGGCGGGTGAAGGTCACCAGGGCCTTGGCATCGCCGTCGGTTTCGGCGATGCGCTCGGGTCGCAGGTGAACCACGTTGCTCGAACGTGGGAATGGACTGCGGTAGATGTGCGTGGTGGCATAGCCAGGCGCGCTCAGCACGAATTCGTAGCGCGTGTCCGGCCTGCCCTGAAGCGGTCCCCAGCGGCCGTCCTCTGCAATGGTCTGCTGCCACACTGCAGCCCCGGTCCGTGCGCCGGTGGAGGCGTCGATGGCGAACACTTCGAGGCGCGCGCCGACCAGGGGCAGGTTGTTGCTGAAGGCGCCGCTGTCCGGTTTCAGCGGATCGAGGCCGAGCCCGGTGACGCGGCCGGACAGGGCCACCTGCGCTTCGGGCTCGACCGCGAGTGTGCGCGGCGCCTCGCCGGTGAGGAAGCGCCAGGTGGCGCCGAAGGCGGAGGGAGAGAACGAGGTCTCCCGATGGTCCACGCGCGGCAGCACCACGTTGGTCGCGCCCTTGAGCGCCGGGCCGTCGAAGCCGACGTTGGTCGGCGTTCCCCGGATGCCGATCCAGACGCCGTCCGGCTGCGCGTATTTGTCGTTCCGGTCGGAGCGCAGGGTCAGCCACTTAACGCCGGCCGGGACCTCGTCGCCATTGCCGTTCTTCGGCGCGTTGAGCTGCTGCAGGAAGGGGCTCAGCCCCGAGAACTCGCTGCGCTCCTGCCGCCCCTTGATCGACCAGATGCCGTGCGACGGGGTGCCGCCGAGCACGACATGGCTCACCACGCGGTCGCCGCCACCGTTCTGGACGTAGTTGCGGATCGCATTGCCGCCGCGCGAGTTGCCGATCAGCACCACCTGCCTGGTGCCCGTCGTCTTCAGCACACGTTCGACCTCCGACTTCAGGAAGGCCATCGATTCGGCCGTGGAACTGCGGCCCGGCTGGGGCACGCTGTCGTCGTCGCGCGCCAGCGGAAAGGGCTGGTCGAGCGCGAACAGCCGTTCGCGCGGCCAGCCGTTGGATTCGAAGCGCCAGATCGTCGCCTGCCACAGCGCAGCGGAATCGCCGTTGCCGTGCACGAACACGATCGGCGGACGCTCGTTGCTGAACGGCGGGGTGGTGCAGGCGGCGAGCATGGTCGTCGAGAAACCGAGAAGAAGCAGTTGCCGGCGAGTGTGCATGGTGAATGGCCTTCCAAAGAAAACGCCCGCCAGCTTGGGGCCGGCGGGCGTTGCATGCCGTCGCGATCGTCAGCGGTCCGGATCGTCAGGCGAAGACGCCCGCGCTGTCCTGCATGCGTGCCGACACTTCGCCCAGGTGGTGCAGGGTGTCGCCGAAGGTCATTTCGAGTTGCGTGAGCTTCTTGAAGTAGTGGCTCACGATGTACTCGTCAGTCACGCCGATGCCGCCGTGCAACTGCACCGCCTGCTGGCTGACGAAGCGCATCGAGACGCCGAGCTGGTACTTGGCCCGCGCCAGCGCCTGACGGCGCTCGGCGGCCGGTGCGTTGAGCTTCAGCGTGGCGTAGTAGCTCATCGAGCGGGCCAGTTCGAGCTGCATCTTCATGTCGGCCACGCGATGGCGAAGGGCCTGGAAGGTGGCGATCGCCACGCCGAACTGCTTGCGCGTGTTCATGTATTCGACGGTGATCGCCAGCGTCTTGTCCATCACGCCGACGGCTTCGGCGCAGGTCGCGGCGATGCCGATGTCGACGGCGCGTTCGAGTTCGGGCAGGCCGTCCAGCGTGATGAGGACGCCTGCAGCCTTGTCGAAGACGACTTCGGCGGCGCGGCTGCCGTCCTGCGTGCCGTAGCCGCGTGCGGCGACACCGTCGGCGGAGCGCTCGACCAGGAAAAGCGCGATCTTGCCGTCGACCTGCGCCGGCACGATGAAGGCGTCGGCCTCGTCGCCGGCCGGCACCAGGCTCTTGGTGCCGCTCACTGTCCAGCCCTTCCCGGCCTTCGCCGCCTTGGTTTCGCACACATCCAGCCGGTAACGGGCCTTGCGCTCCTGGTAGGCGAGCACCACGAGCGCCTGCCCGCCCGAGATGCGCGGCAGCCAGTTGTCCTTGGTGTCTTCGTCGGCATGGGCCGCCAGCACGGCGCCGGCGATGAAGGATTGCGAGAGCGGCTCCAGCACGACACCGCGGCCGAGCTCTTCCATCACGACCATGCCTTCGACCGGCCCCATGCCCAGGCCGCCTTCATCCTCTGGGATGTAGAGACCGCCGAGACCGAGCTCGGCCAGTTCGTCCCAGGCCTCGCGCGAGAAGCCGCCCGCGGCTTCGGTGGCGCGGCGGCGCTCGAAGCCGTAACCCTTTTCGACCCACTTGGCGACCGCGTCGCGAAGCTGTTGCTGGTCATCCGAAAAATTGAAGTCCATTGCTTGATCCTCGTGAGTCAGCGTTCAGCCCAAGACCGTCTGCGCGACGATGTTGCGCTGCACTTCGTTGCTGCCGCCGTAGATGGTGGTCTTGCGCATGTTGAAGTACGTCGACGAGAGCGGTGCGAGCTGTGGATTGCCACCGGGGAAGTCGCCCTGCCAGCCGGCCTCCATGGCCTCGCGGATCAGCGGCAGCGAATAGGGCCCGCCGGCCAGCATCATCAGCTCGGAGTAGCGCTGCTGGATTTCGCTGCCCTTGATCTTGAGCAGGCCGGCGATGTCGAGCGAGTTCTTGCCCGAGGTTGCGGCCGAAAGAACGCGCAGCACCAGCATCTCGAGCGCGACCACGTCGACTTCGAGCTTGGCGATCTCGTCGCGGAAGCGCGGGTCTTCCCACACGCCTTCGCTCTTCGCGATGCGCTTGAGCCGCTCCAACTCGCGCTTGGCGCGGTTCACGTCGGCGATGTTGGTGCGCTCGTGCGAGAGCAGGTGCTTGGCGTAGGTCCAGCCCTTGTTCTCTTCGCCGATGAGGTTCTCCGCGGGCACTTCGACGTTGTCGAAGAACACTTCGTTGACTTCGTGGCTGCCGTCCAGCAGCTTGATCGGGCGTACCGTGACGCCTGGCGACTTCATGTCGATCAGCAGGAAGCTGATGCCGGTCTGCGGCTTGCCCTCGTTGCTGGTGCGCACCAGGCAGAAGATCCACTCGCCGTACTGGCCGAGTGTGGTCCAGGTCTTCTGGCCGTTGACGATGTACTTGTCGCCCTTGCGCTCGGCCTTGGTCTTCACCGATGCCAGGTCGGAGCCCGAACCCGGCTCGCTGTAGCCCTGGCTCCACCAGACTTCGCCGCTCGCGATGCCGGGGAGGAAGCGCTTGTGCTGCTCGGCGTTGCCGTAGGCCATGATGACCGGAGCGACCATCACCGGGCCGAAAGGAATGATGCGTGGCGCGCCTGCGAGGGCGGCCTCTTCCTCGAACAGGTGCTTTTCGACCGCGGTCCAGCCGGGGCCGCCGAACTCCTTGGGCCAGCCGTAGCCCAGCCAGCCCTTCTTGCCCAGGATCTTGGCCCAGCGCTGCAGATCGTCGCGCGTGAGTTCGAGGGCGTTGTGCACCTTGTGCGAAATCTCGGCGGGGAGGTTTTCCTTGACCCAGGCGCGAATCTCTTCGCGGAACTTCTGTTCTTCGGGGGTGAAGCTCAAATCCATGCGTGCCTCTCTGTGTTGATCGATCGCCGCGAAAGGCGGCGTGTCTCCGAAGCGGTGGTTTTTAGCACGGTCGTGCTAGTTCGGGGTGTCCGCGCCGCGACAAGTCGGGGCCGCCCGAGCGAGCACAGATAATCCCGCGTCCCATGAAGAACATTGTGATCCTGATTTCCGGCGGTGGCTCCAACATGGCAGCGATCGTCAAGGCTGCCGAAAGCGAGCGCTGGGCGGCTCGTCTCGACGCGCGGGTTGCCGCGGTGATCAGCAACAAGGCGGACGCGGGCGGGCTCGCCATTGCGCGCGGGCAGGGCATTCCGACAAGCGTGGTTTCACACAAGGATTTCGCCAGCCGCGAAGAATTCGACGCTGCGCTCGCGCGGGAGGTCGATGTTCATGCGCCGACGCTCGTCGTTCTTGCGGGATTCATGCGGATCCTGACGCCCTGGTTCGTGACGCGCTACGCCGGCAGGCTCATCAACATCCATCCGTCGCTGCTCCCGGCTTTCCCGGGGTTGAACACGCACCGCCGCGCGATCGAGGCGGGGTGCCGGGTGGCCGGCGTGACGGTGCACGAAGTGACGGTGGAACTCGATCACGGCCCGATCCTGGCCCAAGCGGCCGTGCCGGTATTGCCCGATGACACGCCCGACGCGTTGGCCGCCCGGGTGTTGGCTCAAGAACACAGGGTTTACCCCAGGGCGGTGGCCGACTGGCTGCGACGCGCAGACACAAACTGACACAATCCTCCTTGGCGTGCCCTGGGTGGAGGAAGTCGCCGTGTTCGCTTCTCGTCTAGTCGATCTTGATGAAGCGCTGCCGGCTCACCCCGTCCACGTCGACGGTCTCACTGAACATGGCAGCCGGGCGAACCCAGAGTCCACGCTCGCCGTAGAGGGCACGGTACAGCGTCATCGGCTCCAGCGTTTCGCTGTGACGTGCGGTGCCGAGCACCTCGTATTCGCCGCCCTTGTAGTGGCGGTAGCGGCCGGGTGGGGTTTCGATCAATGGGGGAAGGCTGTCGTCTGACAAACGGGGCACTCCTTCGAAGGCTGAGAGGTCAGGATGAATCGGGCGGATTTTGTACATCTGGTGCGACTGAGCGAGCATGCCAGTGCCGACGACAGTCTCGGCTACCGACGGGGCGTCGCCTTTTTCGCGGCCCTTGGCTACCTCTGGGTCTTCGCCTGCCTGGCGGTGGCGGTCGGCATCATCCTCTGGGTCGTTGGCGGCCTGGGGCAGGGCGGACGCTTCACCTTCACCCGCGGATGGCTGATGCTTTTTGCATTCGGCCTGCTGTGGGCCACCTTGAGAGCGCTGTGGGTTCGGCTGGAGGAGCCGGAAGGGGTGGAACTGCGACGCGAAGACGCCCCCGGCCTTTTTGAAGCCCTCGACCGCATCCGCCAGCGCATCGACGGGCCTCCGGTCCATCGCGTGTACCTCGACAGCGATTTCAACGCCAGCATCCGCCAACTGCCTCGCTACGGTCTTTTCGGCGGCGCGATCAACTATCTCAACGTTGGACTTCCGCTCCTGATGGCGCTGGACCGCCGTCGCCTGGTGTCCGTGCTGGCGCATGAGTACGGCCATCTTCGCGGGAACCACGGAAAGCTCAGTGCCTGGATCTACCGGACGCGGCTTTCATGGCTCAAGCTGGATGCCAATTTCCAGCGCGACGACGGCCTGATGGCCTTCGCCTCGCAGGCCTTCTTCCGGTGGTATTTCCCGCGCTTCGCCGCCAAGACCTTCGCGCTGGCGCGACAGGACGAGTACGAGGCCGACCGTGTCGCCGCCCGGCTGCTCGGGACGCGCGTGGTGGCCCAGGCCTTGAAGGAGATCTCGATCAAGAGCGCCTGGTACGCGGACCGGTTCTGGCCCGGTCATTGGGCCCGTGCGATCGACGAGCCGGTGCCCGTCGGGCCGTTCTCATCCCTGGCGCCGAAGTTCTGCGCGCCTGTCGAGGAAGACTTTGCCCGGTCTGCTCTACGCGGCGCGCTGCGCAGCATCAGCGACGTGGACGACACCCATCCTGTGCTGCGCGATCGGCTGGAAGCGCTGGATGAGAAATCCGCCCTTCCGTCCTGGTCGTCCAAGTCGGCGCTGGCGCTCCTGGATGATGCGCCGAAGTGGATCGCGCATTTCGACGCCGAGTGGTGCAGCGGTCATGCGAACGACTGGAAGCAGCACCACGCCTATCTGGTGCGCGTGCGCGAACGGGTGGCGGCGTTGACGGCGAGCGCCGGCCGCAACAACGCAGACGAAATGGTCGAGTGGGCCGATTGCGCCCGTCGTCTCGATGCCGAAGCCGACGTGCGCGCGTTGTACGAACGGGCGCTGCAAATCACGGCGAACCATGCCGGAGCCTTGCGCGGACTGGCGCAGGTGCTGCCGGCACGCGACCGCGGCCCCCGCCTCGCAGTGCTCGAGCGCCTGCACGAATCCAGCAACGCGAGCCAGTGGTGGGCCGCCAGGACGGCGGTGTCGATCCTCGAGGATCCCGATGCCGGGGCGCACGACGAGCGGTCCCTCAAGCTGTGGCGCGAACGCGCAAAGACAGCGGAGGCCGCGGAGCAGCGCGCCTGGGAAGAAATGACGGCGACACCGTGTTTCGCCCAGATCGCGCGCCACGATCTGAGCGAGTTCGAGCTCGGCGAGCTGCGGACCGATCTGGTGCGCTCCAGCGCAATCGCTCGCGCATGGGTGGTGCGCAAGAACCTTCGGGAGTTTCCGTGGCGGCGCGCCTACATCGTGTTCATCGAACTGCCGGGGCTAACGGACGACGAGCGCTGGAGCCTGTGCCGTGAACTCGAGCAGACCCTCTCGCTGCCAGGCGCCGCGCTGGTTCTGTGGGCAGGGCACTCGCCCACCCTTGCCGAGATCGAGCGGCACGCTTTCGGAGCGGTCTGGACGCGCGCCGCAAGTTGAGGCCGTTGGTGGCTGAGACAATCGGGGGATGCATCCCAAAGCCCTGCTTGAGGCCACGGCCGACCTGGTCGGCCTCGTCCTGAAATTCGATCATCCGGCCGATCAGGTCGTCTCCCGCTTCTTCCGCGAACACCGCGAACTGGGCCCGCGCGAGCGGGCCACGCTGGCCGAGACGGTGTACACCGTGCTGCGCAAGAAGCTGTTGTTCGAGCACCTGGCGCGCTCGGGCACCGGCGCCAAGGAGCGACGGATGGCCATCCTCGGCTTCCATGGCCAGAGGGATTTCCTCAAGAGCGCGCTGAACGACGCCGAAAGGCGCTGGCTCGACAGCTGCGATTCGGTCCAGCCCGACGAACTGCTCGAGCGCCACAAGCACAACCTGCCGGAGTGGCTGGTCGAACCTCTCAAGGAGCAGCTGGGCGATGAGTTCCGGGCGCTGGCGGACAACCTGCAGCAGCCCGCGCCGCTGGACCTGCGGGTCAATGTGCTCACCGACAAGCGGGCGGATCTGCAGAAGGAGCTGGGCCTTGCCGGCATCAAGGCCAGCCCGACGCCGTATTCCCCCTGGGGTCTCCGGATCGAAGGCAAGCCGGCACTGACGAAGCTCGATGCGTTTGCGCGCGGTGCGGTGGAAGTCCAGGACGAGGGATCGCAACTGCTGGCCCTCCTGCTCGAGGCGAGGCGCGGCGAGATGGTGGTCGATTTCTGCGCCGGCGCCGGCGGCAAGACGCTGGCGATCGGCGCGACCATGCGCAACACCGGCCGGCTCTACGCCTTCGACACCTCGGCGCATCGCCTGGATGCGCTCAAGCCGCGTCTGGCGCGAAGCAAGCTCTCGAATGTGCATCCCGCCGCCATCGCGCATGAGCGGGACGAGCGGATCAAACGGCTGGCAGGCAAGATCGATCGTGTGCTGGTCGATGCGCCCTGTTCGGGGCTCGGCACGCTCAGGCGCAATCCCGATCTGAAATGGCGCCAGTCGGCGCAGGCAGTCCGGGAATTGACGGCGAAGCAGACGGCGATCCTGCAGAGCGCTTCGCGGCTCGTGAAGTCGGGAGGCCGCCTCGTCTACGCAACCTGCAGCGTGCTGCCCGAAGAGAACGAGGCGATCGCCGAGGCTTTTGGTGCCGCGAACCCGGATTTCGAGGCGCTGGATGCGGCCGAGTTGCTGAGCGGCCTCAAGGTGGACGGCGCCGAAAGCCTGTGCTCGGGTGGTGAAGTCGGCAAGCGCTACCTTCGGCTTTGGCCTCATCGCCATGCGACCGACGGCTTCTTTGCCGCCATCTGGACCCGGAAGTAGGGGCGAGGCTCCAAAGACGGGCAAAACTTGCGATGTATCAAGGATTTAAGCCCCTTTTCAGGGGGTGAGCCTTTAAAATCACGGGTTACCTGGAGGCTGCACCTTCGTGTGGCCATGGAGTACCGAATTCAATGTTGCTTCCTGACTCTGCCGTCCTGAGCGCGGCCATCGATTGGCTCGGAAACGGCTTGTGGGACCTCACATGGTGGCAGATCGTGCTGTACACGCTCGTCACCACGCACATCACGATCGCGGCGGTCACGATCTTCCTGCACCGCACCCAGACGCACCGGGCCATGGATCTCGGGCCCATTCCGTCGCATTTCTTCCGCTTCTGGCTGTGGATCGGCACCGGCATGGTGACCAAGGAGTGGGTGGCCATCCACCGCAAGCACCATGCCAAGTGCGAGACCGAAGACGATCCGCACAGCCCGCAGGTGAAGGGCATCGACGAAGTCATGTGGCGCGGCGCCGAGCTGTACCGCAAGGAGTCGAAGAACAAGGAAACGATGGAGCGCTACGGTCACGGCACGCCCGATGACTGGCTCGAGCGCAACCTGTATTCGCGTTACAGCTGGCAGGGCGTGGGCCTGATGCTGATCCTCAACCTGGCGCTGTTCGGCGCCATCGGCCTGACGATCTGGGCAGTCCAGATGCTGTGGATTCCGTTCTGGGCGGCCGGCGTGGTCAACGGCATCGGTCACTACTGGGGCTATCGCAACTTCGAAGCCATGGACTCCAGCACCAATCTGATTCCCTGGGGCATCATCATTGGCGGCGAAGAGCTGCACAACAACCACCACACCTACCCGACGTCGGCCAAGTTCTCGGTCAAGAAATACGAATTCGACATCGGTTGGGTCTATATCAGCCTGATGCAGAAAATCGGTTGGGCCAAGGTCAAGAAGGTCCCGCCGAAGATGCAAATGGGCGACGTGCAGCCGGTGGCCGACGCGAAGACGCTCGAAGCCGTCATCGCCAATCGCTACGAGGTCATGGCGAACTTTGCGCGCGAAATGCGTCGCGCCACCAAGGACGAACTTGCATCGCTGAAGGCCAAGGGGGCGGACCTTTCCGTTCTGAAGGCAGCCAAGCGCTGGCTGCACCGTGACGACGACAAGGTGCCTGCCGCTGCGCGGACCCATCTCGTCCAGGCGCGCGCTGCCCATCCTGCGCTCGACAAGATGATGACGATGCGCGAAGAGCTGCGCCAGCTGTGGCTCAACACCTCGCAATCGCGCGAGCAGTTGGCGGCCGATCTCGCGGCCTGGTGCCATCGCGCCGAGGCGAGCGGCATTGCCGGTTTGCGAGAGTTCTCGACGCGCCTACGTGCTGCGCGCGCTTGACGGTCTCTCGGTAATTCCAAAGAAGCCGGCTCGTTGAGCCGGCTTTTTTTATGTCTCCTTGCCAGCCGCAATATCGAACAGGCAAAAGAAAACCCGCTGGATTGCAGCGGGTTTTTTGACAAGGGGAAAGGCTGAATTACTTCAGCTTGATTTCCTTGTATTCGACGTGCTTGCGTGCCTTGGGGTCGAACTTCATGATCGACATCTTTTCAGGCATCGTCTTCTTGTTCTTGCTGGTCGTGTAGAAATGGCCGGTACCCGCGGTGGATTCCAGCTTGATCTTTTCGCGTCCGCCTTTGCTCGTTGCCATGATTCAGCTCCTTAAGCTTGGCCGCGCGCACGCAGGTCTGCGAGCACGGCGTCGATGCCGTTCTTGTCGATCAGGCGCAGGGCAGCGCTCGAAACGCGCAGGCGAACCCAACGATTTTCGGATTCGACCCAGAAACGACGGTATTGCAGGTTCGGCAGGAACCGGCGCTTGGTTTTGTTGTTGGCGTGGGAAACGTTGTTTCCGACCATCGGGCCCTTGCCCGTAACTTCACATACGCGTGCCATAGGGACACTCTTTCTTGAACAGCTGGCACCTGTGCAACAGGGTGTTGCGAGGTGGTTTGCAGCTTGACCTCGCCAGAATCGGGTGGCGGTAGCCCGGAAGTTGCCGCTCATGCCGGCCAGAAGCCGGGCAAATTCAGCAAAGCCTGAAATTATAACCCAGCTGTGTGAGCTCCCGGCATCCCCGTAGGGGACACCGCGGAACCGGCTCTGCCGGGCCACCGGTGTCGCCTCCGGCAGGGGGGAGGCGCGCGCGACACGCAGTGCGCGCAGCCTGGGGGCGAGCCTAGTCCTGCTCGAGGAACCGCTGCGAGTCCAGTGCCGCCATGCAGCCCGTACCTGCACTGGTGATGGCCTGGCGGTAGACATGATCCTGCACGTCGCCCGCGGCAAACACGCCCGGAATGCTGGTCATCGTGGCGAAGCCCTGCAGGCCGGATCGCGTGACGATGTACCCGTCCTTCATTTCCAGTTGCCCCTGGAAGATGTCGGTGTTCGGGTGGTGGCCGATCGCGACGAAGCAGCCCTTCAGATCGAGTCGCTCCGTCTCGTTCGTCTGCAGGTTCTTGATCTTGATGCCGGTGACGCCGGAGTCATCGCCCAGCACCTCATCGAGCGCGCTGCGAAGCTTCAGTTCGATCTTGCCTTCGGCGACCTTTTCGTTGAGCTTGTCGACGAGGATCGGCTCCGCACGGAACTTGTCACGGCGATGCACGAGGGTCACCTTCCTGGCAATGTTCGCGAGATAAAGCGCCTCCTCGACGGCGGTGTTGCCGCCGCCGATCACGCAGACGTCCTGGTCGCGATAGAAGAAGCCGTCGCAGGTCGCGCATGCGGACACGCCGCGCCCCATGAAGTGCTGTTCGGACTCGATGCCGAGGTACTTGGCCGAAGCGCCCGTCGCAATGATCAGGGCGTCGCAGGTGTAGGTGCCGCTGTCGCCTGTCAACGTGAACGGGCGCTTGCCGAGGTCGACCTTGTTGATGTGATCGAACACGATCTCGGTCTTGAAGCGCTCGGCGTGCTCCAGAAAGCGCTGCATGAGATCGGGACCTTGCACGCCATGAACATCGGCGGGCCAGTTGTCGACTTCGGTGGTCGTCATGAGCTGACCACCTTGTGCAATTCCGGTAATAAGCAGGGGCTGGAGATTGGCTCGGGCCGCGTAGACTGCGGCGGTATAACCGGCGGGGCCGGAGCCCAGAATGAGAACCTTGGCGTGGCGTGGCGTTGACATGAGTAGAAAACCTAGGATTGACGCTGCGTCAGCGTGTACATTTTCAAGGGTGATAGGTATGGAGTATCACCGTTCGGTTCAAGACCGTGCGGGGGCTGTTTTCAATGCGCGCGATTGTATTAATCCATGGGGTTCGAATCGCGCGGAATCCGGGGATTGATGAATGTCGATGCTTTCCAATCTTGAATTGCTCCGTCGCGTGCCGCTCTTCTCAGCGCTGACGCCCACGCAGTCCGCGAGCATCGCCGATGCGATCGTCAAGAAGCGCTTCAAGCGTGCCGAGGTCGTGGTCGAGCAAGGCAAGAAGTCCGATGCCCTCTACATCATTCTGACCGGCCGGGCCAGGGTCATGAGCACCGACAGCCGCGGCCGCGAGGTCATCCTGGCAACCCTTCAACCGGGCGACTACATCGGCGAGATGAGCATGATCGATGACGAGCCGCACTCGGCCACGGTCCGCACCGAGATCCAGACCGATGTCCTGATGCTCGGCCGCGAAGCCTTCGCGCGCTGCCTGCCGGAGAGCTCTTCGATGTCCTACAACATCATGCGCGGCCTGGTGTCCCGGCTGCGTCATGCCGACCGGAAGATCGAATCGCTGGCGCTCATGGACGTCTACGGCCGCGTTGCGCGCTCGCTGCTCGAGTTCGCGGTGGACGATGGCGCCGGCAACATGAAGGTGCGCGACAAGATCTCCCGCCAGGACCTCGCCAAGATGGTCGGCGCGTCGCGCGAGATGGTCAGCCGCGTCATGAAGGATCTCGAAGAGCGCGGTTTCGTGCAGACCCAGTCCGACGGGTCGATGATCATCAAGGAACGGCTCTCATCGCTGGCCTGATGGTTCTGCCGGCTGCGCCATGGCGCGCCGGCTTCTCTGCTTCGCCGGCCCTGACAACCTGGCCGCGATGGGTTTCGTTGTAGTTTCCTCAAGCCACCGGTCCGTTGCCCCGGGCAGGTCGCTTTGCCTTTCATGACTTATTCGCTCAATACCCTTCAATCGTCGTCGGCCGAGGGACAGCCGGTCCGGGCGCGCGCGATGCGTTTCGCGCACGAGATCACGTTGATCGCGGGCTTTGTCGCGCTGTTGTTCTGGCTTCTCGCGATGCTGAGCTTCACGCCGTCGGACGCGGCCTGGTCGACCTCCGGCACCGGCGGCGATGTGAAGAACTGGGGTGGGCGCATCGGGGCCTGGGTCGCGGATGCGAGCTACTTCCTGGCCGGCTATTCGGTCTGGTGGTGCCTGGCGGCCGGCCTGCGCGTCTGGCTGTCTTCGCTGGCCCACTGGATGCGCGGCGGCTCGCCGCAGCCGGACGAGATGCCCCGCGGCCGCTTCAATCGCAGCCGCCTTGCGTTCTGGTTCGGCCTCGTCCTGCTGCTGTGCGCGAGCGCGGTTCTCGAATGGTCGCGCCTCTATCGTCTGGAATTTCGCCTGCCGGGCCATGGCGGCGGGGTGCTGGGTTATTTCGTCGGCCCGGCCAGCGTCAAGTGGATGGGGTTCACCGGCTCGGCGCTCATCGCCATTGCCTGCGGCGTCATCGGCTCGGCGCTCGTGTTCCGCTTCTCGTGGGGGCAGATCGCCGAGCGCATCGGCGCCCGCCTGTACTCGCTCTTCGAGATGCGGCGCGAGCGGCGCGAGATCGCCCAGGACATCGCGATGGGCAGGCAGGCGGTTCGCGAGCGCGAGGAAGTCACTTCCTTCGATGCGGACCCCGAGCCCGATGCGCCTGACGAAGACTTGAGAGCCGTGCCGCGTCCCAAGCGGCGCGCACCTTCGCCGCCGGTGCAGATCGAGCCCGCGATGGTCGAGGTGCCCAAGAGCGACCGCGTCGCCAAGGAGCGCCAGAAGCCGCTGTTCCGCGAACTGCCCGACAGCAAGCTGCCGCAGGTCGACCTGCTCGACGCCGCGCAGGGCCGCCAGGAAACCGTCTCGGCCGACACGCTCGAGATGACCTCGCGGCTGATCGAGAAGAAGCTCAAGGACTTCGGCGTCGAGGTGCGCGTCGTGCTCGCATCCCCCGGGCCCGTCATCACCCGCTACGAGATCGAGCCGGCCACCGGCGTCAAGGGCGCGCAGATCGTGAACCTGGCGAAAGACCTCGCGCGCTCGCTGTCGCTGGTATCGATCCGCGTGGTCGAGACGATTCCCGGCAAGAACTACATGGCGCTCGAACTGCCGAACGCCAAGCGCCAGTCGATCCGCCTGAGCGAGATCCTCGGCTCGCAGGTCTACAACGAAGGCAAGTCGCTGCTGACGATGGGGCTCGGCAAGGACATCGTGGGCAATCCGGTGGTCGCCGACCTGGCGAAGATGCCGCACGTGCTCGTGGCCGGGACCACCGGTTCGGGCAAGTCGGTGGGGATCAACGCGATGATCCTGAGCCTGCTCTACAAGGCCGAGGCGCGCGACGTCCGCCTGCTGATGATCGACCCGAAGATGCTCGAAATGTCGGTCTACGAGGGCATTCCGCATCTGCTCGCGCCGGTGGTCACCGACATGCGGCAAGCTGCGCACGGCCTGAACTGGTGCGTGGCCGAAATGGAGCGCCGCTACAAGCTCATGAGCAAGCTGGGCGTGCGCAACCTGGCCGGCTACAACGCCAAGATCGACGAGGCGAAGTCGCGCGAGGAATTCATCTACAACCCGTTCAGCCTCACGCCGGACAGCCCGGAGCCGCTCGGCCGCGAGCCGCACATCGTGGTCGTCATCGACGAGCTGGCCGACCTGATGATGGTCGTCGGCAAGAAGATCGAGGAACTGATCGCCCGCCTGGCGCAGAAGGCGCGGGCGGCCGGCATCCACCTGATCCTCGCGACGCAGCGCCCGAGCGTGGACGTGATCACCGGCCTCATCAAGGCCAACATCCCGACCCGCATCGCGTTCCAGGTGTCGAGCAAGATCGATTCGCGCACCATCCTCGACCAGATGGGCGCCGAGGCGCTGCTCGGCATGGGCGACATGCTCTACATGGCCAGCGGCACCGGGCTGCCGGTGCGCGTCCACGGTGCGTTCGTCAGCGACGACGAAGTGCACCGCGTCGTCGCCTACCTGAAGTCGCAAGGGGAGCCGGACTACATCGAGGGGGTGCTCGAAGGTGGCACAGTCGATGGCGACGGCGAACTGCTCGGCGAGGGCGGCGAGGGCGGCGAAAAGGATCCGATGTACGACCAGGCGGTCGAAGTCGTGCTCAAGAACCGCAAGGCCAGCATCTCGCTGGTGCAGCGCCACCTGAAGATCGGCTACAACCGCGCCGCGCGGCTGGTCGAGGAAATGGAACAGGCCGGCCTCGTGAGCGCGATGAGCGGCAGCGGCCAGCGCGAGATCCTGGTGCCGGCCCGAAGCGAGTGAGTCCGGCGCGCCTGCGGGGAGAAAAGATTGATGTTGCTGAAGAAACTGATCGCGGGCATCGGGCTCGCGGCGCTCGTGGCGAGCGCCTCGGCCGGTGGCCTGGAAAGCCTCGAGGCTTTCGTGAAGAACGCCAGGTCGGGCCGGGCCGAGTTCACGCAGACCGTGACCTCGCCGCCGAAGGAAGGGCAGACCGTGCGCGAGAAGGTGTCGACCGGCACCTTCGAATTCCAGCGGCCCGGCAAATTCCGCTTCGACTACAAGAAGCCCTTCGTACAGAACATCGTCGCCGACGGTGAAACCCTCTGGCTCTTCGATGCCGATCTGAACCAGGTCACCCAGCGCAAGCAGGCGCAGGCCCTGGGTTCGACGCCGGCCGCGCTCATTGCGTCCGCGCCCGATCTGAAGGCCCTGCAGGCTGATTTCGCGCTCGAGTCCGCGCCGGAGCGCGACGGCTTGCAGTGGGTCAAGGCGACGCCGAAGAGCAAGGATGGCCAACTCCAGAGCGTGCAGATCGGTTTCCAGGGCGATTCGCTCGCCGCGCTCGAGATCCTCGACAGCTTCGGCCAGAAGTCGGTGCTGAAGTTCGGCAAGGTCGAGGTGAACCCCTCGCTTCCGGCCAGCACCTTCCAGTTCAAGCCGCCACCGGGCGCCGATGTGGTCCGCCAGTAGGCGGTCCGCATCCCTGTGATGGCCGCGTCCACCCATCAACCACTCGCCGAGCGCCTTCGCCCCAGGAACCTCGGCGAGGTCATCGGGCAGCAGCATCTGCTGGGCCCCGGCATGCCGCTGCGCATCGCCTTCGAGTCGGGCCAGCCGCACTCGTGCATCCTCTGGGGGCCGCCCGGCGTCGGGAAGACGACCATCGCCCGGTTGATGGCGGACGCGTTCGATGCGCAGTTCCTCAGCATCAGCGCGGTGCTGGGGGGCGTGAAGGACATCCGCGATGCGGTCGATCGTGCGCTCGTGGCGCGCGACGGCCTCGAGCAGCGCCGCACCATCGTGTTCGTCGACGAGGTGCACCGGTTCAACAAGAGCCAGCAGGACGCCTTCCTGCCGCATGTGGAATCGGGCCTCTTCACCTTCATCGGCGCGACGACCGAAAACCCGTCGTTCGAGGTGAACTCCGCGCTGCTGTCGCGTGCGGCCGTCTACGTGCTCCAGCCTCTCGCCGAAGACGATCTCAAGCAGATCGTGAGCCGCGCGCAGGGCATCCAGGCCGTGCCCGCAATCGAGGCGAAAGCGATCGATCGCCTCATCGCCTATGCCGACGGCGATGCGCGGCGACTGCTCAACACGCTCGAAACGCTCTCGATCGCTGCCGGCGCGGAGTCGCTAGACCACATCACCGACGAATGGCTCCTGCGCGTCCTCGGCGAGCGGATGCGCCGCTACGACAAGGGCGGCGACCAGTTCTACGACACGATCTCGGCGCTGCACAAGTCGGTGCGCGGCAGCGATCCGGATGCGGCGCTCTACTGGTTCGTGCGCATGCTCGATGGGGGCGCCGATCCGCGCTACATGGCAAGGCGTCTCGTCCGCATGGCGAGCGAGGACATCGGGCTCGCCGACCCGCGCGCGCTGCGCCTCGCGCTCGATGCAGCCGAGGTCTACGAGCGCCTCGGTTCGCCCGAGGGCGAGCTCGCATTGGCCGAGTGCGTGGTCTATCTTGCAGTCGCGCCGAAGTCGAACGCGGTCTACAAGGCATACAACGAAGTGAAGGCGTTCATCAAGTCGGATGGGACGCGCCCCGTTCCGATGCATCTGCGCAATGCGCCGACACGCTTGATGAAGCAACTCGACTACGGCAAAGGCTATCGCTACGCCCACGACGAGGAGGGCGGCTTCGCGGCCGGCGAGCGCTACATGCCCGATGGCGTCGAGCCTGCGCCGTTCTACAGACCGGTCGAGCGCGGCCTCGAAATCAAGATCGCCGAGAAGATGCGCGCGCTGCGCAAGCGCAACGAAGATGCGCGCTGATACGCATTTGCGCGAAGGGTGAGAGTCTTTCAGACCCCGCGCGCCTGACTCTTTGCGCCAGCGGGAAAACCCCGGTCCCGAAACGCCCGAAATGTCAGGGAGCCGTGTCTAAAATTCCGCCCACAAAAAACCCGCCGTCGACACATGCTGGCGGGTTTTTTGCTAAGTGAAACCAGGCGTCAATCCGGTACGCCGGGTTGATCGAGGCACCTCTCAAGGGTGTCACCACAAAAAAAGGGAATCCTCGCTATGGACATCTTGCTGCAGCAGATCATCAACGGTCTGGTTCTCGGCAGCATGTACGCCTTGATAGCTTTGGGCTATACGATGGTGTACGGCATTATCAATCTCATCAATTTCGCGCATGGCGAGGTGCTCATGGTCGGCGCGCTGACCAGTTGGAGCGTCATCGGGCTCATGCAGCAGTCGATGCCGGGCACGCCGGGCTGGCTGATCCTGCTCCTCGCGCTGATCATCGCGTGTGTGGTGGCCGCCGCACTCAACTTCGTGATCGAGAAGGTGGCCTACCGGCCGCTGCGCAACAGCCCCAAGCTCGCACCGCTGATCACCGCCATCGGCGTTTCGATCCTGCTGCAGACGCTGGCGATGATCATCTGGAAGCCGACGAACAAGGCCTATCCCAACCTGCTCCCGACCACGCCGATCCATCTGGGCGGTGCGGTGATCTCGCCGACGCAGGTCATGATCCTGAGCGTGACCGCGATCTGCCTCGCGACCCTGACCTGGCTGGTCAACTACACCAAGCTCGGCCGGGCCATGCGCGCCACCGCCGAGAACCCGCGCGTGGCGGCCTTGATGGGCATCCGGCCCGACATGGTGATTTCGGCCACCTTCATCATCGGCGCCGTGCTGGCGGCGGTGGCGGGCGTGATGTACGCCTCCAACTACGGCATCGCGCAGCATGCGATGGGCTTCATTCCGGGGCTCAAGGCCTTCACCGCGGCAGTGTTCGGCGGCATCGGCAACCTTGCGGGCGCAGTGGTCGGCGGCATCCTGCTCGGGGTGATCGAGGCGATCGGCTCCGGTTACCTCGGCGCGCTGACCGGCGACGTGCTGGGCAGCCAGTACAGCGACATCATCGCTTTCGTCGTTCTGATCATCATGCTCACGCTGCGGCCCTCCGGCCTGCTCGGCGAGCGTGTGGCGGACCGCGCCTGAGGAGACAGCCATGCAACAAGGCAAGAAGCTCCTGATCATCGTCATCGCGGCACTCGGCCTGCTCGTGCTGCCGCTGCTGCTGCAATCGCAGGGCAACGCGTGGGTTCGCATCGCCGACATTGCGCTGCTCTACGTGCTGCTCGCACTGGGCCTGAACATCGTCGTGGGCTACGCCGGCCTGCTCGACCTCGGCTACGTGGCCTTCTTCGCGATCGGCGCCTATCTCTTCGCGCTGCTCGAATCGCCGCATCTGTCGGAAACCTTCCCGGCCTTCAAGGCGATGTTCCCGGGCGGGCTGCACAGCTCGCTGTTGATCGTGATACCGCTGGCGTTCGGGCTCGCGGCGTTGTTCGGCGTGCTGCTCGGTGCACCGACGCTGAAGCTGCGTGGCGACTACCTGGCCATCGTGACGCTCGGCTTCGGTGAAATCATCCGCGTCTTCCTGAACAACCTCGACCAGCCGTTCAACATCACGAACGGTCCGAAGGGCATCACCGCGATCGAGCCGGTGCACTTCTGGGGCCTGAACCTGGGCAAGGCGCTGAAGTTCAACGGCTTCACGATCTCGTCGGTCACGCTGTACTACTACCTCTTCCTGACGCTGGTGCTCATCACCATCCTGATCTCGCACCGCCTGCAGGTCTCGCGCATCGGGCGTGCGTGGATGGCGATCCGCGAAGACGAAATCGCCGCCAAGGCGATGGGCATCAACACCCGCAATATGAAGCTGCTGGCCTTCGGCATGGGCGCGAGCTTCGGTGGCGTCTCGGGATCGATGTTCGCGGCCTTCCAGGGCTTCGTCTCGCCCGAGTCGTTCAGCCTGATGGAGTCGGTGATGATCGTGGCGATGGTCGTGCTCGGCGGCATCGGCCACCTGCCGGGCGTCATCCTCGGCGCGGTGCTGCTCGCGGCGCTGCCGGAAGTGCTGCGCTACGTCGCGGCTCCGCTGCAGGCCATGACCGATGGACGTCTCGATGCTTCCATCCTGCGTCAACTGTTCATCGCGCTGGCGATGATCATCATCATGCTGGTGCGTCCGAGGGGCCTGTGGCCCACGCCCGAGCATGGCAAGTCGCTGACCCGCAAGGGCACGGCGCCTGCGTCGGGCATGCCGGCAGCAGCGCCGGGCGTGGATGTTCCGTCCGACGAAGTACCGGGCGTGGCTTCGCGTCCGATGTCGATCAATCCGTGAGCGGGATGGGAGAACAACATGACTGACACCGTCCTCAACGTCCAGGGAATCTCGAAACGCTTCGGCGGCCTCCAGGCCCTGTCCGACGTGGGCATGAAGATCACGCGCGGCCAGGTCTACGGCCTGATCGGCCCCAACGGCGCGGGCAAGACCACGTTCTTCAACGTCATCACCGGCCTCTACACGCCCGACAGCGGCACCTTCGAGCTGGCCGGCAAGCCGTACCAGCCGACCGCGGTGCACGAGGTGGCCAAGGCCGGCATCGCACGCACCTTCCAGAACATCCGCTTGTTCGCGGAAATGACCGCGCTCGAGAACGTCATGGTCGGGCGGCACATCCGCACCCACTCGGGCGTGCTCGGTGCGATCTTCCGCACGGGCGGCTTCAAGGCCGAAGAGGCCGCGATCGCCAAGCGCGCGCACGAACTGCTCGACTACGTGGGCATCGGCAAGTTCGCCGACTACAAGGCCCGCACGCTGAGCTACGGCGACCAGCGCCGGCTGGAGATCGCCCGCGCGCTGGCGACCGATCCGCAGCTCATCGCGCTCGACGAGCCCGCGGCCGGCATGAACGCCACCGAGAAAGTGCAGCTGCGCCAGCTCATCGACCGCATCCGCAAGGACGACCGCACCATCCTGCTGATCGAGCACGACGTGAAGCTCGTGATGGGCCTGTGCGACCGGGTCACGGTGCTCGACTACGGGAAACAGATTGCCGAGGGAACGCCCGCGGACGTACAGAAGAACGAAAAGGTGATCGAGGCCTACCTCGGCACCGGAGGACATTGAGATGGCGCAAACCCTTTTGAAGATCAACGGGCTCAAGGTCGCCTACGGCGGGATTCAGGCCGTGAAGGGCGTCGACTTCGAGGTGCGCGAAGGCGAACTCGTGTCGTTGATCGGCTCCAACGGCGCCGGCAAGACGACGACGATGAAGGCCATCACCGGCACGCTGCCGTTCCTCGGCGGCGACATCGAGTTCCTGGGCAAGAGCATCAAGGGACGCGGCGCCTGGGATCTGGTGGGCGAGGGGCTGGTCATGGTGCCGGAAGGCCGGGGCGTGTTCACCCGCATGACCATCACCGAGAACCTGCAGATCGGTGCCTACATCCGCAACGACAAGGCGGAGATCGCGCGCGACATCGACCGCGTCTTCACGACCTTCCCGCGTCTCAAGGAGCGTGCCACGCAGCTGGCCGGAACCATGTCCGGCGGCGAGCAGCAGATGCTCGCGATGGGCCGCGCGCTGATGGCGCGCCCGAAGGTGCTGCTGCTCGACGAGCCTTCGATGGGCCTGTCGCCGATCATGGTCGACAAGATCTTCGAGGTGGTGAAGCAGGTCTATGACCAGGGCGTCACCGTGCTGCTGGTGGAGCAGAACGCCAGCCGTGCGCTGCAACTGGCCGATCGCGGCTACGTGATGGAGTCGGGGCTGATCACGATGAGTGGTGATGCCAAGGTGATGCTGAGCGACCCGAAGGTTCGTGCGGCGTATCTTGGGGAATGACCCCCAGGCTTGCTCGCTTCGCGTGGCCGCCCACCCCCTTCCAGGGGGCGCTGCCGGCGGGCCGGCGAAGCCGGTTCAGCGGCAGCTTCGATTTGGCGTCAGTCGACTTGGGCGCCAGTGGCCTTGACGACCTTTTCGTACTTGACGAGTTCGCTCTTCATGAACGCGCCGAACTGCTCGGGCGTGCTCGCGACTGGCTCGGCGAGCAATGAAGCGAAGCGGGTCTTCGTCTCCGGCGTCTTGAGCGCCGCGACGAACGCCTGATTGAGCTTTGCCACCACATCGGGCGGCGTGCCTGCCGGTGCGACCAGACCCCACCAGGTGTCGATCGAGAACCCCTTCAGCGTCGCGGCGACAGGCGGAACATCCGGCAGAGCACTGCTGCGCTCGGCGGTCGTGACGGCGATGGCCTTCAGCTTGCCCGAGCGGATGTTGGGTGCGGCGGTGGCGAGGTTGTCGAAATTGAAGTCGACCTGTCCCGACAGCAGCGCCAGTTGCGCCGGATTGCCGCCGTTGTACGGAATGTGCACCGCGAAGATGCCCGCTTCCTTCTTGAACATCTCGCCGGCCAGATGCCCGGCGCTGCCGTTGCCGCCGCTGCCGTAGTTGAGCTTGCCGGGGTTCGCCTTGGCGTAGGCGATGAGATCGCGCAGGCTGTTGAGGTGGAGGCGCTTCGCGGTGTCCGCGTTCATCACCAGAACGTTGGGCACGCGGACCATCTGGGTGATCGGCGCGAAGTCCGTAGCCGCGTTGAACGGCATCTTGGCGTAGAGCCACGGATTGACCGCATTCGTCGCGGTCGCCGCGATGCCGATGGTGAGTCCGTCCGGCGGCGCCTTGGCGACCATGTCCGCGCCGATGTTGCCGCCGGCGCCGGGCTTGTTGTCGATGATCACCGTTCCAAGCGAATCCTTGACGCCCTCTGCGAGCACGCGCGCGGTGACGTCGATGGGCCCGCCGGCTGCATAAGGAACGACGAGCCTGATCGGGCGGTTCTGGGCCATTGCGTGAGGCGCGGCAATGACGGCCGTGGTGGCCGCGAGCGCGGCGAGGAAATGTCTTCTGGCGTTCATGTCTCTGTTGTTCGTTGACGTCTTCTTGATATTCAGGGGATGGCCTTGTCCGCCTCCGTGGTGAAGGCGTCGGCGAAGAATTCTTCCTCGGGCAGGCCACGCCTGGAGACGTAGTCGTGCTTGGCGGAGTCGACGACCACGGGTGCGCCGCAGGCATACACCTGATGGCCCGACAGATCGTCGAAGTCCTCCATCACCGCGAGATGGACGAAGCCGGTGCGTCCCTTCCAGTTGTCTTCGGGCACGGCGTTCGAGATCACCGGCACATAGCGCAGATGAGGCAACTCGGCGAGCTGCGCGCGGACCCACTCGTCCATGTAGAGGTCCTCGGGCCGGCGGCCGCCCCAGTACAGGCTGGCCGGCCGCGTGATGCCCTTCAGCTTCATGTGTTCGATGACCGCCTTGATCGGCGCGAAGCCGGTGCCCGACGCGAGGAAGATCACCGGCTTGTCGGATTCCTCGCGCAGGAAGAAGCTGCCATAGGGACCTTCGACGCGAAGGATTTCTTTCTCCTTCATCGTGCCGAAGACATGGTCGGTGAACCTGCCGCCCGGCAGATGGCGGATGTGCAGTTCGATGCCCTTTCCCGGCTCCTGCAGTGTGTGCGGCGCGTTGGCCATCGAATAGCTGCGGCGCGTGCCGTCGCGCAGGATGAATTCGATGTACTGGCCCGCATGGAATTGCAGCGGCTCGCCGGCCGGCAGTTGCAGGCGAAGCAGCACGACGTCGTGCGACATCTTCGTGATCGCGGCCACGCGCACCGGCATCTTGCGAATCGGGAAGGCGCCCGCTTCGGTGACCTGGCGCGATTCGAGCACGACGTCGCTTTCGGCGGTTGCGCAGCAGGTGAGGACGTAGCCGGCCAGTTCCTCGTCCGCACTCAGGGCCTTGCTCTGGTGCAGTTTCATCGTGACCGTGCCGGAGAGCTTCTTGCACTTGCAGGAACCGCAGGCGCCGTCCTTGCAGCCGTAGGGCAGACCGATGCCCTGGCGGATGCCGGCCGCGAGGATGGTTTCGTCGGGATGGGCCAGGAAGTGCCGTCCGCTCGGCTCTACCGTGATATGAAAGCCCGACTCGCTCGGGGCCGCACTGGTCATGGTTATTCTTTACTGCTACTCAAAGGGAGATGAATTTTGCCCTCAATCAACAGCCCTCTCGGTGCGAGGCCCTCGCGCTTCCGCCGGGAGCGCGTGCTCGTGGTGGGATGCGGCGATGTCGGGCTTCGGGTGGCCGGGCTGCTGCGCGGGCGCGTCAACGTGCTCGCATCGACTTCGTCACCGCCGCGCGTACCTGCGCTCAGGCAGGCCGGCGTGAGGCCGATTGTCGCGGATCTCGATGATCCGACTTCGCTCCGCCGTCTTTCGGGCATCGCGAGCAGGGTGCTGCATCTCGCGCCACCGTCGCGCGTCGAAGGCGGCGAATGGTGGCGCGATGCGCGAACGCTGGCGCTCGTGCGTGCGCTGCGCCTGCGGTCGCTGCCTTCATCGCTCGCCTATGGCTCGACCAGCGGCGTCTACGGCGATTGCGGTGGCGCGGTGGTTGCAGAGACCCGCGCGGCACGCCCGGACACGCCGCGTGCGCACCGGCGTGTCGATGCCGAGCGCAGCGTGCGCTGGCTCGGCCGCGCCGGGGTCTCCGTGCGCATCCTGCGCATTCCGGGCATCTACGCGCCCGACCGTGAGGGCGGCACGCCGCGCGAGCGGCTCCAGCGCGGCACGCCGGTCCTGCGCGTGGAAGACGACGTCTACACCAACCACATCCATGCCGATGATCTCGCCCGTGTCTGCATTGCGGCCCTATGGCGCGGCGGTCCGCTGCGCGTGTTCAACGCAAGCGACGACAGCGAGATCAAGATGGGCGACTACGTCGAACTCGCCGCAAGGCTGTACGGAATGCCGCCGCCACCGCGCATCGCACGCGAGGAGGCGCGCGCGCAGCTTCCGCTGTCGTTGTTGAGTTTCATGGGGGAATCACGCCGGCTCGACAACACGCGTCTCAAGCGCGAACTGCGCATCCGGCTGCGTTATCCGACTGTCGAGTCTGGACTTCTGTCCGATCGTTGAGCGGACCGAAGAGCGCTGGTGCCCGGGGCCGGAATCGAACCGGCACGCCTTGCGGCGGGGGATTTTGAGTCCCCTGCGTCTACCAATTTCACCACCCGGGCAGGAAGGAAGGAAGCCGGAAATTATGGCACAGTGACCCCCATGCAATATCCAACGATTGAAGACGCGATCGGCAAGACGCCCCTGGTGGCTCTGCAGCGCATCGACGCGGAAGCGAATGCAAAGCGCGGCAACGTGATCCTGGGCAAGCTCGAAGGCAACAACCCGGCCGGCTCGGTCAAGGACCGGCCCGCGCTGTCGATGATCAAGCGTGCGGAAGAGCGCGGCGAGATCAAGCCGGGCAACACGCTGATCGAAGCGACCTCGGGCAACACCGGCATCGCCCTTGCGATGGCGGCCGCGATCAAGGGCTATCGCATGGTCCTCATCATGCCGGAGGACCTCTCCGTCGAACGCGCGCAGACCATGAAGGCCTTCGGCGCCGAATTGGTGCTGACGCCGAAGAGCGGCGGCATGGAATACGCACGCGATCTCGCGGAGCAGATGGTGCAGCAGGGCAAGGGGCGTGTGCTTGACCAGTTCGCCAATCCCGACAACCCGCGCATCCACTACGAGACCACTGGGCCCGAGATCTGGGCCGACACCCAAGGCCGCATCACGCACTTCGTCAGCGCGATGGGCACCACGGGCACCATCACCGGTGTGTCGCGTTTTCTCAAGGAAAAGAATCCGGCCATCCGGATCGTTGGCGCCCAGCCCGATGAAGGGTCGCGCATCCCGGGCATCCGCAAGTGGCCGCAGGAATACCTGCCGAAGATCTACGACCCGAGCCGGGTGGATCAGGTGGTCAACGTGAGCCAGGACAGCGCCGAGGAAATGTGCCGGCGGCTCGCTCGGGAAGAGGGCATCTTCGGCGGCATCTCTGCGGCGGGCGCGCTCTGGGTGGCGCTCGAAATTGCCAAGACGGTCGAGAACGCGACCGTCGTCTTCGTGGTGTGCGACCGGGGCGACCGCTATCTGTCGACCGGCGTCTTCCCCGCCTGATTTCTCGCCATTCAGTCATGAACGTACCTCGCTTCTGTCCCTCGTGCGCCACGCCGCTGGCCCATATCGAAGCGCTGGAGGACGGAGGCCCGAAGTCGCGCCTGCGTTGCCCTTCCTGCGACTGGACGCACTGGAACAATCCCACGCCCGTGCTGGCTGCGATCGTCGAATACCGCGGGCAGGTGCTGCTTGCCCGCAACGCGGCCTGGCCCGCCAAGATGTTTGCGCTGATCACCGGATTCATGGAAGCCGGCGAGACGCCGCAGGAAGGTATCTCGCGCGAGGTCAAGGAAGAAACGAACCTCGACGTGAGCGAGGTGAGTCTCGTCGGCGTCTACGACTTCCAGCGCATGAACCAGGTCATCATCGCCTACCACGTGGTGGCCGACGGCCAGGTGTCGCTGTCGCCGGAACTCGTGGACTACCGGCTCTACGATCTACCAGACCTGAAGTGCTGGCCCGCCGGTACGGGCTATGCGCTGGCCGAGTGGCTCCGCTCGCGCGGCCATGAGCCGACATTCTTCACCGCCGCCGAGAACGAGGAGCGCCGACGCGGGCTCGCCAATTGAGTCCCGCGCAGGAGGAAATCACATGCAAGTGAACAAGGAAATCGACACGCGCGGGCTTAATTGCCCGCTTCCTATCCTCAAAGCCAAGAAGGCGCTCAACGAGATGCACAGCGGTGAACTGCTGCGAGTCGTGGCGACGGACGCCGGCTCGGTGCGTGACTTCCAGGCCTTCGCCCGGCAGACCGGCAACGACCTCGTCGACCAGCAGACGGTCGGCGACGAGTTCATTCACGTGCTGCGCCGCCGCTGAGCGAACGGCGCGCAGCGACCGAAGGTCAGAGCTCCAGGCTCTTCAGATACTGGCGGAACGAGGCGCCCACTTCAGGGTGCGCCAGAGCCAGTTCGACCGAGGCTTGCAGGAAGCCTTCCTTGCTGCCGCAGTCGTAGCGCGTGCCGGCGTACGAGTACGCATAGACCGGCTCCTTGGTCATCAGCGCGGCAATGCCGTCGGTCAATTGGATCTCGCCGCCGGCGCCCTTGGGCTGATTGCGGATGTGACCGAACACCGCGGGCGTCAGGATGTAGCGGCCCGCCACGCCGAGACGCGAAGGTGCGTCCTCCGGCTTGGGCTTCTCGACCATGCGGTTGACCTTGACCAGGCCTTCCTCGATCACATCGCCGGCCACGATGCCGTAGCGTTTGACGTGTTCCAGTGGCACTTCCTGCACTGCGAGCAGTGAACCACCGAGCTTGGCGAACGCGCGCGTCATCTGCGCCAGCACCGGCTCGCCGCCTTGCGGGCCGACCATCAGGTCATCGGCGAGCAGGACAGCGAAAGCTTCGTTGCCGACGAGGTGCTCGGCACACAGCACGGCATGGCCGAGGCCCAACATGCGCGGCTGGCGCACGTAGGAGCAGGTCATGTCGTCCGGCATGACCGAACGCGCGATCGCCAGCAGCTCGTGCTTGCCGCTGGCTTCGAGTTGCGATTCGAGCTCGTAGGCGGCGTCGTAGTGGTCTTCGATCGCTCGCTTGTTGCGCCCCGTCACGAAGATCATGTCGCGGATGCCTGCGGCATACGCTTCCTCCACCGCGTACTGGATCAGTGGCTTGTCCACCACCGGAAGCATTTCCTTGGGCTGCGCCTTGGTGGCGGGCAGAAAACGGGTGCCGAAGCCGGCGACGGGGAACACGGCTTTGCGAATCGGAGAGTTGGACATGTGAATTTCGTGTGAATCGAAGACGTGGATCGAAGAGGGGATGGCGTCGCGAGACGCTCAACCCACATGCTCACATACTATTTACCGCCATGCCACACGTCTGTCAGCCTAGGCGGACAAGCTGATCCCTCAGGCGCTCAAGCGTGGCGGAGAAGTCGGTGAGGCGCTTGCGCTCCTGCTCGATCACCGCTGCCGGCGCCTTCGCGACGAAGGCCTCGTTCCCGAGCTTACTGTTGACCTTCGCGATCTCGCCTTCGATGCGCGCCAGTTCCTTGCCGATGCGTGCCTTTTCCGCAGCCTTGTCGATTTCCATGTGCAGGCAGAGGCGAGCACTGCCGACCACCGCGACGGGGGCCGCCTCGGCCGCCGCCGCCCAGGTTGCTTCGTCGTCGAAGACCTTCACTTCCTTGAGCTTGGCGAGCGCCTGAAGCACGGGTGCTGCCTCGCGCAGGAACGCGGCGCTTGCCGCATCGTCTGCGACCGCGTACAGCGGCAGGCGCGTGGCGGGCGAGACGTTCATCTCGCCGCGCAGGGTGCGGCAGGCATCCACGAGAGACTTGAGCCGGGCGACGTGGGCTTCGGCCGTCACGTCGATCTTTTCTGGCTGGCTCTTCGGGTAGGCCGCGGTCATCACCGAATCACCGGCGCGGCCGGCGACCGGTGCGACTTTCTGCCAGAGCTCTTCGGTGATGAACGGGATGACGGGATGCGCCAGGCGCAGCAGCGTCTCGAGCGAGCGGATCAGCGTGCGGCGTGTGGCGCGCTTCTGGGCGTCGTCACCTTGCTGGATCTGGACCTTGGCGATCTCCAGGTACCAATCGCAGAACTCGTCCCATGCGAACTGGTAGATGGCGTTCGCGACATTGTCGAGGCGGTACTCCTCGAAGCCCTTCGCCACTTCGGCCTCGACGCGCTGCAGCTGGGACGTGATCCAGCGGTCGGCCTGGCTGAATTGCAGGTAGCCGTGGGCCGGCCCGCCCGGAGCGCACTCTTCCTTGGTGTGTTCGCGCAGGCCGCAGTCCTGGCCCTCGCAGTTCATGAGCACGAAGCGCGTGGCGTTCCAGAGCTTGTTGCAGAAGTTGCGATAGCCCTCGCAGCGCTTCGAGTCGAAGTTGATGCTGCGGCCCAGCGATGCGAGCGAGGCGAAGGTGAAGCGCAGCGCGTCGGCGCCGAAGGCCGGGATGCCGTCCGGGAATTCCTTCTGCGTGTTCTTGCGCACCGTCGGTGCGGTTTCGGGCCGGCGCAGCCCCTGCGTGCGCTTCTCGAGCAGCTCGGGCAGCGCGATGCCGTCGATCAGGTCGACCGGATCGAGCACGTTGCCCTCGGACTTGCTCATCTTCTTGCCGTGCGAATCGCGCACCAGCCCGTGGATGTACACGTGCTTGAAGGGCACCTTGCCCGTGAAGTGCTTGGTCATCATGATCATCCGGGCGACCCAGAAGAAGATGATGTCGTAGCCCGTCACCAGCACGGTCGACGGCAGGTAGAGGTCGAGATCCTCGGTCTTTCCGGGCCAGCCGAGCGAGGAGAAGGGCACCAGCGCCGAGGAGTACCAGGTGTCGAGCACGTCCTCGTCGCGCGTGAGCTTCTTGCCGGGCGCCTGGGCCTGCGCCTCCGCCTCGTCGTGCGCGACGTAGACCTTGCCCTCTTCGTCGTACCACGCCGGGATCTGGTGACCCCACCAGAGCTGGCGCGAAATCGTCCAGTCCTGGATGTTCTCCATCCAGTGGTTGTAGGTGTTGACCCAGTTCTCGGGGACGAAGCGCACTTCGCCGGAACGAACCGCTTCGATCGCCTTCTGCGCGATCGATTGGCCGTTGGCGTCGGGCCGGGTCATCGCGACGAACCACTGGTCGGTCAGCATCGGCTCGACCACGGCGCCCGTGCGGGCGCAGCGCGGGACCATGAGCTTGTGCTTCTTGGTTTCGACCAGAAGGCCCAGCGCCTCGAGATCGGCGACGACCGCCTTGCGCGCGACGAAGCGATCGAGGCCGCGGTATCTTTCAGGCGCGTTGTCATTGATGGTCGCATCGAGCGTCAGCACGCCGATGGTGTCGAGGCCGTGCCGCAGGCCGACCGCATAGTCGTTGTGATCGTGCGCCGGCGTGACCTTGACCACGCCGGTGCCGAATTCCTTGTCCACGTAGTCGTCGGCGATGACCGGAATCAGCCGGTCGACCAGCGGCAGCTTCACGCGCTGACCGATGAGGTGCTTGTAGCGCTCGTCCTCCGGATGGACCATCACCGCCACGTCGCCCAGCATGGTCTCGGGACGGGTGGTCGCCACCGTGAGCGAGCCCGAGCCGTCTTCAAGCGGATAGGCGATGTGCCAGAGAAAGCCGTCCTCTTCCTCGCTCTCGACTTCCAGGTCGCTCACCGCGGTCTTGAGCACCGGGTCCCAGTTGACCAGGCGCTTGCCGCGATAGATGAGCCCCTCGTTGTAGAGCTGCACGAAGGTCTGCGTGACGACCTTCGAGAGCTTGTCGTCCATGGTGAAGTACTCGCGGCTCCAGTCCACCGTATCGCCCATGCGGCGCATCTGGCTGGTGATGGTGTTGCCGGATTTTTCCTTCCACTCCCACACGCGCGCGACGAAGTTCTTGCGACCGAGGTCGTGGCGGCTGATCTTCTGTTCCTGCAACTGCCGCTCGACGACGATCTGCGTCGCGATGCCGGCGTGGTCGGTGCCCGGCACCCACAGCGTGTTGGCGCCCGCCATGCGGTGATAGCGGGTGAGGCTGTCCATGATCGTCTGGTTGAACGCATGCCCCATGTGCAGCGTGCCGGTCACGTTCGGCGGCGGCAGCTGGATCGCGAAGGAGGGCGCGCCGTCCTTCGGCTTCTGCGTGCCGCGGAAGCCGGCGGCCGCGTAGCCGCGCCGCTCCCACTCTGGCCCCCAGTGCGCTTCGATGGCGGCAGGTTCGAAGGATTTGGACAGGCTTTCGAGGCCGGGTTGGGGCAGGGTCTCACTCATGGCGGTACAAAAACGAACGGCATCCCGCAGGATGCCGCTTGTGGGTGGAGGTGAAGGGATTTTATTCGACGGCCGGATCGAGGCACCCGGAAACGGTCGTGGACCCCCCGCCGATAATCCGGCGATGCTTTTTCTGCTCTCGCCTGCCAAGTCGCTCGATTTCGAAACCCGCGTTCCCGACACCCTGCTGGCCACCCAGCCCCGTTTCGAGGGGCCAAGAGGTCCGGCAGCCGAACTCATCAAGATCCTGAGAGAGAAGTCGCCCCAGCAGATCGCCGAATTGATGCGCTTGTCGGACAAGCTCTCGGCGCTGAATGTGGCGCGCTACGCGGCGTGGTCGTCCAAGAGCAACAGCCATAACGCAAAGCAGGCGGCGCTGGCATTCGACGGCGACGTCTACGGCGGGCTCGACGCGAAGACGCTGACGGCCAGCCAGCTGTCCTGGGCGCAGGACCACGTCTGCATCCTGAGCGGGCTGTATGGCGTGCTGCGGCCGCTCGATCTGCTTCAACCTTACCGCCTCGAAATGGGGACCCAGCTCGGCAACCGGCATGGCAAGGATCTCTACGCTTTCTGGGGCAGCCGCATTTCCGAGTACCTGAACGAGCGGCTTGCCGCGGATCGGACGCCGGTTGTCATCAACCTCGCTTCGCAGGAATATTTCAAGTCGGTCGATCAGGGAGCGCTCAAGGCGCGTGTCGTCGAGTGCGTGTTCGAAGAGTGGAAGGGCGGCACGGGTGCGGCGGACCCCGGCCGCTACAAGATCGTGAGCTTCTTCGCCAAGCGGGCGCGTGGCCTCATGGCGCGCTGGGCGGTTCTTCACAAGGCCGCGACCCCCAGGGCATTGGAGAAGTTCGATCTCGAAGGCTATGGTTTCGACGCTTCGGCCTCGAAGCCCGATCGGCTGGTGTTTCGACGGAGGGCATCATGAGTCAAGGACAAGTCATCAGCGCAGAGCTTCGCGAGTGGATCGCGACTCAACTGGCCGCCGGCCATTCGGTCGCGAGCCTCCGCGCGTCCATGCGGGCTGCCGGCTGGCATGACGCTGCCGCGGATGCAGCGCTGGCCGAAGTGGAGCGGGAAGCCATTGGCGCGGCTGAAACGACGAAGGCCATGCCCGGCCCCGATCTCTCGAACTCGCCGCTCTACATCGATGCGGGCGATCGCCGCGTCCACGTGCTGCAGACCATGCAGAGTCCGCGCGTGATCGTTTTCGGAGATCTGTTGTCCGACGAGGAGTGCGAAGCGCTGATCGCCGCGGCACGGCAGCGGCTGGCGCGCTCCCTGACCGTCGAGACGCAGACGGGCGGCGAGGCGCTCAACGTCGATCGCACCAGCGATGGCATGTTCTTCGAGCGCGGCGAAAACCCGATGGTCGCGCGGCTTGAAAAACGCATCGCCACGCTCTTGCGGTGGCCGCTCGAATTCGGCGAGGGGCTGCAGATTCTTCGATACGCGCCAGGCGCGCAGTACCGGCCGCACTACGACTATTTCGATCCGAGCGAGCCCGGCACGCCGATCATCCTGAAGCGGGGCGGCCAGCGTGTCGCCACGCTCGTGATGTATCTGCACGAGCCTGAGCAGGGCGGCGCCACGACCTTCCCGGACGTGGGGCTGGAAGTTGCGCCCAAACGTGGCACCGCCGTCTTCTTCAGCTACGAGCGCCCCGACCCGGCGACGCATACCCTGCACGGAGGCGCGCCGGTTCTTGCAGGCGAGAAGTGGGTCGCCACCAAATGGCTGCGCGAGCGCGAGTTCAATTGACCGGCTGAGCGCACTCCGATGAAGGTCACGGCGAACGGGATCCAGATCGAGGTCGAGGACAGCGGCGGCGAGGGCCGCCCCGTGATTCTGCTCATCATGGGGCTCGGCATGCAGTTGATCGCATGGCCGGGCGAATTCATCCAGACGCTGGTCGACAGCGGGTTCCGGGTGATCCGGCACGACAACCGCGACATTGGACTGAGCGAGGGGTTTGACGAAGCCGGCACCGGCAGCGTGATCTGGCAGAGCGTCCGACAGCGCCTGGGCTTGCCGGTGCGTTGCGCCTATTCGCTGCAGGACATGGCCGACGATGCGCTGGGCGTGCTCGACGCACTGGGTGTTGGGCGCGCGCACGTCATCGGCGCCTCGATGGGCGGGATGATCGCGCAGCGCCTCGCGGCCAGCGCACCCGGAAGAATGGCGAGCCTGGTCAGCATCATGAGTTCAAGCGGGGCGCGCAACCTGCCCGGCCCCCGGGCAGACGTGGCCGCCGCACTGCTGCGGCGACCCGCCAGCCGGACCGAAGCGGCTTTGGTCGAACATGGCCTCGGATTCAGCCGCTTGATATCGAGTCCTGCCTTTGCGCGGGACGAACGCGCCCAGGCGGACCGCATCGCGCAGGCGCTTCGCCGGGCGTATCGGCCCGCGGGCGTCGTGCGACAGATCCTTGCGATCGCTGCTGACAACGGCCGGGCAGATCTGCTGTCGAAGATCGCAAGCCCGTCGCTGGTGCTGCATGGCGAAGCCGACCTGCTGGTGCCGATCGCGTGCGGCAAGGACACGGCGCGGCGCATTCCCGGGGCGCGTTTCGTCGGCATTCCAGGAATGGGGCACGATCTGCCGCCGCCCGTGATCGAAATCCTCCTGGAGCACATCGTTCCATTTCTAAAGACGGCCGAGAACCGATCATGAGCCTCGACAACGCCCCGGAACAATCGCAGCTGGGCCGCGCCTCCGCCTATGCTGATCAATACGACCCGAGCCTGCTTTTCCCCATCCCGCGCGCCACGCAGCGTGAGGCGATGGGAATCAAGCAAGGCGCGCTGCCGTTCTTCGGCGCGGATCTCTGGACCGCATTCGAACTGAGCTGGCTCAACCCTCGCGGCAAGCCGCAACTCGCCATCGCGCACTTCACCGTCCCGTGCGAGACGCCCAACATCATCGAGAGCAAGTCATTCAAGCTGTATCTCAACAGTTTCAACGGCAGCGTCTACGTGGATCAGGATGCCGTTCGGCAGCGCTTGCGCGCGGATCTGAGTGAGGCTGTCTGGCGAGGGGGCGACCGTTCAGGCAGCGTCGGCGTGAAGCTGGTGCCACCGGCGGCGTTCGAGAAAGAGACGGTGCGTGAGCTCGAGGGATTGGATCTCGATCGATTGGATATCGAGTGCACCCGATATCAGCCCGCGCCTGAACTGCTGAGCAGTGACATGACCCAGGCGCCTGTGACGGAGACGCTGAGCAGCCGCCTTCTCAAGAGCAATTGCCTCGTCACGGGCCAGCCCGACTGGGGCAGCGTGGAGATCCGCTACACCGGGCCGCCGATCGACCAGGCGGGCCTGCTGGCGTACATCGTCAGCTTCCGCAACCACAACGAATTCCACGAACCGTGTGCGGAGAGGATCTTCACGGACGTCTGGCGCCGGTGCCAACCCAACAAGCTGGCGGTCTACGCGAGATACACCCGCAGGGGAGGGCTTGATATCAACCCCTTCCGCACGAGCTGGCCGCAGGCCTTGCCCGAGAACGTGCGCACTGCACGGCAGTAGGGCGAACAAAAAAATTTCAGGCCCGGTTGCCAGGGGCTCGAAAACAGTGCCATAATTGCGGGCTCCACTAAACGCGAACAGCGCTTTAGAGGCCCGAAAGGGTCGATGAGGTCAGGCGGAGAGGAAAAAGAAAAACTTCAAAAGTTTTTCGATTCTTCAAAAAAACCTGTCATAATCGAAGGCTCCGCCAAACACGGTGACGAGTTAGATCCTTCGGGGTGTAGCGAGTTGGGCGGAGGGAAGAAAAGAAAAAAATCTTCAAAAATTTTTTCTGAACTTCAAAAAATCG
>NZ_JBBKZU010000025.1:0-63690 GCF_037889935.1 Variovorax ureilyticus
CAAGGCGGAGGTGGTGACGCCCTACTTCGGCTCCTCGGGCACGGGCCAGATCAACGCGATCTTGCCCGTCACGCCGCAGGATGGCGGCGCCATCCCCAAGGCCCAGGCGTCGAGCGCCGAGGGCTTCCAGGCTGTCTCCCGCCTCTGAGATCCGGACCCATGACTTTCACCACTGAACAGATCGCACAACTCGCGCGCGAGCTTCAAGAGAGCGAGAAGAGCCGCGTGCAGATCGAGCACTTCTCCAAGCGCTTCCCCGGAATGACCATCGAGGACGGCTATGCCGTTTCCCGCGCCTGGGTGCAGATGAAACTGGCCGAAGGCCGCAAGACCATCGGCCACAAGATCGGACTCACTTCCCGCGCGATGCAGCAGGCAAGCCAGATCACCGAGCCCGACTACGGCACGCTGCTCGACGACATGCTGTTCGAGCCGGGCGACATTCCGACGTCGCGCTTCATCGCACCGCGCGTCGAGGTCGAGCTCGCGTTCGTTCTCAAGAAGAAGCTGGAGGGCCCGCAGATCTCGACGCAGGATGTGATCGATGCGACCGAGTACGTGACGCCGGCCATCGAGATCATCGACTCGCGCATCGAGCAGTTCGACCGCCACACGAACGTGATGCGCAAAGTCTTCGACACGATCAGCGACAACGCGGCCAACGCCGGCATCGTCATTGGCGGCCGCAAGATGCATCCCCGTGAGCTGGACTTGCCATGGTGCGGCGCCATCCTGCGGCAGAACGGCGCGGTCGAAGAGACTGGCCTTGCCGCTGGCGTGCAAGGCGATCCCGCGATCGGCGTGGCATGGCTCGCGATGAAGCTCGCTCCGTGGGGCGAATGCCTGGAGGCCGGCGAGATCGTGCTGGCCGGCTCGTTCACCCGTCCAGTGGCCGCAAAGAAGGGTGACGTCTTCGACGCGGACTACGGTCAACTCGGCCGCTTCCAATTCCGCTTTGTCTGAGGAACCTACCGATGATTCAACTCAAAGACCCTTCCCTCCTGCGCTCGGCGGCGTATATCGCCGGCGAGTGGTGCAACGCAGACAGCGGGCTCACCATCAGCGTGCGCAACCCGGCCACCGGCGAGGAAGTGGGCACGGTCCCCAAGGCAGGTGCCGCCGAAACGCAACGCGCCGTCGAGGCCGCCGACCGCGCCTTCAAGCCCTGGCGCATGACAACCGCCGAGCACCGCGCCCGCATCCTGCGCCGCTGGTTCGACCTGATGAGCGAGCATCAGGATGACCTCGCGCTGATCATGACGCTCGAGCAAGGCAAGCCGCTCGCAGAAGCCAGGGGAGAGATCGCCTACGCAGCCGCCTACGTCGAGTGGTTCGCGGAAGAAGCTCGCCGCAGCTATGGCGACCTGATTCCTTCGCCCTGGACGGACCGCGACATCGTGGTCAAGAAGGAGCCTGTCGGCGTGTGCGCTGCCGTCACGCCATGGAACTTTCCGGCCGCGATGATCACCCGCAAGGTCGCGCCAGCATTGGCGGCAGGTTGCACGATCATCGTCAAGCCCGCTTCGCAGACGCCGCTGTCGGCGCTCGCGCTGGCGGAACTGGCCGCGCGAGCGGGCGTGCCCGCAGGCGTGTTCAGCGTCATCACCGGCAGTGCGGGCGAGATCGGCGGCGCGCTGACGAGCAGCCCGCTCGTGCGTAAGCTCAGCTTCACCGGTTCCACCGAAGTCGGCCGCACGCTGGCTGCGCAATGTGCGCCGACGCTCAAGCGACTGTCGCTCGAACTCGGCGGCAACGCACCCTTCATCGTCTTCGACGATGCGGATCTCGAAGCCGCTGTGGAAGGCGCGATCGCATCGAGGTACCGCAATAGCGGCCAGACCTGTGTGTGCGCCAACCGCTTCCTTGTGCAATCGGGCGTCTACGACCGCTTTGCCGACATGCTGGCTGCCGCCGTCTCCAGGCTTCGCGTGGGCAACGGCGTGGATGCCGGCGTGCAGCAAGGGCCGCTCATCGATCCGCCATCGCTCGCGAAGGTGGAGGAGCTTGTGGTCGATGCCGTTCAATCGGGCGCCAAAATAGCGATCGGCGGACGCCGCCATGCGCTGGGCGGTACCTTCTACGAGCCCACCGTCCTGACGAACGTCGCTCCGAGTGCTCGCGTCGTCAACGAGGAAATCTTCGGCCCCGTCGCGCCGCTGGTCCGCTTCGAGACCGAGGCAGATGCGATCGCCATTGCCAACAGCAGCGAGTTCGGCCTCGCCTCCTACTTCTTCTCCCGCGACCTCGCGCGCGTCTGGCGTGTGGCAGATGCGATCGAGGCCGGCATGGTGGGCGTGAACACCGGCCTGATCAGCACCGCCGTGGCGCCGTTCGGCGGCGTCAAGCAGTCCGGCATGGGGCGCGAGGGCTCGAAGTACGGCCTCGACGAATACATGGACACCAAGTACGTCTGCCTCGGCGGACTCAAGCGCTAGGCCGCCACGGTCACCACGAAAGAACACGATGGAATCACAAGCAAAGATCCGGGAAGACCTCGCCGCCTGCTACCGGTTGTTCGACTGGCTCGGCTGGACGGAACTCATCTTCAACCACATCACGGTCCGCGTTCCCACGCCGGAGGGCGAGAAGCCCGAGTACCTGATCAATCCCTTCGGCCTGCACTACGCCGAAGTCACGCCCGACAACCTCGTGCAGATCGACGTGGATGGCACGCCCCGCGCCGGAAGCACCGGCCAGGTGAATCGCGCAGGCTTCGTCATCCACAGCGCGATCCATTCGGCGCGCGACGATGCGCACTGCATCATGCATGTCCACACGACAGCGGGCTGCGCAGTGGCTTCGAAAGAATCGGGACTCCGGCACGACAACTTCTACAGCGCCATGCTGTACGGCGACGTGGCCTACCACGCCTACGAAGGCGTGACGACCAACCTCGATGAGCAGCCCCGCCTCGTGAAGTCGCTCGGCAAGCGAAATCACCTGATCCTGCGCAACCACGGCCTGCTGGTGGTCGGCCCCGACATTCCGACGACGTTCAATCGCCTGTGGGTGCTGCAGCGCGCCTGCGAGATCCAGCTCGCGTCCGACGCCGGCAGCGGACCGAACCGGGCCATCCCCGAGTCCATCCTGCGCACCGTGCCCGAGACGCGCGTTGCCGGCAAGGGCGAAGTCCACCGCGTCATCTTCGACACGATGCTCAGGCGCGCCGGCATTTCGTTCTGACCGTTCGAACCGCTTCCCCCATTCCAACAATCAACGGAGACAACCGTGCGCCCTTCCTTTGCCCGAAAACTTCTGTGTGCGATCAGCCTGACCACCGCGGCCCTCGGCGCGTACGCACAGGGCTTCCCTTCCAAACCGGTGACGATCGTCGCGCCCTTCGCGGCCGGCGGATCGGCCGATGGCATCGCGCGTGTGGTGGCGCGCGAACTCGGGCAGGTTCTTGGGCAGCCAGTCGTTGTGGACAACAAGCCCGGCGCCGGTGGCGCGACCGGCCTGATCCTGGTGGCGAATGCCAAGCCGGACGGCTACACCATCGGCATGGGTGCCACGGGCGCGATCGTGATCGGCCCTCACCTGCCCGATGCGCCGCCGCTGAATCCGGCAAAGCAGCTTCAGCCGTTGGCCAAGCTTGCGGATATTCCCTTGGTGCTGGTCTCGGGTGCCAACTCGGGCTACGGCAACCTGCAGTCGCTGCTGAACGCAGCGAAGGCGGCCGAAGTGCCGATGGCCAACGCGGGCCAGTACACCGCGCATCACCTTTCCGCCGAACTGCTCGCGAGCACCACCAAGACCAGGCTGCCCGCGGTTCCGTACCGTGGCAGCGCGCCGGCGGTGACGGATGTCATCGGCGGACAGGTTCCCGTTGCCATGGTGGACCTCACCTCCGTCGCGGGGCATCTCAAGGCAGGCACCGTGAAGGCGCTCGGCGTTACGAGTCCGAACCGTTCGAAGCTCGCACCGGAGATTCCAAGCATCTCCGAGGCCGTCCCCGGCTACGCCGCACCTGCATGGATGGGCCTGTTCGCGCCCAGGGGCGTGCCGACCGATGTCAGCGACAAGCTCGCGAAGGGCATCCAGACCGTGCTGGAGAAGCCCGAAGTGCAGACCCAGATCCTCAACCTCTCGGCCGAACCCGCCTACCTGGGTCCCAAGCCGTTCGCGACCTTCATCGAGGCCGAATCGAAGCGCTGGGCAACCGTCATCGCCAGCCTGCCCAGGCAGCCGCAGAAGTAGGTGCTGCCGCCCGGTCGTCGGTACGACGGGTCAACCTACATCGCGCACCGATTTCCAGTCGTCCCACGCCGTGTCGTGCCGGGGCGCCTGGTGCATGCCGCCGGCCTCGTCGGAAGATAGATGCGCCTCGGCGTCAGGCGAGGAGGCGGCGCTGTCGGCGCAAGCATAGGGACGATGCTCGGCGTGTCGGTGTTCGTGGTTCATGGTTGCAGTGCTCAATCTGATGCGGTCACTGTAATCACCGCGCACCGCGAACCAAGGCGGCTGCCAGGAATGCGGTGTTGATTCAAACGAAACAATCCCGATCGATCGCCAAAGGAAATCGCGATTCAAAAAGCCCGGTAGGCAATTGCGCCGCTTGCAGACAGCATCGCGAATATTCAACTCACCGAAATTTCTCATGCCCAACTTCGCTCGGCGCACTCTGCTTGCTTGTGGTCTCTCCCTCGTCGCTCTGGCCGGCGCGTCGCATGCGCAGACGATGCCACCGGTGATCAAGCTCGTAGTCCCCTACCCGCCCGGCGGCAGTGCCGACACCCTGGCACGGCTGATCGCGCAGCCCCTGCAGGAACAGCTCAAGACCACGGTGGTCGTCGACAACAGGCCGGGCGCCGGGGGCCGCATCGCCGCCTCGCAACTCAAGCGCTCGCCCGCCGACGGCAGCGTGATCCTGATCGCACCGAATGCGCTCACCACGATCCAGTCGCTCGTGTACGCAGGGCAGCTCGACTACAAGGTGATGGATGACTTCATTCCGCTGTCGCGCCTCGCGAGCTTCCCGATGGGCCTCGCGGTGCCCGCCACGAGCAAGTTCAAGACGGCCCCCGAACTCGTCGCAGCGATGAAAGGCTCGAAGGATGCGAACTACGGGACTTCGGGTGCCGGCGGCCTGGCGCACTTCGCCGGGCTGGAGTTCGGCAAGACGACCGGCATCGAGTGGACGCACATCGCCTTCAAGGGCGGGGCGCCCCTGGTCACCGATCTGATCGGAGGCCATCTGCCGGTGGCGATCGACGCACTCGTCGACCAGATCGAGCACCAGCGCGGCGGCAAGATACGCGTGCTCGGGATCTTCAGCGACAAGCGCTATTCGCTGGCACCCGATATTCCGACGCTTGCCGAGCAGGGCATCAAGATGGCGCCGGTCGAAGGCTGGTTTGGCGCATTCATGCCTGCAAAGACGCCGGCTGCCGTGGTCAACCAGATCGATCAGGCGATGGCAAAGGCAATTGCCAACCCCGAGGTGAAGGAAAAGCTCAACAAGCTGGTCCTTCAGACGGCCTACCTCAACTCGGCTGACTTCACCCGACTGCAGGCCGCCGAGCTTCAGCAGTGGGCGCCTGTGGTGCGGGACTCGGGATTCAAGCCCGACTGACGCCTTCCTGATCGAAGACGCCTGTCAGCCGCGCGAAAGAGCGCAGCATCGCGACGAGCTGCGCAGCCTCCGGGCTAAGCCGTCGGGCGGCCTTCGACACGATGCCGACCTGGTACGCGAGGTTCGACTGCTCACGCACCGCGATCTCGATCAGATTGCCCTGCGTGAGCGGATGCCGGAGCAACTGCGCGGGCAGGCGGGCGACGCAATCCGACTCGATCAGCATCGAAATCGCGCCGAACACGGAATCGGAAACAGCCGCGAACCGGGGGCGACCCAGGTGGTGCTGGAGGAAGAGTTCCTGAATGCTTTCGTCCTGATGCCCAGGCCGGGAAGGGTCACCCACGACGATCCAGTGCGAATCGACCAGCTCACTGACGCTGGTGGCGTGGCTCAAGGGATGCCCACGCCGCGCCAAGATGGCCGCACTGGTCGAGTAGAGCGGCTGAATGTGCAGGTCATCCGACATCAGGTCCTGCGGGAGCCTCATCACCGCGAAATCCAGGCGGTTGTCGAGCACGGCCGCGACGAGCTCGTTCGACGAGCGCTGGGTCAGGTGGATCGTCGTTTTCGGAAAGGCATTGCGGAAGTCCTTCAGCACGGAAGGCACGAGCCTGAGCGAAGGCTCGACCGAAGCACCCACCTTGACCTGCTTGGGCGCCGGCCGCCGCGCGCGGTTGAGCCACGCTTCCGCGCGGTCTGCCTCCTGCAGGACCGCGCGCGCGTAGGAAACGAACTCCTCACCCGCCGCGGTCAATGCGATGCCTTGCGAGGTGCGCTCGATCAGCACGATCTCGTGTTCTTCTTCCAGCTTCGCGAGGCTCTTGGTCAATCCGGCCTGCGAAACGTCGAGCGCGCGTGCCGCAGCCCGGTAGCCGCCGTGGGACACCACGGCCAGAAGATCGCGAAGTTGTTGCAGTCGCATGACGCAATGCTAAGTGGTGGTCTCTGATCGCCAAAGGTGATCGTGAAGCGCGATGTGCGCTAGCCACGCACATCCATCTGGAAGAACATTGGACGATGAATTCACTGATCTCCTATCCCGCGCACGTGGCTGCGCTCAAGCCTTACGTTCCAGGTCTCCCGATCTCCGCGGTCGCGGCGCGCTCGGGAATCGCGGAGGATCGCATCGTCAAGCTCGCATCGAACGAGAACCCGCTGGGAGCGAGCCCGAAGGCGTTGGCGGCACTGTCGAACGCAGCGATCGATCTCTCGCGCTATCCCGATAGTGACTGCGCCGCGCTTTCCGATGCGATTGCCGAGTTCCATGATGTCCCCAGCGACTGGATCGTGGTGGGTGCCGGTTCCGAAAGCGTCCTCAGCAACCTGGTCTCGACGCTGCTGCAGCCCGGGCGCACGACAGCGTATGCGCAGTATTCCTTCCAGGCCTTCGTGAATGCCGCGCAGAAGTTGGGGGCGAGTTCGACCGTGGTGCCGTCGCCTGATTTCCACGTCGACCTGAACCGCCTCGCAGACTCGATCGATCCATCGACAGCGCTTGTCTACATCGCCAACCCCGGCAATCCCACCGGCACCGTGGTCGATCCGGATTCGCTCGAGGCATTTCTGGAACGCGTGCCTGCGCATGTCGTCGTGCTGCTGGACGAGGCGTACTTCGAGTTCATGCCTGCCGACCTGCGTGGCGATTCGGTGGCGTGGGTGCGCCAGCATGCCAATCTCGTGGTCACGCGGACCTTCTCCAAGGCGTACGGCCTCGCGGGATTGCGGATCGGATATGGAATCGCTCAATCGGGCCTCGCGGACGTGATGCGCAGGGTTCGATCACCGTTCACCATCTCCGAAGCCGCGCAGATCGCCGCGATCGCGGCACTTGGGGACGGCGAATTCCTCGAGCGAACCGTGGCGATGACCAACCAGGGACGGACCGCGCTCACGAGCGGGCTGCGCGCGAAGGGCCATCGATGCATCGAGTCGCACACCAACTTCGTCCTCGCGGATGTGGGTGGCGGGGCGGCATTCGCAGGCCGGCTCGAAAAGCACGGGCTGATCGTGCGCCCCGTGGCGGCTTACGGCCTGGCCGACTGGGTTCGCATCAGCATCGGCACACAGGCGGAGATCGACAGATTTCTGGCGGTGCTTTAGTCCATCGTGGCGCCGGATGCCTTGACGACGGCGCCCCAGCGTGTGGTCTCGGACTTCACATAGGCGGCAAGCTGATGCGGGGCGAGCGTGGCCGCCTCGACGCCTTCGGAAGCCAGGCGCGCCTGGATCTCCGGCTGCTTCATGACTTTCTCGAGTGCAGACGAGTACTTCGCAATCAGCTCCGGAGGCGTTCCGGCAGGGGCCACGAGGCTTTGCCATGCGACGGCCTGGAAGTCCTTGGTGCCGGCCGCGCCGGACTCTGCAATCGTCGGCACGTCGGACATTGCCTGCTGGCGCTTCGAAGACGTGACGCCCAACGCGCGCAGGCGGCCGCCGCGCACATGCGCAAGCGCCGGTGGAATGTCGCTGAACATCAACTGGATCTGCCCACCGAGCAGGTCGGTCATCGCGAGCGCGCTGCCGCGATACGGCACGTGGGTCAGATCGGCGCCCGTGGCGGACTTGAACATCTCGACGGCGAGATGCTGCGGGCTGCCGCTTCCGGCCGATCCGTAGCTCAGCTTGCCGGGCTGAGCCTTCGACAGCGCGATGAGCTCGCCGATCGATTTCACCGGCACCGATGCATTCACCACGGCGACCAGCGGCACCGAACCGATCATCCCGATGGGCGCGAAATCCTTGATCGGGTCGTAGCCCAGGCGCTTGTAGAGCCACGGATTGATCGCCAGCGTGGTGCTCGTCGCCACGAGTAGCGTGCGGCCGTCAGCGGGCGCGTGCGCGGCATACGCTGCACCCACACCACTGCCGGCGCCCGGTTTGTTGTCCACGATGATCGCGGTGCCCAGGAGAGGCGCCATTTCCTTCGCCAGGATGCGCCCGAGCAGGTCAGTGGTGCCACCCGGTGCGTAGGGCACGACGAGCGTGATCGGCTTGTCGCCCTGGGCCCATACGCTGGCCGCACCCGTCGCCGCCGCGACGGTTCCTGCCAGCCGGATGATTGCTTTGCGTCTGTTCATCAATAAAGTCTCCTGCGCAGTCCGGCGATCGATGCCGGCCTGCAGATTGGTATTCAGCAAGGATGTCTTTGATTAGAGTCCAAGGGTCTGTTCCTGGAAAATGAATCCTTCTATGGCGATTCATAAGCAACTCTTATCCTCCCTCCCCTCCGTCCGGCAGCTGCGCGCCTTCGTGGCCGTCTATCACACAGGCAGCATCTCCGCCGCGGCGCAAGAGTTGTCGCTCACGCAGCCGGCGGTCACCATGCTGCTGCGCGAGTTCGAGACGCGGCTGGGCGTGAGCCTGTTCGATCGTCACACACGGGCACTCCATCGCACCGATGCCGCCACACGCGCCATCGGCTATGCCCAGCGGGCGTTGGCGGAAATGGAAGGACTGTCGACCTCGATGAGCGAACTGGCCGGGCTCCATGCCGGCCGGGTCCGCGTGGTGGCCACGGCGGCGGTAGCGCAGGCGATGCTTCCCCCCGCAATGCGCAAGTTCCTCGATGAGCATCCTGGCGTGAGCCTGGAGATCGAGGAAGTCGGGCCCGCGGAATTCGTCAACGCGATCGAGTCGAGCCAGGTGGACTTCGGTGTGGGGACGCTGGAGGGAACGGCCTCAGGACTTCGCGAGGAAGTGCTCATTCGCGAGCCCCTGGTTGCGGCAGCACTCCCGTCGGCCGCGTTTCCGGGCGGCGTGCCGATGACATGGAAACAGCTAAGCGCGCTTCCGCTGGTGACTGTTCGCTCGGGCTACGGCATCCGGGGGCGCATCGAGGCAGCTGCGCGGGAGGTTGGCGTCGAGCTCAAGATCGCGCATGAAGTCTCGCTGCTCGCAACAGCGGTGGCGCTGGCGGCGAACGGGCTCGGCGTGGTCGTGGTGCCGCCGTCGATCGTGGCGCACGAGACGAAGCTGGTGACGCAACGGCTCATGCGACCGACTGTCGAGCGCGTGATCGGTGTCCACTATCGGCGGGAACGAACGCTCTCGCCGGCTGCTAGTGCGTTCCTCCGGGTGCTCAAGCAGATGCACTGAGCGGCGTTGGAACCTTCGGGAAGGCCTGCGCGAGTGAAGCCGTCATGGCCATGAAAGGCGCCAAAGGCTGCATCCAGACCAGCTCGCCGAGGCCTAAAGGTCCCCTGTCATGGTGGTGTAGTACCCGGTCAGCATGCCGCCCTGCGTTGCCTCGGCTCCGCGTGCCTTGCGGGTCGACAACAGCAGGGTTGCGGCCGCCACCCCGAACAGCGCGAGAAGTACCCATGCGCCGAATGCGAAGACCAGTCCAACTGGCAAGAGAACCGCGAAGAGGAGAAAGAGCGTCCTGACCATGGCGTCAGTTTGCCTCCCTGAGGCCATCTTGTGTCGTGACAAAGTGGACGCGGGGCATAGAAACAGGCGGGCGCCCACAGTTCGCTCCTGGTCGGGACTCGTCGCCTACTGCGAGGAGCTGTCAAGCTTCTTCGCACAAACGGCATGCCAGGCAACAGCATCCATCGGCTTGGCTGAAGTCCAATCAATTCGCTCCGAAGACGATGGATGTGCAGCAAAGCCGAAGAACTGGGACGGCTTCCTCGAGTGCCCTTTGCTTTGCGCCAAACGAACGCCGCCGGTTAGCAAATTCATATCCCGCCAGTATCTGGAGTTCATCAGGCTCTTGAACTCGTCGAAGCTGGAGGCGGCATAGTGAACGCCACCGACCAGGACGTCCAGTTTCTCGACATTGCCATGAGGCCTAAGGAAAAAAAGGTCTCCAAATGCCGAGGCGCCGATGGGGACGAGAGGGCCCGACACGGTCTTGGGCCACAGGTCGAGCAAGCGCTGAAAGTCCAGATGAGACGCGTCCGTAAAAAGGTCAGCCCATGAAAGTTGGGTCATTGATGAGTCACACGAAAGCCGGGGCAGGCAGAAATCATATTGGGCGAGTGACCATTGATGCTGGACAAACGGGATAGCTCTTCCAGCCAGGGCTGTGAAACGGACTCGCGCGAGCCGCCACATAACAGGCATTGGTGCAGCCCTCTCCCCATGCCCTCGCGAGCTTCTGTCCCGTGCCTAAAGTTGCGCGACACGCGGGTTCTTCGCGCCTCGGCAGATCACGCGGCCGCGCGCGCCTACCTGTCGTGGCCCTCTCAAGAAAAGTTATCGCACCGTTTTCTTTCAACTCTGCAGTAGCCGGAATTGTTGCTGCGACGCAGCAGGTGAGGCCAAATGGCCTCGGATTGCACTCTCATTTCGCGACTTGGAGGTTCAACGCTTTTACGATTTGGCCATCATGAGTGCAGGGTTGCGGGTGAGAGACGAGTTGAGCCAGTTCTTCTTCTGGCTCCGGGAGTTCGAAACGAGGGTGCGAGGCGTCGGCGGCGGCGCTCGCTGGTACACCTCTTCCGGGCTACAGGCTCGCGTTCACTACTCCTGGTTCGAAGCCGCTGTCGCCGGCGCTCCGGCGCTTTGCATCTCCAATCTTCAATTCTTCGGGGCCGATGAGGGTCAAGGCTTCATGGCGGCACTGCCCGAATGGTTCTCCAGCGACCACCACGCTCTCGAGGCGGAAGTCCTTGTCATAAGGCATCCATGTGGTGCGACGGTTTGCCAATGGCTTGCACCGAGTCCATTCGAGAGAATTCGAGCGCCGGGTGAAGTCGACCACTCTTGGTACTTGAAGCGACCCTGTGGACCCGTCGAAGAGCCCGCTGTCTGCCTGCCACCGTACGCAGCCGCACTCACAGGAATCTGGTTGGGTCGCGTTGGCGCAAGCAACGCGTTGGACGAAAGCAAAGAAGAGGAGAGACAGGTGACATCCAAAGGTACATTCGGCATCAGTAGCCGAGACGCGGTACTCAGCGCGCTTCGCAATTCGAAGGGCCCTGCAGACGGGTTCATCGTGGCCAGGGCCGCCAAGGTGAGTCCTCTACAGGCCACACGAGCGATGGAAAAATTGGTTGTCGAAGGACTGTTGGTCAAGAAGGACGCGCTGGATGGATTCAGTGACCCATCAGCGACGTTCGAAGCGATGCGACCGTAGGCTCTCGACGCCGCCTGAGGGCCGGGAGGAACCGGGGCGCACAGGTCACGGCCGGTGCGCGGCGATCGCTCCATCGATACCGGTCCGGTGGAGCAACAGACTCGCCTCACCCTGCAGAACATCGAGCGCTCGCTGAGCGCCGCCGGCGGCAGGATGAGCCATGTGGCGCAAGTCCTGATCTAGTACGGATGAACGCGACATGCAGGCGATCGATGCGGTCGACCGTCCAGCGTCGCGGTGCGCGCACTCGTCGCGCCGGGAATGCGCGTGGAGATGGTCGTCTACGCCTGCATCATCGTTCCGCGCGCTGCTGCTACTCCGCGCGGATACCCGCCTGCTTGACGACGCGGCTCCAGCGCGCCACTTCCTCCTTGACGAGCGTATCGACCTGCGGCCCCGTCTTGAAGCCGCCCTCGAGCCCCAGCGCTTCGACCCGCGGCTTCACGTCGGGTCTGGCCAGTACCTCCGCCACATCGTCCGAGAGCTTCTTCAGGACAGCGTCCGGCACCTTCGCCGGTGCCAGCATCGCGAGCCAGGTGCCGACGTCGAACCCGGGAAGACCAGCCGCGTCGGCGATCGGAGGCGCCTGCGGCAGCAACGTTGAAGGCCGTGCGGTCGTGACGCCGAGCGCCACCAGCTTGCCCGCCGTGATGTATGGCAGCGCGAGTGATGTCGACATCGGCATCATGCTCACGCGCCCGCTCAACAGGTCGCTGGTCGCGTCGGGCTGGCCCTTGTAGGGCACATGCGCGAGTTCGATCTTCGCGGACTGCGCGAGAAGTTCGCCGGTGAGGTGCGACGACGTGCCGATGCCAGAACTCGCGTACGTCATCGGGTCCTTGCTGTTGCGCGCCAGCTGGATGAAATCCTTCATCGTCTTCGCCGGCACGCTGGGGTGGACCACGATCACATTCGGGATCACGCCGAATCCCGCCACGCCCCGGAAGTCCCGGACGGGGTCCCACGTGATGCCCTTCTGCAGCGACGGCGCGACCGCATGGCTCGGCGACACCATGAGCAGCGTGTAGCCATCGGCCGGTGCCTTCGCAACAATGCCGGTGCCCAGCGCACCACCAGCGCCGGGCTTGTTCTCGACGATCACCGGCTGGCCGTACTTCGATGAGAGCCCCTGCCCCACGATGCGTGCGACGCCATCCACGACCCCGCCTGCCGGGAAGGGAACGATGATGCGGATGGGCTTGTCGGGATAGGTGCCTTGCGCAGCGGCAGGTCCCGCAGCGGCAAGGCATGCGATGCCGCCGAGCGCGACGAGAGAAGGTCGGAACGATGTCATGGAGTCTCCATTCTTTGGTGTCGGATTCGTGGGCCTACCGGATATGCATCGCCTCTTCGAGCTGCCGCACCGCATCCTTGAGCAGTGGCACGACCACGCGAACCAGCTTGTCTTCGGCCGCGCGGTGCGAATACAGCGAGCAGTTCATCGCGAGCGCGGGATCTCCGTGCCGATGGCCGATGGGCATGGCGACCGCATGGATCTCCTCGCGCCACTCGCCCAGCGCCACGCAGTAGCCCTCGCTCGCGAAGAGCTTGCGGTTGTGCTCGAAGGCCTCGCGGTGCGCGGCGAACTGCTCGGGGTCGTGGACCTTGAGGTAGTTGACGATCGCGGTGCGCTCCCCGGGCGGTGACGCGAGGATCAGCGCCCGGCCAATCGAGCTCGCCAGCAACGGGCGCGTGGTGCCGATGTCCGGCAGATGCGAATTGGCCCTGTCGGCCCGCACCGAGTCGACGTACACCACGCTCGCACGGTCGCGGATGCCGAGGTTCACGGTGCAGCCGGTCTTGCGCGCAAGCGTTTCCATCATCGGCTTGGCGAGTTGGCGCACCTGCATGCTCGCGAGCAGCGGATGTCCGAGCGAGAGCACGCCGGGGCCGAGCCGGTATTTTTGCAGCGCGATGTCGCGCGAGAGGTAGCCCAGCAGGGTCAGCGTGTAGGTCAGCCTCGACACCGTGGCCTTCGGCAGCCCGGTGCGGTCGGAGATGTCGCGGTTGCCGAGCACCGGGGTGTCGGCCGTGAACGCACGCAGCACCTCCATGCCTCTGGCGAGGTTCATCGAGAACTGCCGGTCATCCGCGAGGTCGTGCGGATCGACGAGGCCGGGGAGTGCGATGGCGCTCATGGTGCGTCGTGCGGTGTTGCGTTCATTCATGTTCCGTGCTCCACGTCGCTCACGTCAATGAAATCGGCTCGCAGTTTCGCGTATCGAAACAGACGTTGCCGCAGTGGGATTCATCTGCCACAAACCATGCCTCACACATCACGCAAGCTCCAAGGAAGACTCCATGCCCTCGACCCCCAAGCCCCAAGGTGCGCTGCATGGCGTACGCATCCTCGACATGGCCACCGTTCTCGCCGCACCGGTCGGCGCCACGCTGTGTGCGGACCATGGCGCAGAGGTCGTCAAGCTGGAGCTGCCGGACGGCAGCGACGCGCTGCGCGGCCTGCAGCCCGTGAAGAACGGGGTGCCGCTCTGGTGGAAGGTCGCCAACCGCGGCAAGCAGGGCATCACGCTGGATGTGCGCAAGCCCAAGGGGCGCGAGATCCTGCTGTCCATGCTGCCTGAGTTTGATGTGCTGGTGGAGAACTTCCGCACCGGCACGATGGCCCGCTGGGGCCTGGACACGGAAACGCTGCACCGTGCCAATCCGCGCCTGATCGTCATCCGCCTCACAGGCTTCGGGCAGACGGGTCCGTACAAGGAGCGCCCCGGCTTTGCGCGGATCTTCGAAGCCATGAGCGGGTTCACCAATCTGACGGGCGAAGCCGGGGGCCCTCCCCTTCACAGCAACTATCCGATCGGGGACTACATCGCCGGACTCTTCTGTGCATTTGCCATCGCGATGGAAGTCGCCCGACTGCGCGGCGACCCGGAGGCACCCGGCACCGAGGTCGACCTCGCGGCCACCGAAGCGCTGTTCAGACTGCTCGACCCACTGCCGGTGGAGCACGAGCAGATGGACTTTGTACGCGGACCCTCTGGGAACCGCGCGAGCTACACGGCGCCGTCCAACATGTATCGCAGCCGCGATGGCGTATGGCTGTCGCTGGTCGCGTCGTCGAACGCCATCTTCGCCCGCACCTGCGACGCGGTCGGTCTTGCCGGCTGGGCCAGCGATCCACGCTTTGCGACCAACCCCGCGCGTGTCGAGAATCTGGACGAGCTCGATGGCGCACTGGTCCGCTGGTTCGCAGGGCACGACTACGCCCACATCGCCGGGAAGCTCGAAGCGGGCGGCATACCTTTCAGCAAGGTCTATTCGATCGAGGACATACGCAGCGATCCGCACTTTGCCGAGCGGGGCGCGATCGTGCGAATGGCCGATCCGGAGCTGGGCTCCGTGCCTGGCCCGTGCATCGTGCCGCGCGTCGCCGGACACGAACCCGCCATCCCTCGCACCGGGCCTTCGCCCGGCGAACACAACGAAGCCATCTACGGCCGTTTCGGCCTCGGCCCCGAGGAACTCGCGCTGCTGCGCGAGCAGAAAGTCATCTAGCCAGGAGACCCGCTCATGAAACCAACCCAACCACCTGCCCGCCTTTTCGGAGACCACTTTCTTCGCCAGTTGAACAGCGAGGAGCGGGCCGTCGTCGATCGCGTCAGGGGCCTCACTGCGGAGGTCCTGGGCCCCTCGGCCGCGGAAGTCGCGCAGACCGACACCTTCGCGTGGGACACCTTCCGCCTGCTGGCTCGCGAGGGCATCGTCGGCACCGCATTCCCGCGCGAGTACGGCGGCAGCGACGCCCGACAAGTGCTGCGCATCCGCATCATCGAAGAGCTTGGACGGGTATGCAGCACGTCCGCGTCGATCATCACCGGAACGGATCTTTCCAGCCGAGCCATCGTCGCAGGCGCCGCCGCCGAGATGAAGGACAGGCTGCTGCCACGCCTTTGCACCGGCGAGTTGCAGGCGGCGTTCGCGCTGACGGAGCCCGAGGCCGGATCGGACGTACGCGGCCTGCAGACGCGCATCCGACGCCAAGGCGGGCGGTACGTGGTCAATGGACGCAAGAAGTTCATCACCCGCGGAACGACGTCGGACTGGTTCGTCACGGTCGGCCGCGCCGAGGAAGATCCGTCGATGTTCATCGCGGTGCTTGTGCCACGCGACGCCGCGGGGTTCACCATCAGTCCCGAAGTCGGAAAGCTGGGCTGGTATGGCGTTCCGATCTCGTCACTCGAATTCCGCGATGTCGAGGTGCCGCACGGCCACCTTCTCGGGGCCGAGGGCGAAGGCTTCGATCTCGCGCAGGACGCCTTGCTGCGCGCTCGCATCGGCCACGCCGCCATGGCGCTCGGCCGCGCGATCGGTGCGGTCGAAATCGCAGCCACCTACATGTCGGATCGCAGGCTTTTCGGCAAGGCGCTCGGCGAGCACCAAGGGCCGCAATGGATGCTGGCCGATATGGTGACGAAGATCGAGGCCACACGCGCGCTGGTCGCGCTCGCCGCCGAGAAGTACGACGCCAAGGACGCCGATGTGGCCATCTTCGCGTCGATGGCGAAGCTCCAGGCCACCGACCTGTGCATGGCGGTGGTCACGGATGCGCTCCAACTGACCGGCGGGCGCGGCTACCTCCAGGACTTTCCGCTCCAGCGCTTCTTCCGCGACGCCAAGCTGAACCAGATCGGCGAGGGATCGAGCGAGGTGCACAAGACCGTGATCGGCCGTGATGTCATGCGCCGTGCGAGAGACGCCGATCGCAATCCTTGCCTGCGTCCCGGCTCGCTTGTCGAGTATTGAGCCGGCGATAACTCACCTCAACCGAAGAACGTGCGCGCCGTGCGGTCCATGACGTACGCATAGTCCGGTCCATAGCTCATCAACAAGCCGGCTACAGGGAAGGTGCTGAAGTCGCCGATGGCCGGCAATCGATTGGTCAGCGCCAGCGATGAGATCCTCTTCTCCTGCCCCAGGGATTGTCCAGGAGGACGCCATCCACGCCATGCCGGTGCATCTGGTCGAAAGCATCCTCAATATCTGCCAGGTCCCGCAGCCTGATGATTTCCATCCTGAACCCCGCTTTGTCCGCGGCGTCGGTCAGGGCTGTTCGTAGTCCTCGTAACGTGGCGAAAAACCAGGGAACCCACGCAGATAGGCGATCGCCTTCGGTCGAGTCATGACCTGCGTGAGCAGCTGCAAGCGTTTCAGAACCAGCTCCACGCCGAAGGTGCAGTTCCCCGTCACATTACCCCCTGGCCGCGCAAGACTGGTCACCAGTCCGTCCCCGACCTGATCCGAAGCGGACATCATCACGATGGGAATGGTTGAAGTCGCCTGCTTTGCTGCCAGAGCGCTCAGTGATCCCCCCATGGCAACGATCACGCCAACGCCGGCAGCGACCAACTCCCGGGCTGCCGCGGTGAACCGCCCGCGTTCATCGGGGATCTGAAACACGACGGTGAGGTTGCTTCCCTCCACCAGCCCGCGCCGCGCGAGTTCCGATCGAAACTTGCGCTCAGATTCGGGTAGAGCCATGATGGCAGGCGTCACCGGCACGCCGAGGCGGACGCCCTGGTTCTTGGTCAACCCGGGCCCGGCTACTCCAATCAGCGCGCCGGCGCACACCAAAGAGCGACGGTGCATCGATACCACCTATTTTGCTTCACAGGGCTCAGCCGCCACGCCGGGGATAGAGCGGCAATTGTGAGCCTGGGCCGGTGCGCTGTCGACGGCACCGAGCTCCAATCGGAATCTGGAACCGGCGGACCCGGAATTGAAAAGTAGACGGCCGGCGGCACGAGTCACAACCCACGAAAGAATTCGAGGCCCAGCCATGCCCATTAGCTGCCAAATCATTGCTGCCCATCGATGGCTGGCCCGCACGACCAGCGCGGCCTGCGTCACACTGATGCTCGCAGCATGCGTGGCCCCTTCGCAACAGGCTCCCGAATCAGCGGTGCTCTCGCCGGTCCGCGTCGCCGAGATCGTCGCGAGCCCGGACCGCAGTGATGCGGACCGCGTGAATGACGCCCGGCGCAAGCCGCAGGAGATGTTGATGTTCATCGGCGTGCGTCCGGGCATGACGGCCCTCGACTTGAGCGCTGCGGGCGGCTACACGACCGAACTAATCGCACGCGCCGTTGGCCCGAACGGCCGCGTATACGGGCAAAGCGCACCGCGCCCGCCGGAGAGCCGGCCAACGCAGCCCGAAGGGGCCGCGTCACCGATACCCATGCCTGCAGCTACTCCGAGCCGCGCCGGCGGTGGGCCGCGGCCGTCGCCCGTCGTACTGGCGGAGCGCGCCAAGAACCCGAATGCGCGGAACATCGTCGCCGTCGTGCGTCCCTTCGCGGATCCTGCGCCGCCGGAATGCGCATCGAACTGCCTCGACCTCGTCACACTGATGTTCAACTACCACGACTTCGGCCACCTGGGTGTCGACCGTACCGCGGTGAACCGGGCGGTGTTCGCTGCTCTGAAACCGGGCGGCATGTATGTGATCGCGGACCATTCGGGCCGGCCCGGCACGGGCATCTCCGAATCGGGAACACTTCACCGGATCGAAGAAGCGTTCCTGCGCGCGGAAGTCGAACAGGCAGGATTCAAGCTCGCCTCCGAAGGCAACTTTCTGCGCAATCCATCTGACCCGCGCGACCGCAACACGCCGGAGCCGCCGCAACCCAAGGATGAGTTCGTGCTCAAGTTCGTCAAGCCCTGACGCCGCAGCGGTCGGTGCACCCATTCGCCGGGCTCGCAGAGCCTTGCGATGGACTGTTGGTACAGGCCCCCGAAAATGGAAGTTGGAGAGGTGGACTTCGAAGATTGGCGACTCGCAGGCCTTCCACGCATCCAGTGAGATGGACTTGAGGGTCGAGCTGGACCACGGCAAATCTTCAACGGGCACCAAGCAGCCGATCGCCCTGCCCGGCTCGCAGCTTGAGCGGACCTAGAGCCCATCCCGATTGAACGTCCAGTTGTTAGCGCTCTCCGGACGCCTTCTGGCCCATTGAAAGTCGATGCCCTGAAGACGATGGCGTGCGGCCGTACCTATGGCATCCAGCCGGACCGCAAAGGGTGGCGATGGTGGCACTGGGGCGCGCCGGCAAGCAGCGTCCGCGTGCGCGCCGCGTCGCGCTCCTCCACGCAATGACGGGCTCTCGAAATCAGAGGCATGATAAAAAGGCATTCCTAAACCCAGCACCGATGAGTCGCCGATACCCTCCTCTGAATCCACTTCGCGTTTTCGCGGTTGTAGCGCGCCTCGAAAACTTGACGGCGGCCGCGCAGGAGTTGCACGTCTCTCAATCTGCAGTCAGCCGCCAGATCGCCGCATTGGAGAGCTACTTGGGCGTCGAGCTGCTTCGACGCGAGCGGCACGGAGTGACTCTCACGCGGACGGGAGCCTCCTATGCAAAGCAGGTGTTACCCGCGTTCGACGAGATTGCCTCAGCGACGGAAAAGGTCCTGCGCAATGCATCTCATGGGGTGCTGCGGGTGCGGACCTACACCACATTTACTGCGAAGTGGCTCATTCCGCGCCTACCCGACTTTCACGCCCGCCACCCTGACGTTGAAGTATTGGTTAGCAACGCAGTGCCGGACGTGGACTTCGATCGGGACGCAGTCGACCTGGCCATCCAGTTCGGTGACGGTCATTGGCCACGCGTCCAACTCGATCTGCTGTTCCCCGACGAGATCGAGCCCGTGTGTTCGCCGCAATACCTCAAGTCTCTTCCGCGCGGCACCTCGAAGGAAAGTCTTCTAGGCAAGCGATTGCTTGTTTCGCACTATCGGCGCACAGACTGGGAAGATTGGCTCGCCGCCACCGGCAGATCCAGTTTGGCTGAATCTGCGGAGCGAATGAGCTTTAGCACCTCCGTGCTGACATGGCAGGCCGCCCTCGATGGATTGGGCATGGCGATTGGGCAAACCGCGATGTTGCAAGCCGAGTTTGAGAAGGGTACGTTGATCCGCCCTTTCAACCAGCCCATTCGACGGCTGAAGGCGCACTATCTTGTGCGGCCGGCCAGTCAGCGGTTTTCGCGGCGCGTTGAGGTGTTCAGGGACTGGCTTCTCGCCGAAGCAAAGAAGACGATGGCCTGATGCCCATCAGAGCGCCCGCGCCCCGCGACGTCATTCGGCGTAGCTGGGATCGATCCGATTCAGCTTTCGCAGCATCGCCGGCCACTCCATGAGTCCAAAGGGGCGCCGGGTGTCTGGCAGATAGTTGCGACGCGTGCTTTCGACGATCTCCGCCGGCACCATGGTGGTCTCGCGTCCGCAGGAGAGCGATGCAATCTGAGCGCGGCAAACCTGCTCGAAGCGATGCATTGCGTTGAAGGCCTCTGCAGTCGTCGACGTTGCAACGAGCAAGCCGTGGTTGCGCAGGACGAGGTAGCTTTCCTGACCCATGTCGCGCAGTAGGGATTCTTTCTCCTTCTCGTCAAGGACGATGCCCTCGAAGCCGTGATAGGCCGCGGAAGCGAAGCGCATCGCGGTCTGGTTGAGGGGCAAGATGCCTTCGGCAAGCGAAGAAACCGCCATGCCCGCAACAGTGTGCGTGTGGGCGACACACCCTACGTCCTCACGCGCCGCATGAATCGCGCTATGAATGACGTAGCCAGCTCGGTTGATCCCGTAGTTCAGATCGCCGAAGTCGGGGGTGAACAACACCTCGCCACTTTCGTCGACCTTGATCAGGCTGGATGCCGTGATCTCGTCGTACAGCATGCCATAGGGGTTGATCAAAAACGCGTTCTCCCCCGGCACCCTGGCCGAGATGTGGTTGGCCGTGAGATCGGACAAGCCGTAGAGGTCGAAAAGCCGATAGCACGCGGCGAGGTCGACGCGGGCTTTCCACTCTTCGGGGGATACAACACCCTTCAGGGAAGGAAGCTTGAGATGAGCTTGGTCGGTCATGACGAGGCCTTTCTGCTGTTCGTTTCGAGTATCAAGGGCCTGAACTACCGATGCGCAGCTGCAAGCATGCCCACGAGGTTGTTCGCGGCGGTGAGGCCGAGGTTGACGTAGGTATCAACGGAAACACCACCGATGTGAGGGCTCAGAACCACGCTTGGCTCTTTGAGGAGCGGGTGATCGGAAGCCAGGGGCTCTTGCGCGAAGCTGTCCAGACCGGCGGCAAAGACCTGGCCCGAGCGCAGGGCCTCGAGAAGCGCAGCCTCGTCAACCAGGCCTCCGCGCGCGGTATTGACGAAGATCACGCCGGGCCTGCACTTGGCGAGCACCTGCGCATTGATCATGGCGCGATTCGAGTCGGTCAATGGGCAGTGCAGCGAGACGACATCCGAGCGCTTCCAGATGTCTTCGAGCGAGACCTTCTCTACATACTCAGGAAGATCACGCGCGTTCGGGTCATACCCGATAACCTTCATGTCCATCGCGTCGGCGATACGAGCAAACCTGCGCCCGATCGCACCCAGCCCAATGAGCCCGACAGTCTTGCCTCCAAGTTCTTGGCTCTTGTGCGTAGATTTGTCCCAATGACCATCGCGCATCCGCGCATCGAGCTGGACGGTCGACTTGGCGCATGCGAGCAGAAGCGCAGCCGTGTGCTCTGCGACCGCCGCCGCGTTCACGCCCACAGCAGAGCGAACCTCGATATTCAATGCTTTGGCTGCATCCAGGTCGATGACGTCCACACCGGCGCCATGGCGTGAAACTGCCCGCAGTGCTGGGGCGGCTTCCATGGCAGATCGTCCGAACCTGCCGTAGCGGACGATGACGCCGATAGGGTTGTGCATCTTGCACAGCTCCACGACGTCGAACTCAGTGGGGGTTTTTCCCGCGAAGACCAGCTCGTAGCCGCTCAGTAGTTCCAGCGCAGGCGGGGCCAGATCGGCGCCCGTGACAAGTATCTTCTCCATGTTCTTGCTTCTCTTTGATTCTTGAACATCAACGCGATCAGCCTGCAGGCTTGAACCAGCTCAGCAGCAGATCGTTGACTCGATTGGCGCTCTCGTACTGGACCCAATGGCCAGCGCCTGAGACCAAACACCACTCCCGATGCGAACGGCCATTTCTCAGCAGTTCGGCAACTCTTTCGGGATGGGCGGTCACATCGTTCTCACCCCACAGCAGCAGCACCGGCGCTTCGACACGGTTCAACAGGAACTCCAGGCCACCCGCACGCGAGAGCGCCTTGCTTCGAAATCGCGCGCGCACGCAGGATCGCTCGTGCACCGTCAGAGCGAGTTCGTCGTCGCCGTCTCGCGAATGCAGCATGAAGCTGTACAAGTTCTGCCTCAAAGCCTCGCGACGTGTAGCGGGCGTCTGCGCGGCTCGCCAGTCCACAAGGGGCGTGACTTGGCGTCTCGCCGTTCCGTGGCCCGCGGGACCGATAAGCGCGAGGCGCCGCACGGTCGGAGTTCCCGAAGCGAGCCGTGCAGCAACGAGTCCCCCGAAAGAAAACCCGACCAGATCGAACGGTGTTTCCGATCCGATCAGGGACTCAATAGCTCCGTGCAACGCGGCCACGAGGCCCGCCAACGGGTCGGAGTGCTGCGGCGATGAGCAGAGGTCATCCGAATCATTGAACCCTGGCATGTCAGGGACCAGGACGCAATGCAGCTTTGACAGCGCTGAAACGTTGCGCACCCAATGAAGCCAGCTCCCATGGCCTCCGTGCAGCAGCACAAGGGGCGAACCCGATCCGAAGATCCGCCAGCGCACGATGCTGCCGCCGACATCGACGTCTCGCACGCTGCCGCTCGACTCCAGGCGCAGGATGATCTGCGTTGCCTCCCCGTCGCGCCCGACTACCTGCGGCATGTCCATCTCACTTCCCCTGAAGGACCAGTGCATCCACCGCCATCACGCCTTGCCCTTCAGGCATCACCATGAGCGGGTTCACTTCCGCTTCGCGAATCTTGAGTTCGGGACGCATCGCCAACTGGGACAGCGAAGAAACCGCATGGGCCAGTGCCTCCAGGTCGCCGCGCTCCTTGCCGCGAAGCCCACGCACCGTCTTCAGCGCTTTCACCTCCGAGATCATCTCCCGGGCGGTTTCCAGGGAGACCGGTGCCAGACGAATGCTGCGGTCTCGAGTAACCTCCGCCCAGATGCCTCCCGCAGCCAACATGACGATAGGACCGGCGTCCGCATCGATCTTGTATCCAACGAGAACCTCCGTCAGACCCTTGCGCATCGGCTGGACCAGGAACTCGTCGCATTCGACACCCGGCGCACGGGTGCGAAGGTTCGTGCGCAGCGTATCCATGGCCCGTTCGAGCTCGTTCGGGTTCTTGATCCCCAGCACCACGCCACCCACTTCCGTCTTGTGTTGTATCTGGGCGGAGCACACCTTTGCGACGACGGGGAAGTCAAACGGCAGTTGAGGCGTCGATCCACTCAAGGCGGCGGTGACCGCGGGCGCGTGAGGCACGCCAAGCTGGTCGAGTACCGCGTAGGCGGCCGCTTCGCTCAACGAAGCGCCCGAGTCGGAGGGCTGCGCCGGCAGCTTCACGGCGTCGGGAACACGGCGCGCAAAGACGGAAGCGATCGCGTCGGCACACGCCTCGGGGCCGCGGAAGCACGGCACGCCTGCCGCAGTCAACACCGCCAACGCCTCGGGGGCATCCGGCACCATCATGGCCGCCAATGGCGTCGTATGGTGGCTACTGTCGACGATCGGCTTCACCGCCAGTTGCGGCTGAAAACGAGCCGACGAACCGATCGTGGCGAGCACAAGGTCAAATTCCGGCGCCTCGAGCAACACGTCCAAGGCGGCCTTCATGACCTCGTACTTGACGCCCGCGAGGGTCAGGTCTACCACGCGGCCCGGCGAGACATTGATGCCCTTGTCGCGCAGGCGTTGCAGCGTTTCAGCCGACGGGGCCTGCACGGTGACGTCGCGGATGCCCAACTGGTCAACGGCCATGGCGGCTCCGCCACCGGTGGTGGTGACGACCCCCACGCGAGGCGAGCGCTCCCACCTTCTAAGAGGGATGCGCCGAGCCAGAGGGGACACTTCAAGCAGGGCGTCAAGGACGCCGACGCGAGCGACACCGCAGTCTTTCAGGAGCGCGTCGGCAATGTCATCTTCTCCAGCCAGGGCGCCGGTGTGCGTGGCCGCCATCTCAGCGGCTGCATCTGAGCGACCGAGCTTGTACGCGACCACCGACTTCCCTCGCCGAGCCGCTTCGGCAGCAAACGCCTTGAGCGTGTCGCCATGGTGCAGGGACTCCAGGAAGAGGAGGTAGCCTTCGATGCCGTCATCGTCCAGCGATGCAGCGCAGATCTCTCCCAGACTCAACTCGGTCTCGCTGCCGACGGAAACCAAGCCAGCGAACCCGATTCCACGCGCGATGCCTCGCGACACGAGTGCGCCGATCATGCTTCCACTGTGAGAGGCAACGAAGAGTCCCCCCTTGGGGAGATCCGGCTCGGCAAACGCCGCGTTGGCCGTCAGTACCAGGCCATTGCGGGGATTGACCACCCCGATGCTGCTGGGCCCCACGAGACGAACTCCCCCACGACGGGCTGCTTCCCGCACCTCCGTCTCCAGGGCAGCGCCCTCTTTTCCTGACTCTGAGAAGCCGCTGGCCAGGATGGTGACCACCTTGACGCCGAGCCTACCGCACTCCTCGACGACGGGCAGAACGCTCGACGTCGGCGAGAGGACGAACACGTGATCGGGTACTTCCGGCAACTCAGACAGCGAGGCATAAGCTTTGTGCTCCTGTACCGTCGTTCGTTTGGGATTGATCGGGTACACCACGCCGTTGAATTGCGCCCGCGAGAGGTACTGCTGAGGGCGGCCAGCGGTCTTCGTCGCATCGTCGGAGGCTCCGACCAGCGCGACGCTGCGCGGGTTGAAGAGGGCTGCATGCAGTTCGGCGCCCGTGACAGAGGTTCTCGTTTCCATGTTCAGTCCAGAGTCACTTTGTTGGTCTTCATCAGGCCGCCCCAACGCTCAACCTCCTTGACAAGGTAGGAGCGGAAGCTTTGCGCAGTGCCGCCAACGACAACCGCGCCTTGCGAGGTGAGCTTCTCCCGGACTTCGGGATCCTGCAGCGCCTTGTTGACCTCGGCGTTCAATCTCGAAACGATCTCAGGTGGTGTCTTTGCGGGTGCGAACAGGCCGTTCCATGACTCGGCCTCGAAACCCGGATAGCCCATTTCGGCCACGGTCGGGACATTCGGCAACTGAGGCAGGCGCTTCTCCGAAGCAACTGCAAGCGCCTTCGGATTTCCGCTCGCAAGATGTGGAATGGCAGACATGGACGTCATGAACGACATGTCCACGTGTCCGGCCACAAGATCGTTAAGCGCGCCGGACGCACCCTTGTATGGCACGTGGACGATGTCGATGCCAGCCCGTTGCTTCAGGAGCTCACCTGCCAAATGGGGGGAGCCTCCTGCGCCACTGGACCCGTAAGTGAGCTTGCCAGGCTGCCTCTTCGCGAGAGCAACCAGATCCTTCAGGTCTTTCACCGGCAGCTTCGTCGATACAGCCAGGATCTGAGGTGCGGTCATGACGTTGGCGATCGGCTCGAAGCTCCTGAGAACGTCGTATTTGACGTTCTTGTAGAGCATCGGATTCCAGCTGATGGGCGCTGCGGCCAGAAGCAGCGTGTAGCCGTCTGGCTTTGCCGCTGCTACAAACTCCGACGCAATGTTCGAACCGGCGCCGACCTTGTTCTCCACGATGATGGGCTGGCCCATGGATCGCGTCATCTTGTCAGCGATCAACCTGGCGGTCAGGTCCGTCGGGCCACCGGCTTGATAGCCGACGACGATCTTGATCGGCTGGGAGGGGTAGCCTTGCGCATGTGCACCCATCGAGGCCCCAGCGAGTGCCAAGGCGGCGCAGAGAATCTTCGTTGCGAAGTTCACGTGTGTCTCCAGATTCATTAGGAAAGAAGAGCTCAATCGATCTTCAGATTGGCTGATTTGATGAACGCGTTGTTTCGCTGGACCTCGGCGCGCACCTCGGCCGCAAACTCGCTGGAACTGTTGCCGATGGGTGTGGCCGCCTGGTCGACGAAGACCTTGCGGACATCTGGTTCCTTCATGATCTTGACCACCGCATCGCTGAGCTTTTGCACGATGGAGGGCGGCGTTCCAGCCGGGGCAAACAGTCCATTCCAGGACTCGACATCAACGCCAGAGATGCCCGACTCCTTGAGCGTCGGAACGTTCGGCAACTGAGGAAGACGCTCATTCGATACCACCGCAAGCGCCCGCAGCTTTCCGTCCTTCACATACTGGATGGCAGACAGGGCGGTCATGAACGAGACATCGACCTGTCCACCAAGAAGGTCCGTAAGGGCCGGCCCCGCCCCCTTGTACGGGACATGCGTCATCTGAACGCCCGCGGCGGACTTGAAGAGTTCGCCGCTCAGATGGGGAACCGTGCCGTTGCCCGAAGACGCAAAGCTGATCTTGCTTGGCTCCCGCTTGGCAAGGGAGACGAGGTCCGCGACGGTCTTGATCGGCAGGTTGGGACTGACTACAAGCACCGCAGGCGAAGCCATGATCTTGCTGATTGGTACGAAGCTGCGGACGGGGTCGTACTTGACGTTCTTGTAGAGAGCGCTGTTCCAGGTCATCTGCGAGGCCGCGACCAGGAGCGTGTATCCGTCCGCAGGGCTGGACGCTGCTTGTTCCGAAGCGATGTTGGATCCGGCACCTGGCTTGTTGTCTACGACGAACGCCTGGCCCAGCGCCGTCTGCAACTTCGTAGCAATCAGGCGCGCGGTCAGATCCGTCGGACCTCCAGCCTGGTAGCCGACCAGAACTTTCACAGGCTTGCTCGGGTACTCAGCTGCCGCCTGTGCAAAGCACATCGTGGGTACTGCCGCCGCAACCAAGAGAGCGACGTTCAAGCACATGTTCATTGCTGTCTCCTGTATCGTGATCGCCAGCGGCTCAGGCGGCCTTCGGCGGACGCTGGGAGAACGATCGACCGAACACACCTTCGGCAATTCGGTTCTTGAGCATCTCGATGGACCCGCCGGCGATCATCCAGCCGCGGATTCGGCGTACGCAGTACTCGACGATGGCTTCCTGGCTGAAGCCCATGCCTCCCATCACCTGCAGCGCTTCGTTGGCAGCGAACCAGCCTGCTTCGTTGCATGCCAGCTTGGCCATTGCGGTACTCTGGGCCGATGGCAAGCCGTGTTCGCCTTCCAGTGCAGCTCGGTACAGAAGAAGTTGTGCTTGCTCCAGCTTCATCCACATGTCCGCGAATTTCCATTGCAGGCCCTGGAACTCGCAAAGTTCCCGTCCGAATTGCTTGCGGGTGACCGCATGCTCCTTGGCGACGTTGAAGGCGTGGCGGCCGAGAGCCAGTGAGCGCGAAGCGTTGCCGAGTCGCTCGACGTTGAATCCGGAGATCTGCTTCTTGAATCCCCCAGGGCCCAGGAGGACGTTCTTCGCGGGGATGCGTGCGTCTTCGAAGTAGAGCTGAGACCACTGCTCGCCGTTCATGAAGCTGGCGGGTTTGCCGACCGTGAAGCCGGGCGTACCACGCTCCACGAGCACGGAGCCAATGCCGTCAATGCCAGGGCCGAAGCGCATGTAGACAAGAAAGAGCTCCGCTTCCGGGCTGTGCGTGGAGAAGATCTTGCTGCCGTTGATGAGGTAGTCGTCGCCGTCCTGCCGCGCACTCGTTTTCAGCTCTGTCACGGCCGACCCGGCATCCGGCTCGGTCATGCCAAGCGAGATCAGCTTGCGGCCGCCCAACAGGTCCGGCAGAAACCGCTTCTTCTGCTCCGCGCTGGCGTACTCGACGAAGGTGCGAATCGGCCCAAAGTTGCCTGCCTGCACGATGTCAGCGCTCTTCGGACACACGAGGGCGATCTCCTGGATCGCCAGCACGGCATGCATCAGCGTGCCGCCTTGTCCGCCATCCACTTCGGGAAACGCGATCCCCAGTAGGCCTTGCTCGGCCAGCATCCGTGCGACTTCCCACGGGTACTCGGACGAATGCGCGCGCTCCAATGCGCCTGCTGCAAGCCTGTCCTTGGCGAAGCGGCTGACGGAATCAGCGAAGGCCTGGTGCTCTTCGCTCAGATCGAAGTTCATACGTGTCTCTTTCGTTAGGGCAGTGACGGAATGCTCCGTCTTTTCCCCCGAAACGTGAACTTCAGATTGGGTGCTCAGACAGAACTAAAAGTCATACCTCATCGCGGTGTGTCATGCGCTTCTTGTCGCGCCGACGCTCGCGGCCTACGCAGTGGGTGTGGCTCTCATTCGCCAGTGATCAAGGCGCGGGAGAAGTCGCAGCACTCCCGCGCCAGCAGGACGATGGACGCGATCAGCGAGCTGCGCTGCCCCCCCCTGCACATCGCGACGTAGTGAATGTCGGGCAGTTCGGGCGTCACCTTCACAATCGACAGGAGACCCGCATCGACGATGGGGCGCAGGCAATGACGAGGCAGAAAGCTGATCCCCAGGCCAGACACCGTCATGGCGATGATTGCAAATCAGGTTGTTGCTGGTGATGGTCTTGGCGGAAGTGATCCCTGAAGACTTGAACCATCGTTCGTAGGTCAGTCCTGTTCCGGATCTGGAGCCTTGCGTCAGCAACAGGTGGCTTGCCAGCTCATGCATCCGGTAGACCTTGTTGGCAGGCAACAGACCCGGCTTGCACATCCAGGCGTTTTCCACCTTTCCAACAGTCTGCTTCATCACACGGTTGTCCTCCGGCACCTCCGGGACGATGGCCGTGAGTTCCGTCACTCCGAGGCGAAGACGACGGAAAGGCGGCCCGCCAATTTGCCCACGGTTGTGCTTCAGAACGGACCGGGCAACAATGGGTCGGAAGTGCGCAATGGCATGGCGTACAACATCAAGGCAGGCGATGTCGTCGTGATACCGGCCGGCTCGGGCCACTGGTTCACAAGGATCGATGACCACATCGACTATCTCATGGTCCGAATTGATCCCGACAAAGTGACGCCGACCAAGTCCGAGGCGCAATCACGAGAATACTTGTCCAAGCCGGCGCGTCGCGGCGAATAGTGGAAAGCAAGCTCGAAGACATGGATCAGCCTGGCGCGGCCTGATTGCAGCGGAAGCGGGCCTCCAGATAGGCGGGTACGGACGACTGCCAGGTGGCGCTCAGCGGACGTTTCCGTGGCGCCCAGCGGCACCACACCACAACCCCTGTGACGCGGAGGGTGCTGGACCGCGCCGCGGTGGTACATCAGGTTTCGGCTGAGCGGATCTGCGGCTTGGATGCGCTGGCTCGTCGACGATACTCTGAGGGGCTGCACCCATAGCGCATGCCGAAGGACTTCGTGAAGTTCGGAATGTCCTGGAAGCCCCAGCGGCTGGCGATTGCCGACACCGGGCGCCGGTCTTGCGGATTGCCCAGATCCGACGCGCAGTGCTCGAAGCGCTGCAGGCGAATCCAGGCCGCCAGGCTGGACGGCTCCTGTGCAAAGGCCTTGTGCAGATAGCGGGGCGACACGTTGAAGCGCCTCGCAAGCGCTTCGGCGCCGAGATCGTGCGAACCGAGGGCGCCCAAGATGTAGGCTTTGACGACACGCACCAGTGCCTGCCGGTTGGCCTGCGACGCTTCGGGGCCGAAATCCCCGCCGGCACCTGGTCCGCGCGCCGCCTCCGAGATCAACTCGCACAGTTGAACGGACATGCGCTCGGCCGCTTGCGCGGTGAAGCTTTCTGCGCCGGCATCAGCGAGCGAGCGCATGAACGAAGCGGCGACGAATCCTGTGCCGTTGAGACCTCCCAGAGGCCGCGCCATGAGGCCGTTCGGATCGCTGACCAGAGGCAGCAACAGGCGGCGTGGAACCCGAAACGACAGGAGCTCGAAGCGCCCCTCGAAATGCAGCGTGTACGGTCTCGCAATATCGACAACCGTGAAGGAGCCCGGCATGACCTTGGCCTCCCGATGTCCTTGGCGCACGAACCCATGGCCCGCCAGTTGCAGGTTGACGAACAGGCGGTCCTGCGGATCGTGCCGAATCTGCGCGAACCCCCGCACCACGGTCTGCGCGGCCGATCGGATGCGAGCGACGTTGACAGCCCCCATCTCGCTCAGGTCCGCCCGGCTGCTGAAGTTGACGCCCGACTCCAGGGGTCGCGGGTCGAGGGCGGCAAATGCCTCGCACACGACTTCCCGCCAGTAATCGAACTGCTCCGGGCCAGGAACTGCTTCTGTGGACCAAGACTTCATGACCAACGAGTTGTATGTCAGCGGGCGCGTTTCAACAAGACGCCGTGCACGAAAACACAAGACCCGCGGAACAGACTCCAGCCACCAGCAATCACCGGAGCAAGCCATGGCGATCGATTTCACTTTCAGTCCGAATCAACGCGAGCTGCAACGCCACGCGCGCAGCGTAGCTCGTGAGGTGCTCTCGCAGGTTCCGGGCGCGATCCGGCACCTCGCGACGCCCAGCGAGCGTTTTCTCGCGACGCGTCCGATGTACGAGCAGGTCATCCGGGAGGGATTTCTGCGGCGCCTGATCCCGATGCCCTTCGGCGGGGAGGGAACCGGGCTGCTGGACATGGCCATCGTGGCAGAGGAGTTCCACGCGGTGGACTGCAACGTGTCGTTGACGATGTTCGCCAATATCCTGGGGCTTGCGCCGATCTTCATCGCCGGAAGCCCGGAGCAGCAGCGGCGATTCATCGCCCCCTTCCTGAGCACGGAAGGCGCGCCGCTCGCAGCACTGGCGAATAGCGAGCCTGGCGGGAGCGCCAATTTCGCCTCGCCGGCGCCCGGCGCCGGGGTCAGGAGCACCGCCAGACGGGTCGACGAAGGATGGTGTATCGACGCCGAGAAGCAATGGGTGTCCAGCGCCACGGGGTGGGACGGCACGGGCGCCGACCTCCTGTGCGTGGTCTGCAGGACCGATCCCCAGGCGCCGCCAGACCAATCCATCTCTGTCATTGCCGTGCCCCGGGGAGCGCAAGGCCTTAGCACCGTGCGCGACCTCGAGTCAATGGGCCACCGCGGCCACCTGGTGCCGAGATTCCGACTGAGCAGCGTCACGGTAGCTGAGGACAATTTGGTGGGCCGACTGGGCGCAGGCCAGGAGATCATCGAAGGCAGCTTCGCCGGCACCGCTGCGCTGGTCGGCATCATGGGCGTGGGGCTGATGCGTGCCGCCTTCGATTTCGCTCTTCGGTTCGCCAAGACCGAGCATCGCGGTGGACCGGTCCCGATCATCGAACACCAGGCGGTGGGCTATGCCTTGGCCGACGCAAAGACAACGATCGAGGCGGCCAGATATCTGGGCTGGAAGGCCTGCCAGGCGATGGACCAGCAACTGCCGGGGGCGCTCGAGCTTGCGCTCCATTCCAAGATCTTCGGCTCCGAATCGGCGGTCCGCGTGATCACCGACCTGATGCGGGTGGTCGGCATCGACAGCTACGACCAGGCACTGCCCCTGGCCGGCTGGTTGCAGGACGCAATCGCACTTCCGCTTTTCGACGGCGGAAACATGGGCGTTCGCCGGCGTCAGCTGCATCAGATCTTGCGCGAGAGGGCTTACGATCCATTGCATGCGCCCGCGAGCGCTTGAGATCTCGTCGTTCATCGACAACCGACAGTCCGCGACGGACGAAAGCAGCCAGCCTTGAACTGCGGACCGGAGGTCCTTCGCAGCGTTAACGGCGAACCACCGAGCAGTCCGTCAACAGCCGTGATGGGCCCATTTCGGTCTTCTCGCTAGGCCGAAAGAAGCGGCCGCTGTCCGCCAGTTTGCGGTCGATCGACCCGCATCCGCCGTTGTCCGGACAGCTGCAGCGCGGCGCATCCGACCCGATATGCACAGCATTTCGCGGACTACCCGCCGCGGGAAGGCGCTCTTGATCGGTGTGACGCGAATACGTCGCGACCGGCGCCGTCGAGCTCTTGACCGCTCCCGAATCAGACGTCGTAGTCCCCGGAGCGACTACCGGCCTCCTTGCATCTGATACGCAAACTTTTCCGGTGATCTGATTCTGTACGTATCGCCTCGAAGATGAACACTAGACAGCACGATGAGAGTGCTTCTGTGGTGCCGACAAACTGCTCCGCCTTTCGACCGATGGCTCGCGTTCCTTTCGACGTGCCTTACAGACGCCCATTCAGCTCACCGCGACCGTTCGTTAAATTCTTTTCTCTGCTTCTTCATCGGTCTAGTGACTCGCCGCACTCGGGCACTTCGCCGTCTGTCACCCCCAATATCCTTTAAATCATGAATTCAATCCCTATCTCCTTCATTATTTTCAAGGTTCTCGTGCTCAGCGTAGGCATGTACTTGGCCGTCAAGTGGCATTACGATCGTGGACAGAAGGACAAAAATCAGAAGACAGCTGCAGTGGTACTAACATCTATCAAGGTGGGCGCGGCGTTTGTCGCTTCTGCGTTCCTCATGCTGTTCCTCACCTTTGAGTTTTGCAACAGGATGGGTCTGGATCTGACCATGCGGTGATTGGAAGTTTTCGGTCGATAGGCCGGTACGGCACGACGAGCGGCACGACGCTCTCAGAATGGACCCCGACACGGCCGCGCTACGATCTCTTGGGAGTTGTCGCGATTTCAAACTCACTGAGCTTCGGAGTCCTCGGCCCTGTAGGGGCGCGGCGTTCGTGAACTCATCGCCTCGCGCTGCTTAACAATGTGGAAAGTCTCCAGCCTGAGTGACCTGAGATAAATGGCTCTCAGGTCCTCACTCTGTTGCGCGCAGGTCTACGGTTGAGCCCTTGGCCTCGCAGCGCATCCTCGCGACCGGCCCAGCTCGGGCTTTGGACATGCGTCGTCTCAGCCATGTCGCGGATGGAACCACGCGTGCGTCCTAGGCATTCATCGCGCCATCGCCTGCTCGCAGTCTTGGCTTGCTCTGCCCGACTTCGCAGCCAAAGCACCGGGGTGACGGCGACTGGAAAACTGCACGCCCTCGTGCACTGCGCGCGAAGGAGCGTCTCTTCTCCGCGACAGCCGAGGTGGCCAAAAAGGCTCGAGGGAGCGGGAGGGAAGGCGGCGCGACACCGCCCGTCAAGACGGGTTCGCTGGACGCATACCACGCAGAGGTCTGCAACGGGCACCAACCCGCAGTTCCCCCCTGCCCTCCCAAAGGACGGTTCGCGCCGCACAACGGAATTTCCCGGTCGGCCTTTCGATGGCAATTGTGGGGCCCACTGCAGTCCTAGCTCCTGCGACATGGTGCGACTGGTCTCCGGCTGCGGATTCAGCCGGTCGATCATGCCACTCGAGCTTCTACCTGCTCTCGCATTGAGCGCCGCTTCTTGTCCGGACTGACCGGGCGCAGCGCAGCTAGGCGCGCACCTTCCTTGCAGTTTTCAGTGCAAAGATACCGTCACCCAGAAAGAACAGCGCAACCAAGCCCACGGCCCAGAACGCAGGATATTCCCAGCCGCCGCCCTTGTTGGTGAATAGCCACCCGTTGCCGCCGTGCACAAGAACGATCGTGCCGAGCATCTCGAGTGCCAGAGGCAACGCGATAAGGGGAGCGTAGACGCCGAGGATCAGCGCGAAGCCGCCGAGGAGTTCCAACGCAATGACGGCATACGCCAGGGCCGCCGGCAGCCCCAGAGAGACGAAAAAGCCGACAAAGCCGGGAACGGAAAAGACAAATAGCTTCAGGCCGACATGAGCCAGGAACATGATTCCAAGGCTCACACGCAGCAGGAGCGCGGCATAGGGTGCTGTAGATACATTGATCATGGGAACAAAGCCGGAGAAGGTTGCTTGGGGAACGCTACGGACAGACGAAATTCGCAGCGTCGTCGAGACTTCCGGTGCCCTTGTACTTCGGGAACTTCGGGTACGGGCACAACGGCCGGGTGCGGCCGGCCGGGATGCCTGAGCCGGTCATGTCCGGGTTCTGCGCCGCAGTTCGCGCTGTGCCGACCACGCTATCGGGTGCCCGGCCTTGCTCGACCCATGCGACCAAGGCGGTCACGAAATCGAACTGGTCGGTCGACGGTCCGCCTTGCGTGTGGGTCATCCCCGCCACGTTGAACACCCGTGCGAAGTTGCTGGCATCACCAGAATTGGCGGCCATGAGGCCCTTGTACCAGGCGATCGTGTCGTTGTAGGAGAACACCGGATCGGCCGTGCCGTGGAACACGATCAGCTTGGCGCCACGATCGCGCAACTTGCTCAGGTTGGTCGGGTCGGGCGGCGTCATGAAGGACATCGACGATTCGGCGAATACCGGCGTGGTCCCGTTGATCAACGCTTCGGCCTTGTCGAAGTCGTAGTTCAAGGTCCAGTCGATCATGGTGGGGCCCAGACCGGTCATCACGGTCGGGTCCGCGGGCGGCGTGCTGAAGATGAAAGCCGCCGCCGACACGAAGCCCACGTTATTGCCGTACTTGTTCGTACCGACGCCCGCACCGTTGGTGACGCCTGTCATGTAGCCCCGCCAACTGGCGCCGTAGATGCCGTTCGTCCAGGGCCAGTCGGAGTAGAGCGCCTTGCCGGCGGAATTCTTGGGGCCGGCGAACAGTTTGGCCAATGCAGTCTTTTGCACTGATGTCAGACAGGTGCCATCGGGCGCCTGGCCCGCAGCACAGGTCGCGACATCGTTGGCCAGCGAGAACGCGCTCTGGCATCCCTGCACGTCCTGCACGATGCCGTCGACCGCACCGTCCAGCGCATCGCATTTCGCCAGCACGCGATTGCTTACGTAGGTGAGGTCGACCAGAGAGAATGAGCTCCAGATCGCCGGCCGGTTGGTCACTGGATCGATGGATGTGGCGGCGCCCATCAGGATCTGATTGGCCCACTCCTCCGCGATGCGGGACTTAGGCAGGTTGAATCCCGGTGAGCCCGCCAGGATGCCGTCGTAGTCGGCCGCATAGCGGGCCGCAGCGACCATGGCGTGGCGCCCCCCATTGGATGCCCCGACCATGTAGGAACGGTCGGGCCCGCGGCCGTATGCGGCGGCGATGAGGCTCTTGGCCATCGGCGTGAGCGAACCCACGGCGGCGTAGCCGTAGTCCTTGCGCGCTTGCGGGTCGAGGCCGAAGACCTGACCGGAGATGCCCAGTCCGGTGGCCGGGTCGTTCGGGTAAGACGCGCTGTTGGGCGCATGGCCGGCGTCGGAAGTGAGCACTGCGAAGCCCTCGATCAAGCCGTTGCTTGTCGGGCTTCCGCCGAGCTTGCGGCCGAAGGCGCGCGTGGTGTCGGTCGTGATGAAGCCGTCGTTGCCACCATTGACCTGATGGAAGAAGCGGCCGCTCCAGCTGCTCGGCAATCGCATCTCGAAGTTGATCGCGTAGCTCTTGCCGTCGATGCCGGTGCGTGGGTTCATCTTGCCGACGACGACGCAGTGGGCGGGCAACTTCAGAGTCACGCCGTCGGCGGTGGACGTCACCGCGTCCGCTGCGACCAGGCTCGCGGACGTGATGGTCGTGTTGGCGAAGGTGAATCCGGTCAGTGATGTGCAGTTCGCAAGCTTGCCGGGCTGCGCGGCTGCGAGCTGCGGAAGGGCCGGGCCAGTGACGCTGGCGAACCCACCGCCACCGCCACCACCACCACCCCCTCCGCAGGCGGAAAGCATGGCAGCACCACAGGATGCGGTGATGGCGGCCCAGGCGAGGAATCGCTTGGTTCGGGCGACGGCGAACGGACGAGGGGTCATCGGATTGCTCCAATCAATGTTCTGTGTCCCGGCAATGCGGTGCGCTGGATCCAAAGGCTGCCGGGGCCCAGATGGAAAGAGCGAAAGCAGCATCCGCGCCTCCATCTGGTTACTTAATATAGTTAAGTGCATTAACCATTATCTCGGTACTTTCCCCTAAGAACCGGTCGGTCACATTAGCAAATTTGGTTTATTACTTGGCCCAGGAAGCACGTACGCTGGATCCCCCCGGTGAAAATGGACGGCATGATTCACAAAGAACCGCAAGGCGATGAACTCACGCCCCTGGGCGGCCTCGACGAAGGGGGAATGCACCAGCTGCTCGGGTACCAGCTCGCGCAGGCATCGATCCTCACGACCGCGGCCTTTGTGAGCGTCGCGGGCAAGCCGCTGCGGCTGCGGCCGGTCGAATTCACGATCCTGCATCTGGTTCACGAGAACGCACCGGTGACGGCGACAAAGCTGGCGAAAGCCCTCGGGATCACGGCCCCGGGTGTCACCATCTGGCTGGATCGTCTTGAGGCGCGCGGCCTGCTCAAGCGCGAGCGCAACGAGACCGACCGCCGCACGCAGGACGTCGCTGTCACGCGCAAAGGCGCTGAACTCGTTGCCACGGCAACGGAGCGCCTGATGCTGGCCGATCGGGAGCTTCTGCGGCATTTGAGCGAAGGCGAGCGGCGCATGCTGCTGGAATTGCTGCACAAGGTTGCACGCGCCCGGAAGCGCTGAGCGCGCCCGGAAATGACCGGACATCAAAGCCCTCGGCCCGACAGACCGCTCGTGTTGGCACAACGGAATTTCCCGCTGGGCCTTTCGATTGCAATTCCGGAAACTCTCCGGTACTAGCTCCTGCGCCCTCTCGCTCACTCGTCCTTCATGCCGGTGGCTGCTGCTGGCCGGCGACGCGAGGATCCGATCGAATGAAGCTACCGCGACGCTAGAAGCGTATGCGCGGGCCCGGTGTGGTTGGCAGTCGATGGACTGCCTCGAACTGCCTGAGCACTGCGGAATGGCGCGCGCGGGTCTGGCTGGCGACGCAATCCGAGGGCACGATCGCATCGAGCGAACGCATGCGCGCATCGAGGGCGGTGCTGAGCACGCACTGGTCGCTCGCTACGCCCACGATCACGATGCGCCGGATATTCAGGTGCTGCAGGAGCAGCTCGAGCGGCGTTCCGAAGAAGGCGGACTGGCTCGGTTTGAGCACGAAGTAGTCGTCGGGATCGGGCATCAACGCCCGCGTGATCGCCGCCGCGGCGCCGCCAGTATCCAGCGAGCGCTGCACCAGCTCGGGGAAGTTGGAACGCCAGCGCCCGCGGTTGTCATTGGCGTAGATCACCGGCACCTCGGCTCGTCGGCAGCGCGACTTCAAGGTTGAGATGCTGTCGACGATTCCATGTGCGCCGCGCAATAGCTTGTCGGCATCCGGAAAGTCCCAACTGCTGATCATGTCGATGATCAGCAACCCGGAGCTCTCGGAAGCGCACACTTGGGGTCAGAGGCCGTAATACTTGTCGACGCTCGAACGATAGATGTCGTCGTAGTCGGGGACCGCGTCGCTGCTGTAGCGAGGAGCGCCTTCGAGCTGGGTCTTGTCCAGGGGAACCACGTATCCGTCCACGGCGACGTCGTATTTGAGCATGCTCCACGGAATGGGGTAGCGGTCCGTTCCGATGCCGAGAAAACCACCGAACTCGAGCGCCGTATAGCAGACCTGCCCCGACACCTTGTCAATCATGAGATCGTCGATGCTGCCGAGCTTGTCGCCCGCTGCGCTATAGACATTGGCTTCCTCGACGCGGTCGGTAGAAATCACATCAGAAGCCATGAAAGTCTCCATGCCGGTATTTAGGAAGCCGATCCCGCGCCAACGCGCGGATCTTCCTCATTAGTCGAGTTCCGCCAATCTCGATTCAGCTTCGAGGGTCGCCTGTTCCACGAGCTCCTCGGTCAACGGCGCGTCATCAGGCGGGTTCGACATTGCAGTTAGCGTTGGCCAATGTCATGCAACCGTAGCGCCCGGCGTCGCGGCACCCTGTAGGGTGAGAACCCACGACGGCCGTCGGTTCGGTCTTGTCTGGCCTTCTGATCGCTTCGCGAGCAGCAGTGCCGGCGGGCCGTGCCCCGTTACGCCGCCGAGGTGAGATCAGGTCTTCGGATCGATGCCGTGGATGGGCGCCTGTGTGACGTCCTTGCCGATTTCAACCGTTTTGTTCGCGTTTGCCTCATCGCGAAACTCGGCGGGTTCCTTTTCCGTGGCCTTCTCCATGTTTTGTTCGACGGAGGCACGTTGATCGTCCTTGGGCGAGGGCTGCACGGGCGTGTTCTGGACGGGCTTGTTCATTCGTTCTCCTTGGCAATTGGGTGATGGGAACGCCGATAGTTGCGCGAGGCGATGCACCAAGGTATCGGAGCATCGACGGTGGCCGTGTAGGCCCCCGGCGGATGGGAGTCGATGGCCAAGGTCATCGACCGGCTTTCTGTCGACTCAGCCGCGGTTTCATCTCCCGATAGGCGCTCCTCGCTCGGGTCTTTTGCCTATGCATCACAAGGTCCGTTTCCTACCCCCTGCACCTCAACTCAGCCATATGGTCATCCTCGCAGTCGACGGAAAGGTCTCGCATCATGGCGGAACCCCTTCGCGAGTGCAGACGCAATCAATCCATTGAGGGAACTGATCATGAAAAAGCCATTGCTCGTCGTTGCATTCGCCGTTACCTGCTTCGCCATGAGCGGCGCGAATGCGCTGACCCAGCACGAATACAAGGTCGCAAAGGAAAAGATCGAGGCCGACTACAAGCTCGCCAAGGCGAAGTGCGACGCGCTTCAAGACAATGCCAAGGACGTCTGCATGCAAGAAGCCAAGGGCACTGAAAAGGTCGCCAAGGCCGAGCTCGAGCAGCAGTACAAGCCCTCGGCAGCGCACGCCAGAAAGGTCGCCGAGGAAAAGGCCGATATGAACTACGAAGTGGCCAAGGAAAAATGCGACGACCAATCGGGCGACGCGAAGAGTGCCTGCGTCAATCAGGCCAAGGCGGACCACGAAAAGGCCAAGGCTCACATCAAGTCGAGGAAGGGTTGACCACGTGACCATCGAACGGGGCGCCTGTGGGCCCTTGGCCATGCCATCACTTCGTTCGGGCAAATTACCTGCCCAACATCGCCCGCAGGTACTCGGCGGTTCGGCTAGCCTTGACATTCGAAACATCGGCGGGCGTTCCACTCGCCACGATCCGTCCGCCGTCACTTCCAGCGCCCGGCCCAACGTCAATCACCCAGTCGCATATCGCGACAACCCGCATCTCGTGTTCCACCACGACCACGGTGTTTCCAGCGGCGACGAGTCCGTCGAGCTGCACCATGAGTTTGTCGACGTCTGCTGGATGGAGGCCCGTGGTCGGCTCGTCCAGCACGTAGAGCGTGCTGCCATGCTGCGCGCGTTGCAGCTCCGTCGCGAGCTTGATGCGTTGAGCCTCGCCGCCCGAAAGCTCGGTGGCAGGCTGGCCGAGCCGCAAATAGCCGAGGCCGATGTCCTGTAGCAGCTTGAGGGAACGTTGTACGTTGAGTTCGCCTTCGAAGAAGTTGAGCGCCTCGTCGACCGTCATTGCCAGCACCTCGGCGATGTTCCTGTCTCGCCATGTGACCCTGAGCGTCTGTTCGTTATAGCGTGCTCCATGGCAGGTGGGACAAGGTGCGTACACGCTCGGCATGAAGAGAAGCTCCACGCTGACGAACCCTTCACCTTCACAGGTCTCACACCGCCCCTTGGGCACGTTGAACGAGAAGCGACCGGCGTCGAGGCGACGTGCACGGGCGGCCTTTGTTGACGCGAACAGCTTGCGCACCTGGTCGAAGAGCCCCGTGTAAGTCGCGAGGTTCGAGCGCGGCGTGCGGCCGATCGGCTTCTGGTCCACGCGCACGAGGCGGGAAATCGCCTCCATGCCGCTAGCAATGCGGCCGGCGGAGGGACCCAGCGGCGTCGCATCCAACGCCTCTCCCTCGTCTTCCGGGAGGGGCATCTCGTGGCCGAGGTGCGCCGTCACCAGATCGACCAGCGCCTGACTCACGAGGCTCGACTTGCCTGACCCCGAGACACCCGTCACCGCGGTCAAGACGCCAAGCGGAATGTCCACGTCGATTCGATGAAGATTGTTCCGCGTGACACCTTCCAACCTCAGCCAGCCCAGCGGTGCCTTTGGGGCGCCCCGCCCCGGCGCCACCTCAGCGAAGAGATAGCGCGCTGTGTGGGACGCCTCAACGCTTCGCAGGCCTTGCGGCGGCCCGCTGTAGAGCACCTGCCCTCCCCGTTCGCCCGCATCCGGGCCGACATCCACGATCCAGTCCGCGCGGCGCATCAACTCGACATCGTGCTCGACGACAAAGATGGAGTTGCCCGAATGCCGAAGCTGTTCGAGCGCTGCAAACAGCGCCTCGCCATCCGCCGGGTGCAATCCGGCCGAGGGCTCGTCCAGCACGTACACCACCCCGAACAGATTCGACCGGATCTGCGTAGCCAGCCTCAACCGCTGCAACTCACCGGGCGAAAGTGTCGGAGTGCTCCGGTCGAGGGACAGGTAGCCCAGCCCCAATCCCACGAGGGTCGCCACACGTTCGATGGTCTCGCGCGCGATGCGCTGCGCCGCGATGCGCTTCTCTTCCGAGAGGTTCGGAGTCCGACGAACGTCCGGCGCAGCCTGATGCGCCGAGCCGCCTGCCAGCACTCGCCGCTCGGTGTCCTTGCGGGCGGCTGCTCGACTGACCGCCGAGTCCGCGGCCGCCTGCGACAACGTTCCTTCCGCGGCGGGTGTCAACACCTCCACGAGCCTGGCCAGCGGCATCTGAGAAATCTCGCTGATGTCGTAACCAGCGAAGGTCACGCCGAGTGCCTCCCGTTTCAGGCGCTTGCCTTTGCACACCGGACAAGATTGTCCGATCATGAATCTCGATACGCGCTTTTTCATGAGCGCGCTCTGCGTTGTGGCGAAGGTGTGCAACACGTATTTGCGGGCACCGGTGAACGTTCCCTGGTAACTCGGTTCCATCTTCCGGCGCAGCGCCGCGCGTGTTTCCGCGGGCGTGAAGCCGGCATACACAGGCACTGTCGGCTGCTCGTCGGTGAAGAGAATCCAGTCCCTGTCCTTTCGGGGGAGGTCGCGCCAGGGCGTGTCCACGTCATAGCCCAGTGTGACCAGAATGTCGCGCAAGTTCTGTCCGTGCCACGCAGGAGGCCATGCCGCGATGGCGCGCTCCCGGAGCGTCAGCGAATCATCCGGCACCATCGATTTCTCGGTCACCTCGTAAATGCGACCGAGGCCGTGGCAATGAGGACATGCGCCTTGCGGCGTGTTGGGAGAAAAGTCCTCGGCGTAGAGCATGGGCTGTCGCGGCGGGTATTCGCCGGCACGCGAATAGAGCATGCGCAGCAGGCTGGACAACGTGGTCACGCTCCCCACCGATGAGCGCGCGCCCGGCGTGCCTCGCTGCTGCCGGAGCGCCACCGCCGGTGGAAGGCCGTCAATCGCGTCGACAGCAGGCACGCCCACCTGGTCGATCAGCCTACGGGCATAGGGCGCGACCGACTCGAAATAGCGTCGCTGCGCCTCCGCGTAGAGCGTGCCGAACGCCAGCGACGACTTGCCTGAGCCGGAGATCCCGCTGAACACCACAAGTGCGTCGCGCGGAACATCGACGTCCACGTTCTTGAGGTTGTGTTCGCGCGCACCGCGGACCTGAACGAATTTCGTGGGCTTTTGCATGGAGTCGGAACTGGCCGGATGGTCATGAGGCCGGGATCGACAATGCGCCCAGACGTCGGGGACTTTGTCGGTATGAGGAGTCGGGCCCTGTAGGAAACGAAGCGCGGGCCTCACGCGCAGATCAGGCGCGCAAGTAGCTTTGATTCACGCCGCAACGGAAGGTGACCGGGTCGATCGCTTTCCTGCACTGCCGGGGACGCCCTACCGTGATCCGCTCAACACGTGCCGAGCCGCAGTTCAGCCACTTCGTGGATCGTATTCGACGCGGCCAGTAGATCCTTTTCTCCTCCATCCATCCCGGGCCGCCCTGAAGCCGCCCCGCGCGGGGTTCTTTTGGCTCCAATCGGCTTCAGGCACCTACACCACCGTCGCGGCAGATCCCCGTTCGCTCAAAGCGTTGGCCGGTGATCTATGGCTCCAGCGTTGACAAGTACTACGGGCCCTGACTCTTCTGCTGCTGCACGGCGGCGGGAGGCGCCGCAGCAGGTTTGGGCAGCGGGCCTTCGCGCTTGAACGCGATCACGTTGTAGATCACCACCAGGAGCAGCAAGAGCGCCACTATCCCGATGCCCCAGCCGAAGATGCGGTTGTTGTCCTTCTGATCGCCGTTGGCGCCGGTGCGTCGTTGAGTGGCCATGGTTGTTCCTTCAATGGTGAACCCAGCCTAGGACCGTGAATCGCGTTCGCTGTCGGATCGGGGCGCGTTCGAGGCGGGAACCCCACCTTCACCCCCGCCGCCTGCGCCGGACCGGGGCCGGTGACGCCATCCGCAACCGGCTCCACGATGGGCCGCCGTCCTACGCCCGCACGTCGAGCGCGGGGGAACATCTCTCGGGCACCGATCGAACGCACGACGACACGACGAGAAGGATGCAGCGATGACCCGCACGAGAGACGACGCGCCGCGACGCGATCCTTCCCCGGCATTGACGCGTCGACGCCTGCTGACCATGGGTGCGGTGCTTCCGATCGCCGCCGCGGGCGATGCGGCCGTCATCCGTGACGGCATGCCCTGGGACGAAGGCCGCGCCAAGCCGCCCGACCAGGCACTGCGCCCGGAGCGCGAGCGCGGCACCGGCTATACCTTCTTCACCCCCGCCGAGGCCGCATTCGTCGAGGCCGCCGTCGCGCGCCTGATCCCCGACGACGACCTCGGGCCGGGCGCGGTGCAGGCCGGCGTGCCCTTCTTCATCGACCGCCAGCTCGCCGGCGACTACGGACGTGGCGAGCGCTGGTACATGCAGGGACCGTGGTCCAAGGGCGAGCCGACGCAGGGCTGGCAGACGCGCCTGAGTCCCGCGGCCTTGTATCGCGCGGCGGCGCGCGAGATCGATGCGGCGACGATGCGGGACGCCAAGGCCGCCTTCGCAAAGCTGAATACGCCCGACCAGGAGAACTGGCTGCACCTGATGGAAGACGGAAGGCTCGACCTCGGCAGCGTCGATGCCAAGGCCTTCTTCAAGCTGCTGTGGCAGAACACACTGGAGGGCTATTGGTCCGATCCGGTCTACGGCGGCAATCTCGACATGGCCGGCTGGAAGCTGATCGGCTTCCCCGGCGCGCACTACGACATGAGCGCCTATGTCGAGCAGCACGGCAAGCCCTTCCCCTTGCCCCCGGTCGGCCTGCGCGGGCGCCCGGCATGGCATCAGGGATGAGCGCGGGATTCGACGACCATGGCCGCCACCCGCCTTCCTTCCGTCGATGCGCTGTTGATCGGCTTCGGCTGGACCGGCGCGATCATGGGGCAGGAGCTCACCGAGGCCGGGCTGAACGTCCTCGCGCTCGAGCGCGGCACGTGGCGCGACACGCCGACCGACTTCGCCACCACCTTCGCGCAGGACGAGCTGCGCTACTACTGGCGGCACGCGCTGTTCGAACCGCTCGCGCACGAGACGCTCACGATCCGCAACAAGCCTTCGCAGCTTGCGCTTCCGATGCGCCGCCTCGGCTCCTTCCTGCCGGGCACCAACGTCGGCGGCGCGGGCGTGCACTGGAACGGCCAGGTCTGGCGCTTCCTGCCAAGCGACTTCACGGCGAAGAGCCACAACCTCGAACGCTATGGACCGAAACAGCTCGTCGATGGCATGACGATCCAGGACTGGGGCATTACCTATGACGAGCTGGAGCCGCACTACGACCGCTTCGAGTACCTGTGCGGCATCGCGGGCAAGGCCGGCAACCTGAAGGGCACGATTGTCGAAGGCGGCAATCCCTTCGAGGGGCCGCGACAGCGCGAATACCCGACGCCGCCGATGAAGATGACCTACCCGCCGACGCTCTTTGCGGCGGCCGCGTGCGAGCTGGGCTACAGGCCCTTCCCGCAGCCCAGCGCCAACATGTCGCAGGCCTACACGAACCCGCTGGGCGTGCAGCTCGCGCCGTGCACCTACTGCGGCTTCTGCGAGAAGTTCGGCTGCGGCAACTACTCGAAGGCGACGGCGCAGACCACCATCCTGCCGGTGCTCATGCGCAAGCCCAACTTCACGCTGCGCACCGAGGCCGAGGTGACGAGGATCAATCTCGACTCCACCGGCAAGCGCGCGGTGAGCGTCACCTTCGTCGATGCCGCTGGCGAGGAGTTCGAGCAGCCGGCGGAGCTGATCGTTCTGTCCGCGTACATCCTGCACAACGTGCGGTTGCTGCTGCTGTCGAAGATCGGGCGTCCGTACGACCCGACGACCGGACAGGGGGTGATCGGGAAGAACTACGCCTACCAGATGACCTCGTCGGTGCACGTGTTCTACGACGACAAGCTCCTGAACCCGTTCATCGGTGCGGGCGCGCACGGCATGCTGATCGACGAGTTCAACGGCGACAACTTTGACCACGCGGGACTGGGCTTCATCGGCGGCGGCTTCATGGGCATCGTGCAGACCGGCGCGCGGCCGATCGAGTCGCATGCCACGCCGGAAGGCACCGCCACCTGGGGCAGCGGCTGGAAGAAGGCCATCGCGCACAGCTACCTGCGCTCGACCAGCATCGCCACGCACGGCGCGGTGATGAGCCACCGCACCAATTACCTGGATCTCGACCCGACCTATCGCGACGTCTATGGCCGACCGCTGATGCGCATGACCTTCGACTTCAGCGACAACGAGCACCGCATGTCCGACTACCTGACGGACCGCGCCGCCGAACTCGCGAAAGCCATGAAGCCCGCGAGCCTCAAGGTCGAACGGCGCACCGGGAGCTGGAACGTGGAGCCGTACCAGACCACCCACAACACCGGCGGCGCGATCATGGGCAGCGACCCCGCCACGAGCGCGGTCAACAAGTACCTGCAAAGCTGGGACGTGAGCAACCTGTTCGTGCTCGGCGCGAGCGCGTTTCCGCAGAACCCCGGCTACAACCCGACGGGCACGGTCGCGGCGCTGGCCTATTTCGCGGCGGAGGCGATCCGCACGCGATACCTGAAGTCACCGGGCCCGCTGGTATGAAAACACCCCCCAAGGCGCTTCGCGCCCCGCGCAGCCGCCAGAGGCAGCAGCCCTGGGTTGGGACGCGGGGTGCGACGGGGGTGGCCTGCGTGCTCATGGCGGCTGCCTCTCTGCTTGCGCTGCGCGCGGCGGGCCAACCCAGCGGCACTGCGAACCAGCCTCCGCCGACCGCTTCTGCCGCGGGCGCCGATCTGCAGCAGGTCGTACGCGGCCGCTACCTTGCCGCAGCCGGCGATTGCGTGGCCTGCCACACCGTGCCGCGCGCCGCGCCTTTCAGCGGAGGACGGCCGGTGGAAACGCCCTTCGGCGTGGTGCTCTCGGCCAACCTGACGCCCGACCCGGTCACCGGCATCGGGCGCTACGACAACGACACCTTCTATCGCGCGCTGCATGAAGGCATCGACCGCAAGGGAGACCATCTCTATCCGGCGTTCCCGTATCCCTACTACACCCGCGTGACGCGCGAGGACAGCGACGCGCTGCTGGCCTACCTGCGCTCGCTGCCGCCGGTGAACCATGCCGTCGATCGCAACCAGCTGCACTTCCCGTTCAACATCCGGGCGCTGATGGCTGGGTGGAACCTGCTCTTCTTCGACAAGGGCACCTACCAGCCGGACAAGGCGCAATCGGCCGAGTGGAACCGAGGCGCCTACCTTGTCGAGGGCCTCGGGCATTGCCAGGCCTGCCACACCCCCCGCAATCGCCTCGGCGGCCCGGAGAAGGACGAGGCATTCCGCGGCGGGCGGTTCGCCGACTGGTTCGCGCCCGACATCACGCCCAACCGGCGCGCGGGCATCGGGGCTTGGGGGCGCGAGGCGGTGATCGAGTTTCTGCGCACGGGCCGCAACGTCCACAGCGGCGCGGCGGGCGAGATGAGCGAGGTGGTGTCGTTCTCGACTTCGCGCATGACGGACGCCGACGTCAACGCCGTCGCCACCTACCTCGGGAGCCTGCGGCCTTCTCCCGTGGGCATCATCCCGGTTGCGTCGAATGCGCAGATGGCGCAGGGCGAGGCGGTCTGGAAAGACAACTGCGCCGCCTGCCACCGCGAGGACGCGAAGGGCGTGCCACGCGCACTGCCGCCCATCGCGGCAAGCGCCAACCTCCAACAGCGCGATCCGACCACGGTGCTGCACTACATCCTCGCCGGTGCACGGCACCGTCCCACCGACGCCGCGCCGACGGGGTTCGCCATGCCCCCCTTCGCCTGGAAGCTCGACGACGCTGAGATCGCGGCGGTCGCGACCTACGCGCGCAACAGCTGGGACAACCAGGCATCTCCCGTGACGACCGGCCAGGTCGCCGATCTACGCAATCGGATGGCGAATGCCCCCGCCGCATCGCAGCCATGGCCGCCCGAGGTGAAGCCGGCGCACGATCTGAAACGGCCCGGATCGGCCACGTGGTCGACGGCCGACACCGACAGCCGCGACAATGGCACGCCGCGCGCGGGAAGCCCCGCGCAGTGAATCATCTCCCTGGATCCGGGAGATGCTCCGACGAAGAGACAGATTTGTCGCTCGGAGCTTGCCTATAGCTGTGAAGAGAGAAGAATCGAGATCTTCTCCATTGCCTTCTCGTGCAAGGGCCTGTTGCGCCAGGCCTCGAGCGTCACGGGCTTCGACTGCCGCAGGTCAAGTTCGAAGCGCGCGGTCTCCGAAGCGGCGAATGCCGCGTCGTAGATGTTGAGGTTCGCCTCGTCGTTGAGCCTGAACGAACGGTTGTCGAAGTTGGTGGAACCCACCGATACCAACAAGCCATCGACCGTGAACACTTTGACGTGGAACATTGTTGGCTGGAATTCGCGCATCTCGGCGCCGGCTTCGAGCAGCGGCCCCCAGTTGGCGCGAGATGCGCTGCGGACCGTCTGCGAATCAATGATCGGTCCTGGCGTGATGATGCGCACGCGAACGCCGCGCTTCATGGCTGCCACAAGCGCTTCTACTGTGAGGTCGTCCGGCACGAAGTAAGCGCTCGACAGATCGATCGTGTGGCTTGCTGCCGCAATGGAGAGCAGGTACATCAGGTGCACACTTTCGCTCCCGCCCGAGGGTGAACTGCTGAACACTTGCGCCCGGCCTTCGCCAATGGGCGCGAGTGCAGGGAAATAACCCTCCCCATGCAGCACGTCGCCCGAGACCTTGACCCAGTTGTCCATGAACACGGCCTGCATCTGCGCGACAACCGGGCCTTCGACCTTGTAGTGCGAATCTCGCCAATGCTCCGCGTCCTGAGCGTCGCCGGTCCACTTCGGAGCGATGCCGACGCCGCCTGTGAAGCCGACGCGGCCATCCACCACCAGCAGCTTGCGGTGGGTGCGGTTGTTCATTCGCCACACGTCGTACCAGTTCGGCTTGTGATACTTGCGGATCTGCACACCCGCCGCTTCCATCTCGTTGAGGAATGCCTTGTCGATTCGGCCGCTGCCCACCCAGTCCAGCAACACGTGAACCCTGACGCCGGCCTTGGCGCGTTCGGCAAGTGCATCCGCGAACTGCTTGCCAATGTCGCCCGACCAGTAGATGTAGGTCTCGAAGGTGATGGTGTGCCGGGCACCGCGGATCGCATCGAGCATTGGGGGAAAAATCCGGTCGCCGTTGTAGAGCGCCTCGAACCTATTGCCGCCCACAATAGGAGGTCCGAGCAACGCTCCCAGCGAGCGCTGATATTGCGGGTCGTGAAGGCTGTATTCGCGTCGAATCTGCTCGTCGATCTTCTTTTCACCGCCGCTGAAGTTAACGATGAGCAAGGCTGCCGCGAGCGTCAGGACGAACGTCCAGACAACGGCCGCGACGGGGAATCCGGTTCTTTTCATCTGACGCCGAGCATTCGACTTCCCCACCGTCCGCTGCGTACGCGGGGGCCTCGGAAGGATGTCGGCGAGCGAATCAAATCCAGTGATTGCAAAGCGACTTCGTCGAAAAGGCTCGGCGCTCACAGACTTCTGTCGAAATCGTGTGCAGACCCATCGCGGATCTCGCGCCGCCGGAAGCGTCAGGCCCCGGGGCTCAAGTAGAAACTCGGCATCAGCCGGTGGTAGTACGCAGCTCCGAGCGCGCGACCAATTCAAAAAAATCGGCATACCCGAGTTCGGCAGCGCATTTGTGCCGCCCGACCTGGACTACTGGAGCTAGGTCTATTCGGGTGCGATTCAAATGCCATCAGAGCTCTGCAGGGCATTGGCCTAAGCTCAGCGAACTCAGGCGGGTACTGACCGATGTTCACTATTTCCACTGCTGTTCGCTGGTCCCTCCAAGCTGGCATCCTGGTGTGACCGAGAAAACTTTCCTCGACGTTTTCAGGGCACATCATGTACGAGGACCTTAAGAGCGCAGATTTGGACTTGGAGCTCGTTTCCCTCAACGAGCAGCATGAACTGCGGTATTGGAAAGAGACGCTTGGCTGCCGCGAGCTGACTCCCCGAAGGGCAGTCGCTGCGATCGGCAATGCGGTCCCCGATCATTGCTGACCGGCCATCGGAAGCGATCGGATCGGGGATCGTACCTAGATCCCGCCCCCAGGACAGGTGGACGAACGACGGTTTTCGCCCGCATCGGCCCGCCATGCTGATCGAGCGCACTCAAAAGACAAGCGGCACCCGGGGTGCCGCTTGCTGCCTGCAGATCGGTCCACTTGTGCGGAGCAGCTGATCTGGTTGTTGGCATGCCGCGAGGGCTTCGCAAACGCCCAGTTCGGGCGCGCGCAATCGTTTGACCACCTGCTGAGCAAGCCCGTCGACGTTGCAGGATTGGTCGAACTGCTCAAATCTGCCAGGCGCAGCTAGTTGTGAGATCCGCTCGCGCAGCGCGCACCCGGTCCGCGGCCAGAGCCAGCGGCTAGGCGCGAGCCCTGAGAATGCCTGCAAGGTGCCGAGAGCGACATCTGAATCCCTACGCTGAACTGCCGCTGCCGCCCGGCCGAGACCTGGCGATCGCGCGCAAGACACAGTTTGAGATCCCGAAGGTGATGCTCCGAATGCATTCGGCCTCGCTGTCCTACGGCCCCTCGGCCTGCAGGAGGACGCTTCCGATCAGGTACGGGCCGCATAAGAGTTTGTACCTCGATAGAGCTTCGTCTCAAGCCGCTATGAATGACACCACTACTCATCCATCGTGCTCAGCACCTCGCGATGAGGACCTTGCCGAGCAGGCCCGTCCTGGTCACGGTGTTCCATCGCAGGACCCGAACCCTGCGGCACAGAGACCGCTGGAGCCCGAGGAAGCCGAGCGCGAGGCCAAGTCGGTACTGGCGGGTGGTGGCGTGGTGGGCGGTGCGGCCATCGGCGCCATCGTCGGCGTCGTGGTTGGCGGCCCGGTGGGTGTGGTGGTGGGTGGCGCGCTGGGTGCCGTTGCCGGCGCATTCGGTGGCGTCGCCGCCGGCACGGTGATGCGTCCGAAATTCGAGCGGCGCCGACCCGGTGCTGAACGACAGCGCGCCTGGCATGTTCTGGAGTGACCACTCCTAGTCCCCCGCCCCCGCCGCCAGATAGCTCAACTTAGGCAGACGTCAGCTTCGCGGCGTGTTGGCTTGTGGTGGCCTCCGATCCTTGCTGACCGACCAATCAGGCAATCCGGGATCGCACCTGAGTCCCCGTGCTGGTAAGTGGTTGGGCAACGGTTTTCTCTTGCACCTTTGGACCGCGGGTGGTGCCGGTGGCTCGAGCGTGTCGGCGAATGGCGCCTATTGGCGCGACGCCAATACCCGCAGTGGGCCCCGGGTGCGGACTTCTACGAGTGCTGCCGGAATGGCAGGTCTCCCGGAGGAGGCGGACCTAGCCTCAACGTCAGTATTCGCTGCAGTCCTGCGGCTCGATTCGGCTAGCGCGGCGCTTTTGAAAAGGATCAGATTGGCGATCGGTACGAATTGCGGCGCTCGAAGAGGAATCCCTCGCGCTCCGTGTTCTGGCGCGCCATGCGCCCGATCAAGCGCTTGAGGCGTTTCGCCCCCTCGTCACCCGCCTGCAGCTCTTCGGAACCCGCTGCCACGGCGGCCTGGAACCGGATGTGCTTCTACCTTCGGGCAGCCACTTGCGGTTTCAAATCTTTAGGCCGGAGGTCCGATGAGTCGCGCTCCGGCAACGCGCCCAGCAATTGCCTGCTATCGCTTGGCTTCACTGGCCGTATTGGACGGCACGGACAGGGGCACCACCTCGACGTTCGCCACGCCATCTTCTCGGGAGATGCCGAGTTCGCGCGCAGTAGCGGGAGAGACATCCACGATGCGACCCTTCACGTAGGGCCCCCGGTCCTGGATGGTGACCACCGCGCTTCGGCCGGTGTCGAGGTTGGTCACCTTGGCCGTGCTTCCGAGAGGCAGCGTCTTGCTGGCGGCGTTGTCGTCCTGCGGGTCCATGCGGGTGCCATTCGCCATCTTTCGGCCCGCGAACTTGTCGGAATAGAAGGACGCCTTGCCGACTTGCTTCGTGCCGGAGCGATCCTGGCCCTGCTTTGCTGCGGCAGCGCGCTTCGGCTGGGACGGGGCTGTCGATGTCTCACGCGAGTTGGCGGACGGCGTCGAATCACGCGCTGAATTGCTGTCGGACCCTGGAGCGATCGCGCAACCTGAAACGAGGCAGGCGGCGCCGATGGCGATCGAGGTGGCGTACCGGTAAAGAAGCTTCGACATGGCACGACCCTCCGATCAACCTTGCCGCTTGAAGTACTGCACCTCGCGCTCGTGCTGCTCAGCTTGCGCCCGGGAGTCGAAGGTGCCGAGGTTGCGGCGCCGTCCGGTCTTCGGGTCGACCTTGCGCGAATAGAGGCGGTATTGGCCTGATGCCAGCTTGCGGATCATGATGACCACTCCTTCTTAAGCTGATGGAGGCAGCATTGGCGATTTGCCCGACGTCGGGCGTCGGACGTCGCCGATTCGGCTGGCGGACCCAGCCGAGTGGCGGTGTCGGGAGGCACCAGCCCAGGCGCCTGCAGGGCTTTGGAAATCGCAGACCTCGCGGCTTCAGGACCCTCCGGCCGCTGAGCCGGACATCTCCTCACCCCTTGTCTCCTCCCGCACCCACGGATGGGTTTCGGCCGCGTGCAGCAATGCCCGCGCCGATGCCGTCGTCCGATCTATCCGCCAGGTCGAACAGGAACGACTGCGAGCGGAGCCGTCTCTTGTCGAACCCAGCTTCCCACGGGAATCGCCCTTTTCCATCATCACGCCTTTATGGGCAAGCGGTTTGCGACAACGCCGCAGGCGAGGCCTGTCCGTACTCGACAAGCTCACGCGGCTGTCTGCAATGGGCACGTGCCCACCCATCCACCCTGCCCTCCCGAAGGACGCTTCACGCTGCGAAGCCGAGATTCGCGGGTGGAATGGGACGGGCAAATCAGGGCCTGTTGCTGTCGGTCATCCCCGGGGCGACGAACGACAGCTAAGCCCGAAAGCAGCCAAACCCATCGACATTGCGGAACGCATCAACAGAGCCGTCAAGGCCGCGTGGCCCCGACGAGGACGAACAGCATGGTCGCTGGTTTGTCGCTCTTGTTGCGCCACGCGTGACGCGTGCCGTTCTGGATGACCACCGGCCGCCGCGCCGATCTCTTCCATCGAGATGGCTGCCTACTGACAAGACAGGGGCGGAGCCCGCTGCCGCCCACCGCCCGTGGCACACAGCCTGTGTACCTGTCTGCGGCACGACCGTGTTGGCGCCACGCCGGCGGCGATCCAGGACCGCTGCTTCGTGAACTAACGCACGAATCCCGGCGGGGGGCCCTCGCTTCCCCTCCCTGAAGGAGGGCATCGCACGAGTGGCCGAAAAATAAATTCATTGCACGGACCCAACAGACCCCTGCTTCGCGTGGTCTCGCTTGTCGCGTCCTGCCTCAGATACGAGAGGAGCGGCGCTTGCCCAACCCTGAATCAGGGCCGGGGGATTCGGTCCTCAATCAAAAGGAAATATGAAGATTCGTTTGTTGGTCGTCGGCGCTGTGCTGACGCAGGTGGTCGGCTGTGCATCGATTGTGACTGGTCACAACCAGAGCTTGTCCGTCGAAACCCGTGATGCAGCCGGGGCCGTCGTCGGTGCGAGCTGCAAACTCGAGAACGACAAGGGTACTTGGTTCGTGACAATGCCGGGCTCCACCACCGTGCGCCGCAGTCTTGCAGATATGGCGATTCGCTGCGACAAGGACGGTTCGGTGCCCGGCATCACGTCGACCAAGTCATCCACGAAAGGAATGGTTGCCGGCAATATTCTGTTCGGTGGTTTGATCGGCGCTGGCGTCGACGTGGCGACCGGCGCGGCGTTTGACTACCCGAGCCTCATCACCGTCGAAATGGGCAAGACCGCCGCCCCCTCAGGCGATGCCGAAGTGGCACTGAAGAACGCTGCTGCTGCCTGCCGTCGTGCCGGCACTGTGGGCGCCCCCGCCTGCTAAGGAATCGGGCCCGAGAGACCCGTTGCTCAGGACGCGTACGCACCGCGACCAGCGCGACTACGTTGGCAGGCACCTGCACGGCATGCCTGCTCTGCGACCCCGACCAATAAACGCAGAAATCGAAATGAGCTGGAGACAATACTTGACCTTGCCGGTGCTTGCCGGCGCCACAGGCTTCCTATGCTTGGTGCTGCTGGTTGCCCTGGCCAGGTGGCGCCGCAGAGCCAAGCTGATCGGGCAGCGTGTGGATCTCGCGCGTCAGAGAGCCTTTCACCGGCATACCGAGCGAATGGCGACGCAGATCAACGAGCCGGATTTCTAGGCTCCGTCGCTTACGTGCGTCGCGCAGCGCAGCGCCGGGTCCCTCGCGAGTGCGGGGGCCGCAGCGTGGGGGCGGCGATACCGGCGGGACTGCGAATATCGATTCAGCGGAGCGCGCTAGGCGCCCGGGAGGTGTAGCAGGGGGAATAGTCCTGCGGCGTCTCCGCAACAAAGACGCAGCACTACAACCTTTGGCTGGTTTGGAATTTCGGGATGACGCGAACAATGCCTCACATGCGCCACCAATTCAGCCTGTCATCCCTACGCTCCCAGCGGGACCGGCCTGGGTTTCATCCTTTGCCAGTGTCCGCTGGCACGCCCGACGCGGGAAGTCCTGACAATTCGGAGCCCGTGCCGGCGCCTCCACGCCCACAATCAAGCGAGGAGCTTCGCGCGCTCACCGCGCTTTGGCGTGCGCGCGCTGTGGCTGGAGACGAGCGTGCGGAGCGGGTGGCCGACGCACTTGAATGGCTCGCGCAGCACCGCGCAGGATCGAAGAGATCGCGTTTCCGATCGGTAGCCGAACGCGTTTCAAATTGGATGGGCCTCTAGATCGCCGTTCACTTGGACGCCGGCACGGATGCCTCTTCTTGCCGACTGTAGTCCCCTGCGGCCGCCAGAGCTTCGGGCCAAGTGTTGTCCATCCGACCTTTACAAAGAGTCCGTCCTTGAATCTGCACAGAAGGTTCGCGACGTGCGGACATTCGATTCACCCATGAACGGGTCTTGCTCCGTCGCCGTCATGACGGTTGCTCCTGCGATCTGCCCGTCGCGGTCATGGCGCACGCGCAGGCCCCGTGCATTGCGCCAGTCGCCCTGCTGCGCGAGCGGCACACCGGCGGCTTCGAACTGTGCGTCCGCCGCCAGCGGCTGCAGGTGCTGGTCGGCGCTCGGCAACCGACGAAGGTCGCCGCGCCGTCGCACGCCACTCAGGACCAGCCACAGCACGAGCCCGCTCGCGATCCAGAGATAGGGCGTCGTGTCCAGGGCATAGTCGATCGTTACCACCTCCTTCAGCCACGAGCCCACCGAAGGGCTGATCCACGTGACGAGGTTCACGATGGGCTTGCGCAGGATCACGACGTAAACGAGCCAGGCGAGCAGCGTCAGCAGCAAGTCGCGGACACGAACGAGCAAGGGCACGTGCGTCCAGAGAATGAGCGGCGGCCACATGAGCGGGGCGGCGAGTTCAGGCGGCCCATCGGCTTGTGCGAGCGACGCGCTTTGGGCTGGCGTGGTGGGTGGCATGGCCGGGTCCTTCCGTCTCAACGCAAGCCCCGGTCCGGGCTCACCCAGGTACCGCGCGCCTTTCCCATGTGGCGGACCGCGCGCCAGAAGCCGACGATGGAGCTAAGGGCCTGCAGCGCCCAGAAAGCGAGCGGATACCAGACCAGCCAGATCAGCGAGCGCGAAATGCCGGGCTCGAAGCGCTCGTCGATGCGGACGCTGACGACGGCCTGCGCCAGATACGTCAGCGCCAGCACCTCGCCCCAGCCCTGCGGCAACACGCCGAAAGCGGGCCACAGATCCGCGAGGTCGATGCCCCACGGGGCCAGGAACGCTGTGGAGATCCAGACGATCGTGCCAAGTGCGATGGCGTACGACCAGAAGACCGCCGCGAAGTGATTGAGCCACACCGGCAGCATGCGCGGGCGCCTGCGCAACTGGGGCGCGACCTTGAGCATCACCGTCGCGCCGCCTTCCGCCCAGCGCAGGCGCTGCCGCCACAGGCCGCGAAGGGTTTCGGGCATCAGGATCCAGCATAGGGCCTTGGGCTCGAAGGCGATGCGCCAGCCGGCGAGCTGGACGCGCCAGCTGATGTCGACATCGTCCGTCAAGGCATCGCGCGACCACCAGCCGGCGTCCTGCAGCGCCGTCTTGCGGAAGGCGCAGATGACGCCCGAGACCGTGAAGGTCGATCCGTAGACGGTCTGCGCCCGCTTGATCAGCCCCACGATCGACGAGAACTCGCCGACCTGCACCCGCCCCAGCAGCGTCGCGCGGTTGCGGATGCGCGGATTGCCGGTAAGGCCGCCGATGCGCGCATCGGACTGGAACCGGCGCACCATCCATGTCAGGGCATGCGGGTCGAGCAGCGCGTCGCCGTCGATGCACAGGAGCAGTTCGTGCCGCGCCGCAAGGGCTCCGGCATTGAGCGCGGTGGACTTGCCCTGGTTGCTTTCCAGATGCACGACGCGCAGTCGCGGCATCTTCGCTGCGATCGCATCGAGCCATGGGCCGGTGCGGTCGGTCGAGCCGTCGTTGATGGCGATCACCTCGTAGTCGGGATAGTCGATGCGGGTCAGGGCGCCGAAGGTCTCCGCCAGCAGGGATTCTTCGTCGTGACAGGGCACCAGGATGGAGACCCCGGGATAGGCATCCAGCTTCGGCGGTGCTTCAGGACGAGGCTCATGGCGCCCGCGCAACCAGTGGTAGAGGATGCCGCCACTCATCCAGTAGAACGCCATCACGAACGGATAGCCGAAACAGAAGGCGGCAATGAGGTCCTGGATGCTCATGACATGGTGCGCGCAATGGGTGACTGCGATCAGCGCCGCAGCGGGAACTCGGCGGCGGAAACGCCCGGGGCCGCGATGGCGGCGTTCGGCAGATCGCCGGAGGGATCGTCGGGACACCAGCCGATCGAGACGGCGCCCCGTGTCTGGTAGGCGAGCGCGGTCCGCTTGAGCGCTTGCGCGTCGGGTGGCACGTCGCCGGTGAACCAGTACGTCATCCGGGGGTCGATGGCCGCCAGTCGATCTTCGGCAAGCGCCTCATCGAACGCCACGGGCACCAGGCTGATGTCCGCCAGCGGATGCGGTGTGCTCGTTCCGGCCGGCGCGAGCCAGACCAACTCCAGCCCCGGTCGGGCCGAGTCCAGCCGCGCGAATGCCTGCCAGCCCAGGGCATCGGGGTTCGCTGCACTGTCAGGCGCAGCCTGCATGGACTGCCGACGCACGCGCTGGACCCATGCGGACCGGCTCGGCGGAATGCCCGGCCGATGCTCATACAGCGGCGGCGGATCGGCGAAGCGCATTGGGGATGCGGGAGCGTCGGCGTCTTCCAGCAGCCAGCCATCGAGCGGCACCATCCCGCCCAGGTCCGCATAAAGGCGCTGTACGCGAGCCTCGTCGCCCAGCGTCGCGAGCGCCGCCCGGTGGGGCAGCCGGACATAGACCTTCACGCCCGCCCGGGTGCGCATCTGCCACGCGATGCGTGAGAGCCAGTCGCCCGCGAGGGGCAGCTCCGACGTCGGGAACCAGGCCGCGACAAGGCGGCCCTGCGCATCCCGGCGCACGGCATCGACGATGAGCGCGGTCACCCCCAAAACCCTCGCGCGTTCGATCGCGCTTCCCAGTGCCTCATTGCTCGCGTCCGCATCGCCACGCCACAGCCCCTCCGGATCGAGGCAGACGAGCCGGTCGATCCGCCTGCCGTTCGGGTCGGGTTGCAGATTGCGTGTCAGGTCCGCGAGCGACGGGTTGTAAGTCGGGAGATAGCGGGCGATGCGCATCGGATCGGCCAGATACGAAGCGCCGACGTCCAGCGCAAGCGCGAACTCGAAGCCGAGCTCGCGGGCGACCCGGATGCCGGTTGCGTTGTACCGGCCATAGGGCCACACCAGCGCGCGCGGCGCGCGCCCCAGTTCGCGCTGCATGAGCGCTCGCCCGGCCTCCAGGTCGGCGCGAAGCGCCTGCACGAACGCCGCTTCGCTCTGATAGCCGGCACCTTGCGTGTAGCTGCGTGTCACGGCCGCGGGCATGGTGTTCCCCTGCGGATTGCCGATGGCTTCGCCATGCAGCGACTGCGTGTGCAACGCGAATTCCACCAGGCCCGAGCGCTGCATCTCGCGCGCCTGGTTCCAGTCGATGAAGTGCTCGCGCGGCACGTCGCGGTCGCCATAACGGACCATGGCGCCTGGCGGTGCATTCATCCATTCGCCCACCAGCGCCGAGACGATCGGATAGCCGTAGGCCAGCGCCAGTGGGTAGACGCGGGTGTAGAGGCTGCGATAGCCGTCATCGAAGGTGAGCAGCACTGCCCTGGCTGGCAAGGGCCTTTCGCCGCGCCGCGCACGCGCGATGTCGTCGAGCGAGACCGGGGTCCAGCCGTTGCCGCGCAGCCAGTCGAAGAAGCCGACCAGTCGATCGGCAGTGACCCCGTCGTCGTCCAGTTCTTTCGCCGCGTCGACCACGTCATGAAAGGCAAAGGCCACGAAGCTCGACGGCGGATCGCGCGGCCGCGTGGCGGCCTGCTGCTGTGGGAAGGCGGGCGTGGCGGCAATGCAAAGGCACGCCAGCAGCACACGTGCCAGGGCACGGAGCGCGGCATGGGTGGCCCGGTGCTCGATCATCTTCCGAACCTGTGCTCGAACTTGACGTAACCGCGCAGCGCCTGCTCGCGGCTGCCGTCGTACACCATGCTCGTCCACGCCAGGCCCCACGTCACCTCGGTCCAGGGATCATGGCGCCAGCCCTGCTCGTAGGCCACGCCGCCGACCGGGTGGCTGCCGAAGAAGGTTTGCTCGAAGACGCCCAGCGTCAGGCTCAGGCGCTGCACGAACGTGCGCTGGTAGATGCGCCACATCACATGTTCCACCTGCGCCTCGACGGAGCCGAGCCATGATTCCTTCGGGCTGAAATACGGCGTCGCCGCCAGGCTGTTGCTTTGCCATTCGATGCGCGGCTTGAGGGAGACATCGAGATGAGGGCGGTCGATCAGCCTGACCACGCCGTCGACGGTCGCCTGCTGGCGGTTGTTGCCGTCGCTGAAGTCCATGTGCTGCAGCTGGAGGCCTGCGCCCAGGGATTCGTTCCAGGCATAACGGAGGCCGCCGCGCACGGAGTCCGCGGTGATGCCGTGCAGATCGGCTCGCAAGGGCGTGTCGGGCGAATGCCTGGCGGCATCCGCCTGCAGGGTCCATCGATCGGTGGGCTCCCACTGCGCAGCGAGGGAGCCGCCGCTCGTACTGAGCGATCCGTCCTGCGCCCATGCCAGTGCGACGAACTTCCAGTCGGGCCAGCGCCCCTGCACGCCGCCGCCGAGGCGTCGCCGCGTGGCGCGGCCCTCCTCCACCGAATCGGTGTCGTTGTCGGCCAGTCCGATGAGTCGCCACGTGCCGGCGATGGTGGCCGACTGGACTTCGAGACTCGCGTCCATGCCGTTGCCGGGACCGCGAACGGCCTGGCCCGAGGTGTCCCTTCCACCCAGTTCGAAGCGCACGCTCGGACCCATTTCAGCGTCGAGCTCGCGCTTGACCTGCTGCACGCGCGGCATGTCGCCGCCCTGTTCGAGCACCGGCGCCATGCGCTCGTCGGCGCGCAGCAGGCGATGGCGCCGGATGTCCGAATCCACCTGCGCGACGCGGATGCCGAAGTCCTCGGGCGCCATGGCCGCGGCGATGTCGATGTCCTGCTCCGCCTGGCGTGGCCAGCCGCGCTGCGCCTCGATGTCGGCGGACTGCGCCCGCAGCCATGGCAAGGCCGGCACACCCAGCGCGAGCGGCTCCATGCGCGCCCATGCAGCTGCGGGCATGTCTGCGTAGCTGTGCAACGCGGCATCGAAGGCCTGCGCTTCGAGCCACCGGTCGTTGGGCCGCGGCGTCTGCAGCGCGCCATCGACGCGCCAGGGCGGTCCCGCCCGCGCCACCAGCGCATCGACGGTCGCGAAGGCGGCGTCGAAGTCCTCGCTTTCCTCTTCGGCATAGGCACGCCCCGCCATGAGCGACCGCCACGGGCCATCCTCGTCGTCGCGCTCGGCGGGAGAGAGGCGCTGCAATGCTTCTTCATAGGCGCGCCGCGCATCCTGGGGGCGACGCAGCGCGAGCAATGAATCGGCCTCGGCCTCGAGAACGAAGACCGGCGGTCCATCGCCCGCCACGCGCAGTTGCCCGACCTGGTCGAGTGCGTCCTGCCAGCGTTCGCGGCGGCGCAACGCCACTGCGCGGTCGCGCTGCAGGCGGATGAGGAGGCCGGCATCCGGCGGATCGGCGGCACGCGCTTCGGCCAGCAATGCGTCGAGGCGGGCCAGCGCCGGATCGATGTCGTCGAAACGCCGCCGCGGGTCGGGCGGAAGGGGTTCGATCAGCGTGGCCCAGCGCACGTGCTGCCCGGCGACACGGCTGCGCACGCCGAGGTCGGCGCGCGCGCCCAGCGCGTCGGCAGCGGCGGTGGGTGCGCCCAGTTCCATCAGCACATCGGCGAGGGCCTGCGCGATCTCGGTGTCGTCCGGCTTCAGGCGGTGGGCCTGCGCGATGGCGGCGAGCGCCGCGTAGCGATCCCCGGCCTGAAGCGCTTCTCGACCGCGCCGGAGCAGAGTCTGCGCACTTTCGGGATTGGGTTGCGGCGCAGCCTGCCGTTGATGGCGGGCACCGGCACTTGCAGCGGGCGTCGGCATGGCGATCGCGCCCGCAAACGCCGGCACAAGATTCTGTGCCAGCGCGCAGATGCACCCCCATAGCGTCACTGCGGCCGCGCCGATGCGTTGCCTCCAGTACGCACTCGCCACTCTGGAAAAGCCGTAGCTCACCATGGAGGTTCCACTCCAAATGTGCGCGGCGATCTCAATCGCCCTGGCGTCCCTCGACTTCCCGGCGCTAAGCTGCTCGCCGACATGGACGAGCACGATGCCTCAAGTCGCTGTGATTCACAAGCGCAGGATCAGTTTGACCCGGGGCGCCACGCTGGCCGGATACGAAATCCTTGCACGGTCAGTGGGACTCGACCCGATGCGCATGGTGAAGGAAGCAGGCCTGCCCCTTGAGCTCCTCGCGAATCCCGACACCCTGGTCAGCGTCGATTCCGTCGCCAAGCTGCTCGAAGAATCTGCGCGCCGGTCGAATCAGGAGGCCTTTGGACTCCTGCTTGCCGAAGGGCGGCGCCTGAGCAATCTTGGCGTGCTCGCAGCGGTGGTGCGTGAGGAGCCTACGCTGCGCGCTGCCCTCGAATCGCTGGCTCGATACATGTGCCTCCAGAATGGCGGCCTGGGCTTGAACCTCGACAACATGGGCGAATTCACGCTGATTCGCGTAAAACTGCAACTGCGCAAGCCTGCACACTCCCGCCAGGGCATCGAGATGGGGGCGGCCATCACACTTCGCACGCTGCGTGCGCTCGCGCGCGAGAACTTTGATCCCGTCAGTATTTGCTTCTGCCATGGAAGGCCGAGTAGCCTTGAAGTTCACAACCGTGTACTCGGCGCAAGGATCGACTTCACGCACTCTTTCGACGCCATCGTGTGTCGCAGCCGGGCGCTTGACCTGCCAATTGAATCAGCGGATCCAGAGCTTGGCGCTGCGCTTAAGCGCCGGCTCGACCAGCAGCTCATCGAACCGGGAGACAAGCCGCGCGACCGCGTGCGTCAGATCGTGCGAGTATTGATTCCGAGCGGAGAATGCTCCGTCGAGCGTGTCGCTCAACAGCTCGGCACACACAGGCGCACCCTGAACCGACAGTTGGCCTACGCCGGTGAGAGCGTATCGACGCTTATCGATGACGTGCGTGCCGAGATGGCAGAGACCTACCTCGTGGGCGGCGTGCTAACTCTCTACCAAGTCGGGGATCTGCTCGGCTTTGCTTCAGGTGCCGAGTCTCGCGCTGGTTCCGCGGACGGTACGGCATGACCGCCTCGCAATGGGTGGCTAGGCGCGAGGAACCAGCACTCGATCGTTGACTCGAGGGGTCGACCAGAAGGTGACTCGCGTCGAAACCGTCGCTGCGTAAGAAGAGGGTTGCAGGAGCGAAACGTGGTCTGAGAACATAGTCGCCGGCGCGGGTCCCACGTTAGGACCTCAACACGATTGAGCAAGGTAAGGAGATCTGCATGGGACGCCTTTGGATAGGAAACATCGAGGCCGACACCTCGGACGAAGAGTTGCAGGAGCTGCTCACGAAGTACGGCTTCCCCACCTTTGATGCGATCGAGCGAGTGTCCGGCGACGGCTCTCGCCCCGCCGCCGTGTTTACTTTCGAGGGTGCCTCGCCCGAAGCGCTGCGGCTGCTGGTTCCGCGCATTCACGATCTATTCTGGAAGCATCGCAAGCTCGTCGTGCAGGTGCTGCGCGACAACTTCGCGTAGTCCGACTGCAGCTGATGCATCAATGTGCGCGGCGCCAGCGTCGGCGCCATCGCAGCGCTGCCTACAAGGCCAGGTCGCAGCAACTCGGCGAGGCCCCACCCGCACAGGCGGCCTCCCCGCCAAGTGATGGAATAATCCCGTCAACTATTCGGCGGGAGTCCGAAATGGCGAAGCTGCACTGGCTTGCAACTGTGCTTGTGCCTCTGGCGACCACCCTGACGGGTTGCAGCGGCGGGGGCAGTAATGACATTGTTAGCGGCAGTCCGACGCCTCCAGCCGGCCTGGTCGAGCGCGACGAATCGCCGATCTATGCCGTGGGCGTTCCGGTTGTCCCGGACACCGTGAGCAACAGCGGGGGCGCCATCACCCAGTGCTCCGTGTCTCCGCCACTGCCTTCTGGCCTGAGCCTCGATCCCCAGAACTGCACGATCAGCGGCACCCCTGCCGGGGTCAGCCATGCGACGGTCTACACCGTCACCGCGAGCAACGCCGCGGGCAGCACCACGACGCGGGTCGAGATCGAGGTCAAGGATGCGCCCATCGCGCCAGACGGCCTGGACTACCTGGATCGGTCGATCGTCTATCCGGCCAACGCCACCATCACGCCCAACACGCCAATCAGCACGGGTGGCGAGATCACGCACTACAGCGTTTCACCTGTACTGCCAGCTGGCCTCGCCATCGACCCGCAGACAGGCGTCATTACCGGCGTCCCTACGGCAGTGACCGCGGCGGCGGTCTACACGGTGACCGGCGCCAACAGCGTGGACAGCGTCCAGGCAATGCTGACCATCGAAGTAGCCGCAGTGGCCGTGCCACCGGTCGGCCTCGTCTATGTGGATCACCTGCCCGAATACATCATCGGCGTGCCCATCGCGTACAACGAGCCCGCCTACTCTGGGGGCGAGATCACCCAGTTCTCGATCTCCCCAGCGCTGCCGGCAGGATTGAGCCTGAACACGCAATCAGGGGTCATCAGCGGTACGCCCACTACTGAACTGGCCCAGACGACGTTCTTCGTGACCGCCAGCAACAGCGCCGGCAGCGTCACCGCGCAGATCACTATCACAGTGGCCCCGGCTCAGGTCGGCGGATGGCTGCCCGCCGATGCCATGAATCAGGGGCGCTTCCGGCATACAGCCACGTTGTTGCGCGATGGACGCGTCCTGGTGGCAGCAGGAAACAGGAAGCAGGCGCTGTCCTCCGCCGAGTTGTACGACCCATCCGCGAACAGTTGGACACGGACGGGCAACCTCGCGCGCAGCAGGCAAGCGCACTCCGCCACACTGCTGCCGGACGGTCGGGTTCTGGTGGCTGGAGGATTCGGCACAGGTGGAGGCAATGCGCTCTCTTCGGCGGAACTGTATGACCCGATCAGGGGTAGCTGGTCGCAGACCGGAAGCCTAGGTCAGCAGCGCGACAGTCAAACGGCCACGCTGCTGCGCGATGGCCGCGTGCTGGTAGCGGGTGGCGAGGGCCAGGGCGGAAGTCTGGGCGCACTGTCTTCTGCCGAACTCTACGATCCTGTCACGGGGACCTGGTCGCTGACGGGCAGCCTCGGCCAGCCGCGAAAGCAGCACACCGCCACCCTGCTTCCAGATGGCAAGGTCCTGGTGGCCGGCGGAGAAGATGTTGGCGGCGGCGCCTTGGCCTCGGCCGAGCTCTATGACCCCGCGACGAGCACCTGGTCGCCGACCGGCAGCATGAGCCAGGCGCGCAACGCCTATGCTGCTGCGCAACTCACCGACGGCAGGGTGCTCGCCGTCGGAGGATTCGATGGCTCGCACGCGCTCGCAACCTCCGAGCTTTACGATCCGGCATCGGGTACATGGTCCATGACAGGCAGGTTGCGACAGGCCCGTGATTTCCATACCGCCACGCTCCTGGCCAGCGGGCGAGTGCTGGTGGCTGGCGGTACCGATGGCAGCGACTTGTTCGTGACCGAGCTTTACGACCTTGCAACCGGAAGCTGGTCGCAAGTCGGGGGTCTTGAGCAACTGCGCGAACAGCACACTGCAACGTTGCTATCCCAGGGCGGGGTTCTCGCTGCAGGCGGAATTGGGCGCGGAATTCTTTCCTACACCGAATTGTTCCACTAGCTCGAGGGCGGGCGAAGCTGGCGAGCTTCCGCTCCGTTCTCGTCTCAATAGCAAGCGAAGACTTGACGCGACAACTGAACCAAGGCGGGAGTCGTTCGCAGCGAAAGCGACCAGTGGTGTAAGAACGCCATCGGTCGTTCTCGGCGCGCGACGTAGAGGGTGCTTCCCCGGCCAATTGCACAATGCCTGAAGGCGATGCACTGGTCGATGCGACAGCTGCGGTCTTGGACGCGCTGGGAGCTGAGACCTTCACGCAATCGACCTCACGCGATACCCGCTGTCGTCTGAAGCGCATGCGCATGAAGACGGGAGACAGGATGAAGGGCCGCTCACAGTCTCGAAAACGACCTGCAATGCGACTTGCCTGATCACAACCATCTGGAGATGCAACCCTCATGTTTCCGAGGGTTGGAGACGAGCGGCGACTGACCTGCGCCGACGGTTCACGCCGCGGCCACCGCTGCCTTCACCCGCGGCGGAAAACGCCATCGACGCGGCACTTGCTGGCGCTATCACCTTCACGATGGTAGAGCCGGTCGTGATCGGCGTTGGCAATCAAACGATGAAATGCCCACCGAAGCAGTTTTCCGACGACATCAAATCCGACCGGCTTCGTCAGTTCCTGGGACACGGCGCTGTCGCCGTGAACGAGTGAGCCGGCCGGCCAGCGCGTTGGCTGCACAATGCCACCGCGACGCGGCCTCATCGGCCGTGCAGGACTTGAACCATTGAGGAGCCTCACGATGCATGCTGACGACTTCAAAAGCCCCTCGGTCACCAGGCTGCGCGAGGACTTGGCGCTGGCCCTTCGCGCCGCCTCCCACCATGGCTTGGCCGAAGGCGTCTGCAACCACTTCAGCGTGGAACTGCCCGATGGCAGCGGCCGCTTCCTGCTCAACCCGCGTGGCCTGCTTTGGTCGGAGGTGCAGGCCGATGACGTCGTCATGGTGGACGTACATGGCGAGCGCCTGGCGGGCCGCCACTCTGTGGAGCCCACGGCCATGTTCATCCACGCAGCCATCCACCGCCTGTGCGGCAAGGCCGTGGTGCTGCACAGCCACATGCCCTACTCGACCGCACTGACGTTGACTGAGGACGGCATGCTGGACAGTTGCCTGTCGCAGAACGCCATGCGCTTTCATGGCCGCGTGGCGCTGGACGCCGAGTACAACGGCCTGGCGCTGGACAACGCCGAGGGCGAGCGCATCGCACGCGCCATGCGGGGAGCCGATGTGGCCTTCCTCGCCAACCACGGCGTAGTGGTTTGCGGTGAGCGCATCGACTACGCCTACGACGACCTCTACGTAAGCGGCTGCCGATCCCACCCTGTTATCAGAGCAACGATCGATCGATGATGTCCAGCTAACGGTAGCTGGACATCTATGGATCGCAATACGAAGCAAAGGCGGCGGC
>NZ_JBBKZU010000026.1:0-53490 GCF_037889935.1 Variovorax ureilyticus
GGGCGTGCTGCTGCGCGGCACGAAGCGCGAAGAAGTCGAGCGCGGCCAGGTGCTGTGCAAGCCCGGCTCGATCAAGCCGCACACGCACTTCACCGCCGAGGTGTATGTGCTCTCCAAGGACGAAGGTGGCCGTCACACGCCGTTCTTCAACAACTACCGCCCGCAGTTCTACTTCCGCACGACCGACGTGACCGGCTCGATCGAGCTGCCCAAGGACAAGGAAATGGTCATGCCCGGCGACAACGTGTCGATCACGGTCAAGCTGATCGCTCCGATCGCCATGGAAGAAGGTCTGCGCTTCGCGATCCGCGAAGGCGGCCGCACCGTGGGTTCGGGCGTCGTCGCCAAGATCCTCGACATCTGATCTAGGAATCGCGGAGGGGTATAGCTCAATTGGCAGAGCGTCGGTCTCCAAAACCGAAGGTTGTAGGTTCGATTCCTACTGCCCCTGCCACCTGAGGGTGGTCCCAGAAAGCCCGTCACGCCCTGACGGGCTTCGGCGTCTCAGAAGACGCATTGAAATGGAAGCCGAAAGGCTTCAGGAATAGTGCCCAAGATGGCTTCTTCTCAAATCGAAACCGTAAGCACCAGTGCTGACAAGGCCAAGTTGGCGACGGCGGCCGTCTTGGTCGTGGTTGCCCTTGCTGCGTTCTATCTGCTGACCCGTCAGGGTGCGGTGGTGCAGTGGGGAGCCTTGCTGGTCGGTCTTGCTGCCGCTGTCGGGGTGTTTGCGAGCTCTGAGAGTGGCCGTCAATTGTGGGCATTCGGCCGCGACTCTTGGCGTGAAGTCAAGAAGGTGGTCTGGCCGACCCGCAAAGAGGCGATCCAGATGACGGCGTATGTGTTTGCCTTCGTGGCGATCATGTCGATCTTCCTCTGGCTCACCGACAAGACGCTCGAATGGGTGTTTTTTGATCTCATTCTGGGCTGGAGAAAGTAAATGACTGACGATGCCATCGACGTTGCACCGGAGGGTGGGCATGTGCTGGCTCCGGCCGCCAACCCGGACTTCCGCTGGTATGTGGTGCACGCGTATTCCGGCATGGAAAAGGCCGTGGAGCGAAACATCACGGAGCGCATCACGCGCGCCGGAATGCAGGGCAAGTTTGGCCGAATCCTCGTTCCGACTGAAGAAGTGGTCGAGGTCAAGAACGGCCAGAAGCGGACGACCGAGCGTCGCTTCTTCCCGGGTTACGTCCTGGTCGAAATGATCATGGACGACGAGAGCTGGCACCTGGTGAAGCACACCAACAAGGTGACGGGGTTCGTTGGCGGCGCGAAGAATCGCCCTGCTCCGATCTCGCAGAAGGAAGTCGAGGACATCGTCAGCCAGATGCAGCAGGGCACCGAGAAGCCGCGCCACAAGGTCGAATTCGTCGTCGGCGAGTTCGTGCGCGTCAAGGAAGGCCCGTTCACCGACTTCAACGGCACAGTCGAGGAAGTCAACTACGAGAAGAACAAGGTTCGCGTGTCCGTCATGATTTTCGGACGTGCCACCCCGGTTGAACTGGAGTTCGCGCAGGTCGAGAAGACCTGAGCGGACCGGAACAAGGCCGGGCGCCCTGGCCTTGAACTTTTGTGATTCACGCTCCTCCGACTCGGCGTGAATCTGTTTTGAAAGAGTCGTCAACCCCGGGGAGCTGAGGCCGAGACGGCCAAGGCGTCAATACCCGCAAGGAGAAAAGCATGGCGAAAAAAATCGTCGGCTTCATCAAGCTGCAAGTGCCAGCTGGTAAGGCCAATCCGTCGCCGCCGATCGGTCCCGCTCTGGGCCAGCGCGGTCTGAACATCATGGAATTCTGCAAGGCGTTCAACGCGCAGACCCAAGGCGTCGAGCCGGGTCTGCCGCTGCCGGTGGTCATCACCGCGTTCGCCGACAAGAGCTTCACCTTCATCATCAAGACGCCGCCGGCGATCACGCTGATCAAGAAGGCGATCAAGCTCGAGAAGGGCTCCGCACGTCCGCACACCGACAAGGTCGGCAAGATCACGCGCGCACAGCTCGAAGAAATCGCCAAGACCAAGATGAAGGATCTGACCGCGGCCGATCTGGACGCCGCAGTCCGTACCATCGCCGGTTCGGCCCGCTCGATGGGCGTGAATGTGGAGGGCGTGTAAATGGCCAAGATCACCAAGAAGCAAAAAGCCCTCGCGGGCAAGGTCGACAGCAGCAAGCTCTATGCGCTGGCTGATGCGCTCGGCATCGTGAAGGAGGCCGCGACGGCGAAGTTCGACGAGTCGATCGACGTCGCGGTGCAACTCGGCATCGACGCCAAGAAGTCCGACCAGGTGGTGCGCGGCGCCGTCGTGATGCCGAACGGCACCGGCAAGACCAAGCGCGTTGCAGTGTTCGCCCAGGGCGCCAAGGCCGAGGAAGCCAAGGCCGCCGGCGCCGACATCGTCGGCATGGACGACCTCGCCGCGCAGGTGAAGGCGGGCGACATGCCCTTCGACGTCGTGATCGCTGCACCTGACGCCATGCGTGTCGTCGGTACGCTGGGTCAGATCCTCGGTCCGCGTGGCCTCATGCCGAACCCCAAGGTCGGTACCGTGACGCCCGACGTCGCAACGGCGGTCAAGAACGCCAAGGCGGGTCAGGTGCAGTTCCGCGTCGACAAGGCGGGGATCGTCCACGGCACCATCGGCCGTCGCTCGTTCGAGAACGACAAGCTGCAAGGCAACCTCGCCGCGCTGATCGAAGCGCTGGTCAAGGCCAAGCCGGCTTCGAGCAAGGGCGTGTACCTGCGCAAGGTCGCGGTGTCCTCGACGATGGGTGTGGGTGTCCGCGTGGACACGCAGACCATCGCCCAAGGCTGATGTGAATTTGCCTGGCGACCCTTCAAAAGGTCGTCGGGCGATGTGGTGGGTCGAAGCTGCTCGAAGCGGCTTCGGGCCATCCAAGACCGCTGGCGTACGGGAGTCCTCGTACTTAATCGCTTCACCCTGGTGTCGCGGCCAGCGCAGATGGCGATCCCGCTGCAAAGGAACTCGTTTCCCGAACAGTTGGTCGCTGCATGAAGCGCGCTCCGAGACTCCAGTCGAGGGGCGCATTGAAAAGGAGTAGACCTTGAGTCTGAATCGCAGTGAGAAAGAAGCGGTCATCAATGAAGTGACCAGCCTCGCCGCAAAAGCTCAAACGCTCGTGATGGCGGAATACCGTGGCATCACGGTTGCCGATATGACCAAACTGCGCACCGAAGCGCGCAGCAAGGGCGTGAGCCTCAGCGTGTTGAAGAACACGCTGGCCCGCCGTGCTGTCGCTGGCAGCGCGTTCGAGGTCGTCGGCGACCAGATGACCGGCCCGCTGATCTATGGCTTCTCCGAAGACGCCGTGGCTGCCGCGAAGGTGGTGGCCGATTTCGCGAAGACCAACGACAAGTTGGTGATTCGCGGCGGCGCATTCGGTGGCAAGGCCCTGGACGTCGACGGCGTGAAGCAATTGGCCAACATTCCTTCGAAGGAAGTGTTGCTGTCCCAGTTGCTGGGCTTGATGCAATCCCCGATCTCGCGCACGGCCCGTGTCCTGGCCGCGCTCGCCGAGAAGCGTGGTGGTGGCGACGCACAGGCGGAAGCTCCCGCCGCAGAAGCGCAGGCCGCCTGAGCCTTGCGTTTGAAAAATTCAACCCAATTGTTAGGAAACAAAAATGGCATTCGATAAAGACGCATTTCTGACCGCGCTCGACAGCATGACGGTCCTCGAACTCAACGACCTGGTGAAAGCCATCGAAGAGAAGTTCGGCGTGAGCGCCGCTGCGATGGCTGCTCCGGCTGCTGCCGGTGGCGCCGCCGCCCCTGCCGCTGAAGAGAAGACCGAGTTCAACGTCGTTCTGCTCGACGCAGGCGCGAACAAGGTGTCGGCGATCAAGGCCGTGCGCGAAATCACCGGCCTGGGCCTCAAGGAAGCCAAGGACCTCGTGGAAGCCGCTCCGAAGGCCGTCAAGGAAGCGCTGCCGAAGGCAGACGCCGAAGCCGCCAAGAAGAAGCTGGAAGACGCTGGCGCCAAGGTGGAACTGAAGTAATTCGGTCTCCCTGGAGGGCTGGAGTGTGCCGAAAGGCCCTCCAGCCTTTGCCGCTTTCAGAGCGCACTCAAAAGTCGCCTTCCCCCAGCGATTTTTGAGTGTCTTCTGACCCCGACTACAGAAGACCCCTTGGTTCGGGTGATGTGCAACGCATCACTGTCCGCCAACGGCTGGTAGTGGCCAGCCGCCAAGCAGCGGCGCGAAAGCGCGGCTGACAAGTCGCTGAAGATCTCAAGCACCGGAGCTCTCATGGCCCAAACGTCCACGTACAGTTACACCGAACGCAAGCGCATCCGAAAGAATTTCGGCAGCCGCGACAGCGTCGTCGAAATCCCCTACCTGCTGCAGATGCAAAAAGACGCGTACACCGCGTTCCTGCAAGCGGGTGTCGCGCCCCAGAAGCGGACCGTGGAAGGTCTGCAGGCCGCATTCCACGCAGCGTTCCCGATCGTCTCGCACAACGGTTTCGTCGAGATGAAGTTCCTCGAGTACAACCTGGCCAAGCCGGCCTTCGATGTGCGCGAGTGCCAGACCCGTGGCCTGACCTTCGCTTCGGCCGTTCGCGCCAAGGTGCAGCTGATCATCTATGACCGCGAGTCGTCGACGCCGCAGTCGAAGGTGGTCAAGGAAGTCAAGGAGCAGGAGGTCTACATGGGCGAAGTGCCGCTCATGACGGACAAGGGCTCGTTCATCATCAACGGTACCGAGCGCGTCATCGTGTCGCAGCTCCACCGTTCGCCGGGCGTGTTCTTCGAGCACGACAAGGGCAAGACGCACAGCTCGGGCAAGCTGTTGTTCTCGGCCCGCGTGATTCCCTACCGCGGCTCGTGGCTCGACTTCGAGTTCGACCCGAAGGACATGCTGTACTTCCGCGTCGACCGTCGCCGCAAGATGCCGGTCACGATCCTGCTGAAGGCGATCGGCCTGAACCCGGAATCGATCCTCGCGAACTTCTTCGTCAACGACAACTTCCGCCTCATGGACAGCGGCGCGCAGATGGAGTTCGTCTCCGAGCGCCTGCGTGGCGAAGTGGCGCGCTTCGACATCACCGACAAGTCGGGCAAGGTCGTGGTCGCCAAGGACAAGCGCGTCACGGCGCGCCACACGCGCGAGCTTGAGCAGTCGGGCACGACGCACATCAGCGTGCCGGAAGACTTCCTGATCGGCCGCGTGGTCGCTCGCAACATCGTCGATCCGGACTCGGGCGAAATCCTGGCCAAGGCCAACGACGAGCTGACCGAAACGCTGCTGAAGAAGCTGCGTTCGGCTGGCGTTCAAGAGCTCCAGTGCATCTACACGAACGAGCTCGACCAGGGTGCGTACATCTCGCAGACCCTGCGCATCGACGAAACCGTGGATGAATTCGCCGCACGCGTGGCCATCTACCGCATGATGCGCCCCGGCGAACCGCCGACGGAAGACGCGGTGCAGGCCCTGTTCCAGCGTCTGTTCTACAACCCCGACACCTACGACCTGTCGCGCGTCGGCCGCATGAAGTTCAACGCCAAGGTCGGCCGCGACGAATCGACCGGCCCGATGGTGCTGACCAACGAGGACATCCTGGCCGTGGTCAAGATCCTCGTCGACCTGCGCAACGGCCGCGGCGAAGTCGACGACATCGACCACCTCGGCAACCGCCGCGTGCGTTGCGTCGGCGAACTCGCAGAGAACCAGTACCGCACCGGTCTCGCACGGATCGAGAAGGCCGTGAAGGAGCGTCTGGGCCAGGCTGAGCAAGAGCCGCTGATGCCGCACGACCTGATCAACAGCAAGCCGATCTCGGCCGCGTTGAAGGAATTCTTCGGCGCCTCGCAGCTGTCGCAGTTCATGGACCAGACGAACCCGCTGTCCGAGATCACGCACAAGCGTCGCGTCTCGGCTCTTGGCCCGGGCGGTCTGACGCGCGAGCGTGCCGGCTTCGAAGTGCGCGACGTGCATGTCACGCACTACGGCCGCGTGTGCCCGATCGAAACGCCTGAAGGCCCGAACATCGGCCTGATCAACTCGCTGGCTCTGTATGCCCGTCTCAACGAATACGGCTTCATCGAGACGCCGTATCGCCGCGTGGTGGACAGCAAGGTCACGAACGAGATCGACTACCTGTCGGCCATCGAGGAAGGCAAGTACGTGATCGCGCAGGCCAACGCCGCGCTCGACAAGGAAGGCCGGCTGACCGGCGACCTCGTGTCTGCCCGTGAAACCGGCGAATCGATCCTGGTGAGCGCGGAGCGCGTCCAGTACATGGACGTGTCGCCCGCGCAGATCGTGTCGGTGGCCGCGTCGCTCGTTCCGTTCCTGGAGCACGACGACGCGAACCGCGCGCTGATGGGCGCCAACATGCAGCGTCAGGCGGTGCCGGTGCTGCGTCCCGAAAAGCCGTTCGTCGGCACCGGCATCGAGCGCGTTTCCGCGGTCGACTCGGGCACCGTCGTGACCGCGACCCGCGGTGGCGTTGTCGACTACGTCGACGCGACCCGCATCGTGGTGCGCGTGAACGACGCGGAAGCGGCCGCCGGTGAAGTCGGCGTGGACATCTACAACCTGATCAAGTATCAGCGTTCGAACCAGAACACGAACATCCACCAGCGTCCGATCGTCAAGCGCGGCGACAAGATCGCCAAGGGTGACGTCATCGCCGACGGCGCATCGACCGACCTGGGCGAGCTCGCGCTCGGCCAGAACATGCTGATCGGCTTCATGCCCTGGAACGGCTACAACTTCGAAGACTCGATCCTGATCAGCGAGCGCGTCGTTGCCGAGGACCGCTACACCTCGATCCACATCGAGGAACTGGTGGTGATGGCCCGCGACACCAAGCTGGGCGCGGAAGAAATTACGCGCGACATCCCGAACCTGGCCGAGCAGCAGCTCAACCGCCTGGACGAATCCGGGATCATCTACGTCGGCGCCGAAGTGCAGCCGGGCGACACGCTGGTGGGCAAGGTCACGCCGAAGGGCGAGACCACGCTGACGCCGGAAGAAAAGCTGCTGCGCGCCATCTTCGGCGAGAAGGCTTCGGACGTGAAGGACACTTCGCTGCGCGTCGACCAGGGCTCGCAAGGCACCGTGATCGACGTGCAGGTGTTCACCCGCGAAGGCATCACGCGCGACAAGCGCGCCCAGCAGATCATCGACGATGAACTCAAGCGCTTCCGCCTCGACCTGAACGACCAGCTTCGCATCGTCGAAGCCGACGCGTTCGACCGGATCGAGAAGCTGCTGACGGGCCGGGTCGCCAACGGCGGTCCGAACAAGCTGGCCAAGGGCACCAAGCTCGACAAGGCGTATCTCTCGTCGATCGAGAAGTTCCACTGGTTCGACATCCGCCCGGCGGAAGACGAGGTGGCCTTGCAGCTCGAGTCGATCAAGAACTCGCTGGAGCAGACCCGCCACAGCTTCGACCTCGCGTTCGAAGAAAAGCGCAAGAAGCTCACGCAGGGCGACGAGCTGCCCGCGGGCGTGCTCAAGATGGTCAAGGTCTACCTGGCCGTCAAGCGCCGCCTGCAGCCCGGCGACAAGATGGCCGGCCGTCACGGCAACAAGGGTGTGGTGTCGAAGATCGTTCCGGTCGAAGACATGCCGCACATGGCCGACGGCACGCCGTGCGACATCTGCCTGAACCCGCTGGGCGTGCCTTCGCGGATGAACGTGGGTCAGGTGCTGGAAGTGCATCTGGGCTGGGCCGCCAAGGGCGTCGGCCAGCGCATCGGCGACCTGTTGCAGGCCGAGGCCAAGGTGGCCGAGCTGCGCAAGTTCTTCGAGGACCTGTACAACGGATCGGGCCGCAAGGAAGAGCTCAGCGCGCTCTCCGATACCGATGTGATCGAGATGGCGCAGAACCTGTCGCAGGGCGTGCCTTTCGCGACGCCGGTGTTCGACGGTGCCTCGGAGGAGGAAATCCGGGGCATGCTGAAGCTCGCCTACCCGGATGACATCGCCCAGCTCAAGGGCCTGACCGAAACCCGCACGCAGGCCTACCTGTACGACGGCCGCACCGGCGAGCGTTTCGAGCGTCCGGTCACGGTCGGCTACATGCACTTCCTGAAGCTGCACCACCTGGTGGACGACAAGATGCACGCCCGCTCGACCGGCCCGTACTCGCTGGTCACGCAGCAGCCGCTCGGCGGCAAGGCGCAGTTCGGCGGCCAGCGTTTCGGGGAAATGGAAGTGTGGGCGCTCGAAGCCTACGGCGCTTCCTATGTCCTGCAGGAAATGCTGACCGTGAAGTCCGACGACGTGCAAGGCCGCACCAAGGTCTACGAAAGCATCGTCAAGGGCGAGCACTCGATCGAAGCCGGCATGCCGGAATCGTTCAACGTGCTGGTGAAGGAAATCCGTTCGCTGGGTCTCGACATCGAGCTCGAGCGTTCGTAATCGAAAAGGGGAAAGAGTCTTATGAAATCGCTACTCGACCTGTTCAAGCAGTTCACCCCGGATGAGCATTTCGATGCCATCAAGATCGGCATGGCTTCGCCCGAGAAGATCCGTTCGTGGTCTTTCGGCGAGGTGAAGAAGCCCGAGACCATCAACTACCGCACATTCAAGCCCGAGCGCGACGGTCTCTTCTGCGCCAAGATCTTCGGCCCGATCAAGGACTATGAGTGCCTGTGCGGCAAGTACAAGCGCCTCAAGCACCGCGGCGTGATCTGCGAGAAGTGCGGCGTCGAAGTCACGCAGACCAAGGTGCGCCGCGAGCGCATGGGTCACATCGACCTGGCCGCGCCCTGCGCGCACATCTGGTTCCTGAAGTCGCTGCCGTCGCGTCTGGGCCTCGTGCTCGACATGACGCTGCGCGACATCGAGCGCGTGCTGTACTTCGAAGCCTACGTGGTGACCGACCCCGGCATGACTCCGCTGAAGAAGTTCAGCATCATGTCCGAGGACGACTACGACGCGAAGCGCAAGGAATACGGCGATGAATTCATCGCCAAGATGGGCGCCGAAGGCATCAAGGACCTGCTGATGGGCATCGAACTCGACACCGAGATCGAGAAGCTCCGCGGTGACCTGACCGGCTCCGAAGTCAAGGTCAAGAAGAACTCCAAGCGCCTCAAGGTGCTGGAAGCCTTCCGCAAGTCGGGCATCAAGCCCGAGTGGATGGTGCTGGACGTGCTGCCCGTGCTGCCGCCGGACCTGCGTCCGCTGGTGCCGCTGGACGGCGGCCGCTTCGCGACCTCCGACCTGAACGACCTCTACAGACGTGTGATCAACCGCAACAGTCGTCTGCGTCGTCTGCTCGAACTGAAGGCGCCGGAAATCATCGCGCGCAACGAGAAGCGGATGCTCCAGGAAGCGGTCGATTCGCTGCTGGACAACGGCCGTCGCGGCAAGGCCATGACGGGCGCCAACAAGCGTGCGCTCAAGTCGCTGGCCGACATGATCAAGGGCAAGAGCGGCCGCTTCCGCCAGAACCTGCTGGGCAAGCGCGTCGACTACTCGGGCCGTTCGGTCATCGTGGTGGGCCCGACGCTCAAGCTGCACCAGTGCGGCCTGCCGAAGCTGATGGCGCTCGAGCTGTTCAAGCCCTTCATCTTCTCCCGCCTTGAAGCGATGGGCATCGCGACCACCATCAAGGCGGCGAAGAAGGAAGTCGAATCCGGCACGCCGGTGGTGTGGGACATCCTTGAAGAAGTGATCAAGGAACACCCGGTGATGCTGAACCGCGCACCGACGCTGCACCGACTGGGCATCCAGGCCTTCGAGCCGATCCTGATCGAAGGCAAGGCGATCCAGCTGCACCCGCTGGTCTGCGCGGCGTTCAATGCCGACTTCGATGGTGACCAGATGGCCGTCCACGTGCCGCTGTCGGTCGAAGCGCAGATGGAAGCCCGCACGCTGATGCTGGCTTCCAACAACGTGCTGTTCCCGGCCAACGGCGAACCGTCGATCGTGCCGTCGCAGGACGTGGTGCTGGGTCTGTACTACACGACCCGCGATCGCGTGAACGGCAAGGGCGAAGGCCTGGTGTTCTCCGACATCGGCGAAGTGCAGCGCGCACTCGACGCCGGCGTGGTCGAGCTCACCGCCAAGATCGCGGTGCGCATCACCGAGTACACGAAGAACAAGGAAACGGGCGAGTTCACGCCCTCGACCTCGCTCGTCGATACGACCGTGGGCCGCGCGCTGCTGTCCGAGATCCTGCCGAAGGGCCTGGCTTTCTCGAACATCAACAAGGCGCTGAAGAAGAAGGAAATCTCCAAGCTCATCAACGCTTCGTTCCGCAAGTGCGGTCTGAAGGAGACGGTGGTCTTCGCCGACAAACTGCTGCAGAACGGTTTCCGCCTCGCGACCAAGGCCGGCATCTCGATCGCGATCGACGACATGCTCGTGCCTTCGGAGAAGCACGGCATCATCGACCGCTCGGCCAAGGAAGTGAAGGAGATCGAGCAGCAGTACGTCTCCGGTCTCGTGACCGCCGGCGAGCGCTACAACAAGGTGGTCGACATCTGGGGCAAGGCCGGCGACGAAGTGTCGAAGGTCATGATGGCCAAGCTGTCGAAGGAAAAGGTCGTGGACCGCAACGGCAAGGAAGTGGAGCAGGAGTCGTTCAACTCCATCTACATGATGGCCGACTCGGGCGCCCGCGGTTCCGCCGCCCAGATCCGTCAGGTGGCCGGCATGCGGGGCCTGATGGCCAAGCCGGACGGCTCGATCATCGAGACGCCGATCACCGCGAACTTCCGCGAAGGCCTGAACGTGTTGGAGTACTTCATCTCCACCCACGGTGCCCGTAAGGGTCTGGCCGACACCGCGCTGAAGACCGCGAACTCGGGTTACCTGACCCGCCGTCTGGTCGACGTGACGCAGGATCTGGTCGTGATCGAACAGGACTGCGGCACGCAGGACGGCGCCGTGATGCGCGCGATCGTCGAAGGCGGTGAAGTGATCGAGTCGCTGCGCGAACGTATCCTGGGCCGCACGGCTGCGGAAGACGTGCTGCACCCGGAAACGCGTGCGGTGCTCGCGAAGGCCGGCGACATGCTGGACGAAGACACGATCGAGGCCCTCGAAGCCGAAGGCGTCGACGAGGTCAAGGTCCGCACCGCGCTGACCTGCGCGACCCGCTTCGGTCTCTGCGCCAAGTGCTACGGCCGCGACCTGGGCCGCGGCGGTCTCGTCAACAACGGCGAAGCGGTCGGCGTGATCGCGGCGCAGTCGATCGGCGAGCCGGGCACGCAGCTGACGATGCGTACCTTCCACATCGGTGGTGCGGCATCGCGTGCAGCCGTCGCTTCGAGCGTCGAAGCCAAGTCCAACGGCGTGATCGGCTTCAACGCCACGATGCGCTACGTGACCAACAGCAAGAACGAGCTGGTGGTGATTGCACGCTCGGGCGAGATCGTCATTCATGACGAGCACGGCCGCGAGCGCGAGCGCCACAAGGTGCCTTATGGCGCCACGCTGACGGTGAAGGCCGACCAGCAGATCAAGGCGGGCCACGTGCTGGCCAACTGGGATCCGCTGACGCGCCCGATCATCACGGAATTCGCCGGCAAGACGAAGTTCGAGAACGTCGAGGAAGGCCTCACGGTCGCCAAGCAGGTGGACGAAGTCACGGGCCTGTCGACCCTGGTCGTGATCGATCCGAAGCGCCGCGGCGCAGCCAAGGTCGTGCGTCCGCAGGTGAAGCTGATCGACGCCTCGGGCGCCGAGGTGAAGATCCCCGGCACCGACCACTCGGTGACGATCGGCTTCCCGATCGGCGCGCTGGTCCAGGTGCGCGACGGCCAGGACGTGGGCCCCGGCGAAGTGCTGGCGCGGATTCCGGTCGAAGGCCAGAAGACCCGCGACATCACCGGCGGTCTGCCGCGCGTGGCCGAGCTGTTCGAAGCCCGTTCGCCGAAGGACAAGGGCATGCTGGCCGAGATGACCGGCACCGTGTCGTTCGGCAAGGAAACGAAGGGCAAGGTCCGCCTGCAGATCACCGATCCGGAAGGCAAGGTCTGGGAAGAACTCGTGCCGAAGGAAAAGAACATCCTGGTGCACGAAGGCCAGGTGGTGAACAAGGGCGAGTCGATCGTCGACGGCCCGGCCGATCCGCAGGACATCCTGCGCCTGCTGGGGTCCGAAGAACTGGCGCGCTATATCGTGGACGAAGTGCAGGACGTGTACCGACTGCAGGGTGTGAAGATCAACGACAAGCACATCGAGGTGATCGTTCGCCAGATGCTGCGCCGCGTCGTGGTCGAGAACCCGGGCGACACCAGCTACATCGCCGGTGAACAGGTCGAACGCAGCGAGATGCTCAACACCAACGACGCCCTGCGCGCCGCTGACAAGATCCCCGCGACGTACACCAACCTGCTGCTGGGTATCACGAAGGCCTCGCTCTCGACCGACAGCTTCATCAGCGCCGCATCGTTCCAGGAAACGACGCGCGTGCTGACCGAGGCCGCGATCATGGGCAAGCGCGACGAACTGCGCGGCCTGAAAGAAAACGTCATCGTCGGCCGCCTGATTCCTGCAGGCACCGGCATGGCGTACCACCAGGCGCGCAAGGCGAAGGACGCCATGGACGAGGCCGAGCGCCGCGCCATCGCCGAAGCCGAAGCGGCAGAGCTGTCCGGCTCCACCGCGGCCGACGATGCCACGGTGACGGTCGACGCCGGCGAAGGTGCTGCAACCGAATAAGCGGTAGTAGCATCGCCGGTCATGACCGGTCCCCAACTGCCCCCTTTCCGCCCGCGGATCGGGGGCTTTTTATTGGGCGCGCACTAGATGCCGGACATGCCTGAATCCTTGCCATACTGGATTGCCGGTGCGATCGCGCTGTTCTGGTTCGTGGGCGCCTACAACCGGCTGATGCGCCTGCGTTCGGCCGCGCTGCAGTCGTATGCGGTGCTCGATGCGGCGCTGGTCCGGCAACTCGACTTCGTGCTCGCCCGCGTGGCCGAGGAGGAGCCGTCCACCACGCCGCTCGAATCGCCCAGCGCTTCGGCGCGGGCTGCGGCCAACCAGCTCTCGACGCTGCTCGCGACCACGCGCCTTCGGCCATTGAACCCGGCGGGCATGGCCGCGATGAGCACGGCGATGCACGTCATGCTCGCGGCCTGGCAGAGCCTCCATCCCGATGCGGTGGTCAGCTTCGACGCCGACGGAACCCTGTCGCGGCCGGCGTCGCTCGAGGGTCACGTGGAAGGCGCGGACGTCTCGACACCCATCGCTTGGCCGGAACCGTCCGCGGCCGCCGAGATGGCCCGAGGGCAATTCAATCTCGCCGTGGCCCAGTACAACGCCGCGATCGCCGACTTCCCGGCGGTGCTGGTGGCGTGGATCATGCAGATCAAGGCAGCCGCCCCGCTGCGCTGAGCCCAGTGTTGCGTGCCTGACGCATCACCCAATTACCATCGACCCGATTTGCCAGACCTTTCCCATCCCAATTCTGTTTCGCCGCCCCTGTGGCGCCAGCTGCACCTGACCGCCGCCGCGCTGGCTTCGGTCCGCACGGGGGTTTCGGGCGCCGTCGCATTCGAGGCGGTGGAGCCTTCGCTGCGCCCGGGCGTCCAGGCCCTGGGCTTCCAGGCGCTGCGCTGGCTCGGACGCGCCGAGGCGCTGCGCCGGCAACTCGCCAAGCGCACGCCGCCGCCCGCGGCGGACGCGCTGCTTTGCACCGCACTCGCGCTGGCGTGGGACGCGGGGCGCTCGCCCTACGAACCGTTCACCCTGGTCGACCAGACCGTCGAAGCGGCCAAGCGCAATCCGGAGACCCGCGCGCAGGCGAGCTTCATCAATGCGTGCCTGCGGCGCTTCCTCCGGGATCGAGAAGAGCTGATCTCGAGCACGGATCGCGAGCCGGTCGCGCAGTGGAACCATCCGCGCTGGTGGATCGAGCGCGTGAAGCGCGACCACCCGCGCGAATGGCAGCGTGTGCTCACTGCCGACAATTCGCAGGCACCCATGACCCTTCGCGTCAATCTCCGCAAAGGCAGTGTCGCCGGCTACCTCCGCAAGTTGAACGACGCTGGCCTGCAAGGCTTTCCCGTCGGCGAAAGCGGCATCCAGCTGGCACGTGCGCGGCCGGTGCAGCAACTCCCTGGCTTTGCCGAGGGTGAGTGCTCGGTGCAGGACGCCGCCGCCCAGATCGCCGCGCCGCTTCTGATGACCGGTTTTCGCAGTGGTGGCGCGCCGCTTCGTGTGCTGGACGCCTGCGCCGCACCGGGCGGGAAGACGGCGCACCTCCTCGAATCGGCCGCCATTGGTGACATCGAAGTCACCGCCCTCGAAGTCGATGCGGCGCGCAGCCGGCGCATCGATGAAACGCTCTCGCGGCTCGGCCTGCGCGCCAAGGTGGTGGTCGCCGACGCTTCCCGACCCGCCGAGTGGTGGGACGGCGTGCCCTTCGACGCCATCCTGCTCGACGCCCCGTGCACGGCCTCCGGAATCGTCCGGCGCCATCCGGACGTGCGATGGCTGCGACGCGAGAGCGATATCGAGCAATTGGCCCTGGAGCAAGCCATGCTGCTGCAGGCGCTCTGGCCTCTGGTCCGACCGGGCGGCCGCCTCCTGTATTGCACCTGCTCGGTGTTCAGGGAAGAGGGTTCGCACCAAATCGAGGCGTTCTTTGCACGCAACAAAGACGGTCGTTTACTGCCTTCGCCGGGGCATTTGCTGCCTCGAATCGGGGTAAACGCGCGTGGGCTCCCGGACAATCCGTTGGGTGATCACGACGGTTTCTTCTTCGCCCTGCTGGAAAAGCAGAAGGGTTGACCGATGCTTCGCGGCCCGGCTGGCCGTGCTGCTGATGGTCGCCTGCTGTCTTGCATGGTTTCCGGGCGCCGCAAAGGCCGACCCGCACGGCGCATCCGTCACCCAGATGCGGCTCGAGCAGGCGGACGATGGGATCTACCTCACCGCCCAGGTCCAGTTCGAACTGCCGACGCTGGTCGAGGAGGTGCTGGAAAAGGGCATCGCGATCTATTTCGTCGCCGAGGCCGAGGTCTACCGCGAACGCTGGTATTGGACTGACCTTAAAGTCGCACAAGCCGCGCGGCACATGCGACTCGCCTATCAGCCGCTCAGCCGGCGGTGGCGTCTGAACGTGTCGCCCGTGCCCATCACCAATGCCGGGTTCGGCGTTTCGCTGAACCAGAACTTCGACACCCTCGCCGACGCCCTGGATGGGGTGCGGCGGGTCGGCCGGATGCGTCTGGGCGATCTGTCCGAGATCGGCGACGCGCAGGATCACCCGGTGACGTTCCGCTTCCGCCTCGACACCTCGCAGCTGCCGCGGCCGTTCCAGTTCCAGATCGGTGGCCTCGGCGGCCAGCCTGACTGGAACATCGCCATCGAGAAAAGCGCCCGTCTGCCGCTGGAGAAAGCGAAGTGAGCATCGCATCGCGCGGCGGCTCCAAGTCGCCGGCGGCGCGGCGTTCGCGCGCGGTTCGCTGGGCTGTCGGCGTCGGTGCGGCGATGGTCACCGCCATCGGCCTCGTGCTGATGTTCCTGCTGGCGCAGGCGACCAACAATCGAGCGTTCTACGAGCGCAACTACGAGCGGCTGCTCGGTATCAACGTGGTCGTGGCGGTGGTGCTCGTCCTCGTGATCGGATGGGTCGCCTACCGGCTGCTGAGCCGGCTGCGCCAGGGGAAGTTCGGCAGCCGCCTGCTGGTCAAGCTTGCAGCCATCTTTGCGCTGGTGGGCGTGGTACCGGGCATGCTGGTGTATGTGGTGTCCTATCAGTTCGTGGCGCGGTCCATCGAAAGCTGGTTCGACGTCAAGGTGGAAGGCGCGCTCGATGCGGGTCTGAACCTCGGGCGGGCCACGCTGGACTCGCTGTCCGAAGACCTCATGAACAAGACGAAGGCGTCCGGTACGCAACTGGCCAACGTGTCGGATGCGGGCGCCGGCCTGGTGCTGGAGCGGATCCGCGACCAGTTGGGGGCCACCGATGTCGTGCTGTGGTCGAGCAGCGGCCAGCTCATCGCCGGTGCCGGCACCTCGCGCTTCCAGCTCAGCCCCGAGCGGCCAACCTCGCAGCAACTGCGGCAGGTGCGCGCCGACAGGGCCATCGCGCACATCGAGGGCCTCGACGAGATCCCCGCTCCAGGCGGCGCCGCGCCGCCACCCGCGAGTGTCCGCGCGATCGCGCTCGTGCAGCGGCAGGGTTTCGAGTTCAACACGGAGCCCCGCTTCCTGCAGGTGACGCAACCCCTGCCACCTGCCGTGGTCGCCAACGCGCTGGCGGTGCAGGAGGCCAACCGCGAATACCAGGAACGAGCGCTCGCCCGCGAGGGCTTGCGCAGGATGTACATCGGCACGCTCACGCTGACGCTTTTCCTGGCTGTGTTCGGCGCGGTGCTCCTGGCCGTGCTTTTCGGCAACCAGCTTGCGCGACCCCTCCTGGTGCTGGCCGACGGCGTGCGCCAGGTGGCCGGCGGCGACCTGCGGCCGACCGCCGTGCTGCAAGGCAAGGACGAACTCGGTGGCCTCACCCGTTCGTTCGCCGTCATGACCCAGCAACTCGCCGAGGCCCGCGGCGCGGTCGAAAAGACCATGGGCGAGCTGGATGCCGCGCGGTCCAACCTGCAGACCATCCTCGACAACCTGACCTCCGGCGTGATCGTGCTCCACGCGGACGGCGTCATCGCCTCGACCAACCCGGGCGCCACGCGCGTTCTGCGCGCGCCGCTGGCGGCGTACGAAGGCCAGCGCCTGTCCGACGTGCCCGGTCTTGCGGACTTCGCGCAAAGCGTGCAGCAGCAGTTCGACGACTTCGAGGTGGAGCGCCTGCAACACGGCCTCGACCATTGGCAGCATGCGTTCGAACTGCACGCCTCCGGCGACGCGATGGTGGAAGACACGATCAACATCGTCGCCCGCGGCGCCGAGCTTCCCGGGGCGACCCGGCTGCTGGTGTTCGACGACATTTCCGAAATCGTCTCTGCGCAGCGCGCGCAGGCCTGGGGCGAAGTCGCGCGACGGCTCGCGCACGAGATCAAGAATCCGCTGACCCCGATCCAGCTCTCGGCCGAGCGGCTCGAGATGAAGCTGTCCGGCAAGGTTGCCGCGCCCGAGCAAACCGTACTGACCAAGTCCGTCAAGACCATCGTCGACCAGGTCGATGCCATGAAGCGTCTCGTCAACGAGTTCCGCGACTACGCGCGGCTGCCGGCGGCCGACCTGAAGGCTGTCGATATCAATGCGCTGGTGACCGACATCCTCCATCTCTACCCGGCGGAGAACGCTTCGGTCGCCCTGCGACCGGAACTTGACGAGCGCTGCCCCACGATCCGTGCCGACGCTCAGCAGATTCGGCAAGTCATTCACAACCTCCTGCAGAACGCCCAGGATGCGGCCGAGGCCAATGCCGGCCGGACAGGCCATGCCGGCGAGGTCGTCATCCGCACCCGGCTCGCGGAATCCGGCCAGCGCGTGCGCCTGACGGTGCAGGACAGCGGCGCCGGCTTCGCGGAACACATCCTCAAGCGCGCGTTCGAGCCTTACGTCACGACCAAGGCGAAGGGCACCGGCTTGGGACTCGCGGTCGTCAAGAAGATCGCCGACGAACACGGCGCGCGCATCGAACTTTCGAACCGTGTCGTCGATGGGGCTGTGGTTGGTGCACAAGTCTCGTTATCATTTGCGCTTTCAGGGGGGCCGCAGGGAGCGGTTACTCACACAGAAGATTCCAAGTCATCCGCGACCTGAGCACACGGCAGGCGAGCCATTGCTTCAATCTTCGGGCACATCACCAAACTAGATAAACATCGGCGCACACCTCAAAGACATGGCAAACATCCTCGTGGTCGATGACGAGCTGGGCATCCGAGACCTGCTCTTTGAAATTCTCAACGACGAAGGTCACAACGTCGAACTCGCCGAGAACGCTGCCGAAGCCAGAGCCGCGCGACAGCGGGCCCGTCCCGATCTCGTGCTGCTCGACATCTGGATGCCCGATACCGATGGCGTGACGCTGTTGAAGGAATGGTCGGCGGCAGGCCTGTTGAGCATGCCCGTGGTGATGATGAGCGGCCATGCCACCATCGACACGGCAGTCGATGCCACGCGCATCGGCGCATTCGCGTTCCTCGAAAAGCCGATCACGCTGCAGAAGCTCCTGAAAGCGGTCGAGCAGGGCTTGGCGCGCGAAAGCGCGCGCCGCGCCGCCGCCAGCGTGGTGCCGCCAGCGAACAGTTTCTCCGCGGTGGTCACGACCGTGGGTGAAAGCGCCCTGGTGCCGACTGCGCCGCAGGCCGCCGCTGTGGAGACCGGTCCGCAATCCACCCAAAGCTTCGATCTCGATCGTCCGCTGCGCGATGCGCGAGACGGCTTCGAGAAAGCCTACTTCGAGTTCCATCTCGCGATGGAGAACGGCTCCATGACGCGCGTCGCCGAAAAGACGGGGCTCGAACGCACCCACCTTTACAGAAAACTGAAGCAACTTGGCGTCGACCTTTCGAGAGGGCGCAGAAGCACTGTATAATCGAGGGCTTCATACCAAGGCCCGGTAGCTCAGTTGGTAGAGCAGCGGATTGAAAATCCGCGTGTCGGTGGTTCGATTCCGCCCCAGGCCACCAAATCATCAAGCCCTCGAATTCGAAAGAGTTCGAGGGCTTTTCGCTTTTGGCGCACCAAACCCGCGCGACGTTTCGGTGCGCGGCGCCATGAAGTGGCGCAGGCGGCACCACATCCGAGCCCCTTCGGCACCATTTTTGCTTGCGAAAGCCGGGCATTCGCACAAAGACGGCGAATCGCACCACAACAAGACAATTCCCCTCGCAAGCTCTTCATGGACGCACTAACTCAGGGCGCGAACGCGCTTTTCATCCTTCTTGGGGCCATCATGGTTCTCGCCATGCACGCCGGCTTCGCCTTTCTCGAGCTCGGCACGGTCCGCAAGAAGAACCAGGTCAATGCACTGATCAAGATCCTCGTCGACTTCTCGGTCTCGACGGTCGTGTACTTCCTCGTGGGGTACGGGGTGGCCTACGGCACGCATTTCTTCGTCAGCGCGGAAGCCCTCTCGGCAAAGAGCGGCTTCGAGCTGGTGCGGTTCTTCTTTCTGCTGACATTTGCAGCGGCGATCCCCGCGATCATCTCCGGCGGTATTGCGGAGCGCGCGAAGTTCTGGCCGCAGCTCGTCGCCACTGCGGTGATCGTCGGCTTCGTGTATCCGTTGTACGAGGGCATTGCGTGGAACAAGGCCTTCGGCATCCAAACGTGGATCGCCTCGGTCACCGGCAGCGAGTTCCACGATTTCGCGGGCTCGGTCGTCGTGCACGCAGTGGGGGGCTGGCTGGCTTTCCCGGCAGTGCTGCTCCTTGGCGCGCGCCGGAATCGTTACCGCGGCGATGGCTCGCTGAGCGCACATCCGCCGTCGAGCATTCCCTTCCTGGCCCTTGGAGCTTGGGTGCTGTGCGTCGGCTGGTTCGGCTTCAACGTGATGAGCGCGCAGACCCTCGACAAGATTTCCGGCCTCGTCGCCGTGAATTCGCTGATGGCGATGGTGGGCGGCACGCTCGCGGCACTCGCGCTCGGGCGGAACGACCCGGGCTTCACCTACAACGGGCCGCTGGCGGGTCTGGTGGCTATTTGTGCCGGCTCCGACGTGATGCATCCGCTGGGCGCGCTGGCGGTCGGCGGCGTGGCCGGCGCGATGTTCGTCGCGATGTTCACGCTGACGCAGAACAAGTGGAAGATAGACGACGTTCTCGGCGTCTGGCCCTTGCACGGCCTCTGTGGCACCTGGGGTGGGCTCGCGGTGGGCATCTTCGGCAGCAAGGCGCTGGGCGGTATCGGCGGCGTCAGCCTCGTCGCCCAGTTGATCGGCGTCGTCATCGGCGTCGCCTGGGCCGCGGTGGCGGGCGCGGTCGTCTACGGCACGCTCAAGGCCACTGTGGGAATCCGGCTGACCCCGGAGGAGGAGTACGACGGCGCGGACATCTCCATCCACCGCATCTCGGCGACGCCCGAGCGCGAGGTGACCTGGTAGGCCCTCAGAAGTCCACCAGGCTCACGCCCACCATGAAGACCGTGCGCTTCTTGTTGTAGTCGATCAGCGTGTCGCCGTAGCCGTAGAAGAGCTGCGTGTGGAAGCGCAGGTTGCTGTGCGCCGGGTCGCCGATCGCCTTGAGCCATTCGAGGCGGATCGAGCCCTTGCCGCTCGGTCGCAGGTTGTTGCGCACGGTGGCGGCGAACTGGTTGTTGCGATCGAAGTTCCAGATGCCCTTGATCTCGGCGCGCCCGATGTAGTCCTCGATGTCCGGGTTGTCGTCCTTGGCCGGATCGATGTGCACCGAGCCGGCTTCGGAAATGCGCTTCCAGATGCGTCCCGTGATGATGTAGCGGTCGTCCAGGTCGGCGCCTGCCATCAGGTAGATGCGGTTCCAGCTCCGCGACAGCGGCAGGTCCTGGCCGTTCGACTGGTGGTTCAGGCCCAGGCCGGTGTAGCGCATCCTCCAGCCGCCGGGCAGCTTGTAGTCGGTGGGGTAGGAGTACATGAACTCCGGCTCGTGGTCGGTGGTGCGGAACGGACGCGAGAGCTCTTCGTTGAACACCTGCCAGGTCGACTGCTGCGTATAGCCGAACCACAGCGCGTCCCTCTTCTCCGGATCGTCGCGGGTCAGCAGCCCGTGCGCGAGCTTGGTGCGAAATGAAAGAGCGATGCGCATGTCCTGCGACTGATAGGGGCGATCCACGCCGTCGCGGCCTGGCGCCGGCGAGGTCGGGGTTTCCGGGTCGTTCGCGGCCACGCCGAGGGAAACGTTCAGGGGACGGTATCCGCGGAAGCCGAAGGTGCCGCAGTCGGTGCCGGCTTCGAGTTCCCAGAATCGCGACAGCGAGTTGTATTGCCGATCGCGGCAGCCATCCGTCTTGGCGACCGAGATCACGCGTGTTGCGGGTACGCTGGCGTCGACCGGCGTCGGCGGCGGCGTTTCGGCGAGCACGGCCGGCGCCGGAGGCACCGCTGCGGCGGGCAGCGACTGCTGTTGGGCCCAGCGGTCGAAGCAGGCCAGACGTGCTTCGTTGTTGCCGGTCAGCCGCTGGCACTCCTGCCAGGTGAGTTGCGCGTCGGCGAGCGGGCTGCGCGGCACGTCCACGGCTTGCGCCTGCGCGCCGGTTGCGCCGAGCCCGCCGACGAGCGTCACGAAAGAGAGGATGCGAACGTCCACCTTCATCGTCATTTCCCTGTGTTGTCGTTGATCTTGGTCAGTACGAAGGGGCGCGTGCTTTCGTCGGCCGCGTTGCGCCAGATTCCCTTGAATTCCTTGCCGCAGGAGGCGGCCTGGAGCTCTCCCAGCCAGACGCCGCTGATGGAGCGCCCGTCCACCGATTCGTCGAGGCTCAGGTAGCCGTCCTCATCGACGTCGCCCGCGAGTTGGGCGGTGGTCGGGGGCGTATCGCCTCCGCCGCGGGTGATGGTGCCGCGCACGCCGGCGTAGTCGGGGTGCTTGGCAAGCTGCACCTTGGCCGCGCCGGGCAGCCCTTCGAAGCGCGCCTCCCAGGTGCCGAAGAGCGATTCGAGCGGCATGTCCGACGCTGTGGCAGGACAGCCGGACGCGGCAGCGGCGGGCGTCGCGCCCTGCGCCAGGGCGTTGCCGGAGAGCAGGCATGCGGTTGCGACGCAGGCGAGCAGCGCGCCTCTCATGGCGCCGATGCCGCGGCGGCCGCGGCTGCATTGTCCTTGACCTTCCGGGCGAACTCGGCGCGCAGCGCCTTGAGCTTTTCGCGCGGGTCCTCCTTGACGGTGTTCTTGTCGAGCGCCATCTCGGCGATGAAGCGGCTGGGCTGCGCGGCCACCATCTCGCGGCCCTGCTTGCGGCGCTTGGTCCAGCTCACCGCCAGGCTGCGCTGCGCGCGCGTGATGCCGACGTACATCAGGCGTCGCTCTTCCTGCAGGCGTTCCAGCGTGCTCTCGCTGACCTTCTCCTGCCGGCCGTTGTCGTCGTCGAGCTTGAAGGGCAGCAGGCCTTCGTTCACGCCGATCAGCATCACGTGCGGCCACTCCAGGCCCTTGGACGCATGCAGCGTGGAGAGCGTGACCACGTTCTGCTCCTGCTCGCGCTCGCTGATGGTGGAGAGCAGCGAGATCGTCTGCGCCACTTCGAGCAGGCTCTTGCGTTCGTTCTCCATCGTCGCGCCGGAGGCATCGTCGATCTGGCCTCCGCAGCGCTGCGACATCCAATCGCAGAACTCCAGCACGTTGGTCCAGCGGCTGGCGGCGGCCTGCTCGCTGTCCTCGCCGTCGTACAGGTGCTTCTCGTATTCGATTTCCTTGAGCCACTCCGCGAGGAAAGCGCGTGAGTCCTCCGCGCCCGTGGTGTTCCGTGCACGGTATTCGAGGTCGTTGATGTAGCGGCCGAATTCATGCAGGCCATCGAGCGCGCGCTTGGGCATCACGCTGGGCAGCGAGGGACTGAAGAGCGCCTCGAACAGGCTGAGCTTGTACTGGCTCGCGAACGTACCGAGGCTCGCGAGCGTGGTGTGGCCGATGCCGCGCTTGGGCGTGGTCACCGCGCGCAGGAAGGCCGGGTCGTCGTCGTTGTTGACCCAGAGCCGGAACCAGCCGCACAGGTCCTTGATTTCCGCGCGGTCGAAGAAGCTCTGTCCGCCGGAGACCTTGTAGGGGATCTGCGCCTTGCGCAGCGCCTGCTCGAATACCCGGGCCTGGTGGTTGGCGCGATAGAGGATCGCGAAGTCGCGAAACTCCCGGAACTGCTGGCCCTGCGAACTCGCGTCGCCCGCGCGCAGGCTCTGGATGCGCGCCACCGCGCGTTCCGCCTCGTGCTGTTCGTTGTCCGCGTCGACCACGCGCACCGGCTCGCCTTCGCCGAGCTCGCTGAACAGCGTCTTCGGGAACAGCTTGGGATTCGGCCCGATCACGTTGTTCGCCGCGCGCAGGATCGCGCTCGTACTCCGGTAGTTCTGTTCGAGTTTGATGACCTTGAGGCTGGGATAGTCGACGGGGAGCTTCTTGAGGTTGTCGAGCGTCGCGCCGCGCCAGCCGTAGATCGATTGGTCGTCGTCGCCCACCGCGGTGAAGCGGCCGCGTTCGCCGGCCAGCGCCTTGAGCACTTCGTACTGGGTGGCGTTGGTGTCCTGGTATTCGTCGACCAGGATGTGGCCGAGCGCGGCCTGCCACTTGGCGCGCACCTCGTCGAAGTCCTTGAGCAGCTTGAGCGGCATGCCGATCAGGTCGTCGAAATCCACGCTTTGATAGGCGACGAGGCGCTCTTCGTAGCGCGCCATGATTCGCGCGGTGATGCGCTCGTTGTCGTCGGCCGCCTGGGCCTCGGCCTGCGCAGCGTTCAGGCCCATGTTCTTCCACTTGCTGATCGTCCACTGCCAGATGCGTGCGGTCGCCAGGTCGCTGGTGCCGCCGGCGTCCTTCAGGATCTTCGCCACGTCATCGGCGTCGAGGATGCTGAAGGCCGGCTTGAGTCCGAGCACCGCGCCGTCCTCGCGCATCATGCGCACGCCGAGCGCGTGGAAGGTGCAGACCACCACGTTCTTCGCATCGCGGCCGATCAGCCCCTTGGCACGCTCGCGCATTTCGGCGGCGGCCTTGTTGGTGAAGGTGATGGCGGCGATGCGCTTGGGCTCGAGGCCCGCCTGGATCAGCCGCGCGATCTTGTGGGTGATCACGCGCGTCTTGCCGGAACCCGCGCCCGCGAGCACGAGGCAGGGCCCGTGCATGTAGTTGACCGCTTCTTGCTGCGCGAAATTGAGACCGGAGGACATGGAGAGTGGGAACGGGGAGGCGCAAAGCGGGCAATGATACGGGTCGGCTCGAGGTCGCCGCCTTCTTGATTTGTGCTAGACCCGCGCCGCTTTTTGCGTTAGCCGGACGCTGCCCGGCCGTGCGGCGCGGGGCAGGGACAATCGCCGCGTGCTGCAGATATTTCTTGTCACAGTCCCCTTCTTCGCGTTGATCGCAGCCGGCTACGCCGCGGCGCGCGGCGGGGCGCTGCCGCTGGCTGCGATCCCGGGCCTGAATGTCTTCGTCCTGTACTTCGCGCTGCCCTGCATGCTCTTCCGGTTCGGCGCCGGCGCGCCGATCGGCCAGTTGCTCGATGCGGGCGTGGTGCTGATCTGGGGCCTCTGTGCGCTGATCGTGGTGGGTGTGACCGTGGCCCTGAGCCGCAACCGGCGCATCGGATGGAACGACGCGGCCTTTGGCGCGCTGGTGGCAGCCTTCCCGAACACGGGCTTCATGGGCGTCCCGCTGCTGGTGGCGATCCTCGGCGGGCAAGCGGCGACGCCGACGATCATCACCATCGCATTCGACATGATCGTGACGTCATCGCTGTGCATCGCGTTGTCGCGTCTCGACGGCGCGGATGAGCATGGCGGCGCGAAGGCGGTGCGGCAGGCGCTCCGCGGCATCGCGCAGAACCCGATGCCGTGGTCGATCGTATTGGGCGGGCTCGCCTCCGCGACCGGGCTGGTCCTGCCCGCTGCAATGGACCGGACGATCACGATGCTCGCGGAAGCCGCTTCGCCGGTCGCGCTGTTCACCATCGGCGCGGTGCTCGCACGTGCCTCTGTCTTGGCGCGGGAGCATCAGGCGAGCGCGGTCGTGGCCAAGGCGATGGGGAGTGCATCCGCGCTGTCGCCGAAGGCGCCTCTTGGGGATGTGCTGCCGGTGATCGCGATCAAACTGATGGTGCATCCGCTCCTGGTCTACGGCGTCGCGCGCGCTGCCATGGCGTTGGGCGTGGCGCTGGCACCGTCGACGCTGGTCACGATCGTCCTCATCGCCGCGCTGCCGAGTGCGAGCAATGTCTCGATGCTCGCCGAGCGATTCGGGGCCGACAACGCGCGCATCGCGCGGATCATCTTCTGGACCACCGTGGCGGCATTCTTCAGCTTCCCGCTCGTCGCGGGTTGGCTGCACGGGGCGCCTTGACCAGGTGACTAAGGCGTCAGGACGCCAAGCTTGTACGGATCGGCGTCGGAGAGCAGCTCGCAGCGCGACATGTCGCGCCCCTGCGTTCCGTCGCAGTAGAAGCTGTTGTAGACCCGGCCGAACAGCGTGGGCGTGGAAACGAACAGCACGCCCTGGTTGGCCTGCCAGCGCTCCTTGGGGGCTGCTGCGGCCTGGACGGCCGCCGGGGCGCTGGCCGATGCAGCTGCCGCTGACGGTAGGGCGGTTGCGGCGGTGTCCGTCGGCGCCGCTTCCGCGGGCGGCGCGATGAAATCAGACAGGGTCCGCACCCCGTCGTCGCCGTTCCATCGGCTCACCAGATCGGCCGGGCGCGGCCGCCCCGCGACCGGAATCAGCAGCCCGTTCACCTGGAAGCCGCGGCCGAACCGGTGCTCCTTGCCCGCCAGGAATGCATAGGCGCAGGCGGCGTGGCACTGTCCCTTGACTTCGGTGTTGACGCCGTTGGCCCGGATGGCCTGGGCGAATTCGCTGGCCACCTCGGGTGTGCCGCCGAGCGAGTTCTCGAACACGACGGTCCGGATGTGGCCGGACGCGAGTTGCTCCTCGAAGGCCTTGACGGCCGTTCCGTCCAGCATGCCGCTGACCAGGAGCCGGGTGCCCTGGAGCTCCAGCTCCGCCGCGAGCGCGGCCGGGCACAGCAAAGCGAGCGAAATACCCCAAATGACTCCGAGCGGCGATTTCACTGGTCCACCCCTGTCGGATCCGGCATGAATCCATCCTTTTCCGTAGCTTGAACAGCGCGTCGATGCGTCGTCAACCACTGTTTCAGAGTATTTCCTACACGGCGGGCGGCGCAATAAGGCAATAGTGCCAAATATTGCCTATTGTTAATGCTTAGGTTTTCACAAGCGCTGCTAAAGTGGTTTCTCAGATCGGGAGAGATGGCATGACGACATGGTTGCGAGGGGCTTTGTGGTTGGTCTGGCTCACCATGGCCGCCGCCTTATGGCACATGGGGGCCTTGCGCACGGGCGCGGCGCTGGCCGCCGGGCTCTTGAGCACGCTGCTGCTCGTATGGCCGAGCACGGCGAGCCGAAGAAGGCGATCGAGCCTGCAGTACGTCGAAATGGGCAAGGACCCCGTCGGCCAGCTCTGAACCGCCGGCCCCGTCATCGACGGGCGACGCAGCGTCTCAGATGCTGTGTGGGTCCACGTCCACCAGCCACCGGATCACGCCCTTGCCCTCTGGCGTGCGCCTCAATTCATGCAGCAAGGGCTGCCAGCCCGCAAGTACCCGCTGCAGCACGGCGCGCGACGCACTCTCCAGCAGCATCTGCGCCCGTTCCACGTTCGCCACGCGCTGAATCGCCAGGGGCACCGCCGGGTATCTCGTGACCTGGTCGGAACCCGCTAGCGCATCCGCGGCGGCATTTGCGGCGCCCAGGAATGCCTGAGCGACTTCCTGCGTGCGCGCGTCCGCGCGCAGGAGTGCCTGGAAGGCGAAAGGCGGCATGCCGGCGGCAGCGCGATCTTCGAGTTCTCCTTGCGCGAACGCCGGGTAGTCGTGCCGCTTCAGCGCGACGAAGAGCGGATGCTGCGGATGGTGGGTCTGGATCCACATCTCCGCGGTTGCCCCCTGCGCCGAAACATAAGCCGCGTCGCGGCCCGCGCGCCCTGCAGATTGCATGAGCAGACTGAACAAGCGCTCGGGCGCGCGGAAGTCGCCCGAGAACAGCGCCCCGTCGGGATTGATCGCGGCGACCAGCGTGATGCGCCGGAAGTCGTGCCCCTTGGCGATCATCTGCGTGCCCACGAGGACATCCACCTCGCCGGAATGGACGGCGGCGAGCTGCGATTCGAGCGCGCCCTGCTTGCGGGTGCTGTCGGCGTCGATGCGGGCGATGCGCACCGCGCTGCCGTCCGGCCGGCGGACCGCCGCGAAGAGCTCGCCCAGATGCTCTTCCAGCCGCTCGGTGCCGCGGCCCACCGGGGCGATGTCGAGGTTGCCGCATTCGGGGCAGGCGCGCGGCACGCGCTCGGTGAAGCCGCAGTGGTGGCAGCGCAGGGTCCGGTCGATCTTGTGGAACACGCGGTAGGCACTGCAGTGCGGGCATTCGCTCTTCCAGCCGCAGTCGGCGCAGGCCAGCACCGGCGCGTAGCCGCGGCGGTTCAGAAAGACCATGCTCTGCTCGCCGCGGGCGATGCGCTGCCCGATCGCATCGAGCAGCGCGGCGGAAAGCACCGTCTTCGGCGGCTGCAGATTCATGTCCACCAGACGCACCCGGGGCAGCGCACCGGTGCCGATCCGCGATGGCATCGACAGCCGTACATAGCGCCCGCCGGCATCGTCGCCTGCGGCCGGCCGGCTCTGGTGCCAGCTTTCCAGCGAGGGGGTGGCCGAGCCGAGGATCACCTTCGCGCTTTCGCGCCGGCCCCGCCAGACGGCCAGGTCGCGCGCCGAGTAGCGGGCGCCTTCCTGCTGCTTGTAGCTGGGGTCGTGCTCCTCGTCGACGACGATGAGCCGCAGCGCCGGCATCGACGCGAACACTGCCATGCGCGTGCCCAGCACGATCCGCGCTGCGCCGCTGTGCGCCGCGAGCCAGCTCGCCAGACGCTGGGGGTTCGTCATGCCGCTGTGCAGCGAAACCACCGAATCGGCGCCGAAGCGCTCCTTGAAGCGGGCTTCGAGCTGCGGCGTGAGGTTGATCTCCGGCACCATCACGAGCGCCTGGGCCTGCGGCTCCCGCGCGAGCAGCGCGGCGACTGCGCGCAGATAGACCTCCGTCTTGCCGCTGCCGGTGCTGCCGAAGAGCAGGAACGGCCCGGCTTCGGCCTCGAATCGCGACAGCGCTTCGGTTTGCTCGGCGCTGAGCGCCACCGCGCAGGGCGAAACGCCGCCTGGCGGGCTGTCGCTGCGCTTGCGCTTCAGCCGCCGCGCCAGTTGGACCGCGGAAAGATCGCGAAGCTGCGGCGGCAAGGCGGCCAGCGCAATCTCGCCGAGCGAGCGCTGGTAGTAGCGCGCCGCAAAGGCGACCAGATCGCGCCAGGCCTCATCGAGCGGCGCCAAGGCGTCGAGGACGGCGCCGATGGGCTTGAGTTCCACTGCCGCCGGCCCGGCGTCTTCCTGATGCGCCGCCCAGGCGACGCCGAGCACCTCCCGGCGTCCCAGCGGAACCCGCACCAGTGCGCCCGGCGTGACGCGCACGCCACTGGCGTAGCTAAGGACATCCCCTAGTGCACTGTGCGCCGGCGTCTGAACCGCGACATCGATTCGCCAGCTCAACGCCGTTCTCCGTCGGGCGGGTTTGTTAAAGCGACTTGGAGCAAAACGACCTAAGTTGTTGATTTGACAGTGCTTTGCGCATCATCCAGAGTTTCTGTGGATAACTTTGTTGATATTGGGGTCCGACGCGCCGCCAGCCCTTGAAAATCAAGGCTCCCGCTGGAATGCCCGCAAAAAAAGCAAAGTTCAAAACTTATATAAATCAATGACTTAGCGACGCTATCGCTTTAGGAGCGGGGCTCGGCGCGCTTCAGATGGTTTTGCGCACCGCAACAGCTGTTTTGTGCATAAGTCAGTCTCTCCTCACGCTTCGAAGCCCTTGACAAACCTCGGATCGACGATCTCGGTGTTTACAAGTCATAACAATACGGTCATGCGCGAAGCGCGCGCGACTGCCCGTGCACTGCCGCAACCAGCGCGGCGACGTGCTCTGGCGGCGTGAATTGGCTGATGCCGTGGCCGAGGTTGAAGATGTGCGTCGGGCCGTTCGTCTGCATATCCTTGTGCGGCTTGCCGAAGCTTTGCAGCACCTTTGCAACTTCCGTTTCGATCTGCGCCGGCGGCGCGAACAACACGTTCGGGTCGATGTTCCCCTGCAGCGCTTTCCCACCTTTGCCTTCGCCGACGAGGCTGCGCGCGCGGGCCAGGTTCACGGTCCAGTCCACACCGAGCACTTCGCAGTCGAGTGCGCGCATATCCTGAAGCCAGAGTCCGCCGCCCTTGGTGAACACGATGCGCGGAACCGGATGGCCGTCGGCACCTTCGCGACGCAACTGCGCGAGCACGCGCGCGGTGTAGGCGAGGCTGAATGCCTGGAACGCACCATCGGCCAGGACGCCACCCCAACTGTCGAACACCATCACCGCCTGCGCGCCTGCCGCGATCTGGGCGTTGAGGTAGGTGGCGACCGCGTCCGCGTTCACTTCGAGCAGGCGGTGCATCAGGTTCGGACGGCTGTACATGAGCGTCTTGACCAGCCGGTAGTCGCTGGAGCCTGCGCCCTCGACCATGTAGCAGGCGAGCGTCCAAGGGCTACCCGAAAAGCCGATCAGCGGCACGCGGCCGGCGAGGGCCTTGCGGATCGACGTGACCGCGTCGAAGACGTAGCGCAGCTTGTCCATGTCGGGCACCGCCAGAGCGGAAATCGCCGCTTCATCGCGCACCGGGCGCGCGAAGCGCGGGCCCTCGCCGGCTTCGAATGACAGGCCGAGGCCCATCGCGTCCGGCACGGTCAGGATGTCGGAAAACAGGATCGCCGCATCCAGCGGATATCGATCCAGCGGCTGGAGCGTGACCTCTGTCGCGTAGTCGACGTTGGTGGCGAGCCCCATGAAGCTGCCCGCCTTCGCGCGCGTTGCCACGTATTCGGGCAGGTAGCGCCCTGCCTGCCGCATCAGCCAGACGGGCGTGTGGTCGGTGGCCTGACGCCAGCAGGCGCGCAGGAAGGTGTCGTTCTTCAGAGGGGCGAAAGGCATCCCTCGATTGTCGCTCGCCCCCAGGCTTGCTCACTTCGTGTAGCCGCCAACCCCCTACCGGGGGCGCCGCCGGTGGCCCGGCGAAGCCGGTTCCACGGCAGCCCGCGAACGGGCGGGCGCTTCGCGCCGCCGGAGCGTCGTCAGCTCTTGTATTTGATCGAGCACCCGTAGGGTCGGGTCGTCGCCGCGCTGATCGGCTTGCCGCCGAAGGCTTCGCCGATCGCCTGGTTCACGTAGTTGGTGGCGGTCTTGATGTCCTCGGGCCGCGCCGAGGCGATGCTGTCGATGCCGCCGGCATACACCAGCGTGCCTTTGGGATCGACGATGAAGATGTGCGGCGTGGTGCGGGCGCCGTAGGCGCGGCCGATCACGCCGTCTTCATCCATCAGCACGGCGGTCGGCGCGGCGGACTGGTCCTTCATCCAGGCGTCGAGCGCCGGGGGCTTCAGGTAGTCGCCGGCGGCACGCTCGGTCGAATTGATGGCGAGCCAGACCACGCCCTTGGCGGTCGCGGCTTTCTGCGTGGCCGGCATGTTGCCGCTGCCGTAGTGCTTGCGCACGAATGGGCAGCCGGGATTCGTCCATTCGAGAACCACGTACTTGCCGGCGAAATCCGAAAGGCGATGCTGCTTGCCGGCGGTGTCGACGGCGATGAAATCGGGCGCCGGCTGGCCGACGGCGGGGGCGGCCACGGCCTGCGCATTCATGAGGAAGGTGGCACCGAGGGCGACCGCGGCGGCCATCACGGCGCGGCGGGAGGCACGGCTCAGCGCGGCCCGGGCCTGGCGCGCCGCGCGATACGAGCGGGAATCTACAGATGACGATGACGACATGGTCAGCTTGAACTCCAATCGATAAAACTCAACAACCACGACAGCTTAGAACGGATTCTTCATGCTCTTGTGACAACCCGTACCGGTTCATGGTCTCACAGCTTGGCGAGCGCGGCCCGCACCTCCTCCGTGCTGAGGATTTCGGTCAGGACCACCGGCGCCTTCCCCGGCGCGTGCAGCACATAGACCGGCACGCCGCTGCGCCCCAGCGCGGTCAGTGCGGCGGTGATGGCCGGGTCGCGCCGCGTCCAGTCGGCGCGCAGCATCGCGACGTTCCGGGCATCGAAATCGGCCAGCACCTCGGGATTGGAAAGCGTGGCGCGCTTGTTGTACTGGCAGGTGACGCACCAGGCGGCGGTGAAGTCGACGAACACCGTCCGGCCGGCGGCCCGGAGTTCGGCGGTCTTCGCCTCGGACCAAGGCTGCCAGCGATCGCCCGCCAAGGCGGCGGCTGCCGGTTCGGCGACCCGTACGACGTTGCCGCCGATCGCCGTTGCGAGTGCGGCGGTCGCGGCGAGCGCGATGCCGGCCACCACGATCCGGGTGCGCCCGCGCAGGGTAAATGCCCAGACGACCGCCGCGAGGCAGACCAGAAGGCCGAGCAGCGCGCCCACGCCATCGATCCCGCTTTGCTGGCCCAGCACCCAGACCAGCCATGCCACCGTGGCGAACATCGGAAACGCGAGCAGGCGGCGCAAAGTCTGCATCCAGGCGCCGGGCCTCGGCAGCAGCCGCGCGACTGCCGGAACGAAGCCCGCCAGGAGATACGGCAGCGCCAGGCCGAGCCCGAGCGCGGCAAACATCAGTAGCGCTTCCGCCGCAGGCAGCCCGATGGCGAAACCGAGCGAGGCGCCCATGAACGGCGCGGTGCACGGCGAGGCGATCACCACCGCGAGCACGCCGGAGAGAAAGTCGTTGACCACGGGATGCCGGACCTGCGCCGCCGCGAGCGACCGGGGCGCGACGTTGCCGAACTCGAAAAGTCCCGCGAGGTTGAGCCCGATCAGCGTGAACAGCGCCGCAAGCGCGGCCACGACCGCCGGGGACTGCAACTGAAATCCCCAGCCGAGCTGGGTGCCCGCGGCGCGCAGCGCCAGCATCGCGCCGCCGAGCGCCAGGCACGACAGGATCACACCCGCGGTGTAGGCGAGCGCGGCGAGACGGTGCCTGCGGCGATCTTCCGCGTGGCGCGTGAAGTTCAGGACCTTGATCGCCAGCACGGGGAACACGCATGGCATGAGGTTGAGAAGCAGGCCGCCGATCAGCGCGCCCAGCAGTGCGGCGACGAGCGTGCCCGAAGGGCGCGGCGACGATGGGGGCGCCGCGTTGGCTTCGAGCGCGGCTTGCAGTGCCGGGGAGACCTGGGCCTTGGCGGCCACCGCGGGCCACGTGCCGCTCACCGGTGCCTCGGCCCGCCAAGCCATCGGCTGGCCCGGCTGCCGGTCGGCATCGGCCAACGAGACGACAACCGGCATCACGGCGGGGCTCGCGCTGCGCTGCTCCGCGAGCGGGACGGTCGCAATCCAGGCGTCGCCCTGCCACGACTGCGTCCAGTCCTTGCCGAGCACCGCGGCGGTGTGGATGACCTCGCTGGTCTCCGGGAAGAACTCGAGCGTCTTTCCGCGCGCGGACGCGGGCAAGCCTTGCAGGCGGATCTGGAGCTTGTTGCCGTCGATCGTGATCTCGCCGGGCTTGCCGAGCGCGACTGGCTGGGCGGCCCATGCGGCCTCGAATTCGCTTTTGTGCAGCGCGGTCGAGCCGTGCAGCGGCACCTTGAGCTGGAACTCGCCCTCTTCGGGAATGCACTCCTTGCGGCAGACCAGCCAGGAGGCCTTGAGCCTGACGTCGAGTTCCTGTGCGCCCGTGAGCGACGCGGGCGGCTTGAAGTCCTGGCCGACCTTGAGCGGCACCGGCAGCAGCACCGTGTCTTCGTAGCCGTAGTTGGCGAGATTGCCGATGGGGATCTTCCGAGGAACCGGCCAGGCGATGTCGTCCGTCGACGCGCCGGGCGGGAGTGTCCACGCCAACTCGGTCGGCAGGCCGGAGTCGCCGGCGTTCTTCCAATAGGTATGCCACTCGGGCTGGTGCGTGATCTGCAAACCGACCCAGGCCGGCGTGCCGGGCGATATGCCGTCGGGCGCATGCGCGATCAGCTCGGCGCGAACATGCGGCGTCGTCACGACCGGACCGACACGGGGGGAGAGTTGTGCCGCGGCCGGCAGCGAGGCGGCCGTGGCGAAGGCGGCGAGCCAGAGGCCCGCGAGGTGTCGACGAATCAGGATTGCCATGCGGTCAGTCGGAGCGGGCGCTTCGGTCGAAGTTCCGGGGCCGCGTCACAGCGCCCACCCGAGCACGACGCGGCGGCTGTTGGCGCTTTTCTTCTCGATCTTGGTCACGACGACCGCGCCGATCTCGCGCGTGTTGGCCACGTGCGTGCCGCCGCAGGGCTGGAAGTCGATCGACTCGGCGTCGCCGATACGGATCGTGCGGACGGTGCCGGTGCCGCGCGGCGGCTGCACGCTCATGCTCTTGACGAGCGCAGGATTGGCATCGAGCTCGTCATCGGTGATCGCGCCGACGGTGAGCGGATGGCCGGCCGCGACCAGCCGCGCGAGGCCGGCGGTGAGTGCTTCCTTGTCGAGCGGTTCGGTCATGTGGAAGTCCAGCCGCGCGTACTCGGGCGTGATCGAGCATCCGTTGACCGGCTGCGGCACGAGGTGGCACAGGAGGTGCGTGGCGGTGTGGAAGCGCATCAGCCTGTGCCGGCGCTCCCAGTCGATGCGTACCCTCACGCCGTCGCCGGGGTGCAATGCATCCAGCAGCGCTTCCTGGCCCGGGGCGGGAACATGGACGATGTCCTGGGTCGCCTGGCCTTCCGCGTCCTTGGCCTTGCGGGTATCGGCGATCGCGATTTCCCGGCCATCGGCCAGCGCCAGCCAGCCGCTGTCGCCGGCCTGCCCCCCGCCCTGCGGATAGAACACGGTACGGTCGAGCACGATGCCTCCTTCTTCGATGCGGAGGATGGAGGCTTCGCAGTCGCGCAGGTACGCGTCGGAGCGGAAGAGTTCGTCGGTCATCGCGCGATGGTAGCGGCCGCGTCATGCCGGTGGCTCCCACGCCCGAAAGCGCCCGTCGCCGACACTCGGAGATCACACCCGTTGCACGATACAAACGGATGCCATTTCGTGGCGATCCCAGGATCCTGACAATGACGAGAGTGCTCACCCCCCACGCCGTGCACACCGCGATCTTCGCGCCGATGCTGGCGGCAATGCTGCTGAGTGCCTGCGGCGAAACCGCGAAGCTGCCCGCCGAAGCCGGTATCGGCCAGGCCCCCGAACTGCCGCCGCCGGTCAAGACGGTGATCCCGACCATCCACATCGCGCCGGCCGTCGGCTGGGCGGACACCGCCGGCCCGACCGCGCCCGAAGGCTTCGTCGTGACCGCCTTCGCGCGCGGGCTCGACCATCCGCGGATGGTCTACACACTGCCGAACGGCGACGTCCTCGTGGTGGAGAGCAACCGGCCACCGAAGCCTGACGGCAGTGAAGCGAACGGCCTCACCGCCAAGGTGCGCCAGAAGGCCATGGACATCGTCCAGAAGCGCGCCGGCGCCGGGGTGCCGAGCGCCGACCGCATCACCCTGCTGCGGGACACCGACGGCGATGGGGTGGCCGAGGTCCGGAAAGTGTTCATCGACAAGCTGACATCGCCCTTCGGCGTCGTCCTCGTCGGCCGCGAACTGTTCATCGCCAATGCCGATGCACTGGTCAAGGTGCCGTACACCGATGGCGACACCCGCATCGGCGCGACGCCGGCGAAGGTGACCGATCTGCCCGCCGGCATCAATCACCACTGGACCAAGCACGTGGTCGCCAACCGCGACGGCACCAAGCTCTACGTGACCGTCGGCTCCAACAGCAATGTTGGCGAAAACGGGCTGCAGGTCGAGGATGGGCGCGCGTCGGTCTGGGAGGTGGACGCGAAAACAGGTCAGAAGCGCCTCTTCGCGAGCGGCCTGCGCAATCCGGTGGCGGTGGATTGGGAGCCGGCAACGCAGGCGCTGTGGGCCGTGGTCAACGAACGCGACGAACTCGGCAGCGACCTCGTGCCCGACTACCTCACGTCGGTGAAGGACGGCGCGTTCTACGGCTGGCCGTGGAGCTACTACGGCAATCACGTCGATACCCGCGTCGAGCCGCAGCGCCCCGACATGGTGGCGAAGGCGATCGTGCCGGACTACGCATTGGGCTCGCACCGTGCACCGCTGGGCATCGCCTTCTCGAGCCCGCGCGGCATGCCGCCGGAATTCGCCAGCGGTGCATTCATCGGGGAGCACGGCTCGTGGAATCGCAAGCCGCTGGCGGGCTACAAGGTGGTGTTCGTGCCCTTCGCCAATGGCCGGCCGAGCGGGCAGCCCGTGGATTTCCTGACGGGGTTTCTGTCGGCCGACGAAAAGGCGCAAGGCCGCCCGGTGGGCGTGGCCCTGGACAAGGGCGGCGCGCTGCTGGTCGCGGACGATGTCGGCAATGCGGTGTGGCGCGTCGCCCCGCAAGTGAAGCCGGGGCACTAAGATCGCCCGCATGAATGCCCCTGCCAGCCGCTTCTGGTCCCGACTCAGCACGCGCGACTTCGCCGCGCTCGACCCGACTGTGACCGTCGCGGTGCTGCCGCTGGGTGCGACCGAGCAGCATGGCCCGCACCTGCCGCTCGGCGTGGATTCGACGCTGGCGGACGGCATCATCGAGGCGGCACTGCCGTTGCTGCCGGCCGACCTGCCCGTGCTTTTCCTGCCGACCCAGCAGATCGGACTCAGCCCCGAGCATGCGCGCTTCCCGGGCACGCTGACGCTGTCGTCCGAAACGTTGATCCGGCTCTGGAGCGAGATCGGCGCCAGCGTGGCGCGCGCGGGCATCCGGAAACTGGTGCTCTTCAATGCGCACGGCGGGCATGTCGGTGCGATGGACATCGTGGCCCGAGAACTGCGCATGGCGCATGACCTGATCGTCTACAGCGTCAGCTGGTTCAACCTGCCGCTCGGCGAAGCGGGCGCGCAGTTCAGCGCGGACGAACACCGGTTCGGGGTCCACGCCGGCGACATGGAGACCTCGATGATGCTGGCGCTTGCGCCGGGCGACGTCGCGATGGAAGCCGCCCGCGATTTCGACTCGACCTCGCGCGACCGGGCGCGCGCCTACGCCATTCTCGGCAATGGCAAGAGCGCCAAGCTGGGCTGGGCGATGGAAGACTACAACCCCGCCGGAGCCGCGGGCAACGCTGCGGCAGCCACTCCCGCGAAAGGCCGGGCGCTGGTCGATGCGGCGGCGAAGCAGCTCGCATTGCTGCTGGCCGAAGTCTCCCGCCTGCCGCTCGGGATGATCGGCAACGCGCCGAACCCCTGAAGTCCTCAACCCGCCGGCGCCGCGCCGCTCGGCACGGCGTCGCCGATCTTGATCGATCCGTCGGGCCTCTCGCAGGTGCCGATCAGCAGGCCGCTTGCGATGGCGTGCGCCTTCAGGGCGTCGAGCAACTCGTCGCGCCCCGGGCTCGCCGAGAACTCGTGCGCCGCGCCGAGCGCGAAGATCTGGAACGCATAGCGGTGCACGCCGTGGCCCGGCGGCGGATCGGGTGGCAGCCAGGCGGTTCGCAGGTAGGAGTTGCGGCCGGTGTGGACGCCCTTTTCATCGTCGTCGTCCGACAGCGCGCCGTCGGCCAGGCCGCCATCGGCGGCCGGCAGGTCCACCGCGATCGCATGGACCAGCGGGTGCGGCGTGGGCGAGTCCGCGTCTTCCACCAGCAGCACCAGCGAAACCGCGCCGGGCGGAATGCCGATCCAGTGCAGCGGCGGCGAGTGGCCTTCGCCGTCCGCCGTGTAGCGCGCGGGCAGCGGCGCGTGATCGGCGAAAGCCAGGCTGGAGATCTGGATCGATGCCATTCCCTGGCGCAGGCCGATGGTGTTGAAGGCGATCTTGTCGAGCCCCGCGCGCACCTCGTGCAATGCGTGGCCGATCGCGTCCGGGAGTTTTTCCAGCATGCCGTTCTTATATAGCGTCCCCGATCGCACCGCGTGTAGGAACGATTCACGGGGGCTCCGCTATCATCAAAACCCACATCGTCGCAGCGGCATGTGTCGACTTTCTCCACCAGGGGCACCGTATGAGCATCGTTTGGACCATTCTGATCGGCTTCGTTGCGGGCCTGGTGGCTCGCGCAATCAAACCCGGCGACGATTCGGCCGGCTTCATCGTCACGACGCTGATCGGCATCGCCGGTTCGCTCCTGGCGACCTACGCGGGACAGGCCATGGGCTGGTACTCGGCAGGGCAGGGCGCGGGGTTCATCGCCTCCGTGCTCGGCGCGATCGTGCTGCTGGTCCTCTACGGCCTGATCAGGCGCAAGTGAGATCGAACCGGTCTGGCGCATGCCAACGCGCAAGACGCGCAGTCGCCATCACCATCACGTCTACGTGATCGAACTCGACGACCGCGTGTGGAACGCGGCGCGGTTCCGGCGGGCCAACCCCGACTACAAGCTCGGCATGCCCTTCGTCTACGTCGGAATGACGGGGCTCGACCCCGACGTGCGATTCGACAAGCACAAGGCCGGCATCCAGGCCAATGCCTACGTGCGCGACCACGGCGTGCGGCTGCTGCCCGCCCTCTACGCCATGTACAACCCGATGCCCTACGAAGCCGCTCGCGAGATGGAGGTCGAACTCGGCATCGCGCTGCGCGAGGCGGGATACGGCGTGTGGCAGGGCTAGCGACTCATTCCGGGGGAGAACCAAATGGATTCAGGCGTTTGCATCGTGATGACGAGCATCGGCACCGAGGACGAGGCGGAATCCCTCGCCGAAGCGATCGTGGAGGCGCGGCTTGCGGCATGCGTCCAGGTGCAGCGGGTGCGCAGCCTCTACGTGTGGCAGGACGTGCTGCACCGCGAGCCGGAGTGGGTGCTGCACATCAAGACGCTCGACGCGCGCTACGGCGCGCTCGAAGCCTTCATCCGCGAGCGGCACAGCTACGACACGCCCGAGATCGTTCGCGTGCCGATAACGGCCGGATCTGCCGACTATCTCGACTGGCTCAGGGCCGGCAGCACGCCGCGCCGCACTCAGGAATAGGTGATCCACTTCTCGTACGCCGGCCCATCGAGATGGGGTAGCGTGTTGTAGGTCACCAGCATGTGGCGCTTGGGTGTGAACGCGAATTCGGTGATGGCCGAATTGCGCATGCGCAGATTGAGTTCCACCGTGGTTGCCGGGCTGGTGCCGAGGACGTGACCCACTGCCGTGGAGATCGGGCCGCCACTGGACACGACGAGCACCTTCGCGCCATGGTGCCGTGCGCGCACATGGTCCAGCGCGCCGGTCACGCCGGCCAGAAAATCGATGTAGCTCGGCATCCCCGCGGGGGTGGTTCGTCCCTCCATCCAGGCGTTGAGTCCATCGCGCAGGAGTCGGAAGTGATGCCTGTACATCTCCGGCGTATCCGCCTTCTCCAGCTTTCCGGGGTGAATGGTCGCGATGATGGCTTCGCTGTCGTATTCGTTCAGACCCGGCCAGGGGAGAACGTCGTCCGGCGACAGGCCCAGACCTTCGGCGATGCCGTGCCAGGTCTGCCGGTGACGCCGCAAGGTGCCGGTGATCACCGCATCGAAGCGCATGCCGCGCTCGCGCCAGTACTCACCCAGGCGCACCGACTGCCTGTGGCCCAGCTCACTGAGTTGGTCGTAGTCGGCCGCGCCGAAACTGGCCTGTCCGTGACGGACGAGATAGAGGGTTCCCATGCGCCGAATTCTGCCGAGAGCCTGCAATTTTCTGCGTCGCCGCGGTGACCTGACCTTGAGCACGGGCCAGCGGACTTTGTTCACGGAGAGCCCACTCGGCGACCGGTCGGATGAGGCTTTTCAGATGGTTCTCATGGGTGCGCCGGTCACCTCTTCTTACGATCAGTTTCACTCGATTCGTGGCACCCCCCAGTCTGAATCGAACCTCCTCGGGCGCCGTTGCCGCCCCCGCTTCTTGTTTCAGAAATCCTGGGAACTCTCATGATGGCTCTGCTTGCTGCCGCCCTGGCGTGGTGTATGAAATCGTTGGCTTCGGTTCGATTAAGGCTCAGCGCGCGCGTCGGGAACGCACGCCCCGTCGAATCCGTTCCGCCCCACGACACGTGCCCCGAGTTGCTCTTTGGGTGCCTGCTCAGCGCGAACTTCGCCGTGCTGATGAAAGACGACTTCAACCAGTTGGCGAGCGCGTTGCCCGAACACCGTATCAGGAAGCTGCTGGCCGAACACTGGGGCATCGAGAACCGCGCGGATTGCGTTCATGTGATCGAGCAACGCATGGAGCGGCTGGGGGAGACCTCTCCCGCGGAAATCCAAGCTGTGGCGGCCTGGCTCGATGATCGGCGCCGAAGGGGCGAAGGCGCTCGTCCTGCACGGCCGGCGGCTGAGCATCTTGCCTCTGCCGACGACCTCAGCCACGGCCACCTCAGTGTGCTGGCATGGGATATCCAGCAGCTCGCGTATCTGGTTCGTCTCGCGCGCGCCGTTGGTCACGTCTCGCACGGCCAGGCGGAAGCGGTCCTCGCGCGATTGACTCTTCGTGCGCGCATGCACTACGGCTCGTGGAAGGTCTATTCGATGGCTGCGCTGGTCGGCCTCGGCATGCGAGGCGCCATGGAGGTCTTCGAAACGTCGGAATGGGAGCGCTACGCGCGTACGCATTCCGTCTTTCTGAGTGGCCGACACGCACCCATCAGGCTCGCTTCGTCCTGGAGCACAGCGTGCGTCGCGCCGCCGCGCCTGCGTGCAGGCGGCTCGCATTCGGCTCCGGTCGCCGCGGCCTGACGTCTTCCTCATCGCCGGGACCGGATCGGGTTTCGCGCTCACCGGTTCGAGATCCGTCCGTGTCGCCTTTCCATTCGTCGAAATTCGATGGGACCTTTCGCTCCCGCGCGGCGTCCGGCCCTCTTCGACGTGTGCTCGACGGCGGCATCTTCGCGACGCTGTTGACCTGTCTGCTCGGTGTCGCGAGCTATCTGTTCGGGCGACCGAGCGCCATTGAGCTCAGTTGGCAATGGGTGGCCCTGATGTCGATAGGCATCATTGCGCTGGCCGTGCTGCGGTTCACCAGTTCGTTGCGGGCACAGCGGCGCAGCGACACGCTCAATGCGATTCTTGATGCGGTTCCGCACGCGCTGTTCGTCAAGGACGCCCAGTTTCGCTACAAGGCCTTGAATTCGGAGTTCGAACGCGTCTTTTGCATTGACTCCGAGCGTGTCGTCGGCAGGAGCGATCGGGAAATCTTCGGCCCCGACCTTTCCAGGCGATTCGGAGCCCAGGACCGTGAGCTGATGGGCTCGGGCGTTGCGAGCACCTACGACGACGAGATCGCGGTCGATGGCGTCCTGCACAACTTCCAGTCACGCAAGCAGCCGATCTTCGATCGGCGGGGGCGGTTTCAGGGGCTTGTCGGTGTCGCGATCGACGTCACGCCGGAATTGCGGATCCGACGCGAGCTCGAACAATCGCGCGCCGACCTGGAGCTTGCGCTGAGCATCGGCGGACTGGGTGTGTGGCGCTCGGTCGCGCGGCTTTGCAGGCGTGCCCGCCTGAGCGACCCGGCGTTTCTGGACGCACCCATCCGCGCGGACCGCCGCATCCGCGAGATCTGCGGCTTCAGCGACGATGAGCCGGTCACCTATCGGCAAGTGTTCATGCGCATCCATCCGCAGGACCGCGAGCGTGTGGCCGCCCGACTCGAGGAGGTGTACCGTCAGCGCCGCGGCAGTTACCGCAAGCAGTTCCGCGTCCTCGCCCGTGAAGGCGTGGAGCGCACCCTGGAAGTGCGCGGGAGCCTGTCGATGCGCAGCGACCCGGCCGCCCCGGGCACCGTCATCTCCTTCATCGGCATCGTCAAGGACATCACCGATGAAGAAGCGCTCAAGGCGAGCCTGGTGACCAAGGCCGAGGAGGCGCGCTCGGCGGTGGACGCCAAGGCCCACTTCCTCGCCATGATGAGCCACGAGGTGCGCACGCCGCTGAACGGCGTGCTCGGCATGATCGACCTGGTGCTGGACACGCCCCTGGACGACGACCAGCGCACGATGCTCATGCGCTGCCGGGAGTCGTCGGTGTCGCTGTTGACCATCATCAACGACATCCTGGACTTCTCGAAGATCGAGGCGCGCATGCTGGACATCGAGAGCCGGCCGCTGTCGCTGGCCAGTCTCGTGGAGGACGTGTGCGCCACCTTCGCGGCGGAGACTGCGCGCAAGGCCATCGGACTGGACTTCCACGTCGACGCGGCCATCCCGCAGTTCGTGGTGGGCGATGCCGTGCGGCTGCGCCAGGTGCTCACCAACCTGATCGGCAATGCGGTCAAGTTCACCGCGAACGGAGAAGTTCGTGTGGAGGCGTTGCGCAGCGCGCAGGGCGAGCTCGAGTTCGCCGTGCAGGACACTGGCATCGGCATCGATCCGCGAGCCACGCAGACGCTCTTCGAGCCTTTCCGCCAGGCCGACATCGCCACCACCCGGCGCTTCGGCGGCACGGGCCTGGGGCTGACGATCGTCCGGCAGCTGGTGGAACTGATGCAAGGCAGCGTGCGCTGCGAGAGCGCGCTCGGCGTGGGCAGCCGCTTCATCGTGACCTTGCCCCTGCGCCCTTGGGTGCCCAGTGTCGGCTCCATGCCCGGGCGCAGTGCGCCACACCGGCTGGCCATCGATGCGGGCCAGCAGCCGATGGGCGCCGGAGCGCTGCGAGTACCCCCGACCGTCCAGGGCTGGCGGGTGTTGCTGGCCGAAGATCATCCGATCAACCGCGAGGTGCTCACCCGGCAACTGCGCAAGCTGGGCTACGCGAGCGATTGCGCCGAGGACGGGCAACAGGCGTGGGAGATGCTGGAAGCCGCGTCGGCGCTCGGCGCCGGCTACGCCGTGCTGCTGACGGACTGCCACATGCCCCGCATGGACGGTTATGAATTGACCCGCCGCGTGCGTGAGCGGGAGGCCTTGCGAGGCGGGCTTCGGCTGCCGATCGTGGCGCTGACGGCCAATGCGCTGCTGGGTGAGGCGGAGCGCTGTCTCGCGCTGGGGATGGATGCCTATCTGTCCAAACCGCTGCAGCTCGAGGATCTGTCCGAGGCGCTGTCGAAGGTACTGCAGACGGGCGCCGGCGAGGGAGGCGCGATCCAGGCCAGTTCGGGCGGCGCCGTTGGCGCACCTGTTTCTCCGCTGCGCTACGCCCGGCTCATGCAGCTGTGCGATGGCGACGAGGCCAAGGTCCGCAAACTGGTGCGTGTCTTCGTGACGGCCAGCGAAGAAGATATGAGAGCGATGGACCGGGCCGCTGCCGCCTTCGATCACGTCGCGCTGCGTCAGCTCGCGCATCGCCTGCGCTCCGCCTGCCATCAGCTCGACGAGGATGCCGCGGTGCGTGCCTTACAGGCCGTCGAGCACAGCGACTCCGACCCGCAGACCCTCGCGCTCTACCCGAACGCTCGCGGGGAGCTCGTGTCCGTCCTGCGGCGGGCAACGGCGTTTGCCAGTGTGGCCGCGAACACACCGGCATGAGGGCCGTCGGCCGGACGGGTTCAGGAAATCAGGTTGTGCTCTCTCGCGAAAGCGTAGATCTCCAGATCGCTCTTGAGGCCGAGTTTGTTCATCGCATCGGTCTTCTGGCGACTGACCGTCTTCACGCTTCGTGAGAGGCGATCGGCGATCGCGGACACGGTCATCCCGGACGCGAAAAGTCGAAGGACTTCGACTTCCCGTGGCGACAGGCGCGCGGCCCCGCCGTTCTCGGCGTCGAACTGGCTTTGTAGAAGGTTTTGCTTGAAAGTGGTGCTGACGTAGTCCCGCCCCTGGTTCACCGCCTGGATGGCGAGCGAAATCTCGGACATGCCCGCGGCTTTGTCGATCAGACCGCGCACGCCGGTTCCGAGGATTGCGCCAATCACGCCGACATTGCCCACCATGGTCAGGACGATCACGGGCAGATCAGGGTACAGGCGGCGGATCCGCTGGAGCAGGCCCAGGCCATCGGCCTCCTGGCCGCTCGGCATTGAAAAATCGGTGATGAGCAGATCCGCGGGCGTCTCGCGCAACGCCGACAGCAGCGCTTCCGGTGAATCAGCCTCGGCAACGATCGAGGTGTTCATCGCGCTTTCCAGCACCATGCGGACGCCGGCCCGGATGATGGGGTGGTCGTCGGCGATGATGACGCGCTTGTTCATGCAATCAACCCAATCTTGAGAACGGTGCGGCTCCCTTGAACCGGGGGCACACATTCTACTTGCGACCAGTAGGTCGAACCCCGCCTCCGGGGGAGGGTCGTTTCAGTACGGTGCATTCGGTGAACAATGTCACCAATGCCAAAGTGGGCGTTGATTGCGGGCCCCGTCGGTGCCCCGCAATCCGGTCCCTTCATTTCCGGTCCGACAAGGCGATGCGCACCGCCAGCGCCGCGAGAACACTGCCCATCACGTACCGCTGTGCGAGGAGCCAGCCGCGGGTGCGCGAGAGGAACGCCGTGATGCCGGCTGCGCCCAGAACCAGCAGCGCGTTGATTCCGCCGCTTACCAGGATCTGTATGGCGCCCAACGCCAGGCTCTGCAGCAGCACGGAGCCGCGATCGGGATGCAGGAACTGCGGGAAGAACGACAGATAGAACATCGCGACCTTGGGATTCAGGACGTTGGTCAGGAATCCCATGCTGAACAGCTTGGCCGTTCGGTCGTGTGGGAGCAGGCGGGCTTCGAACGGCGCGGCGCCATTGGGTTTGAGCGCCTGCCAGGCGAGCCAGAGCAGATAGGCAGCGCCGGCCAGGCGGATCGTGTCGAATGCGAAGGGGACCGCGATCAGGAGTGCGGTGAGGCCGAGGGCCGCGGCCATCAGGTGCACGACGAAGCCGAGCAGGACGCCGCCGAGCGAAATCAGCCCCGCGGCCCGCCCCTGGCAAAGTGCCCGGGAAACGCAATAGATCATGTTGGGTCCGGGCGTGAGGACCAGCACCAGGGCCGCCAGGGTGAACCACGCGAGTTCGGTGGGCGTCAGCACGTCAGATACCTCGTGAATGCAGCGGGACGGTGCTGCGCGGTGGTGCTAGAGGGTGACCTGTCCGTCGATGCAGGTGACCGAATCACCTCCGACCCAGACCTGCCGGTCGCTGTCGCGCTCGATGTGAACGCGTCCATCGCGGCCCAGCACCTGGCCTTGAGATGCGATGAACCGGTCCGGAAGATGTCCCTCGGCGATCAGCCATTCGGCGAGGCTCGCGTTGAAGCTGCCGGTCACCGGATCCTCTTCCACGCCGATGGCCGCTGCAAATGCGCGCACCTCCACGCTCGGGGCGGTCTCTTCGGCGCGCACGAAGGCGCGGGCCTCGCGGTTCGATCGTGTGATCAGTGCCGATGCGGCGCTCGCCGGATAGATGCCGGCGACGCCGACCTTCTGCCCGAGCTCGGCCAGTGCACGGTGATCGGGCTCGAGGGCGAGCACGGTGTCCGCGTCGTTCAGCAGCAGCCCGAGCCACACCGGACCGTTGTCCAGCAATTGCGCCGTGACGATTTGCTGCGCCCGGATACCGAGCGCGCTCGCCACTTTCGCCAGCAGCGTGGGGCTGGGTGCGCTGCGCCGCAGCGACGGTGCAGCGAACGTCAGCCGCTCGCCTTCGCGCCGGATCGGCACGAGGCCCTTCGCGCACTGCTGCACGATCAGATGGCCGCCCTTCGGTTTGCCGCCGGCCTGCAGCCAGGCGTGGCAGCTGCCCAGCGTCGGATGGCCGGCAAAAGGCAGCTCGCCGCCCGGCGTGAAGATGCGCACGCGGTAGTCGGCCGAAGGATCGGTCGGCGGCAGCAGGAAGGTGGTCTCGGAAAGATGCGTCCAGGACGCGAAGCGCTGCATCGTCGCATCATCGAGCCCGGTGCCGTCGAGCACCACGGCGAGGGGATTGCCGAAGTACGGCGTCGAGGTGAAAACGTCGACTTGCTTGAAGGGGCGTGTCTTCATTGGAGTCATTCCAGGGGGAGGTCGAGAACACCGCGCGCGCCGGCCCTGGCGCGCAGGTCGGCGAACCAGCGCTCGACGTTCGGCCACGAAGGCCGCGTGTATTCGGTTTGCGGCAGGCCGAACCAGCGATGCGCCTCGCAGCCGACCGGGATGTCGGCCATCGTGAAGCGGTCGCCGAGCATGAAGGTGCGCGTGGCGAGGTGGGCATCGAGCAAGGCGAAGAGCGGTTCGGTGGCGTGCACCGAATGCGCGATCACCTCGGGCTGGCGCTGCGCGGCGGGCGTGCGGACCCACTGCCTGAAGGCGCCGGCGCTCACCGGGTTCAGGGTGGTCTGCTGCCAGTCCATCCAGCGCTCCGCGTCGAAGCGCTCGGCCAGCGGCTCGGGATAGAGCCGGCCCATTGAATGCTTCGCGCAGAGGTAGCGCACGATGACGTTCGATTCCCAGAGCACGACCCGGTCTGCGCCTTCGCCGTCATCGATGACGGGCACGAGCGCATTCGGATTCATGCCGAGATATTCGGGCGTCTGCACCACGCCGAACTTGCCGCCCGCTTCGGTGCGCTGGAAGTCGAGGCCGAGTTCCTGCGCGCACCAGACGACCTTGCGCACGTTGATGGAGCTGATGCGCCCCCAGATGTTGAGCATGTCGGGTCTTTCGCCGTGGCCTCAGCGGGGGTTGGCAGCCATCTGCCGCTCGACCTCGGCGGCGGCGCTGTGCGCGAGCTGTTCGCGGATCGCGTCCGCGAGTGCGGCGATCGCGGTGTCGATTTCCTGGTCGCTGGCAGTCACGAAGGACAGCCGCAGCGTGCGTGGATCGCCCTCTCCGGCGTAGAACGGCAGGCCCGGAACGAAGGCCACGCCGCGCTCGACCGCCTTGGGCAGCAGTGCGACCGCGTCCACGCCCGGCGGCAGGCGCAACCACAGGAACATGCCGCCGTTGGGCTTGTTGAACTGGACCTGCAGGCCATTCATCTCGCGGGTGAGTGCGGCCAGCATCACATCGCGCTGGCGCTTGTAGAGCGCGCGGATCGTGGGCACGTGCTTGTTCAGGAAGCCTTCCTTCATGACCTCGGACACCATCCGCTGGTTGAAGCTCGGCGTGTGCAGGTCCGCCGCCTGCTTGGCCTGCAGCAGCTTCGGGAAGATCGCCTTCGGCGCCACGAGGAAGCCGAGCCGCAGGCCCGGCGCCAGCACCTTCGAGAACGAACCGAGGTAGACGCAGCCCTCGGGATTGCGAGCTGTGAGCGGCAGCGGCGGGGCTTCGTCGAACCAGAGTTCGCCGTAGGGGTTGTCTTCGATGATCGGCAGGCCGGCCTTGGCCGCGGCGGCGGACACCGCGGCGCGGCGCTCTTCGGTCATCGTGCGGCCGGTCGGGTTCTGGAAGTTCGGCAGCAGGTAGATGAAGCGCGCGTCCTTCGACTTGGCGACCATGTCCTCGACGCTCACGCCCTCGTCGTCGCTCGCGACGCTCACCGGCTCGGGTTCCATCGGCGAGAAGGCCTGCAGCGCACCGAGGTAGGTCGGCGTCTCCACCAGCACGCGGCTGCCGGGGTCGAGGAGCACCTTGGCGATCAGGTCGAGGCCTTGCTGCGAACCGGTCGTGATCAGCACCTGCGCCGGGTCCACCTTCCAGGGGAGCATCTGGCTCACCGCTTCGCGCAGCGGGCCGTAGCCTTCGCTGGCGGCGTACTGCAGCGCCGCCTGGCCGTCCTTGTGCAGCACGTTGGCGCAAGCCTCGGCGAACTCCGCGATCGGGAAGGTCTTGGGCGAAGGCAGGCCGCCGGCCAGGCTGATGATGCCGGGGCGTTCGGTGACTTTGAGGATTTCACGGATCACCGAAGGATTCATCTTTTCGGCGCGTGCGGCGAGTTTCCATTGCATTTCTTGACTCCTTGAGGTGTGTGAATCGCTATCGCGAAGCCGGGGCGAGCGCGGCGGGCGTGGCGGGTTGCGACAGCCGCTTGCCGGCGATCACGGTGGCGACGACAGCGGCCGCGAAGCCGAGCGTAACGATATCGAGGGGCTCGCCCAACAATGGCATCGCGGCGAGGATGGAAAGAAAAGGTTGCAGCAGTTGCGTCTGGCTCACGCGCAGCGCGCCGCCCATCGCCAGACCGCGATACCAGGCGAAGAAGCCCATCCACATCGAGAACACCCCGACGTAGACGAACCCGACCCACGCCGATGCGGCCACCGGCTCGCGAGGCCAGAGCACGATCGTGCCGGGCAGCGTGACCGGCAGCGCAAGGACGCAGACCCAGCAGATCACGCGCTCGGCGCCGAGCGCCGGCGTGACCTGCGCGCCGTAGATGTACCCCAGCGAAGCCGCGAACACCGCGCCCACGAGGAGCAGGTCCGCCCATTCGAAACCGAAGCCCGTGCCGTGGCCCGATGCGCGCAGCAGCGAGAACACCACCACCAGGGTGCTGCCGGCCACGGCGCAAAGCCAGAAGCCGAGTCGTGCGCGCTGGTGAAGCACCCATGCGGCGCATGCCGCCGTCACCAGCGGGAGAAGCGCGGTGATCACCGCCGCATGGCTCGCGCTGACGACGCGCAGCGCGTAGGCCAGCAGGAGTGGATAACCGATCGCATTGCCCAACACGGCCATGCCCAGCGGCCGCCAGTGGTTCGGCTGCGGACGCGGCGCGCGCGTGACGACGAGAAAGGTGGTCGACAGCACGCCGGCGAGTGCCGCCCGTCCGAGCGTCACGAACCACGGCGAGAGCTGCGGGTCGGCCTGCGTCCCGGTGGCCAGGCGCGTCATCGGCAGCGTGACCGCGAAGAAGGCAACGCCGAGCACGCCCAGCCACATGCCGAGGGTTTCGTCCCGATGTCTTTTCATACGCTCAGCATCCACCAGGCGGTGAGAACCAGCACTGCGCCCATGAGACGGTTGAACCACAGCAGACGCTGTCCCTGAGCCAGCCAATGGCGCAGCAACGCACCGGCGACGGCGTACGTCAGGTTGCTGACGAATGCGTAGAGCAGCATCACCGGCGCCACGATCGCAAGACGCCGCAGCGCATCCGGCTGCCCGGCGATCCAGCCGGCCACCAGCGTCAGCGCCAGCAGCCAGGCCTTGATGTTGAGGAACTGCAGCAGCACGCCCTGCTTGAATCCGACGTTCAGCCGCGCGCCGTCCGCCTGGCCGAGCGAGGCACCGCGCCCGAGTTTCCACGCCAGCCATAGCAGGTAGCCGACGCCGAAAGCCTTGATGGCCCAACGCAGCGATGGAGCCGCCACCACCAGGGCGCCGACGCCGGCGGCGCACAACAGGAGCAGCAAGGTCCAACCGACGGGAACCGCGATCACGAACCGCATCGCGCGCGGCAGGCCGCCGTTGGCCGCCAGTGCCGTGGAAAGCGTCGTGTTCGGGCCTGGCGAGAAACTCATCGCCGTGGCGAGCACCAGCAGCGCGGTGAATTCTTGCCAGTTCATGGGACACACTTTAAACTGGGGACCATTACAGTAGCGATACAGTTGGTCAAACAAGAGGGTGGTCTGTATCGGTTTACCGATCGACACAGAAGCAGGCACATATGCTGACACGAACGTCTTCGCAGTCCCTCACCGGCCAGTTGGCGGACCGGTTTGCCGAACGAATCCGCAATCGCTTGCTCGCCCCGGGGGCGCGCTTGCCGTCGGTGCGCGAATGCGCGCGCCAGCAGGGTGTGAGCCCGCATACCGTGGTTGCCGCCTACGATCAGCTGCTTGCGCAGGGCCTGGTCGAGGCGCGCCGGCAGAAGGGCTTTTATGTGCGTGACGCGGCGGCCGTGAACGGTACGGCAGCGACGAGCATGAGCTTCGTCAGCCAGCCTGCAGCTGTGCCGGTCGTGGCCGCGGACGCCAGCACGTTGATTCGCGGCATGTTCCACAGGCCCAGCGACAAGCCGCAGCCGGGCATGGGCGTGTTCCCGCCCGATTGGCTCGAATCGACCTTCATGCCCGCCGCGCTGAGGCGCGTCACCGGCGCCAAGTCCCTTCAGGAGTTCTCGCTGCAATACGGCGAGCCGGCGGGCGACGGCGGCCTGCGGCGCAGCCTCTCCACCAAGCTCGCGCGCATCAACGTGCCGGCCGGGCCCGACCAGATCGTGACGACGGTCGGTGCGACCCACGCGCTCGATATCGTCAGCCGCACGCTGCTGCGTCCCGGCGATCCGGTGATGGTCGAGGAGCCGGGATGGGCGCTCGAATTCGCCCGGCTTGAGGCGCTCGGCATGCGCATCCTGCCGGTGCCGCGGAACGCCGACGGGCCCGACCTGGAAGTGATGGCGCGTTACTGCAACGCCGGCGAAGGCCATCGGCCCAAGCTGTTCGTAAGCGTCAGCGTGCTGCACAACCCGACCGGATACAGCCTCTCGCCGGGCAGCGCCCACCGCGTGCTGCAACTTGCGAACCAGCACGACTTCCATATCGTCGAGGACGACACCTACAGCCACCTCGCGCCCGAACACGCGACCCGGCTGTCTTCGCTCGATGGCCTGCAGCGCACCGTCTATGTGAGCGGCTTCGCCAAGATCCTCGCCCCGAACTGGCGCATCGGATTTCTCGCAGCCTCGCCCGACATGGTCGGCCGCTTTCTCGAGACCAAGCTGATCACGACCCTGACCACGCCGTCCCTGTTCGAGCGTGCCTTGGCCTGGTGCATCGACCAGGGCCAGCTGCGCCGCCACGCCGAGCGCATCCGCCTGCGGCTCGACGGCGCGCGCGGGCGCACGGTCAAGCTCGCGCTCGGCGCGGGCTGCACGCTGGCGGCGGAGCCCGCCGGCCTCTTCGGCTGGGTCGACACCGGCGTCGATACCGACGCCCTGACGCAGCGCATGCTCGACGAGGGCTATCTCATCGCGCCGGGCTCGCTGTTCCACGCGCGACGTCCTCCGACCACGCTGATGCGGATCAACTTCGCGACCGGACAGGACGCGGCGTTCTGGAAGGTGTTCGCGCGCGTGCGCGATCAGCTCTGATTCAGAGGAGCTTGTCCGGGGCGAGCGGCCCGAAGAGCTTGAGCATCAGCCGCAGGCTGGGGCTTGCGTCGGGCTCGGTGGTCGAGTCCTGCAGCCCGCTTCCCTGCGGCGGATGCCATACGAGCTGGCCGTCCTTTTCCTCGACATGCCATGAGCCCTCGCGCAGCGTGACCTCGATCTTGTCGGTGGCGACGCGCGCGAGTTCGTCGCTGCGGATCAGCACCGCGATCTCGGTGTTCTGGAGCTGCGAGCGCAGGTCGAGGTTCATCGAGCCGACCACCACCCACCCCCCGTCGATGACGAGGCCCTTCGAATGCAGCATGGAGCGGGACTCGCCCGACGCCCCGCCGCCCGACGAGCCGAAGGCGCTGCCGAGGCCGGCCTGCTCGCTGCGAAGCTCGTAGAGCTCGACGCCCATCTTCAGCAACTCGTCGCGATGGCGCGCATATCCCACGTGCGCGACCGGCGCGTCGTTGGACGCGAGGGAATTGGTCAGCACGCGAATCCGGACGCCTCGCGCCCGGGCGGCGGCAAAGGCCTGCTTCATATCCGGTCCGGGAACGAAGTAGGGCGAGATGATCAGAAGATCCTTGTGCGCGAGGCCGATCAACTGCAGCAGTCCCTCGACCACCGTATCACCGTCGGCCGCGGCGCTGACCGCGACCTGGAGCGAGCCGCTCGTGCCCTTGCCCGCCGCCCGCGCCTTGCCGCCGCTGATCTCGACGCCCGGTGCCTTGCCTTCGCCGCTCGCCGCGTTCGTTCGATCCGATGGAATCTTGGCTGGCTTGTCCACCATCACTGCGGCCGGAGCCCAGATGAACGATGCGGTACGGAGATCCATCGGCTGCCGGTCCCAGCGTGGTCGGCGCGGATCGGCCTGCGCTGCGCCCTGTTCGTCGGCCTGGGTTGCCTGGGTCTCAGCCTGCTCGCGTTCTCCCGCGGCTTTCGCATCGGCGCGGATCTTTTCGAGCTCCTCGCGGGTGACCAGCGACTCCACCGGGTAGGCGCGCTCGTTGTTCCAGTAGGCGTCGAAGCTGCGCGACAGATCCTGCACCGCGCGGCCCGCCACCAGCACGTCGAGGTCGACGAAGTTGGCATTGGCCGCGTTGCCGAAGTACGCATCGCCAAGGTTGCGGCCGCCGGTCACGGCGAGGACGTTGTCGGCGACGAAGAGCTTGTTGTGCATCCGCTGCTGGATGCGCGAGGCATCGTCGATCGAGTTGACGAGCCGCGACAGCGTCGAGGTTCGCGCGCCGGCGAGCGGGTTGAACATCCGCATCTCGATGTTGGGCTCGAACGCGAGGTACATCACGACGGCGTCTCGTCCGGTGCTGTGGAAGTCGTCCAGCAGGATACGCACCCGCACCCCGTGCCGGGCCGCGTCTCGCACCGCGCGAAGCAGACGGGCGGTGCTCTCGTCGGCGTGGATCGTGTAGTACTGCAGGTCCAGTGTCTTTTGCGCGCCTTGCGCCAGAGCGAGCCGGCTGCCATAGGCCGCCGACGGGCCATCGACCAGAAGGAAGCCGGAGTCGTAGCGCGTCGCCGCTGCTTCGCGTCGCTGCTTCACCAGGCGCGCCAGAGGCGTGTCGGCTGGAGCCTCCAGTGCCGTGGAAACAGGGCGCTCCACATTCTTGGGCAACTCCGCGCACGCCGAAAGACAGAGGACCACGCCAAGCGACACGATGAGGCACTGCATCGCGGCGGACAATCGTTCGAATGGGTGGAGTGACCTCATGCGGCGTTCGGAAAGTCTCGACGCCGGATGTATAGCGCGGCCTTGGCGCGCCGCGCGTCAGACAAAGACGCCGCTATCCTTGGCCGACCGAGCCGAGTTCTTCCCAGCGCTCGAGCGCGGCGAGCAGTTCCTCTTCGATCTGGGCGTGGCGCTCGCCCAATTCAGCGGCGCGGGAGGCGTCGGTGCCGTAGATCGCACCGCCGTCCTTCCCGAGGATCTCCGCGATCTGCTTCTGTTCGTCCTCCAGATCGGCGATCCGCGAAGGAAGCATCTCCAGTTCGCGCTGTTCCTTGTAGCCAAGCTTTCGCCTGGCGCTGTTTCGCTGGGGCGCGGCCGGCGGCGGAGTGGCGGGGGCGGGCGCGGGCGCCGATATGGAAGCGGACGCTCGCTGTTCCGCAATCTCGCGGGCCCGCTTGGATTGGGTGAGCCAGTCCTGAACGCCGCCTTCGTATTCGCGCCAGTGGCCATCGCCCTCGTACGCGATCGTGCTCGTCACCACGTTGTCCAGGAACGTGCGATCGTGGCTGACCAGGAAGACCGTACCGTCGTAGTTCTGGAGCAAGTCCTCGAGCAACTCGAGCGTGTCGATGTCGAGGTCGTTGGTGGGCTCGTCGAGCACCAGCACATTGGCCGGCCGCGCGAACAATCTCGCGAGAAGGAGCCGGTTGCGCTCGCCGCCGCTCAGGGAGCGCACCGGCGAATGCGCCCGCGCGGGCGAGAACAGAAAGTCGGCGAGGTAACTCTTGACGTGCTTGCGCTGGTTCCCGATCTCGATCCACTCGCTGCCCGGACTGATGAAGTCCTCGAGCGTTGCATCGAGGTTGAGCGCGTTGCGCATCTGGTCGAAGTACGCGACCTGCAGATTGGTCCCGCGCCGGATGGTGCCCGCGTCGGGTTCGAGCTCGCCGAGGATCAGCTTCAGCAACGTCGTCTTGCCTGCGCCGTTCGGCCCGACCAGCCCCACCTTGTCGCCGCGCAGGATCGTGCTCGTGAAGTTGCGCACGATCGTCTTGTCGCCGAACGATTTGGACGCACCCGTCAACTCGGCCACGATCTTGCCGCTCGCCTGGCCTGCAGAGACATCCATGTTCACGCTGCCCAACGCTTCGCGGCGCGCCGCCCGGTTGGCGCGCAGTTCCACGAGACGGTTGATGCGGCTCTGGCTGCGCGTGCGGCGCGCCTCGACGCCTTTGCGTATCCAGATCTCCTCCTGTGCGAGCAGCTTGTCTGCTTTCGCATTCACGATCGCTTCCTGCGCCAGTTGCTCCTGCTTCTGTACGAGGTACTGCTCGAAGTTGCCGGGGTACGAGGTGAGCTTGCCGCGATCCAGCTCCACGATCCGCGTCGCGACACGGTTGAGAAAGCTCCGGTCGTGCGTGATCGTCACCACGCTGCCCTTGAAGTCGATGAGCAGTTGCTCGAGCCATTCGATGGAGTCGAGGTCGAGGTGGTTGGTCGGCTCGTCGAGAAGGAGAACGTCCGGTGCAGCCACGAGCGCCTGCGCCAGCGCCACCCGCTTGCGGGTGCCGCCGGACAGCGCGCCGACGCGAGCCGAACCGTCCAGGTGCAGGCGGTGGAGGGTTTCCTCGACGCGCTGCTCCCAATTCCATGCGTCGAAGGCCTCGATCTGCGACTGAAGCGCGTCCAGATCGATGCCGGGCGCAGCCGACAGATATTGCTCCCGGAGTGCGATGACGTGCGCGAGGCCGGCGCTCGCTGCGGTGAACACGTCCGCATCGGGGTCGAGCGACGGCTCCTGGGCCACGTAGGTGATCCTCACCTCCTGCTGCACCTGCAGGACACCGTCGTCGGGTTTCTCCAGTCCTCCCAGAATCTTGAGGAGCGACGACTTGCCTGCGCCGTTTCTCCCGATCAGGCCAATGCGCTCGGACTCTATAAGAGAGAAATCTGCGTGATCCAGCAGCGGGACGTGCCCGAATGCCAGCTGTGCGTCGAGAAGGGTGATGAGTGCCATGTGCCCCGGATTATCGGATCGGGCCGCGTGTTGGCGTCGACGATGCTGCGCTGGCGGCAAAAAATGGCATATACTCTGCGGCTCGACTGAAAACGCGCAAGCGGATCGGGAGAGAAAAAAAGAGTCGGCGTGTTGACGAAGTCCTAAAAAACAGGTCATAATCGCAGGCTCTGCTGAATCAGCGGCTCGCAAGAGCAGTTGAAGAAGCAAAGACCCTGGAGGTTGACGGGATTTAAAAAAACCTGTCATAATCAAAGGCTCCGCCAAACACGGTGACGAGTTAGATCCTTCGGGGTGTAGCGAGTTGGGCGGAGGGAAGAAAAGAAAAAAATCTTCAAAAATTTTTTCTGAACTTCAAAAAATCG
>NZ_JBBKZU010000027.1:0-47376 GCF_037889935.1 Variovorax ureilyticus
ATCGGTCACCACCCACGACTCAACTCGCTTCTTCGCCAAGGTATCGATCCAGCGCCGCGATCACAACGCGGCTCGGATCGATAGTTTACCTATTTACGGATAGGTTCTTAGTGCCCGGGCACGCCAGGCACAAAGAAGAAAGCCATCCCAAAAATCAGATAGACGGCAAGCAGCAACACGCCGCGCAGCCAGTCCGATCGGCCATCGCCGGCGACCTGTCCAGTCACCAGAACCGACAGCAATACCGTGGCTACCAGACCGCCGGGAAACACCAGATCCATCGGCGCCGGTCCTACCCACAAGCTCGCGAGCACCAACACGGGTGCGACGAACAGCGCGACCTGCACGCTCGATCCGATGGCAATGGCGAGCGACAGGTCCATATGGTTCTTCATCGCCGCGCTGATGGCGCTCGCATGTTCGGCCGCGTTGCCGAGAATGGCGACGACGAAAACCCCGACGAAGACACTGCTCAAGCCGAATTCGTGCGCGGTCGGCTCGATCGCGCCGACGAGGACTTCACTGACCCAGGCGATCGCGACCGTCGCCGCCGCCAGAATGAGCAGCGATTTCTGCATCGGCCACGGCGGCGGGGTGTCACCCGTGTCTGCATGCTCGACCGAGCCGACGAACAGCGTCGAATGCGTGATCAACGAGAACACGAGGAATGCCCCGTAGACCGCGAGCAGCACCACGGCGATGGACACGCTCAACAGCACCACCTCGTGCATACCGACGGCCTGACCCTGGATACTTTCCGTGGTGCCCCTGCCCGCCGCGGCGCTATAGGCGGCGGGCAGCACCAGCGCGATGGCGGACAGTGTCAGCAGGGTGGCCTGCGAACGCGTGCCTGCAGCGTTGTAGGTCTGCTCCGGGTGGCGCAAACCACCCGCCAACATGGCCGCCCCGAGCACCAGCAGGATGTTGCCGATGATCGAGCCGGCGATCGACGCCTTGACGACATCGTGCAGGCCCGCGCGCAGTGCGGCAAATGCGATGATCAGTTCGGCCGCGTTGCCAAACGTGGCGTTGAGCAGGCCGCCGATGCCCTCCCCGGTTCGCTCCGCCAGTTGCTCGGTAGCGCGGCTCATCCAGCCAGCCAGCGGGAGTACGGCAACGCAGGCCGTGAGGAACACAAGCAGGTGCTGCTGCGGATAGAAGTGCTCCACGGCAATGCAGATCGGAACGAAGATCAAGAGCCAGTTGAACATGCCGCCCTCCCCCAGGAACACACCCGTGTCTTTCGTTCAAGGCCGGAACCATCCGTTGCCTACCACCAGATAGATCGCCGTGGTGCCCGGGCTGCGCGCCACGTCGATGCCCACGTCCAGCCCGAACTTGCGTGCCAACTCATAGCGAAAACCGAAGCCGCCGCTGCCCACATTCTGTGTGCCAGAAAAGCCATCACCAGTGGTTCGCGTCCTCCCCGCCCCGGCGAAGGCGACGCCGCTCCACCGACCAGAGAAGCGATAACGCCCCTCCACTTCGATGGAGGCCGCCTGGTCGCCTTGGTATCGCACAGCGGGAACGCCGCGCAGCTGGATGAATGGACGCAGGAAGAATGGGGTTCCGTCGGAAGACCACGCGTAATTGCCGCGTGCGCCCAGCGTCACGCCAGCCGAGAGCGGTCGCCAGCCCATCACGATCTGCTGGAACCGCTCGAAACTGTCTGTCGAACCCAGGGACTCGCGCGATGCCAGCCAGGACGTCTCGGCGTAGATGCCGCGCGTGGGCGTGAAGACGTTGTCCCGCGTGTCGTACTCCAGGATGACGGTCGGCGCGGAAACCGTCACGCGGGCACTGTCACGGAACCCGGGCGATCGAGTCTCGTCCTGCAGCTTCGGATCGAAGTCGGCAAAGACGTAGCGCATTCCGAGAGCCCAGGGCGACTCGGGTGCCAACTGCCAGTTCACCTGCGCGACGGCGCCGGTGAACTGCAGCGAGTAACGAACCTTCTCGTCCAGCGAGGAGAGGCCGGAGCCAAGCCCATAGAAATCGAGGTTGACCTGGCCGGTCGCGGCGCCGAACAAGGTGCGCAAGCGCCCGTCCATCCAGCGACTGGCATCACCCGCGAATGCGCCCTTCGTGCCGTTCTCTGTTCCGAACGCTCCGACGCCCGAGATGTCAGGGCGCGCCCACCCTTCCTTGCCGGCTTCTTCTCGCGGCCTGAGGAACATTCCGGCGGCGCCCCCTCCATAACCGATCGCAGGCTCCGTCACGACGATGGGAATCGGCAGGAATCCCCGAGGGTCCTCGAGAAAGCTGCTGACATCGAGTTGGCCATCTTCAGGGTCGAAGAACCTGCTTCGACTCGCGAGAGGCGGATCTTTCCGGGTGGCTGAAGGGGCAGCGGGGTCCGCGCGCACGGGTTCGATCGATGTCTGTGCACCCACGTGCGGCGAGGTGCCCACCGCCAGCACAACCAGAACGGCGCAGGCGAGCAGGGGCACCGTTGAAGGTTTACAAGCCCTCACTTCTCGACCCTCGATCATTCCGCAAGACCGACCCGATGAAGGGTGGCGCTTGCCTCCCGATGATTCATCCACTGCGAGGCCGTCATGCCGAAGCGCCCGCGAAACCAGCGCGAGAAGTCGGCGCCGGAGGCAAAACCGAGCAGGTCTCCCACCTGGTAGAGAGTTCTCACACCACCGGAAAGGTAGGTCTCGGCCATCTCGGCACGCACGTCGTCGATAACCGACGAAACGCTTTCGCCGCTGCCAGCCAGTTGTCGATTCAGTGTGCGCCTGTGCGTGCCAAGCTGCTCCGCAACACGCTCCACGGAGCAACCCCCGCTCGGGATCAGGAGCCGGATGGCGTGACGCACACGATCGAGCGGCTCATCGTGCGACGCAGTGAGCTGCTGGTCCAGCCGGCGCTTGAGCGCGGCTCCGAGCTCCGGGTCGGCCGATGCGATCTTCGAATCCAGTTCACGGCTGCGGCACACGATGGCGTTGAAGGGATGTGCAAAGTCGAGTGCCGGGCCCAGCACGCGCTTGTGGACTTCCAGGCTGCGCGGCGCTCCGTGGCGAAAGCAAAAGCTAACAGGATTGAAATCGTCAGCCGCGAGCGCTCGAAGGACACGAAGCGTGACCGCCGCTGCCATTTCGATCCCCTGCCGGGAGCCACCTGGCTTGCGAAGCTGCAGTTCGAGGAAGACCATCGTGAACTCGCCCATGTGATCGATGGCGAGGCGCAGGCCCGCGTTGTGCAGGCACATGTACCGGCCCAGCGCTTCCAGTGCGGCGCGCAGCGTGGGCTCCTCGCGCAGGACTGCGGCGAGCACGCCGAGATGGCTCAATCGCTGCATTTCGGCAAGCAGCAGCCCGAAGGCCTGCTGATCGGACTGACGCGCAGACTCCTCGAGCAATACTGCCACCGAATCGACGCTGATCAATGTGTCCGGATCGGAGAGCACCTTGCCCGGCAGGCCCGCCGCATCGAGCATGACGATTGGGTCGAGATCGACGGATCGGGCAAGACGCTCGTAGCCGGCCAGGGTGGCGCCACGGGTCAGTCGGCCCGCGCTGCCTCGCGCGCCGTCGCGCTGCTCCAGTGCATCAATGCGCCGCATGGCCGGAAGTCCTTCCCTGCGGAGTCGGAGGCCCCCTTAGGGGGCGTGCAGTCAGCATGTCGCATTGTTGGCGGCCAACCTTGAATTGAACATTGCACCTTTGGGCAACACTGTGCGCCCCTTCGGTCCACTGGGTTTACGAGAGGTGCCTCTGCCGGACGAGGGGCGCGAATGCGGCGCAGGCTTTAGTCGCGCAAAACCCTCTCATTCATCGCTTCTCCCAGTGCTGTTCTGATCTGCGTGCGCGAAAACTCCTGAAGATTCCCTGACGGGTAGGACCGTTCGCTTCTCAACCTTTGCAGCCTTCGACCACACGCACCAGTTCGACGATCGATCTGAATCCCAACTTCTCCATGACCTTCGAGCGATGGTGCTTGAGGGTCCGCTCGGCCAAGCCCAGACGCTCACAGATCGCCTCGCCCGACGATCCAAGAACCAGCTGCTCGTACACCTCCAGCTCTCTCGGCGAAAGGCTCGCCCGGCGAAGCTCGAATGCCTGCCGCAGTTCGCGCGATTCAGCCTTCCGTCTGTGGTCGGCAGCGGCTTTCTCGACGGCCGACAGGATGGCCCGCTCGTCGAGGGGCTCGCAGAAGAAATCCGCTGCGCCCTGTTTCATGGCGCGCACCACATCACGCGCGGTGGTGATCGAGGTCACCAGGATCACGGGCAGGTCCGACTGCGATGCGAGCAACGCCTGCAAGTCCAGCCCTTCGGGGCCGAGCGTGTCCGCGCAAAGGACCATACAGCCGGGAGCGGAACCCGGTTGTTGAAGAAGCAACTCCTCCACGGACCCGAAGGTGACGACTTGGCAGCCGTCGGATTCCAGGATTTGCCTCAACTCGAGGAACAGTTGAAATGCGTCCTCGACCTCGACAAGTCGCACGAGCGGCGCCACAGAGGCACAGCCGTTCCGCTCGAGACCCAGCATATTCACTCCTCTTCCCGTTCTTGTTGAATGACCTGAACCGGTGCGGCACAGGCGGCGATCGGCCGCGGTTCGATGCTGCCTCGGAAATTCGTTGGCGGCAAGCGGTCCAGCGATCGACTCCCGCTCAATTTGCTTGAGGCTTTCTGGCCGGGCGCGCAGAATCCGCGCCCAACAACTCAAAGGAGAAATGCCATGGACAAGCGCTCATTCCTCGCGGTCGGCCTTCTGGGAGTACTCAATTCCGCATGCACCACCACTTCCAGTTCCCGGGGCGATCCGGCTGCGAGGCGAGGCAGCATCGACGCATCGGTCGACAGTGCGCTGTCCAAGCTGCACACCCAGGTGCAGGGATCGCGCGAACTCACGGACAAGGCGAAGGGCGTACTGGTCTTCCCTTCCGTGGTCTCGGCAGGGTTGGGCGTTGGCGGCTCGTATGGCCAGGGCGCCCTGCGCGTCGGAGGCCGCACCGCCGGCTACTACAGCACCACCGCCGCATCGGTAGGGTTGCTGGCCGGCGCCGATTCGAAGGCCGTCTTCGTGCTGTTCATGACGCAGGATTCGCTCGACAAATTCGTCGCGAGCAAGGGCTGGACTGCCGGGGCCGATGCATCGGTCACCATGGCCAAGGTCGGCGCCTCTGCGGCCATCGACACGCAGACCGCGCAGCAGCCCATCATCGGCTTCGCGTTGAGCAACGCCGGGTTGATGGCCAACCTGAGCCTCGATGGCACCAAGATCAACAAGATCGACCTGTAACCCCCAGCCCGGAGATCCGAATGAAGCAACGCCTCGCACTCGTCGCAGCAGCCGCCCTGGTCGGCCTCATTTCCCTTCCCGCCCTCGCGCAGCAGAACCCCGATTCTGTTGTGGTCGGCGCCACGGCGCCCGGCCAAGCCGCGCTCGCGCGCACCACCCGGATCACCGCGACCGTGGAATCCATCGACACGGCCAAACGCGAGGTCACGCTCAAGGGACCCCGCGGCAAGGTCCTGCCGCTGCAGGTCGGCCCCGAAGTCAAGAACCTCGACAAGGTGAAGGTCGGTGACCGTGTCGCGGTGGAGTACCTCGAAGCCCTGACGCTCACGCTCAAGAAGGACGGCAAGGAGGTGCGGGGCAGCAAGCTCGCCGAAGGCGGCGCGCGCTCGGCCGCTGGCGAGCCGCCCGCTGGCGTCGTCGCGCAGCAGCTCGAAGTCACCGCCGACGTGACGGCGGTCAACAAGAAGATGCAGATCGTCACGCTGCGCGGGCCGAACCAGACCGTCGACCTGAAGGTGCGCGACCCCGAACAGCTCAAGCTGATCAAGGTCGGTGATCAGGTGCAGGCCGTCTACACCCAGGCACTCGCGCTCGGCCTCGAACCCGCGGCCGAGCGCAAGAAGTAGCGCGTCTCCGCGCCGCCCGCTCAGTACATGATTTGGCGCTTGGCCTGCCGGCCTTCTTGCTTGGTGTCGCGCTCTTCCTGGCGACACTGGGCGATGCTCTTCCGGTTCTCCGCCCTGCAATCAATCTTGGTCGAGCGAGCCTCGTGCTTGGCGCCTGATTCACGTCACGCCCTTGCTGACGCTGCTGCGCCTGCTCGGTTGCAATCGCCGTCCCCGTCGCAAAGAGAAGAACGGCAGCAGCGGTAACCCCTGAAATCCTGAGCCAAGATCCGCCCGGTCCGTACACCGTGTGTTGGGACATGTCATTCTCCGTTCCACTCATCAATTCGGTCGGCATTAGGCTACTGTCCTCCAGTTGCGTTCAACGCTTGCAACAAAGTGAGAAGTCGAATGGGTCAGTGGGGCCGATGGAAGTGGCCGCGAATACTGTTCGCCATCGGCATCGCGGCTGGCACGCAGGGCTGCGCCGAGCTCACCAACCTTGTTTCAGCCGCTTCCAATCTAGGAGCGGAATCGGGAATCGCAAAGCCCAACGGTGACTCGGCAACGCCACCGAGAGCCACCATCGGCAAGGAGGCCCAGCGCACGGTGGTCCCCATCCCACTTTCGGATCCGACCATTGGCAGTGGACTTGCTGTGCTCGGCATGTATTTCCACCCCCAAAGCGCCGACGAAGCCGCGGCGCAACCGCCCTCGCTCACTGCCGCATTCGCCTTGGCCACCGACAACGGCAGTGCGGTGGCGGGCGTGGCCCATATGCACTACTGGGACTCGGACCAATGGCGCTTTTCCGGTGTGGCGGGCTATGCCCACCTGAACCTGGACTTCTTCGGCGGTGGCGGTCCTGCGAGCAGCCGGGACAACAGCGCCAGATGGACAGTGGACGGGACCTTCATACAGCCGCAGCTCTATCGCCGCATGGCACCGAACTGGTACCTCGGCGCGCAGTTGCGCTATGCCAGCGTGAGGCAGAGCTTCGGTTTCATTCCTGCAGATGCACAACAGGCGACAGGTCCGCTGGACGTGACGACGACGGGCGCCGGCGCACTGCTCCAGCGCGACACGCGCGACAACAAGTTCAACCCCTATGACGGCTCGCTGCTTGACTTCAATACGATGTTCATCCGCGGCGGGCTGGGCGGCGACGTGAGCTACAACGCCTACGACGTTCGTTACCGCAAGTACTTGTCACTGCGGCCCGATCTGGTGCTCGCCACCGATTTGCGCGGCTGCGCCAGAACGGGCGACGTGCCTCTCTTCGACGATTGCTTCATGCAGCTGCGCGGCTATCCCGCGACGCGCTACATCGGCCGGTACATGGCGCTGGCCCAGGCCGAACTGCGATGGCGCGTGGTCGGGCCGCTTGGCCTGGTCGCCTTTGCCGGCACGGGCGTGGTCGCGAACCGCTTCGGCGAGCTCGGCGTGGGTGGCGCGCCGGTGGGATTCGGCATCGGCTTGCGATACATGGTGCTCGAAGCAGAGCGAATCAACCTGCGCGTGGATCTCGCCCAAGGCGGAGGCTCCCACGTGGTGTATCTCTCGGTGACCGAGGCGTTCTGAGCTCGATTCCGCAGGCGTGTGCCTGCGCCCACTCGGTGCGCCTTGCTTCCCCTTCGGATGCCGTGTGATGATGCGCCCCGGTTTCAGCACGGCCCTGAGCGGATGGAGGTACACATGAGCACACTGAAGCGGTCCTACCTTTCAACGGCTGCCGTTCTGGCAGGCCTCGCCAGCCTGCCCGCCGCCGCCCAGGTCGCGGAGTCGGGCAACCCCGGATGGGCGCTGGAGTTCACGCCCTATTTGTGGGCCTCTGTTTCGCCGCTTCACGTGGACCTCGGCACGCGACCATCGAACGGCGTCAACGTCCCGGTCTCCGTCTTCTCGACGAACCTGGACTTCGCCATCATGGGCAGCCTCGAGGCGCGCAAGGGCCGCTGGGGAGGGCTCGTCGACGCGCAGTACGTCAAGCTCGGCGTCACTGGCTCGCAGGCCGCCACGGCACTCACGCCGTTCTCGAACCTGGATATTTCGTACTCCCAGCAGATCTGGACGTTCGCCGGCTTCTATCGCCTGAGCGAAGGGTCGTTCACGGTCGATCTGCTCGGCGGGACCCGCTACCTCTACGCCAAGACGGATACCGAACTGAGTACCGCGTTCGCCCCCGTGACGCTGGGCCAGGAGAGAAACAAGGGGTGGTGGGATGGCATCGTCGGTGCGCGTGCGCTGGTCCCCCTCAGTGGGGATTGGGCCTTGCTCGGCTATCTGGACGTCGGTGGTGGTGGTTCCAAGGTGAGCTACCAGGCGATCGTCGGCGCCAATTACGCCTACTCGCCGCAAACGGTGTTCAAGTTCGGCTACCGCTACTTCAGTTTCGAACGCGATGACGCGCCGGTGATCAAGGCCCGCCTTGGCGGCTTGTATGCGGGCGTCGGGTTCAGGTTCTGAGGCTGCACGAGCACGTCCGCGCGATGGCAAGCTATCGCACCACCTTGACCGCTTGTCCCGGCTTCGGATCTGCGCCGCCGCTGTAGGCGCCGTTCATCAGCCTGAGTTGCGCCTCCGCACTCGCAGCGGGCAGCGTTGACGACTTCGCCAATTCTGCAAAGCCCCCGCGCGGAAAAGGAACGGTTTGCACGGTCCACGGCTTGGCCGCCGCGCGATCCGCCGGGGGCATCGGACGGAACGATGCCTCGGCCTCCTTCAACCCAGCCTCGGCGCGCTGCCGCGCCTGATTGTCCCTCGCAACGGACTGCAGCCAATAGGTGCGATCGCCCGGTCCGGTGACCAGCGTGAGCACAATCGCTCGCGACTGGCCTTTTTCGTTGCGAATCGTTCCGTCGAAATGCGTGGCAACTTCAAACCCCTCACCAAAGCTAATTCGCCTTTGTCTGCTCAGGGCACGTACCCGCTGATCCGCCCTGCCCTCGCCAAGGACGGTCCACGCTGCACAACGGCATTTCGACAGTTCATTCATCGAAGTTGCTGGGTGCCCACTGCTATCGTCCATCCCCGGAGCGAAGAACGACAGCGGTGAGTGCGAAAGCGGCCCAAATTCAGCGACGTTTGCGAGATGCATCTGCGCAGCCGTCAAGGCCGCGTGGCCCCCACGAGGACGAACAGCATGGTCGCTGGTTTGTCACTCTCGTTGCGCCAGGCGTGGCGCGTGCCGTTCTGGATGACCACATCGCGTGGTGCCAGTTTCTTCGTAACGCCGTCGGCTAGTTCAAGGTGCAGCTCGCCCTCAATCAGCACACCGTAGTCGACTGAGTCGGTGGTGTGCATGCCGGGATGGTCGACTTCGAACTTCTCCGCCAAGCCGGGCAAGACCCGCAAGTATTCCCCGCCTGCGGCCACCGGGTCGAAGCCGGGGCTCATCATCACGGCGTCCGGTGGGAACGTGATGAACATCAGGTTCGTCCCACCCGGCGAGGGAGCCCAGGAACGGGCGGTGATTGCGGGATCGCCCTCGATCGCGCCGACTGAAGCATTGGGAGCTGTCTCCCACAACAGGGAAGTGACGAAACCTGGAACGTGCTTGAACTCGGTGGTACGTGGTGCGGCAGCGTCCGATACGAAGACGGCGGTTCCCTTCGAATCATGGCCGGTGACGATACGTCGAATGTGCATGTTGCTCTCCTTGTTGCCATTCAATGAATGATCACGACGTTGGTGAACCCGCCGCTGCGCTGGTCGATCGCATCGAGCGCTTCGTTGACACGCTCGAGCGGAAAGCGCTCGTGCTCGAACACGCCAAGGTTCAGAGTGCCCGCGTGGGCCATCGCCGCCATGTCCTGCCCTTCCGCGGTCGTGAACCACAGAGAGCCGATGTAGGACTTCTGCAGGCACATGAGGGGGAATGGTTCCAGCGGTATCGGATCGGCGACGCCGCCGATGTTGATCGCTTTCCCACCGCGGCGCAGAGCGTTGAACGAGTCGAGCACTGTCGCCACCGCGGCGTTGGGGCCCAGCGCCTCGATGAGCGCATCGACACCAAAGCCCCCGGTCGCTTCCATGACGATTTCGGAAGTCGGCCGCGATCCAAGCGCGATTGGGACGATGCGCTGCGGATCCAGTTGCTGCAGCTTTTCAAGCAGTGCCGTGTTGCGCCCGGTCGCGAAGATCCTCGCCGCGCCCATAGCCAGCGCAAGGATGACCGCGCCCAAGCCCAGGGTGCCCGTCGCGCCGTCAATGAGCACCGTCTGACCCGGGGAGAACTGTGCCTTGCGCAGTGCCGAGTAGGCAGTGCCCAGATAGCCGAAGCGAGCGCCTTGCTCGAAGCTGATGGTGTCGGGCAGCTTCACCAGGTTGGCGGCGGGTGCCGTCAGGTACTGGCCGAAGCCGCCGTATGGATAGTCCTCGAACAGCTGCTGCGAGCCCGGCCCGAAGCCGAAGTAGCCCTGGAAGGTGTAAGCGGTGCAGTTGATGTGGTCGCCCCGCCGGCAGGCCAGGCAGCTTCCGCAAGACAACCCCGGATTCACGTACACGCGGTCGCCGGGCTTGATGTCCGCGCGGACCTGGCTGCCCACCTGCGCCACCACACCGGCCGAGTCGAGGCCGTAGATCGCGGGCAATGCGGGCAGCGGCAAGAAGGGAAACCACTTGGGATAGCTGGTCACCACATTGCGAAGGTTGGGCACCACGCCCGCGGCCTTCACTTCGACAAGCACGTCGTTGGGCCGAACTTCGGGCACCGGGATCGTGTCGATCTGAAATGGTTCGCCGATCTTATGTAGCCGCGCCGCATTCATCATTTTGGTCATAGTCGTCTCCGTTGAAGTGAGGGGAAAAATGACCGGACTGCAACGTCCGGCCGGGAGGATCGCTTGAAGAGCATCGGTCGCTCTTCTTGAATCGCACGGGCGTGACTGTTCCATCGCCACGCATCGGACGCGGCGTTGAACGGACAGTCAGCCTCGAATTGGCTCAGCGCGCGAGGAAGTCCAGCACCATGCGATTGAACTTGTCGGCGTGCTCCCACTGCGCCCAGTGGCCGCAACGGCTGTAGACGTGCAGATCAGCCTTCTGCAGTCCTGTCACCAATCGCAGGCCGATGTCCAGCGGAACGAACCGGTCGTCGCGTCCCCAGATCACCAACGTTGGAGACGCGATCTCGCCAAGCCGGTGCCCCACATCGGGGAACTGCTTCGGGTTCGCCTCAGCACTCTTCACGAAGTTTTCGAGGTGATCGCGGCGGCTGAGCATGTTGTCTAGGCGCGCCCGGAAGAGTTCTTCGGTGAGGTTGCTCGTGTCGTAGACGAACACGTTCATCATGCGCTTGAGGTTCTCGATCGTGGGATCGCGGTACAGGGCGCCAATCAGTTTGATGCCTTCAGTGGGCATCGGCACGAACGGGCTGGGCCCCCCGGTGCCGCCGCCCATCAGCACCAGCTTGCCCACGCGCTCGGGGTTGGCCAGCGCAAAGGCCACCGCACTGTGCCCACCCATCGAGTTGCCGACGATGTGCACCTTGTCGAGGTCAATGGCGTCCATCAGGCCCTTGAGCGCCCGTGCGTTGAGATCGGAGCGCGATCCGGTGCTGACCACTGGATCGCTCTTGCTCCAGCCCGGACAGTCCATCAGGACGACGCGGTAACCGGCGGCCACGAACGGCTCGACGTTGCGATTGAAATTGGCCCAGCCGCTGGCGCCGGGGCCCGAGCCATGGAGCATCACCACAGTCTCGGCGCCGCTGCCGGCGTCGTTGTAGTGCAGTTGCAGGTCGAGGTCACCTTCCTTGATGCGGACGAAGCGGCTTGTGTCGGATTCGGTCATGGGAGCGTTGTTGATGGACATGACTTGGTCTCGGATGTGTTGATTCGGGGAAAAGGGACTCAGGCGGCCTCGCTCATGATGGGCGGCTGGTGAACGCGCTCGTGTTCGACGCCCTTCAATAGGTCGAGGGCCACGTCAACGATCATGTCTTCCTGGCCACCGACCATGCGGCGCTTGCCCAGTTCGACGAGGATGTCCACCGTCTTCAGGCCGTACTTGATAGCTGCCGCTTCCGAATGCCGCAGGAAGCTCGAATACACGCCGGCATAGCCGAGCGCCAGGGTCTCGCGATCCACGCGCACCGGCCGGTCTTGCAAGGGGCGCACGATGTCATCGGCCGCGTCCATCAGCTTGTAGAGATCCGTGCCGTGGTTCCAGCCGAGGCGTGCGGCCGCCGCGATGAACACTTCCAGCGGCGCGTTGCCCGCCCCGGCGCCCATTCCCGCCAGGCTCGCGTCAACGCGGTCGCAGCCTTCTTCCACCGCGACGATGCTGTTGGCCACGCCCAGGCTCAGGTTGTGGTGCGCATGCATCCCCGTCAGCGTGTCGGGCTTGAGCACGTCCTTGAATGCACGGAAGCGATCTCGCACGTCGTTCATGCTCAACGCACCGCCTGAATCCACCACGTAGCAGCAGGTCGCGCCGTAGCTTTCCATCAGCTTGGCCTGCTGCGCCAAAGCTTGGGGGGTGGTCATGTGACTCATCATCAGGAATCCCACGGCCTCCATGCCCAGATGGCGCGCGTACTCGATGTGCTGCCTCGATACGTCGGCCTCGGTGCAATGCGTAGCCACGCGCACGATGCGCGCGCCTGCTTCGTAGGCGTCCTTGAGGTCGTGCACGGTTCCGATGCCCGGCAGCAGCAGCGTTGCGATCTTCGCGTGCTTGACCACGCTGGCGACGGCCCCGATCCATTCGACATCGGTGTGGGCGCCGAAACCGTAGTTGAAACTGCCGCCTTGCAGGCCGTCACCGTGCGCGACTTCGATGGAATCGACTTTTGCTTCGTCGAGCGCCTTGGCGATCTGCTTGGCCTGCTCCACGCTGTATTGATGGCGAATGGCATGACTGCCGTCACGCAGGGTGACATCCGAGATGTAGATTTTCTTTTCGGGTTGGTGGCTCATCAGTGTCTCCTTCAGACTGCCACCGCGGCGAGCATCCGCTCGGCCATGGATTCGCCGGTGCGCAAGGCGGCGCTGGTCATGATGTCGAGGTTGCCGGCGTAAGCAGGCAGATAGTGAGCAGCGCCTTCCACCTCCAGGAAGATGGAGGTCTTCAGCCCGTGCATGCGGGCACCGACGCCAGGAATGCGGATCGGGCGTTCGGCCTCGATTCGGTCGAACTGCACGCGCTGCTTGACGCGATAGCCCTGCACATACGCCTGAACGTCGGCGGCCATGCGCTCGACCGATGCGGCGATTTCGTCTTCGTCGGCGAAGTCGCTCAGCGTGTAGACGGTGTCGCGCATCATCAGCGGCGGCTCGGCCGGATTCAGCACGATGATGGCCTTGCCCTTGGCAGCGCCGCCCACCACTTCGATGGCCTTGGACGTGGTCTCGGTGAACTCGTCGATGTTGGCGCGGGTGCCGGGGCCCGCGCTCTTGCTCGAGATGCTGGCGACGATTTCGCCGTAGTGAACCTTCGTCACACGGGAGACGGCGGCAACCATCGGGATGGTGGCCTGGCCGCCGCACGTGACCATGTTGACGTTGGGCGCGTCAAGGTGCGCCTGGCCGTTGACCACGGGAATGCAATACGGACCGATCGCTGCGGGCGTGAGGTCCACGAGGCGGATCTCCGGCTTGAGGCTGCGCAGGAAGGCGTCGTTCTTGACGTGCGCGCCGGCCGAGGTGGCATCGAAGACGATGTCGATGTCATCGAAAACGGGCAGGCGCGAGAGACCTTCCACGCCTTCGTGGGTGGTGGCCACACCCATGCGTGCTGCACGGGCCAACCCGTCGGATGCGGCGTCGATCCCGACCATCGCCCCCATTTCGATGTGGCGGCCATGGCGCAGGATCTTGATCATCAAGTCTGTGCCGATGTTGCCGCTGCCGATGATTGCGGCTTTCAATTTGCGGGTCATGAATGTTCCTTGTCGGATAAAGCAACCGCTGCGGTCGAAGCGATGGCGTTGGGTGCAGTGGAATGGCTCATACAGCGGAGAAGCGCGCGCGAACGCTGCCCACTCCTTCGATTCGTGCCTCGAAGTGGTCGCCCGGGAGTACGGGCACCATGGGCCCCAACGCCCCAGTAAGGACGAGATCCCCCGCGCGCAGCGGTTGGCCAAGCGAAGCCAACTTGCGTGCCAGCCAGACGGCGGCGTTGAGGGGATGGCCCAGACACGCTGCACCGTTGCCGCTAGACACCGTCTCCTCGCCGCGCAGCATCGTCATGCCACACAACTTGAGGTCCAGGCCGTCGAGCTTCGTGGGCACGCCGCCCAGCGCGACCAGGCCGCTGGAGGCGTTGTCGGCGACCGTGTCCGCAAACCGGATGTTCCAGTTGGCGATGCGGCTACCCACGATCTCGATGGCCGGCAGGACATAGGCCGTGGCCCCGATGAGTTCCACCAGCGTGGTGTCGGCCGCCAGCAGGTCACGCTCAAGGACCAGCGCGACTTCGGCCTCGACCTTGGGCTGCAGCGTGCGCGAGAGCGGTATCTCTTCGTCGTCGCCATAGAGCATGTCGGCGAACAGCGTGCCGAAGTCGGGCTGATCGACGCCAAGCTGGCGCTGCACGGCAGGCGATGTCAGACCGATCTTGCGGCCGACCACCCGTCGGCCCCGCGCCAAGGCATGCGCCAAGTTGGCCTGCTGAATGGCGTAGGCGAGGCTGCCATCCGGATCGCTGCCTATTTCGTCGCGCAAGGGGCCAATCGGCTCTCGTTGAGACTCGGCCATGCGCAAGCGCTCGGCCCACTGTTCGATGCGGGGGTCCATTTGGATTTCCTTTTCAGTTGGGTTGCTTCAGCAACATGACGCCGAAGCCGGCGATGTATTCCGGAATGGCCTGGTAGTGGCGCAAGACGCAAGTCAGCGGGCGGTCCACGGTGAGGGCGCTGCGCGCGACGAGCCAGGTCTTGGACTCATGCGCCGACAGGCCGCCCTCCTTTTCGATGCTGTCCTCGCTCATCGCGCACAGCGCATCGAGGCCCGCCGTGCCATCGACCAGACCATCCATCCACCGGCGATCCCAGTCCGGGTTGATAGGCTTCATGGCGCTGTCGCCCGCTGCCAGCGCCAGGCCAGCGGCCATTACGCGCTTCGTCTTGACCTCGCGCTCCTCTGGCGTTGGCTTGCTCTTGTGCGTAATGCGTTCGCGAACGGCCGGGTCCGGATGCGAGAGCGTAGGGACCGGCGGCTCGTGCGAGAGGCCGCCGGAGCCAATCAGAAGGGTGCGCCGCGGTTCGTTGTCGAGAAAGCGGCCGATTGCTTGGCCCAGCGCTCGACAGCGGCGCAGTCGCGGAATACCCGGCTGGGCCACGGCGTTGAGGAAGATCGGTAGCACCGGAGGCGTATCCAAGCCACCCCACAGAAGCTGCAGCGACTGTGCAAAGCCATGATCGACCTGCATGCTGCGTGATACGGCGAGATCGAAGTCCTCGTCCATCAAGCGCGTGGCCAGTGCCGCAGCCGCGTCGGCATCCACATTGAGATCTCCAGCCGGCGTCAGATAGTCACCCACCGAGCGCGCCTGCGTGCCGATGCAAAACGGCGGCATGAGCTCATTGAAGAAGCCGTTGTAGTGATCCGGCGCCACGAGCACAACGATCTCCGGCGCGAATGCCAAAACCTGATCGCGTGCGCTGGCAATGGCGGTCTTCAGTGCCTGGTCGACCGCTGGCGCGACAGGGTTGAGCCCCATGAGCGGTGAATGCGAGATGCCCAGGAAAGCGCGTTCCATCACGCTGCCTCCAACACCTGCGACTTCTGGTCCAGCAGCGAAGCCAGGGCCTGCTCAAGTTCCTCTCGGGCTTGCGCGGAATCGGCCACACCAACATGCCGGCGCCATGCCACGACACCATCAGGTCGCACCAACAGGGCACCCGCTTCCTCGATTTCACGCACCGCATGCCAACTGCAGTAAACGTCCTGGGCAGCCGGCCTTCCGATCACGACAGTGCGGAGGAACGGCAGGCCCATCTCATTCGCGGCGTCCGCCCAGGCTTGGCCAGCGATCCCGGTCACCAAGGAGACCTTGCCCTTGCCCACCAGATCGAGCGTGGACACGCGACGGCCGTCCTGACCCACCAGCCAGGCGTGCGGCAGCTTGGCACCGGGGCGCGTCGTCGGTTGGACGCGAAGCACCGGGTCGCGCTTCCAGACCTCCTCGGTTGCGTCGGCTTCCGGAATGACGGCCTCGGACACGCAGCGCTGGTTGAGTTCGACACCCTGGGCATTGAACTCGTAGTTTTTCAACTTCAATGCCTCGGCCAACGCGGAGCGCCGGGCGGCGCCTGCCGGTCCTGGATCGGCGAGTTCGACGAGTCCCGCCGCGAGGGGATCCGGAGCATCCGAGTTGCGGAAGGCCCGGTTGAGCGGGGCATAGTCCAGCCGCGACTGGTTGGCGCGCTTCACGATCTGTGCGCCGACAGGCGCCCGCTCCAGCGTGTACGAGTCCAGCAGATGCTCGCCAGCGTGCCCCTTCACCACGAATGCCAGCTTCCACGCGAGGTTGAAGGCGTCCTGCATGCAGGTGTTCGAACCCAGGCCACTCGATGGGGGATGGCGGTGTACTGCATCGCCGCCACAGAAAACGCGACCGGACGAATAGATCGGCGCATGCGCCTGATTGACATACCAGACGGACGTGCTGTCGATCTTGATCTCCATATCTGGGTCTCCCACGAGGACGCGCACCTTGCGCTTGACTTCCTCGGGCGAGAAATCGGGCTCTCCCTTCGACATGTCGAAACCCCATCCTGCGATCCACTGCTTCCATGGGTTGATGGCACGCAACAGCCCCATGCCGATCTCTCCGAACGAGGCGTCGGAAGTCACCATCCAGTACAGGATGCTGGGGCGATGGGCGACGTAGCGCGTAAGGTCGGCAGTGAACAGGACATAGGCTGTCGCAGCGCGCGCCAGTTGACCCTCCACCTTCAGGCCCGCATCGTCCATGACTTTCGATTTGGCGCCGTCCGCGCCCACCAGATAGCGCGCCCTCAACTCGTACTCGCGACCGCTAAGAAGGTCGCGCAACATGACAGTGACGCCGGTGGCATCCTGCTCGTGCCCCAGGTATTCGGTGTTGAAGGAGAAGATCGCGCCGCGCTCCGCAGCATTCTTCACCAGCAGTGGCTCCATCTTGTCCTGAGGAAGATCCATCATCGGGCAGGGGCTGCCCTGCAGGTAGTCTCCGATGCGTTCGTCGCCGGTGCCCCAGGTGCGCAGGCGGGCAATCTCGGGTCCGGCAAGGCTGGTGGTGAAGAGCGTGTCGCCCATCCATTCCCAGGGCGTGGCATCTCGGCGCGCTTCCTGCTCAACTCCCAGATCGCGTAGCACTTCCATTGCGCGCTGGTTGGTGATATGCGCACGCGGAGTGTTGGCCGTCCAGTTGTAGCGGTTGACGACGTGCACGCGCACGCCATACGTTGCCAGTGCAAGCGCGGTCGTCGCTCCCATCGGGCCGGTGCCTACCACCAGCACATCGGTTTGAAACTCTTCCGGTCGGGTCATGATTTGCTTCCTGCTCGGTCACTTGACGGTTGCCTGGATGACCCCGCCATAGGTCTCGATGTCGCGAAGCACGCGCGCTGTCAGTTCGGCAGGGTCCGCGGGATAGGGATCGCCCGAGATAGCAAGCTTGTCCTTCATGGCCGGCTGCCTGAGCGCCGCGTTGAACTCGCGGCCCAACTTGTCGACGATGGTTTTCGGCGTCCCGGCGGGAGCAACAAAGAATAGGTAGTTGGAGATCACCAAACCCGGGTATCCGCTCTCCGCCAAGGTCGGAACATCGGGCAGCAGCGGATGCCGCTGCGCGCCAAGCGTGGCGATCGGCACCAATTTGCCAGCCTTGATGTACTGCTGCGCGTAGTGCACCGGCATGACCATCGTGTCGATCTGTCCCGCGAGGAGGTCTGTGGCCGCCGGTGCCAGGCCCTTGTAGGGAACGTCCACAAAGTCGGCCTTGGTCAGGCTGTGCAACTGATGCATATGGATGAACCACGGGCTCCCCGTTCCCATGGTGCCGAAGTTCAGGCCCGAACTCTTGTTGTCCTTGGACAGTTGAACCAAGTCCTTGACAGTGCGCGCCGGTACTTTTGGGTTCACCACAAGCACCAGCGGAACGCTGATCATTCCTGACACAGGAACGAAGTCCTTGATCGCGTCGTATGGCACCTTGGCGCCGAGAACGTCGGCTGCCTTGGGGAGTTTCGCCATCGCATGGTTGATCGCGTGCGAGTCAGAAACTACGCCGATGGTGTAGCCGTCCGCCGGCGCCCGTGCCACGACTTCGGTTCCGATGATCGAGGACGCGCCAGGACGGTTGTCGATGATGATCGTCTGCTTGAGATTGGCAGAGGCCGCTTCTGCGACCGCACGCGCAGCCGAGTCGGCATTGCCGCCTGCCGGATACGGCACGATGATCTTGATAGGCTGCTTGGCAGGCCATTCCTGTGCCCAAGATGGGCTGGCGGCGAAGCCCAGTGCGGCAATGGCGCAAAGGGCGCGGCGAGTGATGGTCATCATGTCTCCTGAATAGGCTGGTGAGATTGCGTTGGGCGCATTCCTTGCGAACGGTTGGCAGTGTCCGAGCGAGGCTCCAAGCCGTATAGTCCGTGCACACAGTGCACCGAAAAGAGCCGACCTCATGCCTACCTCAAGCAGCTTTGGCGACCCCTCGCTCTATCGGGAGGTACGCGGACTAAGCCGCGGACTGGCGGTGTTGCGCGCCTTGAATGCAATGCCTGGCGGTATCGGCGGGGTGGTCGAGCTGGCTCGCCTCACAGGGCTGCATCGCACGACCGTGAAGCGCCTGCTCGAGACATTGAAAACCGAAGGTTTGGTGCATCACAAGGACGATGGGTTGTCCTATGCCTTGGGCTTTGAAGTCAGGCGTTTGTCCGAGGGGTACGTGGGCGCAGACTGGATTGATCGAGTGGCTGCTCCGGCCATGCGCGCACACCTGCGGGCCCTCTCCTGGCCGAGTGATCTGGCCACTCCGGACGGTGGTTTCATGATCGTGCGCGAATCCACGCACCGCGTGAGCATGCTGTCGCAACACCGGGCAACGATCGGTATTCGCATCCCCATGCTGGTTTCCTCGCTCGGCCGGGCTTGGCTGGCTTGGTGCGCGGATGAGGAGCGCGAGGCGACTTTGTCGCTACTTCAGGAGCGCACCGACCCCATCGGAGAAATGGCACGCGACACCGCGTATGTGAAACGCGTCCTGCGGGAAACGCGCAGACGCGGGTATGCGATGAACCGGGGCGAATGGCTGACTGAGGCCAGCGTGACTGCGGTGGGCTTCCCCATCCGGATCGGGGAGCATGCAATCGGGGCGATCAATCTGGTCCTGCAGAACAACGCCGTGACCGATCGCGAGATCGCTACGCGCTACGTGCCCCTGTTGCGAACCTTGGCCGACGAAATATCTGAAGGCGTCGCGAGGTCGCCACGCGGCTAACCCGACGAAATGCGAACCAAGGGCAAACCCTCGATTCGGACGTAATCGACCTGTAGTGGCTCGACACGACGCCCCCGAACCACGGTAGGGCTGCAAAGGGCACGAAGGAGCGGCTCCGCCCTGCCCTCCTCTTCGGCTGCACTCGCTGCACTGCCGGCTTCGCCAAAACGGCCTTGCTCGACGGCACCGTGCCCTGAACGGAAGTAGCGGTGCTGTGGAAGCGGTGGTTCAACCTCTATCGCCTGGCGCGCTTCTCCATCTCGCGTCGCAGCTCTTTCCGGTCGACCGCTTCGGCATAGCGTCGCTTCTCGTCAGGAGTGAACGGACGTAGCGGGGTAACTGATACCGGCTTTCGGTTCTCGTCGACCGCAACCATGGTGAAGAAGCATGAGTTCACATGGCGGGCCTCCTGCGTCCGGATGTTCTCAGCCACGACCTTGATGCCAACCTCCATCGAAGACGTCCCAGTGTGATTAATGGAGGCAAGGAAGGTGACCAACTCCCCCACGTAGATTGGCTGCCGGAAGACCACTTGGTCGACGGACATGGTCACCACATAGCACGCCGCGTAGCGCGCGGCGCACGCATAGGCCACTTGGTCGAGCAACTTGAGAATCGTGCCGCCGTGCACGTTTCCGGAAAAGTTGGCGGTATCCGGCGTCATCAGGACGCTCATCGAGAGCTGGTGTGCTGGCATGTCCACGACGCCTCTCCAATCAGAACAAGGGGATGATTCCAAAGAGACCCGCCGAAAGAATCATGACCACGGCGAGCAACGCAGCCCACTTCAGCGTGAACTTCTGGTGGTCACCAAACTCGACACCGGCGACTCCCATAAGAACGTAGTTCGCGGCGACCAATGGGCTGAGTTGGTGAATCGGCTGCCCCAGCAGGGAAGCGCGAGCAATGATTTCCGGCGCGATGCCATAGCCCTTTGCCGCTTCCGCCAGGATGGGCACCACCCCAAAGTAGAAGGCGTCGTTCGATAGGAAGAAGGTCATCGGAGCGCTCAGGAGCGCGGTGATGAGTGGCAGGAAGTTGCCGGCAGAATGCGGGATGGACTGGACGACGCTTTGTGCAATCGCGTCGGTCATCTTCGTCCCAGAAAGAATGCCGGTGAATACGCCCGCCGCAAAGATGACGGACACCACCGACAGCGCGCTGGCCGAGTGGGCGGCAATGCGCTCCTTCTGGTCCTTGAGGTTCGGGAAGTTGACCGAGATGGCAATAGCAAACGCGCCCATGAAGAGCAACGGCAGCGGCAGGATGGCCAGTACCAGGCACACCATCAGGCCGATGGTCAACACCAGGTTGAAGACCATCTTTGCCTTGCTGACGCGCGGAGGGTCCGATGCGTCGAGGTCAACGTCCCCACCAATCGGGGACGCCTCCATGTGGTCCGGCTTCCAATCAATGCGCTTGAGGCGAGCGCGCTCCCGAAGGCCAAGGTAATAAGCCACCGCGAGGGTCGCGAGGCAAGCCATCGCCATTGGCGGAATCAAGGGAGTGAAGACTTGGTTGGCCTCAAGGTGGAGCGCGCTCATCACCCGCGCAGTCGGACCGCCCCAAGGTGCAATGTTCATGATGCTGTTGGCCATCATGGTGACGCACGGAAGAATGAGCGGGTTGATGCCCAGGCGGCGATGCAGCGGCAGCATGGCCGTTACGCACAGGAGGTACGTGGTAGACCCGTCGCCATCAAGGGAGACAATCATTGCCAGCAGCGCAGAGCCAACGACGAGACGCACCGGGTCGCCCTCTGTCAGCCTGACGATGAGTCGAATGAGGGGGTCGAACAGACCCACATCAATCATCAGCCCGAAATAGAGGATGGCGAACAACAACAGCACCCCAGTCGGTGCGATGGCCTTCAACCCGTTGATGACCATCGGGCCGATGCTTCCGCCGAAGCCGCCAATCAGTGCAAAGACGATGGGCACGGCGATGAGCGCGATGAGCGCCGTAGCTCGGCCGGTCATGATTAGCGCCATGAAGACGACAATCATTGAGTACGCAAGGATGGTTAGCATGGTTGTCTCGAGTTGGGCGGTGCTGGCCCTCGGTGATTTCTGATTCGGCTCGATGCGGGGGCAGCGCAGGTCCCTCCCGTGCTGCCGAGCTTGCAGCGCAGGATTGCTTCGAGGCAAAGAAAAGCTAGGAAGGCCCAGGAGCCCTCCTGCTAGGTCAGCCTAGAGTTGCGCCCTGACTGGCGCTAGGTACTTCGCTGCCAGGCATGGCGTCAGGCAGCTCGTGCTGGGGACCGCCCACCTCCGGCTGTATGCGCTTCGCCGAGTGGGAGACGTGCTCTTCGGACTTGCCGGACACATAGTCACGCCACACCAGCGGCAGGATGCCGCCGTGGCGCCAGTAGTCCACATCCTCCTCGGTATCGAGGCGGATGATGAGTGGCACGGTCGTCGTCCTTCCATCGGCTCGACGTACGATGGCCTCAATGCGCCCCGAAACTTGGAGGTGCTGGGAGAGCGCCGGCACGTCGATGGTTTCGCTGCCATCCAGGTTCACCGACTCCGCCGTCGTGCCTGGCTCGAACTGCAGTGGTAGCACGCCCATGCCCACCAGGTTGGTTCTGTGGATGCGCTCGAAGCTCTCTGCAATCACGGCCTTGACGCCAAGAAGGGCCACACCCTTGGCTGCCCAGTCGCGGGACGAGCCGCAACCGTAGTTCTTGCCGGCGATGACGGCGAGGGGCACGTCCCGGCGCAGGTACTCCTCCGCCGCTTCGAACACCCGCATCTGCCTGCCGTCGGGCATGAGCTTGGTCTCGCCCCCTTCGACACCGGGTACGATGCGGTTACGCAGACGGATGTTGGCGAAGGTCGCACGAACCGCCACGTCGTGGTTGCCGCGCCGAGTCGTGTAGTTGTTGAAGTCCCGGCGTTCGACACCCTTCGAGAGAAGGAAGTCGGCGGCCGGAGTACCAAGGCTGATAGCGCCCGACGGAGAGATGTGGTCGGTCGTCACGGAGTCGCCCAGGATGACCAAGGGTCGCATGCCGACGATGTCCTCAACGGGAGCGGCCTCGCGCGAGAGCCCTTCGAAGTAGGGCGGCTGGAGGATGTACGTGCTCTCGTCGTTCCAGGGGAACCGTTGGCTTCGCTCACCCGCCAAGGCATCCCACGGTTCACCACCTTCGAACAGGTCGGAGTACTTCTGGCGGAAGATTTCCGGCTCGTAGGCGCCTTCGACTGCCTTCGCAATCTCGGCTGACGTCGGCCAGACGTCACGCAGGTACACCGGTTGACCGTTGCTGCCAGTTCCGATGGGCTCCGAGGTGACATCCACCGACAACGTGCCGGTAAGCGCGTAGACCACCACGAGGGCCGGCGAGCCGAGGTATGCGGCTCGCACGTTGGGGTGAATGCGACCCTCGAAGTTGCGATTGCCTGAGAGCACTGCAGTGCCGACCAGCTTCTCGGCATCAATGGCCTCGACCAGGTGCTCAGGCAAGGGACCGGAGCCGCCGTTGCAGGTCGTGCAGCCGAAGCCGGCAACATGGAAGCCAAGTGCATCGAGAGACGGCTGAAGGCCTGCCTTCTCGAGCACGGCCGCCGTCACGTGGCTTCCCGGCACCAGGGATGTCTTGACCCAGGGCTTGGCTTTGAGGCCCAAGGCGACCGCCTTCTTCGCGACCAGGCCCGCGGCCATCATGTTCACAGGGTTGGCGGTGTTCGTGCAGCTGGTGATGGCCGCAATAAGTACGTCGCCGTCGTGCAGTGAGAACTGCTCACCCTTCACGGGGGCAACGTGCTTGGGGTCGAGAGGCCGGCCGGCGATCTCCTGGTAGTGCTTCACGAATGCGCTGGGCACCGTCTCCAGAGGCAGATGGTCCTCGGGATTGCGGGGACCAGCCAGACACGGGCGGATTTCATCGAGGTCAATGGTCACGACGGTATCGAAGACCGGTGCGGGCGTCTCCGCGCTGCGCCACAGCTTCTGCGCCTTGGCGTATGCCTCGACGAGCTCGACCTGCGCGTCTTCGCGACCCGTCATACGCAGGTAGTCCATCGTGCGCTCGTCGATGGGGAAGTACACGGCGGTCGCCCCGTACTCCGGCGACATGTTGGCAATCATGCCGCGGTCGCCCAGGGACAGGGCCTCCAGACCGTTGCCGAAGAACTCAACGAACTTACCGACCACGCCCAGGGCGCGCATGCGCTGGGTGATGGCGAGGACCAGGTCAGTGGGGAGCACACCTTCCCGCAGCTTGCCCTTGACCTCGATGCCCACCACTTCTGGGAGCGCGAGTGCGACGGGCTTGCCAACCATGACCGCCTCCGCCTCGATGCCGCCGACGCCCCAGCCGAGCACGCCGAGGCCGTTAATCATGGGGGTGTGGCTGTCGGTCCCGACGCAGGTGTCAGGGATTGCGAGTTCGCCCTGAGCGTCCTTGTCCATCCAGACCACTTTGCCGATGTACTCAAGGTGTATCTGGTGCATGATGCCCTTGCCCGGGGGAACGATGCGCACGCCCTCGAAGCTGCTGCTGCACCAGCGCAGAAAGGCGAAGCGCTCGGCGTTGCGTTGGTACTCGCGCTCCAGGTTGACCTTACGTGCAACCGGGGACGCCCAACTGTCCACCTGCAACGAGTGGTCGATGATGACGTCGACCGGCACTTTGGGTCCAACTTGCGATGCATCGCCACCGGCCTCCGCGACGGCGTCGCGCATACCAGCCATGTCCACAAGCATCACCTGGCCAAGAATGTCCTGCCCGTAGACGCGCGTCGGGTAGAAGCTCAGACCTGCGCCCACTTTGCGGCCAAGAAGCGCATCGATTTCGGCTTGGGTGTCCACGCCACGGGTCGCCGCCTGGCGCACGAGGTTTTCCAGCAGGATGCGCAGGGAGAAGGGAAGCTGGTCGACGCCGTTTACGTCAGCGATGGAGACATAGCGCACCGTCCGGTTGGCCACTGGAAGTTGCTTAATCTGAGGTTCGGTTTTCATCTGACTTCCTTGATCGGGTAGACGGTGCTGGTCCAATAGCCATGGCAATTGCGGGCCTGGTGCGCTTTTCATCGATGGCCTTGCAGTGCTCAGTGCGTTCGCATGCTCAGAACGACTCGGTGCGGCGCGCTCGCAAGGCCTCGAACGCGCCGCGAGTCTTCTTATTCGACCTTGATGTCCCGCTTCGTGACGAGCGCCTGCCAGCGCGCGGTCTCATCCGCGAGCAATTTGCCGAACTCAGCCGGAGTTCCGCCTGCAGGCGTCAGGCCGTCCGAAGACATGCCTTTGGTCATTTCCGCACCGTGGATTGATTCGTTGATGGCCTTGTTGAGCTTGGCGACGATGTCCTGCGGGATGCCCTTGGGGCCAATGATTCCGTGCCAGTTCGTCACAGAGTAGTTGGGGAAGCCAGCCTCGGCAGTCGTGGGCACATCGGGAAGTGCTGCCAGCCGGTTGGGTGTCGTCACGGCCAGTGCTCTGAGCTTGTCAGCTTTGGCGAATGGGAGCGTGGAAGCGACCGTGCCGAAGACCACCTGGGTCTGGCCCGAGATGGTGTCGGTCAATGCGGGGGCCGTGCCCTTGTACGGCACATGCATCATTTGTGCGCCCGTGACATCAAGGAAGTACTCGGTCGCGATGTGGACGATGCTGCCGGTGCCCGCCGAGGCGTAGCTCAGCTTGTTGGGCTCCTTTTTGGCCAAGGCCACCAGGTCCTTGAGGTTCTTGGCTGGCACCTCTGGGTTCACCGCGATGATGAATGGTCCTCGAGCCAACTGCGCGATGGGAGTGATGTCCTTGATGGGGTCGAACGTGAGCTTGTAGAGCGCAGGGTTCACGGTGTAGCTGGCGGCAGCCAGGAACAGCGTGTACCCGTCCGCCGGCGACTTCAGCGCAGTGCTCGCCCCCAGGTTGCCACCCGCGCCCGGGCGGTTTTCAACGATGACCGGTTGGCCCAGCTTTTCGCTCATTCTTACCGCGACCAGGCGCGCGATGAAGTCGGAGCCACCACCCGGAGCGAAGGCCACCACGAGCTTGATGGGGCGGTTCGGATACGGCGCTTCAGCCCAAGCCGGGGCGCAGAAGGCGCAGACCGCGGCGGTCGCCAACAGCGCGCGTCGCACCGCGCCAAAAGACGGCTTCTTTGTCTCGTTGATTTGCATGAATCTTTCCTTCACTGCTTGTTTTGGGGGCGGCGCGAAATGACGTGAATCTCGTCAGCGCCTACGTTGTATTTTCTAGTCAGTTTCGACAATCATAGTCGAGGGTATACCCTTATCACTCGTAACCGGTTGCTCAGGCCGTTGGCGCGCGCAGGCATCCGCCGGGCAAGGAGCCCGGGCGGTTAACAGTTCGAGGGAGGCGGGGCCTACTCAGGCCGCTTGCGAGAAGACGCTGGAGTCCTGCAGCTTGCCGCGGCGCGCGCCGTTCAGGTGTGCCCGCATCAGGTTGGCGGCTTGCATGAAGTCCTGGCGCTCGATGGCGTCCAGGATGGCCAGATGCTCTGCTGCCTGGGTGTGCCGGGGGCCTCGCTTGGTGGCCTGGCGGTATTCCACCAACCGGCGCAGTTGATTGATTCGCCGCACCGACTGCAAGACGAATCGGTTGTGCCCCCACTGGGCAATCGTCTCGTGGAAGTGGCTGTTCGCCTCGAACAGCTCGATGGGGGTCATCGTCTGGAATCCCCCGTCCACGATTCGTTGCTGCTCACGCCTGAGCTGCTTGAGCTCGGCCGGCACGAAATTGAAGGACGGCCCGAGGATGGCGCCCGGCTCAATGGACTGCCGGAAGAGGTAGCTCTCCTCGTAGGCGTCCGGAGAGTCAATCAAGGACAGGAATCGCCACCCGTGCCCCATGCTTTGCTCAATCCAGCCCTCCTCGGAAATCCGGGACAGGACTTTTCGTAGGGTGCTGCGCGCCACCCCATATCGACGCATCAACTCGGCCTCGGTCACCTCGTCGGGCAAGAGTTCAGACTGACGGTCCTCCGCGATACGAAGGTAAAGGGGGTCGTCTGTCGACAGGAGACTAGCCACAGAACCGTCCCAGTCCTTGGCATCGACACTCAGAAAGAAGCCGCGGTTGGTGTCCTGCTGCAGGACGCCAAGCTGGGCCAGGTGCCTCAGGGCAACCTGAATGGGTGAACGGGACGTCCCAATGTGCTGTGCCAGCTGAATCTCGGGAAGATGGTCCCCTGCGACACGGTTGTCCCTGCGCACCAAGGCGACGATTTCCCGGGCAACACGTTGCTGCAGGGAGGTCAGTTCCGGGGCAGAGGCAACTTCATTCACAGAGGACATCCCTCAAGTCTAGGTCAGTCAATCTTTATCCCGTACTGCTTGATGAGCTTAGACCAGCGCTCGTTCTCACGCTGAATGAGTTCGGCGAACTCCTTGGGGCCCGCGCCAACTGGCTCGGTCATCCCCGCTGACAACTTTTCGGCGACGTCCTTTTCCTTCAGAGCAGCAGAAGCGGCGGCGCTGATTTTCTGGATGACCGCGTCCGGGGTGCCCTTCGGCACGGTCAGGCCCATCCAGGAAGCAAATTCATACCCACTAACACCACTCTCGGCCACCGTCGGGACGTCCGGCAGCGCCTTCGAGCGGTTCTTGCCGGTGACGGCCAGCGCCTTGAGCTTACCCGCCTTGATGTGTGGGAGAGCAGCCAGCGGGAATGCCACGACGGTGCTGATTTCACCGCCGAGCAGCGCGACGATAGCCGGCGCACCGCCCTTGTATGGCACATGGGTGATGTCCACCTTGGCCATCGACTTGAGCATCTCGCCGGCGATGTGGTTGGCGCTGCCATTGCCCGCCGTGCCGCACGTGAATTTCCCTGGGTCCTTCTTGGCCAGCTCCAGGAATTCCTTGAGATTCTTAGCCGGCACGGAGGGGTTCGCGATGATGACCAGGTCGATGGAGGTTAGCCAGGTCACGGGAGCAAGGCTTTCGACCTTGTACCCGGGGTTCGGATAGAGCCAAGGGTTCAACGACATGGTGCCTTGATTCACGAACGTCACGGTGTACCCGTCAGGAGCAGCCTTGGCGCCAAGGGCCGTGCCGATGTTGCCGCCCGCTCCAGCGCGGTTGTCGATGACGACCGCCTGGCCCAGCACTTCTTGCATCTTGCTCTGGATGCTTCGGCACACCACGTCGGCGTCGCCGCCAGCCGGCTGGGGAACGATGAGCGTCACCGGCTTGGTTGGGAACTTGTCCTGGGCAAAGCTACGGCCGGCAAAGCTGAGAGGCAGGACAGCGGCGCCTGCCTGCAGCAGCGCGCGACGAGAAATGCGGGTCATGAGGTTGTCTCCAAAGAAGTGGGCGGAAGCCCATTGGGAATTGCTGATTGTCTAAACTAATCATATAATGCAATCCAACGACAGGTCAAACCATGGAGACAATCCCGAACTTCGACCATCCCGACGTCGCGTATCGCGCATTTGTCGGGTGCAGGACGACTGCGCTTCGGAACGCCCGGGGCCGCGGAATAGAAGTTTTCGATGTGTCGAGTGCCGGCCGATGGACCCACAGATGGACCGTCCCCGCCGGCGACAACCCGTCCTACCTCCTGCTGGATGAGCAGCGCCGCGCGTTGCACTGCGTTCATGGAGACGGCGGCGAAATCAGCAGCTTCAAAGTCGACGTTGATGGCCGCCTTCACGGGCTGGGAATGCAGTCCACTCGAGGAACGAATCCCGTGCACCTGGCGACGAGTGCCTGCAAGGACTGGGTCGTCGTAGCTAACTACGCCTCGGGCAGCGTCGTGAGCCTGCCGATTCAAGAAGATGGCTCGCTTGGCCCAGTGGCACATCTCCTCGAGCTCCCAGCAAAGGCCGGCCCTCATAGGACCCAGCAGCGCGGCGCACATCCACACCAGGTCGTCCTCGACCCGTCGGGTCAGTGGTTCCTCGTACCGGACAAGGGCGCCGATGGCATCCATACAGTTGCCATCAACGAGGCGACAGGCGAACTACGCCTGGTATCGACCCTCGAAGTCGCACCAGGGAGCGGCCCACGGCATCTGGTCTTCCGTACGGACGGCGTGATTGCCTGGGTTGTGTTGGAACTGTCCAGCCAAGTCCTGCGGACGCGGTTCGACGCGTCGACGGGTCGGTTGGAGCCCATCGCTCGCACCACGACAGTCCCCGACTGCTTCACCGGCGAGAACACGGGCGCTGGCATCGGCCTATCCCGAGACGAACGCCACCTGCTGGTGAGCAATCGCGGCCACGGCAGCGTGGTGCGCTACGACGTCAGTCCAACAGGCGGTGCACTGTCCTCCCCAACCTGGACCCGAGTCCAAGGCACCGTTCCCCGCTTCATCTCTCCCCTCCCCGACAGCGATGCCCTGTGTGTCGCGAACGAAGACGCCGACTCCATCGTCAGCGTCGCGGGGCCGTCTCTTGTCGAACGGCTGGCCACCACCGGTAGCCCGGTGTGCTTCGCGTTCACCCATCCATCGAAAGGAAACCCATGACAAAGCAAGCTTCACAGATTGGCATTCGCGCGACGTACATGCGCGGGGGAACCAGCAAGGGGGTGTTCTTCACGCCGGACGACCTCCCGGCGTCCGCTCGCCAACCTGGCGCGGCACGAGACGCCCTCATGCTGCGTGTCACCGGAAGTCCGGACCCCTATGGGAAGCAAATCGACGGCATGGGTGGTGCAACCTCGAGCACCAGCAAGGTTGTCATCGTGGGCCAGAGCTCTCACCCAGACTGTGACGTTGACTACCTCTTCGGCGCGGTCGCCATCGAATCGCCCGTCGTCGACTGGAGCGGCAACTGCGGCAACCTGACCTCGGCCGTCGGTCCGTTTGCCATCGAGCGAGGCCTGGTAACGGCGCCGGAGAACGGCGTCGCAGTCGTGCGCATCTGGCAAGCCAACATCCAGAAGAAAATCATTGCGCACGTCCCCATGAGCGATGGTCAAGTCCAAGAAACTGGCGACTTCGAACTCGACGGGGTGACCTTCCCTGCAGCTGAAATCAAGCTGGAGTTCCTGGACCCCGGGGCGGACGAAGACGGCGAAGGGGGCGCAATGTTCCCCACGGGGAACATGATTGACAAGGTCGATGTGCCCGGAGTGGGCGTCGTCGAGGCGACTCTCATCAATGCCGGCAATCCCACCATCTTCGTCGACGCGGTCACTCTGGGCCTGAGCGGTTCCGAGTTGCAGCCTCGCGTCAACACGGACGCTGAACTGCTGGCAAAGGCCGAAGCCATTCGGGCGAACGCGACTGTCGCCATGGGCCTCGTGGCCACGGCCGCAGAAGCAACCGAAAAGCGTCCGCACACGCCAAAGCTGGCCTTCGTTGCGCAACCCACTGGATACACGGCGTCCAGCGGCAAGGCCCTCAGCTCTGACGACATGGACTTGTGCGCCCGCATCTTTTCGATGGGCAAGCTCCACCACGCGATGACCGGCACCGGAGCTGTCGCGATTGCGGTTGCCGCGGCAATCCCTGGCACCTTGGTCTCCCGCGTTCTCGGTGGCGGCCGCCACGATGAAATCCGCTTTGGCCACCCCTCGGGTACGCTGAAGGTCGGCGCAGATGCAGCCGAACAGGACGGAAGCTGGGCAGTGACCAAGGCGCTCATGAGCCGCAGCGCGCGCCGCCTGATGGATGGGCAAGTCTTCGTCCCCTCCAACTGGTCCTCAGAGCAGTGAGGTTTCGTGGTGCATTACTCTGCGCATGACGCTGAAGCGCTCGCCCCGACCGGGGTGCTCCGAGCCACAATCAATCTTGGCAATCCCATACTGGCGTGCCAAAAAGCAGGCAGAGAGCCCACAGGCGTTTCCGTGGACCTGGCCCGAGCGCTAGCAACGCGCTTGGACCTTCCGCTCGAACTATCGGTCTTCGACGGTGCGGCCAAGGCCGTCGATGCCGTCTCGAATGACCGTGCGGACGTGGGCTTTTTCGCTGTCGACCCGCTGCGTGTTCAGGGCGTCCAGTTCACGTCGCCGTATGTGCTCATCGAGGGCTGCTACCTCGTGCGTGAAGACGCACACTTCCACACCCACGAAGACGTCGACCAGCCCGGCGTCAGCGTCGTTGTGGGGAAAGGCAGCGCCTACGACCTGTATCTGACGCGTGCACTGCAGAAGGCCGAGCTCGCACGGAGCCCAACATCACCAGGGGTAGTGGACCTGTTCATCGAAGGCCGCTACGACGTCGCGGCAGGCGTCAAGCAACAACTCGAATCGGATGCCCAACGCGTCGGTGGGCTGCGCCTTCTGCCCGAGCGCTTCATGGTCATCAAGCAGGCGATGGGACTTCCTTCCATACGAGGCGCGCTGGCGGTATCGCTGCTTCAGCAGTTCATCGAGAACTGCAAGTCTTCCGGCTTCGTGCAAGAAGCGCTCAAACGCCACCGCATCGACGGCGCAGCGGTTGCGCCTGCGGCGACGCCATAGGATTGTTTGCACCGGCTGGTACACCCAAGCCCATCGTTGACCGTCTGCGGACCGAAGTCATCGCCGCCCTGAAATCACACCTGGCAATTTGAAGAGCGATGGCTTCGTCGCTGGGGCGGGCGTCACGCCCGAGCAGTTCACCGCCCAGATTCAGGAAGAGACGAAGAAGTGGGCCACTGTCGTCAAGAAGGGTGGCATCGAGCTCAACTGAACCGGCGCCTGCCGGCGATGACCGTTTCGGGTGGATGACTTGGATTTCCGCTTGTGGCCGGTCGCTCCAGTTCCAAAAGCTCACGCAGATGTCTGCAACGGGCACGAAGCCGCAGTCCGCCCCGCCCTCTTGCTCGTTAAGGGTTGTGGGACATCTGCCCGGCAAATGCGCAGCGCATAGAGTGACCACGACCTGAGGGCAGGTGTCGCACAAGCCTCGAGAGAGGAAACCGCGGAGCACAACGCGGCGGTTGTTCAGGGCCGTCTCGCTATGGCGATAGTGGCGAGAGCCATGCCGTCAATGTCGACACACAAGGGTTGTGCGCATGCGCTGGGCGGATGGCGCGGGTCCTTCGTGCGCGCTGCAGGGCCACGGGTGAGCCTGTGGCAGGCAGTCGCTGGTTCCGAGGGCTGCGTAGAGCTCACGCCAGCCTTGTCGACTCGTTCGCTGGTCGACCTCAAGGACGCAAGGGATGGACTCGAAGTCATGGCGGTGCGCGAATCGCTTCTCCACGGATGTACACCTGCGCGATGGTCATGGCGTGGCCGCAGTGCCGGCAGATGAAGGTGGGGCGCTCGGGATGCATCTCGGCATCGAGCTCGTTGCTGTCCGTGCATGCCGACGGCGCTGGCAGCGCATGCAGCAGCTCTCGCGCGGCGACCAGACTTGCCGTTGCGCGCGCCGTTGGCCGGGAGGCCGTAGTGACGGATGCGATGGAAGCCCGTGGGCAGCACATGCAACAGGAAGCGGCGCATGAACTCCTGCGGTGAGAGCGTCATGACCTTATGGCGCGTGCGGCCCTTGGCACGACGCGTTCCATGTCGGCCAGAAACTCCTCACGTCGCGTGCGCTTCTTCTTCATCGTGTATTCGGCACTGGCAAAGCTGCGTTGGCTCATCGTCGTACTGGTCTCATCAGGTGTCTGATCAACAACGCATCACTCGCCGGCTGCGAGGACGCGACGCTGAATTAATCAGCGTCTCCTAAGCCGACGTTCATTGTTCAGTTGAACGGCCAACCTGCACCCGGCGTCGCCACATCGACGGAAAGGATCTGCCCCGTTCCACCCATCTCTCCCATGCGTTCCATGCCGCACCATTTCGCCGAGGTGACAAACAGAGTGCGGCGCTCCGGGCCGCCCAGCATGCAGGCGAACGCGCCGCGATCGAACTTGAGTTCATCAAGAACTTCGCCGCCTTCGCGGACGCGGCGGCAATAGGCGTTCGGCACATCGGCGTACCAGAGGGCGCACTGCGCATCGAAGCAGATGCCGTCGGGCGGACCCTCGAGTTGAGCCCAGATCCGCCGACCGGACAGGCGCCCATCCTGATCCACATCGAACGCGGTCAGCCGCCGGCCCCAGCTCTCTGCGCACAGCAAGGTTCGCCCATCGGGACTCAATGCCATGCCATTCGGAAATTCGAAGCCCTGGGCCTGCGACTCGACACGGCGATCGGGGTGGACAAGGAGCAGCGCCGGTCCGTTCACGTAGATGCGACCCTGCGCATCGACCACGATCTCGTTCCAGGCACCGGACGATCCGAAAGGCGCAAACGGCATCAGGCGGCCGTCGACGCCTTGGCGGAGGAGATGGTCGGCGCCGGATGCCACGACTAGCATCGAACCGTCGGGATCGAAGTCGAACGAAAGCGGCGGCGCAGCGGCTTCGCAGACAAGGCGGGTCGAGCCATCCGCCTCCAGCGTGAAGATGCCGCCGGCTGTCCAGTCAGCGAACCAGAGCCGTCCGTCGTGCCACCGTGGTGACTCCACAAGCCCGAGGCCAGTCGCCAGCGTGCGCATTTGCATGGGCTTCTCCTTCGTCCATCGAGAGCGCTGCAGCAGGCATTCTGGCACTACTTGATGGCGTCGGACACCGACGCCGAGGACGTCGCCACGCTGCGGCTGCGCATCGGCCGCACGGCAGCCGCCTGGCTGCGCCTTTAGCCACGGCGAGCAGGCGCGACAGCCGGATGCCGAGCCACAGGTCTTGCATGGCGCGCCAACCGCCCGGCTCAGGTGCGACCGAAACGATCCGTGCGCAGTTCGCCCTCGCGGACCCAAAGTCCCGGTGCCTCGCAGCGCAGCAGTTCGCTGCCGCTGAGCACGTAGTCTCCGATCTGGAAAACGACGCCGTTGAACTGACAGTAACCGCCCGGGCCTTCGGGCTCGATGTCCTCCTTCTCCTCGTCATCGAGGATGGGCGAAGTCTCCCGTTCGGGATCGGGGGCTCCGACTTGGAGGTGGCCTTCAGGTGTGGGTGTGTCGACCATGATGGGTACACCATAGTCGCGCCGGCGCCATCTTCGTTTGACCGGGCGCAAACACTCGCAACGGCCGCTGCGCAATCATGGCCTTGCCGACGTTTGCGTCCGTGCAAGGACGCAGCACATCGAGCCCCGGAGGATGAAGCCATGTATTTCACCGACCGCCTCGATGCCGCCGAGCAGCTTGCGAAAGCCTTGCAGGCTTACCGCGGGCGCCGCCCGCTGATTCTTGCGGTCCCGCGTGGCGGCGTGCCGATGGGCCATCTGCTCGCCCAACGACTGGATGGTGATCTCGATGTCGTGCTGGTCAGAAAGCTGAGGGCGCCCAGTTCGCCGGAGTTCGCCATCGGATCCATCGACGAAAGCGGATGGGCCTATGTCGCGCCGCACGCGCACGCCGCCGGAGCGAATCACGCCTACATCGAGCAGGAGAAGCGCCACCAGCTCGACACGCTCGGCGAACGAAGGCGCCTGTACACGCCTGGCCGGCCGCCGATCGATCCGGCGGGCCGCATGGCCATCGTGGTGGATGACGGGCTCGCGACGGGCGCGACCATGATCGCGGCCCTGCATGCGGTGCGCGCACACAAGCCCGCCACACTCGTGTGCGCAGTGCCGGTGGCATCGACGGAAAGCCTCGCACTGGTGCGCCCGCTGGCCGACGAGGTTGTGTGCCTCGACGCGCCCGAGGACTTTTACGCGGTCGGGCGGTTCTATCGTGCGTTCGATCAGGTCGAGGACGACGAGGCGATCCGCCTCCTCGACGACGCGGCTGCCCGATCCAGACCGTCATCATCGTGACCGACGACCTTCGGGCAGATGGCAGCGAGGGTGTGGCCGGCAAAGGCAGCATCCGGCTGTTCTTGTGCGGTGACGTCATGACCGAGGCCGTGGCATCGACCAAGTTCTGCCGCATCCCTGCAACCCGCACCTGTTTGAGCCGTGGGCGCGCTCGGCGCTCCGGTATGTCGAGCTTGCAGAACGCGCGTCGGGCCCGATCGGTCGAGCGCTGGACTTCGAGTATCCGTGGGGCGATACGCTGGAGGCCTGCAGGTGCGACCGCCCGATGCGCGCATCGTGAACCTCGAAACGGCGGTGACCACCAGCGAGGACTGGCAGACCGGCAAGGGCATCCACTACCGGATGAGCCCGGACAACCTGCCTTGTCTCACGCGGGCCGTCATCGGCTGCTGCGTCCTTGCCAACACCACGTCCTGGATTGGGGGCCTGCCGCGCTGGAACAGACGCTCTCGTCCTTGCACGCGGCCGGCACGCGCACGGTCGGTGCCGGGCACAATGCGCAGGAGGCGGCAGCGGCGACGACCTCTACGATGAGTATCCAAGTTGCCGGTGGGCTCTTCGACAGGCAGCGGTCGTGGATTGATTCTCCTTCTGGATTCGAGGTCTTTGCTGAATATGTCCCTCGGCCCCGGCACTTACCAGCGTCCGCGCCACCTGCCGAAGCCCTATGCCCACGGCCATCGCGCGGATCGGAAAGCCCGGACTGATCCGAGTTGATCCAACGCAAGCGGATGTCTCTCGAAGCTACCTAGAGTGGAACGGAAGCGAACTACACCTCTCGTGCGTTCGCCCCATTGCCACTGTTGGACGAAAGGAACTCCCATGCGATCCGATGCACAACTCAGAAGCGATGTCCAGGCCGAACTGGATTGGGATGCCGCGATCAAGTCGACCCAGATCGGCGTGGTCGCGGCAGACGGTGTCGTCACCCTGACGGGCCATGTCGCCAGTCACGCGGAGAAGTACGCCGCCGAAGCCGCAGCCCGGCGCGTCAAGGGCGTCAGGGCCCTTGCGGTCGAGATCACCGTGAAACTGCCCGCCTCCGACACCCGCGCCGATGCCGACATCGCCATGGCGGCAGAACGTGGCCTCGAATGGTCGTCGCTCGTGCCGGCCGGGAAGATCAAGCCGACGGTCGAGAACGGCTGGATCACCCTGCACGGCGAAGTCGACTGGGAATATCAGCGTAGGGCTGCTGAACGCGCGGTGCGCACCCTGATGGGCGTCACCGGTGTCACGAACGAGATCCGGATCATCCCGAAAGTGAAGGCAGTCGACATCGAGAAGCGGCTTCACGACGCCCTATCGCGACAGGCCGACCGCGAGGCCGGTCATATCCAGGTCATCGTGAACGGCGACGAGGTTCGTCTGAAGGGGAAGGTCCACTCCTGGGCCGAGTTCGACGCCGTGAACGGTGCAGCGTGGTCCGCCCCCGGCGTAAGCGCCGTGCTCAACGACCTCACGATCGAGTGAATGCGCGGTGAGCGGGCTGACGCGCGAGCGCCGGCCCGTTCAAGCAGGCAAGACACCCGCTGTACACCCAGTGTTTCCTTCAGTTTCCTGCCATTGACGGGTCAGTAAAGCGGCCGGCCTAGATTGAAGTTATGGGATCAGGTCAATCAGGAGACTCAAATGGCCACCTCCACCGCTGCCGCTGCCGCTGCCGCTGCCGCTGCCGCTGCCGCTGCCGCTGCCGCTGCCGCTGCATATGAGCTTCGCTTTGATGCCCTCTTTGCGAATCGCCAGTCGTTCAGATCCATGCGATGGCCTGGGTCATGTCGACATCGATTCGCTCACCGAGCGCGGACGCCTCAACTATCTCTACGCACGCGCCATGATCGGTGTGGAAGTGGCCTGGCCCGACGTTCGTACGTGCTCGCTCGCTCACTGATGGCACCAGGACTATGGATTGACGTGGGTGAATCCGGTCTCGGGATGCCTTCCAAGCTGGGCGCGGCTCCGAGGAGATGCCTATGCTTGAAATTCGCTGCGAAGGCGTAGGCTCTCCGGTGTGACACTCAGCCAACGTCTTTCGGCGCCTCAATGGAGTGTCATCCTTTTGTATTCCGCTCGGACCTTTCCACAGTCGGAGGCAAGCGGCTACTTGCCTTCTATCGGCCGAGGTCGCCGGTTCAGAGAACTTCAGGTCGGTGGAGGAGTTGGCGTGTTATGACGGGCGCCCTCGGGCTGGGTCGTTTGCAAGCGTTGACAACGCGCAAACCACGGATATGAGGGAGGGGCATCATGAAGGCGTCGAAGATTGGCGGAGAGATCATGTCCCTGAGCGAAGAAGTCGACCGTCTGGCTGAATTGCACGGGCGCGGCGTGCTTTCGGACGAGGAGTTCGCGCGCGCAAAGTCGCACCTGTTGGGTGCCCGGGGCCAGGCATCCGGACAATCGTGGGCGTCGGCCGTCAATGCGCTGCGCCGCAGCCGGAGCGAGCGCTGGATCGCCGGCGTGTGCGGTGGCCTGGCTCAGGCGACCGCCCTGGAGGTCTGGGTATGGCGACTCATCTTCGCCGCGCTGTTATTCTGCGGCGGGGCGGGGCTGGTGGTGTATCTGCTGCTTTGGATCTTCGTGCCAAGCGAGTGATGGTCAACCACAGCACGCCTCCCGCCAACTCTCACACTGGACCCTTTGCCAGTTCGACCGCCTTCAAAGGCCCGAGCGAACATGCAACTGTTGCAACCGGGCAGGACGTGTCCTTCTTTGTTCGAGACGGCAACCAACGGGTGCACGTGGTCAAGGTCACGCGTCCGGATGCGCAGCACAGTCCCGCACGGATTGGAGATTCGATGCCACTAGATCAGGGTGCGGAAGGCAAGGTCGTGCTCGCGGAAGCCGGGTCATGCGGCTTATGAGCGTTCGACTTCATTTGCGCGCCTTGACCGGGTTGCTGGCCGGTTTGCTGCTTGCCTGGGTCCTGTTGCTGCTGGCCCGGGTTCACAGGCTGGTTTCCACTCTGGCCGGGATTGGTTTGGCCGGATTGATTGGTCATCCGTTTGCCTCATCAAGTAGTCGGAGCAACAGCGCTCCATCCCTGGCGCTGCCGGCCTCAAGGGGCAGCCGCTAGCGCGGCTCGTGCGAATCGCTGCTGAGGTAGGGCTCGGGGTCGACCGCCACGCCTTTCCTGCGGACCTCGAAGTGGAGCTTCACGCCGTCGGCGCCGCTGTTGCCGATTTCGGCGATCTTCTGCCCTTGGCGCACCAGTTCGTTTTCCTTGACCAGGATGGTCTGCGCGAGGGCGTATGCGGTGAGAAACGTGTCGTTGTGCTTGACGAGGACCATGTTGCCGTAGCCGGGCAATTCGCCGCCGACGTAGACGACACGCCCGTCAGCCGCGGCGATTACCGGGTCGCCCATGTTCCCAGCGATGTCGATGCCCTTGTTGCGTGTACCGTCGAACGGGGAGATCGTGCGGCCGGACGCCGGACGGACGAACGTCGCCTGCGGCTTGGGCGCGGGTGGGGTGGGTCGCACGGTGACGGGTGGCAAGCCGGCCGCCGGGCCGTGGACTTTAGGCGTGGTTGTCGTACAGGCGACCAGCGAGGCCGCCGCGGTTGCGGCGACCACGGCGCGAAGGAGGTAGGGCTGAACTTGCATGCTACTTCTTGGGAGCTCAAGGCGAGGTATTCCTCCGCCTCATGAACGGGTCACTTTTAGCATGGCACTCCGGCGACGGACGCCGGTGCGCACCTAAACCTGTTCCAGGATGTACCAAAACTCGGCCACGCAAGCGTTTGCCCGCGCCGCCCGCGCCGCCCGCAGTTGCACCGCGTTATCCTAGGGATTCGGATACGCGAATGCGGCGCTTGGCGACATTCGCACCTCGGTCAGACTTCCGAACGCTCTACGACCACCTCACTGATCTGCACCACGGGTTGAATATCCGTGTAATTGGCAATGTCGCCCCTGATCTCCTGCTGGTGCTGGCCAGAGGCTGCCAGGTAAGCTTCGACAGAAGTGCATACGAAGTCGCACTTGGCTACGTAAACAGGGTCAGTGCCTGGAGCACGCCCTGAGATGCCCTTGTCCACCGTGTAGTACAGACATGCAGCGCCGAGCAGCCGATTCATCATTGGCATATGCCTTTCTCGGTAGTAAGCATGATCGAATCGCGCACCTGCGGCGTACGGGTACATGACACTGATTTTGATCATCGAGATTTCTCCTGTTGTTGCACGGTAGTCAATATGCCGACGACTCGGCCAGAAGCAGCCTCAAGCCGGGAATCGCGCGCCCGCCTCTTCCAAGGGCATGCGCAGCCCGTTCGTGAGGTAGCTGACGGTGCGATAGAAGCCAGCCAGCATCAGCAGTTCAATGAGGGCTTCTTCGCCAAAGTACTTTCGCAACTCGCTCCACAGTCCACTGTCGATGTCGCAGTGCTCGTGCAGAGAGTCGCACAGGCGCAGAAGGACCTGTTCCTCGGTTGACCAGCAGCCTTCGTTCGCCGAACCCGTGACGGTCGCCTCAACCTGCTCCGGCGTCAGGCCGCCGAGCCTTGAGAAGGCCGTGACGTGGATGCCCCATTCATATTCTGATTTGCACAATGCCGTTGTTCGATGAATCACGATTTCGCGCTGTCGGATGCTCAAGTTGCCCTTATCCAGCAACTCACCGGCAAAGAACTTCTGGAATAGACGAGGGTCGCGTGCCAACGTCGTGAACAGCCGCAAGGGGGGCTGTCCCTTCATCAGCCTGTCGAGTGGCCTGGAAATGTCTTCACCAAATGGTGGAGTTGCTGGCTCGATGCGTGCGGGCATACAGATTCCTGATTCAAGTGCCGAGCTATCGTAGGCCTCTTGCTGTATAAAGTAAAGCATGACGACACCTCGTATCGGCCAACCAGTTCGCGGTTCCACCACCGGCCGCCCCATCATGGTCGCTCTGGACCTACTGGGACGACGCACGGCGCTGCGCGTGCTCTGGGAACTTCGGGGGGACCCGCTGACCTTCAGGGCCCTGCAAGACGCTTGCGAGACGAACACCAGATTGCTCAACACGCGGCTCACTGAACTGAGGGAAGCCAACCTTGTCGAGCATGCCGAGGGTGGCTATCGACTAACGGATGAAGGGCGACGGCTTGCGAAGGCGCTGAAGCCGTTGTCAGCTTGGGCGGACCAGTGGGGGCGTGGAAAGCGATGAGAAGGTGACTCGCACCATGCGCGTTGGTGCGCCATGGAGTACTCACGGTGCCGGTCCGCAGTGTTGACCGCTTTTGCATGGGGCTAGACTTCCGCTCAGGGCACGAACCCGCAGTTCCGCCCTGCCCTCCCGAAGGACGGTTTGCGCTCTCAAGGTCGGATCGACCTTTCCTGCCCTGATCGTGTCGCTTGGCGACTTTGACGACTGGATCAGGTGCGGGCTGAATGGGGCCACCACCATCGAGATCCGCGTCGCGGACGCACGGGTCGAGGCGCTACCTCCCGCCCAGAACTTGAGTGGTGTGGTCATCACCGGATCGCACGCCATGGTGAGCGACCGTGAGGCCTGGAGCGAAGCGGCTGCGGCTTGGCTCCGGGACGCCGTGTTAGAGGGACTTCCGGTGCTCGGCATCTGTTATGGCCATCAGCTTTTGGCCCATTGCCTCGGTGGTGAGGTTGGCTATCGCACGCCGAGGGGATCGAGATCAGCTCAAGGGCCGTGCGATTGCTGCCGGGAGCCGAGGCCGATCCGATCTTCGGCGAGTTGCCGCCGACGTTCACTGCCCGCCTCGTGCACCGGCAGTCCGTGCTCAGACTGCCCGATGGCGCCGTGCCCTTGACTGCCAACGATCACGAACGCCATCAGGCCTTTCGGTTCGGCCCTTCTGCGTGGGGCGTGCAGTTCCACCCTGAATTCAGTGCGGCTGCTATGCGCGGCTATATCGAAACACTCGGAAGTGACCTGCGCGATGAGGGAAAAGACCCATCGGCGCTGAGCGCGGACGTGATCGAAACGCCGGACGCATCGCGTCTCATGCGCAATTTCGTGCGTCACGTGCAGTCCGCCGCTTGCGCCGGAGTCTGATCCTTCAGAGGGTAAATGCGCTCCCGCTTCTTGTACGGGAGCAAGTCACCTACTGGCGACCCAGATGCTGGCCAAACGTCACAGCGTTGTTGCGATAAACCTCGCGTCCACCCACGTAGGTTGCGACAGGCGTCAGGGTTTTGATCTGTGCATCCGGGATGGTTAGGTAGTCACTCGTCAAGACGGCGAAGTCAGCAAGTTTGCCCTTCTCGATCGAGCCCTTGATGTCCTGTTCGTTGTTCAGTTTTGCAAAGTTGCTCGTGAACATTCGCAGTGCCGCAGGTCGACTGATGCGTTCTGACGCGCCGTAGATTCCGTCGTTGACGGTATCGCGAACGACGAAGTGGTACATGGTGAGGAACGGATTGAGTACCAGCGGCGAATCCGACCCCCCGGCAACTTCGAAGCCCGCATCCGAGAATTCCTTCGTGCGAACGACCACGTCTGCGCGCGCTCTTCCCCAGAGTCCCGCAAGGATCGGCGCCGCGTAATAGAGATGCGGTTGCAGCGAGAGTTGGACGCCAAGCGCCTTGATGCGTGGGATCTGATCCGATCTCGCTACCAGCGCGTGCTCGATCACCCACCCCTTCACGATGCCCGGGGATGCCTTGTCGAGCTTTTCCCAACTCGTGAGGACCTGGTCCAGCGCGGCATCTCCGACGACGTGCACCGCGACTCGATACTTGCGTTGGGCCCATGCGCTTACCACGGCTTCGTGTTGATCCGCAGTGAACAGAGGCAGGCCGAAATAGGTCCCGTGCTGCCCATAGGGCTCTTCAAACGCCTCCGTCATGAAGCCACCCTCGAATCCACCGTCGACGTAAGTCTTGGCGCCCCATACACGAGCCCAGTCATCGCCGCTCCCCGGCGGCATGTCAGCCGCATCGGAGATTTGCTGGACGTCCTGTGCTGTACCGACTCGAGAATCGAGCAGCATGTCGAATCGCAGTGTCAGTTTTCCCTCGTTCTGCAATTGGCGGATGAGTTTGTAAGCCGCAGGCACCTTGGTCCCGGTGAAGGCGCCCGGTATGCGTACGCTTGTCACCCCGAGCGCATTCAGCTTCTGTTGGAACGCCTGCATCCGGGTGCTGTCGAACGGCGGGTCCGGCGGAAGCGTCATGAGACTTCGCGCGGCGTTGATCAGTACCCCGGTGAGGTGCCCGTTGACATCCTTCTCGATGATGCCCCCCTGCGGGGACACCGTGGATTCGGTAATGTTGAACTTGCTGAGGGCTGCGCTGTTCAGCACTGCGGTCAGGCCTCCGCGCAGGAGAACCAGCGGGTTGTTCGGAGCGACCGAATCCAACTCAGCGCGCGTGGGCATGCGGCGCTCATCCAATTGCCCGTGATACCAGTCGGGGTTCGAGATCAGCAACTCGCCCGGTTGCGCCTTGGCGACCGCCATGCTGATCGTGGCCAGCATCTGAGCAATCGAACGAACTTGAGACACGTCAATGCCAGGCCCACCCCCCACGTCGTGTAGATGGCCGTCACCCAAGCCGGGGACGACAGTACGCTTGCCAAGATCGACGACAGCGGTGTTGGCGCCGATGTAGGAGTTCAACTCGGACTGGCTTCCCACGGCGAGGAAGCGCCCATCCTTGACGGCAAATGCTTCCGCGACTGTGTCGCTCGCGTCCACCGTGAGGACCTTGGCATTGGTGTATACCGCGTCGGCCGTGACTGCGCCAGGCGGCGCCGCTGCAGTTGCCAGCCCGGCTGAATTGCTTCCGCCCCCTCCGCAGCCAGCGGCCATTGCAGCCAGCATCGAAGCGACGGCTGCAGCAAGCGTAAGAAGGGTGGTTCTTCTGCCCTTCGAAATCGATGTGATCAAGTTGTCTCCTTCCGTGGTTGAACGCTGATGTCGAAAAAATGTAGAGTCTTCGCGTGAACACCGAAAGCCGACTTTTTTTACGAGGAGACAACCAAAATGAATCGCCCTCTGGAAGCGCCACCCATGAAGAATCATCAGATCAGGGCCTTTATCCAGGTGGCCGAAAGCGGATCGATCCGGGCTGCCGCTAGAACTCTTTTTCTGAGCCAGAGCGCCCTCACCAAGTCGCTGCGGGAGCTTGAGGAAGACGTAGGTGCGGAACTGCTCCTGCGCAGCTATAAGGGCATCGAGTTCACCCCCGCCGGCAAGGTGCTGCTCACACATGCCCGGCTTGCACTTTCAGTGCTCGATAAGGCGCGCGAAGAAGTGCGGCTGCTTCGAGGCGGCTCTGGCGCCCGTGTTTCGGTAGCCACGACACCTCTTGTGGCGATCGAGGCGCTACCGAAGATCTGGAAGATGTTCGAGAGATTGCAGCCCGACGCGCAGCTGTCACTCAGCGAAGGCTTTCTGAGTCATCTTCTGCCGGCGCTGCTTGAGGGCCGGCTGGATTTCGCGGTTGCGATCGCGGACCCCTCTGATCTGCCCTACGAACTTGTGTTCGAACCCCTGATGCAAGTTGTCGCCTTGCCCGCAGGTCGACGTGGCCACCCGTTGGCCACTTCGCGAGCCTGGGAAGGCCTCAAGGACGCAACCTGGGTCATGAATTTCTCACCCGGCAGCCAGAGCGAGACGCTGGTGACATGGCTGAGAGACAGCGGCCTCGCAGTCCCTCGCAAGATCGTCAATTGCGCTTCACCGATGTTGATGGCCGAGCTCATGCGACGTACCGACATGGTGGGGTTCTGTCCCGAGGTTCTGCTTGAAGACAAGACCTACAGCGCAGGCCTGCAGCGCTTCCGAGTCAGGCCGCTGCCGCCACCCATGGCACTGGGCTTGATTCAGTTGAGGGGTGTACCCCAAAGTAGCGCGGCCAAGCCGCTGGCAGCACTGTTTGTGAAGCATTTTCGAGGCGCGTAGTCGCTGCAGCAATGGCTCGCTGACGGAGGCTTGTCGCCTTGGACGGCCGGATCAAGCGGCTGGCAGGCTCTCGCGATCTCGCGATAATCGCTCCCATCACGGCAGCGTTGCAGAGCCGAGTCGAACAGAGCCTCGCGTATCGCCCCAGATTCCAAAATTTCAATGACCACCATCCGAATTTCCCTTTGCGCGTGTCTCGCGCTCCTGGCAGCTAACGCTTTGGCGATCACGCGCAGCGATGACGTGATGGCCGATCGATACGCGGACGTTCAGCACTGCATCGAAAGAGCACTCGGCAGGCAATGGAAAGAGAGGTTCGACATCGAAACAACCATCAACCGTTGGGGCGCTGTGACCGACCTGCGATGCCGGCGACAACTTGACCTGGCAGGTCAGCCACGACCTTGAGTCAACAACATGCCGGTGCATGACTGAAAATTAGAGACGCGTTCGAGCTGATGCGTCCGCTTGAACGCCGAGTAGCTCCGATTGGTCAACCTCAGGTGTCGCAGTGCAGCCTGCCCGTCGTTCCTCGCTCGAATGACTGCTCGCCGTTCCGAACCCCGACCACCTTAAGGGGCCCGCCAAAGGACCGCTCGTGGCCGCGATGCGGAGGCCTCCCAAATTTCGGCAAGTCCGCAAATGGCACCAACCCGCAGTTCCCCTGCCCTCCCAAAGTACGGTTCGCCCTGCACAACGGAAGTCGACAGCTCTCAATCATCGCGACGAGTGCGGCGCGAGCCATGCCCTCGTTCTGCCCACCGGCGCGCCTCTCTCATCTCCCGCAGCGGTTCTTTCCCATCAATCACCTCCATTGAGCGCCGCTTCTCGCCCAGGCGACCCGGCGTAGACAGCAGACGCAATTTGACAGGCGCTTTTCCTTTGAATATTATGACAAACATATTAATTCAATTTAGCGTTGGCCTTTCATGAGCCGAACCCCGAACAGCCGCAGGGAAGAAACTCACGAGCGCATCGTCTCCGTGGCCAGCCGCGCGATCCGTAAGCGCGGCTATGCCGGCGTTGGCGTTGCCGAGGTCATGAAGGAAGCCGGCCTGACACACGGGGGCTTCTATGCCCACTTCGATTCGCGTGATGCGCTGCTGGTCGAGGCGCTCGAACGTGCCGGTCACGAGAGTTCTGCGGCTTTGAGCCAAGCTGCCGAGCGCAGCGCCCGCAAGGGCGTGAGCGCGTTCCGTTCGCTGGTGGAAACCTACCTTGCCGACTCCCAACTGGCCTCGCTGGAGTGTGGCTGTCCCGTGGCTGCGCTTGGCTCCGATATGCCACGTCAGTCCGAGCTCGTGCGCGAGGCCTCCGCCCATCGGGTGCGGCGCCTGATCGCCGGCGTGCGCCACGCCCTGCCTGGCGCGTCGCGTGCGGCCGCGGCGGCGGTGGCGGGCACCTTGGTCGGCGCACTACAGCTGGCACGGGCGCTCGGTGACGGACCGGAAGGGCGCTCCGTGCTTGCGGATGCGCGCAAGTCGCTGCTCGCGCAGTACGACCAACTGGCCACTGGGCCCCGCTGACGAAAACGACATGCCAAGGCAGCGATCGATATTGCTTCGCCTTTTAATATGACAGTAATCATATCAACGTGTACTCCCCCACCACCTCACACACCCTCAGGAAAACCTCTCATGAACATCGACAACGCCACCGTCCTCGTCACCGGCGCCAATCGCGGCATCGGCCTGGCCTTCACCCGCGAACTGGTTGCCCGCGGCGCTCGCAAGGTCTACGCCGGTGCCCGTGATCCGTCCAGCATCCAGCAGCCCGGGGTCGAGGCCATCCGCCTCGATGTCACGAAGCCGGAGGAAGTCGCGGCAGCGGCGGCCCGCGCCGGCGATGTGACGCTGGTGATCAACAATGCCGATGTCGCCCAGGTCGGCGGCTTTCTGGCGTCCGACAGCGAGGAGGCAGCGCGGCGTCAGTTCGAGACCAATTTCTTCGGCATGCTGCGCATGAGCAAGGCCTTTGCGCCAGTGCTGAAGGCCAACGGCGGCGGTGCGCTGATCAATGTGCTGTCGATCGTTTCCTGGATCAACGGCGGTCAGCTCGCTGCCTATGCGGCGACCAAGTCGGCCGCCTGGTCGCTCACCAACTCGTTGCGCCACGAACTGGCCTCGCAGCACACGCAGGTGCTCGCCCTGCACATGGCCTTTGTCGACACGGACCTGGCGCGCGGGCTCGAGGGGCCGAAGACGAGCCCGGAAGACATCGTCAAGCGCGCGCTGGACGGTCTCGAGGCCGGTCTCGATGAGGTGCTGGCCGACGAACGCACCCGCCTGGTCAAACAGGGGCTCACGGCGGCCACGCCGAGCTACATGCCGGCACGCAGCTGAGCGCGGGCACGAACACGACATGGACACGTAAATGACGATTGCCAACGCACCTGCCGCCACGGCGGTCGCAGCAACGACAGCTGCTGCCGCTGCGACTGCAGCAGCCCATCAACGCCATGCATCGCCTTGGCCGGTGTTCTGGGTCGCCAGCATGGCGACCTTTCTGGTGTCGCTGGACGGCACGATGCTCTACTCGGCCTTCGGAGCGCTGCGGGCCGGCTTTCCGGATGCCAGCGCCGCCGACATGTCGTGGGTGCTCAACGCCTACGCGGTGGTCTATGCAGCGATGCTGATTCCCGCCGGCGGCCTGTCCGATGCGCACGGTCGCAAGCGAGTCTTCATGCTCGGCGTCACGCTGTTCATCGCCGCTTCGGCAGCCTGCGGGCTTGCAGGGAGCGTCGAGTGGCTGATCGCCGCGCGCGCGCTGCAGGCGGTCGGCGCCGCGCTGCTCACGCCAGCGTCGCTGTCCATCGTGCTGGCGGCCTTTCCGCAAAACAAGCGCGCCGTCACCGTCAGCCTTTGGGGTGCGGTGGGCGGCTTCGCTGCTGCGGTAGGGCCGAGCCTGGGGTCCTTCGTGATTCAGAACGTCGGCTGGCCTTGGGCCTTCTTTATCAACCTGCCGATCGGCGCCCTCTCGCTCTGGTGCGGTGCCTACTTGCTGACCGAATCGACGCGTTCGGCGCATCGACCCAAGGTCGACGTGGTCGGGATGGCCTTGCTGATCGTCGCCGTGGGCGCACTGACGCTGGCCATCGTCGAATCCGAGTCGCCCGCCTGGTCGCGCGGGCAACTGATGGCTGCCGCTGCCGCCGGGGCCATCGCGCTGGTGGCCTTTGTCGTCTGGGCCCACAACGTACGGGCGCCCCTCGTCGACCTGAGCCTGTTCGGCAACCCCACCTACAGTGCGGTCAATGCAGCCACGCTCACGTTCGGAGTCGCCTTCGCGATGATGTTCTTCGCATTCTTCTTCTACATGAGCAACGTCTGGCATTACAGCCAGGCCCAGGCAGGCTTGGCGATCGCGCCAGGACCGCTGATGGTAATTCCGGTGGCCATCGTGACGGGCCGCCTTGCAGGGCGCTACGGACATCGGCCGTTCCTGGTCGGCGGCGCCTTGCTGTATGCGGCCACCGGCCTCTGGTTCCTCCTCGTTCCAGGTGCCGAACCATCGTATGGGGCGCAGTGGCTCCCGGGCCTGTTCCTGAGCGGGGCCAGTGTCGGCATGGTTATGCCGTCGTTGTCGGGCGCCGCGGTGAGCAAGCTGCCTGCGGCCCACTACGCGGTCGGGAGCGCGGTCAATCAGGCCACGCGCCAGATCGGCTCTGTAATCGGCGTCGCGATCACTGTGGTGCTGCTCGGCCACGGAGCGCTGCAACGCGGCGACTTCGACGCCGTTTACAAATGGCACATTGGATTGGCGCTGTTGACGGCGGTGCTGTGCGTGCTGGTCAATACCAGGCCGGCGGCACTGCCGCCGGTGTCAACACGTGCAGCGCGAGCGAGTTGACCGCGCCCTGTCGCTGTCGCCCCGGTTCGGCAGGGTCCGCGAAGGGCTCGGGTGCAACCGTTGCGGCCCGTACGACGCCGCCGATCAACGGACCGTCACGGGCCCAAGGGCACGATGAAACACGCTGGGGCTACACATGCCAAGTTCGCCGTGGCGGCGCAGGGTGCCCGATAGGATGTTCCGAAGTGCGAACTCAGTGCTCATCGATAACTCAATATTGAGCGCACCAGCTGAATCTGAGGTTGGCCCGCGGGTACATCGCGTGAAGCTCATGGACAACCCGCGCACATGCTCTACCAGCAGGTCAATCACGCCGAGATTCACGAGGAATTCGCAAGAACATAGAAATGACTTCGATTGATTCTTGATGCGGCGCTCAGCGTGCCGCCTCCCGTGACGTTGCCTAAAGTGAGCACGTGGCGATGTTGCCCGATGCCTTGGTCTTCTCGACAGTATTCAACTGCTCCAGTGAGCAGCCGCAGGTGGCTGCGGCCTCGGTGGAGGATGGCATTGCCATCCCTTAGAGAGAAGGTGTCCATCATGGAATCGCACGACACCTCCGCCACGGGCCGTCCCGACGACTTTGTATTCCTCAGTCGATTGACGATGCCTCTCACCTAGGGATGGTCTGCAAAACAGGCCCGGCCCTTGCATGATCTGAAGCCATGATTTCCAAACGCGTGACGCCCCCGGGTCAACTCGGTCTGGGTTTGAATCTGTCGACG
>NZ_JBBKZU010000028.1:0-45334 GCF_037889935.1 Variovorax ureilyticus
AACCCCACCCCACCATCAAAACCCCCCCCCCAAACCCCCCCCCCAACCCCCCCCCGCTTCAGTGCCGCCAGGCGGCGAGAGACTTCGTTGCGCGTGGCCCGCTCGTGCTCGGTGCCGAAGTGGCGACCTTCCACCGTCAACGAGATCACGCGGCCGCGTGCCGTACCGCCGTGACCTGCCATGGCCCGGTCCCTGGCGTCCGCCGGCGGGTACTAGGCCGCGCCCGTGGACGGCGCACCCAGGTAGTCGCGCACGTCACAGGGCCGGGTGCCGGCGTCGGCGACGGCGCGGCGAAGTGCTTCTTCCGTCACGCCGAGCGTGTTCATCCAGTAGCGGACTTCGTCGTCCTCGGTCACTGTCACTTCGTCGTGAAGCCGCACGTCGGCCTGTCTGTCGGGCATCTGAATCTCCTTGAGGTGCGCGCGGAAAGTTACCGGTGCCGGGGGGCGCCGAATGTAGGAAGCGGCCCCGGGTGTGGCGTCGTGCTGTCCGGCGTCTCAGGCGTCGCGTTCCTCGAGCCAGTGCGTCGTGAGGCCGAACAGGCGCTGTCCTTCGGCAACGGACAGGAGGAGCAGCAGCCGGTTGTATTCGGTGTCCGGATGCCAGAGGCCGCCGCTGCACGGCGAGCCGTCGCCGCCCGTGAGCAGGCCTTCGCACCAGCCGATGCGGATCTCGCGCGCATGGAGGTACGGCCGCACGGTCCAGCTCGGCGGATCGGCCGACGGTGAGATGTTGTCGAAGCCCCCCCGGCCCTTGGGGCGGACTTCGCAGGCCGCGGCCGACGACTTCATCGCCGTCAGCGCGCGTTCCAGGAAGGTCTGCGGATCTCTGCGGGTCATGGGGTGGCTCGGCGAGTGGGGGCTCGATGGCGGATGGCCGATTCGGAAACGCGAACCTTCTGCCTGGGTGCCCCATGGCGACGTAGGAATCTTTCTCGCGCAGGTGGCGGAAGACGGCTGTTTCAGGGCAGTTTCATATCCGGCAAGAGAAGGCTTACAGCCGCCGGCTGTGCGGGACGACATGGCGCGCGAGCCGGCGCGCGAACATGGGGCCACCCTGTGTTCAACCCTGTCTTTCTGGAGTCCACATGCAGACTGCTACTTCTTCCACATCTGTTTCGAACAAGAACGTCGTCGACGTGCTCAACGACCTGCTGGAGACCTCGCGCGACGGCGAATACGGCTTCCGTGCCTGCGCCGACGAGGTCGATTCGCAGCAGCTCAAGACCGTGTTCCGCGAGCGCGCGGCAAGCTGTGCAACGGCCGCGAACGAACTCATGGAAGCGATCCGCGCTTGCGGCGGCAAGGCCGACGAGGGCGGCTCGGTGGCCGGCGCGCTCCATCGCGGCTGGGTGCACGTCAAGGGCTCGCTCGGTGCCGACAGTGCCTTGTCGATGCTGGAGGAGTGCGAGCGCGGCGAGGACACCGCGGTCGCCAGCTATCGGAAGGCGCTGAAGCAGGACCTTCCTGCGCAGGTGCGGGAACTGGTCCAGCGCCAGGCCGACGGCGCGCAGAGAAACCACGATCAGATCAAGGCGCTGCGCGACGAGATGCGCAGCCGCAAGTCCTGAGGCACCCGTGCGGTCAGTGCAATCCACAGCAAGTCCGGCGTGAAGACTCGCGCAGCGCTCACGGCGCTGGAAGCCCGCCTCAAGCGCACCCTGCGCGATGCGTTCGGGCTGCAAGCGCTGCGTCCGGGCCAGCAGCAGGTGATCGAGCGGGTGCTCGGCGGCCGCTCCGTGCTCGCGGTGATGCCGACCGGCGCGGGCAAGTCGCTGTGCTATCAGCTTCCGGCGCTGATGCTGCCGGGTCGCACCGTCGTGATCTCGCCGCTCATCGCGCTGATGAAGGACCAGCAGGAAAAGCTCGAAGCCCTCGGCATTCAGGCGGTGCAGTTCAACAGCCACGTGCCGGCCGACGAGATCCGCGCCGGCGAGGCGGCGCTGCGCGACGGCACCGCGCGAGTCGTCTTCACCACGCCCGAGCGCCTGTCGGACGCCGGCTTCCTCGATCTGCTCACCGAGCGGCCCACGTCGCTGCTGGTGGTCGACGAAGCGCATTGCATCTCGCAGTGGGGGCACGACTTCCGTCCGGCTTTCCTCGACATCGACATGGCGCTGGAGAAGCTCGGCCGGCCGCCGGTGCTCGCGCTCACCGCGACCGCCAGCGAAGAGGTCGCAGCGGACATCATGAAGCGGCTTCGCATCGCGAAGAGCGGCTGGATCGACACCGGCACCTACCGGCCCAACCTGCACTATGCGGTGGAGCAACTCACGCACGAGGACGAGAAGCTGCGCCGTGCGATCGAACTGGTACGTGGCACCGAAGGCAGCGGCATCGTCTACGCCGCGACGGTCAGGGCCGCGGTGGCGGTGCACGACGCGCTGCGCGATGCGGGCGAATCGGTGGGGCTCTATCACGGGCGCCGCGCGGCGGCCGACAGGCGGCAGGCGCAGGATGTCTTCATGGCCGGCGAAACGCGCGTGATGATCGCGACCAATGCCTTCGGCATGGGCATCGACAAGCCGGACATCCGCTTCGTGCTGCACTACCAGATGCCACCGGCGCTGGATGCCTACTACCAGGAATCCGGCCGCGCGGGTCGCGACGGCGCGCCGTCGTCGTGCACGCTGCTCTTCCGGCGGCGGGACAAGGCGGTGCAGCAGTTCTTCCTCGGCGGGCGCTATCCGGCGGAAGAAGAGCTCGACGCGGTGTATCGCGCCATGCAGGCGCATGCGGACGATGCCTCGGAAATGACGCTCGCACAATTGCGCGAGGGGCTGCCGATTCCGCGCAACAAGCTGCGCGTCGCGCTGAGCCTGCTGCGTGGCAGCCGTGTATTCACGACCCTGCTGGACGGGCGCATCCGCCTGCAGCGCCGCGACCTGACGGCCGAGACGCTGCATGAGCTCGCTGCCGGCTATCGGCAGAAGCGGGTGCAGGACCACGAGGCGCTCGACCGCATGGTGTTCTACGCGCAGACCGGCCAGTGCCGTTGGCAGGTGCTGCTGGCCTACCTCGAAGGCGAGGCGCCCGCCCAGCGGTGCGGCACCTGCGACAACTGCCTGCGCATCGCGCACCACCAGGCAGCGCTTGCCGCTGCGTCGGCGGCCCGTATCGAACGTGCGCCACTGCGGCGCCCGGCGACGCGCCGCATGCGCGCCCCCGCCTTCGCGCTGCAGCAGCCGGTGAAGGTGGGACGGTTTGGAGAAGGCCAGGTGGTGAGCGCCGATACGGCGTCGATCACCGTCGAGTTCGCGGACGGAAGCCGGCGCTGCTTCCTGCCGGCCTATGTCGAGGCGATCCGCAGCCCTACTGCGCGAACGCCTTGACCATGCGGTACATGAACTCGCGGCCGTCATAGAGGCGCGGGATCGCCACGCGCTCGTCGAGACCGTGCGCACGCGCATCGCTGGGTTCCGAGAAGATGCCCGAGACGCCGTACATCGGGATGCCGAGGTTGCGCATGAAGCGGCTGTCGGTCGCGCCGGTGCTCATCGTCGGCACCACCGGGATGCCCGGCCACATCTGCTGCGTGAGCGACTCCACCACCTGCACCACGTCGGGACGCAGCGGCGAGGGCGGGCTCTTCAGCGGCGGGTTGCTCTGCTCGATCTTCATGCGCGGGGTCTCGAGCACCTTGCGCAGCGCGGCATCGACTTCGGCCGGGTCGTCGTGCGGCAGGATGCGGCAGTTGACCGTGGCCTTCGCCGATTGCGGCAGCGCGTTCTCCGCATGGCCGGCGGTGACCTGCGTGGCGACGCAGGTGGTGCGCAGCGTCGCGTTGTAGAGCGCCGACTTCGACAGCCGGTCGGTCGCTGCTTCGTCGGGCTTGCCGGAAGCGACCGCGCGCATGTCCTCGGCCATCTGGCCGGTCTCGAACTGCGCGCTGCGCTCGAAGTACTTCTGCGTGACTTCGGCGAGCTTCACCGGGAAGCGGTATTTGCCCAGGCGGTCCAGCGCGGTGCCGAGCTCGTAGACGGGATTGTTCGGCGTCGGCAGCGAACTGTGGCCGCCGACGTCACGCACCTCCAGCTTGTAGGTGGTGTACATCTTCTCGGCCACCTGCACGCGGTGCAGCACCGGCTTGCCGTTGTTGAGCTGGCCGCCGCCGCCTTCGTTGATGCCGAACTCGGCATCGAGCAGCGCGCGCTGGTTGTTCACCAGCCAGAAGGCGCCGTTGGTGGGCACGTCGCCGAGTTCCTCGTCGGCCGTGAGCGCGAGCACGATGTCGCGGTTCGGCTTGAAGCCTTCGCGCTTGAGCTGCGACAGGATCGAGACGAACGAGGCGGCCATGGCCTTGTCGTCCGACGAGCCGCGCGCGGTGAAGTAGCCGTCGTCTTCCTTCAGCTTGAAGGGGTCGGTCTTCCAGTCGGAGCGCCGGGCCTCGACCACGTCGATGTGCGCCAGCAGCAGGAGCGGCTTCTTCGCGCCCGTGCCCTTGTAGCGCACGACGAGGTTGCCCTTGTTCGGGTACGGCTCGAAGAGCTGGATCTCGTCGGCCTTGAAGCCTGCGTCGAGCAGGTGCTTGCGCATGGCCTGCGCGGCCTCGGTGTTGTTGCCGCTCAGGTGCGTGGTGTTGATCTCGACCAGCTCCTTGTAGATGTCATGGAAGCGTTGCTGCTCGGGCGTGAGCGGCGGCATCGGCGCCGGTGCAGGCTGGGCGCCGGCCCAGGTGGCGGCGCATAGCAGGGCGGCTGCGGCGGCGCAATGTCGTACCTTGTCATTCATCTGTCTGTGGTCTCCTTTGTTGAATGCTGGACAGGGCCGTGCCTCCTGTCGGCACAGGCCCGGGCCAGTATAGGAGCGAGACTGCGCGGCCCTCGTTCAGAGTGGCGCAGAGGCGACTGCGAAGCGGCGTGTCGGCTTCACGCCCGGTGCAGCGTCGCCTGCCTGGAGCAGCTTCTCGTAGTTGCGCCGCAGGATGATCCCGGCGTAGTACACATGCTCGCGCATCAGTTGCTCGGCGCGGATGCTGTCGCGCGCGATGACGGCTTCGACGATGCGGTGATGGTCGCCGTGCGAACGCAGGATGATCGCGTGGTCGTCCCACAGCACGATGCGGTCCGATGCGAAAGGGATGTTCTGCGCCTGCTCGGCGAACCGTGTGACCCACGGGTTGCCCGAAGCCGTCAGCAGCGTGTCGTGGATGGTCACGTTCATGAGCTGGTAGGGCTCGTGGTCCTCCGGCCGCAGCACGCCGGACGAGAGGATGCGGTCGCCGTCCGCCAGGCTTGCCCTGAGCCGGCGGGTCTGGTCTTCGGTGAGGCCGCGCGTCGCTGCATTGCGGCATGCCAGCCCTTCGAGCACCGATCGCACCTCGTACGCCGCGACGATCTCTTCCATATCGAAGCCGCGCACCAGGTATCCGCGCTTGGGCTGGTGGTCGATCAGCCCCTCGGTGGCGAGCGTGCCGAGCGCCGCGCGCACGGGCGTGCGCGACACGCCCAGTTGCTCCGCCAGGGGCACCTCCTCCAACCGCGCACCGGGTCGCACCTGGCCATGAAGGATCCAGTCGCGAAGGGTGTCGGTGACGTTCTGAGCCAGCGTTTTCATAGGCCGTTTCCGCCTTTCGGATTTCCGCGTCAAGTATACGTATTCGCTTTCACGTATACATGATGAGTTGAAAATACGCTGATTCGGGGAAAACCCTCGCATTCAGTCCATTTCATGTATACATAATGCTCTGAATTCATTTGATATCGGCGAACTAGGAGCTTGGGTATGACGCGCGTGGTCAAGGACTTCGGAACCAGTTGGCTGGGACTCGGCGAACGGGTCTGCGTGGTGACGGGAGCGGGCGGCGGCATCGGCGCGGAGATTGCGCGCCAGCTCCTGGATGCCGGGGCGCGTGTGGCGCTACTCGACCGCAACACCGACACGCTGCGCGATGTCGTCGAGAGCGTCGGCGATGCCGGCGGGCGCGTGATGCAGCTCGCCTGTGACGTGACCCGCACGGAAAGCGTGCAGGCTGCCGCCGACCAGGTCCGGGCGGCGTGGGGCCCCGCGACGCTGCTGGTCAACAACGCTGCCGCGCTGTATGCGGATGCCGTCATGGACATCGCGCTGGACAAGTGGAACCAGCTGCTGTCGGTCAACCTCTCGGGCTACCTGCTGTGCGCGCAGGTGTTCGGCCGCCAGATGATGGCGGCGGGCGGCGGCTCGATGGTGCACATCGCCTCCATCTCCGGAAGCATCCCGCAGCCTTACAGCGGCGCCTACAGCGTGAGCAAGGCGGGCGTGAAGATGCTGTCGCAACTGCTGGCCGTCGAGCTGGGCGAAAAGGGCATCCGCAGCAATGTGGTCAGCCCCGCGATGATCCGCACTCCGATGAGCGACGGGATCTACCAGAACCCCGAGGTCCGCCAGCGCCGCGAGCAGATCGTCCCGGCCGGCCGCATCAGCACGCCGGACGACATCGCGGCGGCGGTCCTGTTCCTGGCCAGCGAGCGTGCGAGCTACATCAGCGGCCAGGAGATCCTGGTCGACGGCGGCCTCACGCAGGCCTGGCTGGGCCTCATCCCGCGTCCGGGCTTCGAGAAGGCCGACGCGGCGCGTTCCATGGCCTGAGGCGATCGGTCGCCCGCCAACCCCTCACCCCAAACTCCACAGGAGACAAGCATGAAGTTGAGCAAGTCCTTTGTCGTGGCGCTCGCGGCCACGGTCGTCGCCTTCGGCGCCAGCGCGCAGAGCGAGCCCGGTCTGACGGACAAGACCATCAAGATCGGCATGTTCGGCCCGCTGTCGGGCAACTCGATGGCCTACGGTTTCGACGTCATCAACGCGGCGAAGATGTACTACGACAAGGTCAACAAGGAAGGCGGCATCAACGGCCGCAAGATCGAGCTGGTCGTCGAGGACGACCGCTGCAACGCCAACGACCTGCTCGCCGCGGTGAAGAAACTGACGGAGCAGGACAAGGTCTTCCTGCTGAACGGCGGCTCGTGCTCGGGCCCGGTCGTCGGCGCTCGCGAATACGTCGAGCGCGTGCAGGTGCCGCTGGTGATGCTCAACGCCTCCGGCGACGGCGCGCTGTATCCGCCGTCGAAGTACATCTACGGCGCGTTCTCGATCTCGCAGCGCGCGGTCGGCGGTTCGATGGTGCAGTTCGCCGTCGAGCACCTCAAGGCCAAGAAGATCGGCTACATCAACCACGACGACGCCTACGGCGGCTGGAACCTCGAGGCGGCCGAGTTCCAGGCCAAGAAGGTCGGCGCGGACCTGCAGGTGCAGTCGATCAATCCGAACATCACCGACGTGACCGCGCCGATGCTCAAGATCCGAGCGGCCAACCCCGACGTGCTGGTCATCACCACCTATGCGCGGCCGGTGAGCCTGCTGGTGAAGAAGGCGCAGGAGCTCGGGTGGAACAAGCCGATCGTGATCGCGGTCAACGGCACGGCCGACCTGAAGCAGCTGGTGGAGAACGTCGGCAACAAGGACGCGTTCAAGAGCGTGTACCTGCAGGAAGTGATGCTCGACGTGCCCGGTGGCGCCAAGCTGCAGTGGGTGTACGACATGTACAAGGACTACTACCCCGAACTGGCCGCCAAGCCCGGCTATCCGCAGACCTACATGCCCTACGGCATTCCGTCGGCGATGGCAGTGGTCAACGCGCTCAAGGCCGCGGGCCCGCAATTGACCCGCGAGAAGTTCCTCGATGCGATGTCGAAGACCAAGTTCGACTCCAAGGTGATGGCCGGCCCCATCGAGCTGACGCCGACGGACCATGCAGGCCAGAAGTCCGCCATCTACCTGAAGTTCGATGGCGAGAACAAGACGACGGTGCCGGGCTCGTACCGCAGCGCCTGGGTCTACCAGCCCAAGTGACGTTCTCCGCGCCGGCTCCAGACCATGACTTTCAGTGACTTCTGGCTGTTCCTGCAGCAAGGCCTGTTGTCCGGCCTCGTGACGGGCAGCGTGTATGCCTTGCTGGCACTGGCCGTCGTGGCGGTGTTCAAGACGACCGACGTGCCCAACTTCGCGCAGGGCGAGATGATGATGATCGGCGGCTACGTGGCGCTGAGCCTGCTGCTGCTCGCGAAGCTGCCCTACGCCGCGGTGATTCCGCTGACGCTGGTCATCGTGGCGCTGGGCGGTGCGCTGTTCCAGCGCGTCGTGATGGAGCGGGTCACGGGCTCGCGCGGGGTCGGCGTGCAACTGGTCATCGCCACGCTGGGGCTCGCCTACCTGCTCAAGGGGCTGGTGCGGCAGACCGGGCTGGGCGACACGCCGCGCTCGTTGCCCGCGCTGGTCTCCAGCGACGCGGTGCTGATCGGCGATGCGGCGCTGACGCGGCTGGACATTGCGATCTTCGTCGTGGCGGTGGTCGTGATGGTGCTGATCTACCTCATGTTCACCTACACCCGCATCGGCAAGGCGATGCGCGCGGTCGGCATGAACCCGCGCGCGGCGCAGATCGTCGGCATCCGGCTGTCGCGCATCCGCATGCTGGTGTGGGCGATGTCGGGGCTGATCTCCGCGATCGCGGCATTGCTCATCACGCCCAAGGTGTTGGTGACGCCGGACATCGCGCACATCGCGATCCTCGCGTACGCCGCGGCCATCGTCGGCGGCTTCACCAGCCTGCCGGGCGCGGTGCTGGGCGGACTCATCATCGGCGTGGTGGAGAACCTCGTCGGACTGTTCGTGTCGACGAACGCCATCGTCGTCGCGCCGTTCCTGGCGATCCTCGTCACGCTGATCGTGCGGCCGCAGGGCCTGCTCGGCGGCAAGGTACAGGTGAAGAAGGTATGAAGAAACCGAACCTCGATCACGCGGCGCTGCTGGTGCTGCTCGCGGTGATCTGCGCGCTCCCCTTCGTGGCCACCGGCTATGTGCTGTATGTGGTGAACCTGCTGATGGTGTTCGTGGTGCTGGCCCTCGGCATGCACGTCGTCATCGGCGAGGCCGGGCAGTTCGCGCTGTCGCACACCGCGTTCTACGGCATCGGCATCTACACGGCCGGCATCATCAATGCGACCTGGCATCCGCCCTTCGTGGTGTCGATCCTCGCGGGCGGCTTGCTCTCGGCGGTGCTCGGCTACCTGATCGGCTTCCTGGCGCTGCGGATGCGGGACATCTATCTGGCGCTGGCGACCTTCGCGTTCGGCGAAGCGATGCAGTGGGTCTTCCTCAACTGGGACGGCGTCACGGGCGGATCCAACGGCATGCGCCTGCAGCCCGCGGAGCTGTTCGGCCTCAAGCTCACCAACGACCTGCAGGCCTATCCCTTCGTGATCGGCCTCACGGCGCTCATGCTGTGGGCGACGGTGGCGATCTCCCGCTCGCAGTTCGGCTCCGCGCTGCGCGCGGTGCGCGAGAGCGATGTGGCCGCGACGGCGATGGGCATCAATGCGCGCGCCATGAAGCAGTCCGCGTTCGCGATCTCGGGCGCCTTCGCAGGGGTCGCCGGCGGGATGTACACGCTGTTCGTGTCGTTCATCCATCCGGAAAGCCTGGGCTTCCAGACCACCATCCTGGTGCTGACGATGGTGGTCGTCGGCGGCATCGGCTCGGTGCGCGGCGCGGTCGCCGGTGCGATCACCTTCGGGATCATCTCGGAACTGCTGCGGCAGGCACTGTCGGTGCAGGAGATCATCTACGGCGCGATCCTGATGGGCTTCATGATGTTCAAGCCGCGCGGCCTGTTCGCCGACCGCAAGAGCCGCGCGGCGCGTCCCGCCGCGCAGGACGGCCTGGGCGGCAGCGCGGTGCGTCCGGGCGTCGCCGAAAGGAGCCACGCATGAGCGCCGTTCCGTTCCTCGACGTGCAGGGCATCACCGTGCGCTTCGGTGGCCTGACGGCGGTCAACGACCTGTCGTTCCAGGTGCAGAAGGGCACGATCCACGCGCTGATCGGCCCGAACGGCGCGGGCAAGTCCACGACTTTCAACTGCATCTCGCGCTACTACCAGCCGACCGCCGGCCGCATCGTGCTCGATGGCCAGGACGTGAGCCACGCGCGCGCCGACCGCATGGCGGGCTTTGGCGTCGCACGCACCTTCCAGAACCTGGAGCTGTTCGGTGAACTGAGCGTGTACGAGAACGTGCTGCTGGGCTGCTATTCGCACAGCGCCAGCACCGTGCGGCGCCTGCTGCGCCGGCCCGACGGCGAGACGCGCGACCTGGTGGACAGCCTGATCGAGCGCGTGGGCCTCACGCACGACCGCAACACCACGGCGCGCGAGCTGGACTTCGGGCACCAGAAGCTGCTCGAACTGGCGCGGGCGCTGGCGCTCAAGCCGCAACTGCTCCTGCTCGACGAACCGGCGGCCGGGCTGCGCAACAGGGACATCGAAAGCCTCGACCAACTGCTGAGCGAGCTTGCATCGCGCGACGGCATCACCGTGTTGCTGGTGGAGCATGTCATGCAACTGGTGATGTCGATCTCCGATCGGATCACCGTGATGTCCTTCGGCGAGAAGATCGCCGAAGGCACGCCCGCCGAAGTGGGGCAGGACCCGCGCGTCATCGAAGCCTATCTCGGCAAGGGAGCCGCCAATGACTGACATGATGCTGGAACTGCGCGGCGTCAGCGCTTCCTATGGCGCGATCCAGGCGCTGCAGAACGTTTCGCTGCAGGTGCCACGGGGTTCGATCGTGGCGCTGCTGGGCAGCAACGGCGCGGGCAAGAGCACGACGCTCAACGCCATCTCGCACCTGATCGAGCCTTCGGCGGGAGAGATCCGCTTCGACGGGCAGTCGATCGGGCGCCTCCATTCCGACGAGATCGTGCGGCGCGGGCTGGTGCAGGTGCCGGAGGGCCGCGAGGTCTTCAAGGACATGAGCGTGCGCGAGAACCTCGAACTCGGTGCCTTCCTGCGCAAGTCCTCGCGCAAGGAGATCGCCGAGGACTTCGAGCGCGTCTACCAGATGTTCCCGCGCCTCAAGGAACGCATCGAGCAGCGCGCCTCGACGCTGTCGGGCGGTGAGCAGCAGATGCTGGCGATCGGGCGCGCGCTCATGGCGCGGCCGCGGATGATCCTGCTGGACGAGCCTTCCATGGGCCTTTCGCCGCTGCTGGTGGAACAGATCTTCGAGATCATCCAGCGCCTCAATCGCGAGCAGGGCCTGACCATCCTCGTGGTGGAGCAGGACGTGCGGCTTGCGCTGCGCATTTCGAGCTACGCCTACATCCTCGAGAACGGGGAGCTGAATCTCCACGGCCCGTCGAAGCAGCTACTCAACGACCCGGCCGTGCGCCGGGCGTATCTCGGCGTCTGAATGACGCCCAACGCAAGGAGACTTCCCGATGAATCTGGTGAAGGACAAGCTGGTCCTCGTGACGGGCGGCGGCGGCGGACTGGGCGCGGCGATGGCCCACGGCTTCGTGAAGGAAGGCGCCCGCGTGATCGTGCTCGACGTGCAGCGCGACAAGGCGGAAGCCGTTGTCAGCGCCATCCGCGAGCAGGGCGGCGAGGCCTGGGCGGAAGCGCTGGACGTGACCGATCGCGAAGCGACGCAGAAGATGGCGCAGTCGCTGACCGAGCGGCTCGGGCCAATCGACGTGCTGGTGAACAACGCCGGCATTTCCGGCAAGGCGCGCATCGACGATCCGAACGCGGCGGAAGTGTGGGACCGGCTGATCCAGGTGAACCTGCAAGGGCTCTTCAATGTCACGCATGCGTTCGTTCCGGCCTTGAAGGCGTCCAAGGGCTGCATCATCAACCTGTCGTCCATCGTCGCCTTCGTGAGCGGCATCTCGTCCGCGGGCTACATCGCATCGAAGGGCGCGGTGCGCTCCTTCACGCAGGCGCTGGCACGCGACCTTGCGCCCTTCGGCGTCCGCGCGAATGCGGTCGCGCCCGGCCTGATGCTCACCGAGATGGTGACGCCGCAGTTGCAGGTGCCCGGCGGCACCGACTGGTACATGAACCGCGTGCCGGTCAAGCGCGGCGGCAAGCCGGAGGAAATCGTCGGACCGGTCGTGTTCCTCGCCTCCGAGATGGCCAGCTATGTCAACGGTGTCGTGCTGCCCGTGGATGGCGGCTTTCTTTCTGCTTGAAATGAAACACCCCCCAAGCCGCTTCGCGGCTCCCCCCTCTCTCGCCTTCGGCGGGAGGGGGTCGCACCCGGCGGCCCGGCAAAGCCGGTTCCGCGGGTGCCCTGGACTGGGCCACGCCAGTTTCATGTGTCAGGGGCGACCTGATCGCGCGGTGGAAAACTGAGGTGCATATGGAAATGAACAAACCCCTCGCGCTCGTCACCGGTGGTGCGAGCGGCATGGGTCTCGCGACGGTGGAGCGCCTCGCGCGCGACGGTTTCGCGGTCGTGATGGTCGACCGCGTCGAAGCGCTGGCCGTCGAGGAGACCGGGCGTCTGCAAGGACTGGGCCTGGACGTGCAGTCGCGCATCGTCGATCTCACCGACGAGGCGGCGGTCCGCAGGATGGTGCAGGAGCTGCCGCCCATCACGGCGCTGGTCAACAACGCCGGCGTGTTCGACGAACGAAAGTTCATGGAAGTGACCAGCGACGACTTCCGCCGTGCCTACGAGATCAACATGATCGCGGCCGCGACGCTCACGCAGGAGGCGGTTCGCCGCATGCCCGATGGCGGCCGCATCGTGAACATCGCCTCTCGTGCCTACGTCGGCGCGCGCAATCATCCGCACTACGTGGCTTCGAAGGCGGCGATCGTCGGCTACACGCGGGCCAGCGCCATGGAACTGGCCCCGCGCGGCATCCTGGTCAACGCGATCGCACCGGGGCTGATCGACACGCCGCTCCTGCGCGCCCTCACGCCCGAGCGGATGGCGGCCCAGCTGGCGCTGCAGCCCACGGGCAAGGCCGGCCGGCCGGAGGACATCGCGCGGGCCGTGTCGTTCCTCGTGTCGCCGGACATGGGCTTCATCACCGGCCAGGTGCTGTTCGTCGATGGCGGAAAGTCGCTCGGAGGTACCACCTCATGAAGGCGCCGCAGTGGGACAAGGAAGTCGATGTGCTGGTCGTCGGCGCTGGCGCCGGTGGCATGGCGGCGGCGATCACCGCGCATTTCCACGGCAGTTCGGTGCTGCTGGTGGAGAAGACGGACCGCATCGGCGGCTCGACCGCGATTTCGGGCGGTGCCGTCTGGGCGCCGCTCAATTCGCAGAGCGCCGCGGTGGGGCACCCCGACACCTTCGAGAACGCGTGGACCTACATGCGCAACACGGTGGGCGATGCCGCGCCGGAGGCCATGCAGCGCGCCTTCCTGAATTCGAGCGCCGAAGCGGTGGACTTCCTGGAGAAGAACACCGAGGTCAAGCTGGCCGCGCGCAAGTACTCGCCGGACTACTACCCCGACCGCGAAGGCGCCGCGTTCGGCGGGCGTTCGCTGGACCCGGTCATGTTCGACGGCCGCCTGCTCGGCGAGCATTTCCGAGAACTGCGTGATCCGCTCCCGGAGTTCATGGTGCTCGGCGGGATGATGATCACGATGACCGACGCGAATCACCTGCTCGCGGTCACGCGTTCCTTCACCTCATGGAAGGAGGGCATGAAGCTGGTGCTGCGCTTCTTCGGCGACCGCCTTCGCGGCTACCACCGCGGCACGCGGCTGGTGCTCGGCAATGCGCTCGCTGCGCGACTCTTCAAGACCGTGCTGGATCGGCGCATCGAGTATTGGCTCGGCGCACCGCTCAAGTCGCTGATCACCGAAGAAGGCAGCGTGATGGGTGCCGAGATCGAGCGCGATGGCCGGGTGCAGCGGATTCGTGCGAAGCGCGGCGTGGTGGTCGCGACGGGTGGCTTCCCCTGGAGCCCGGAGATGCGCGGCAGGCTCTATCCGCAACCCACCGGCCCCTGGTCGATGTCGCCGCAGGGCAATGCAGGCGAGGGCATCGAGATCGCGCGCGCGGCGGGGGCGTCGATGGGCAGCGGCTACTTCTCGCCGGCCTTCTGGGCGCCGGTCTCCATCCTCGAGAAGCCGGACGGCTCGTACGTGCGCTATCCGCATCTCGTGTGGGACCGCGCCAAGCCCGGGCTGATGGCGGTCAACGCGGCCGGCAAGCGCTTCGTCAACGAATCGACCTCCTACCACGAGTTCGTGATCGGCATGTATCGATCGCACCAGACGGTGCCGACGCTGCCCGCCTTCCTCATCTGCGACAGCGACTTCATGGAACGCTGGGGCCTGGGCCTCGCGCTGCCAGGCGGCCGTCCGCGCGAGCATCTGGTGCGCGCGGGCTACCTGTATCGCGCCAGCTCGCTGGACGAACTCGCCGCCAGGCTGGGCGTCGATGCGAAGGGGCTCGGCGAATCGGCGGAGCGATTCAATCGCCACGCACGGGCGGGCGAGGATGCGGAGTTCGGAAAAGGCAGCACCGCGTACAACCGCTATCTGGGCGACGCGGGCCACAAGCCGAACGAATGCCTGGGCCCGTTGCAGAAGGGGCCGTTCTACGCAGTGAAAGTCTATGCAGGCGACATCGGCACCGCCTGCGGCATCCGCTGCAACGAGAATGCGCAGGCGCTCGACACCGATGGCCGTCCGATCCCGGGCCTGTACGCCGCGGGCAACGACATGCAGTCCGTCATGGGCGGGCAGTACCCGGCACCGGGCATCACGCTGGGCCCTGCGCTCACCTTCGGGTGGATCGCGGGCCGGCATGTCGCGCAGAACACTACGCATTCACAAGCCGAACTGGAGACCGCGTGAAGATCCTTTTTTCTCCCTTTTCACCCTATGTGCGCAAGTGCCTCGTGACGGCGCATGAACTGGGGCTCGACCAGCGCATTCAGTTGCTGCCCTCGAACGCGAACCCGGTGCAGCGCGACCAGCAGATCATTCGCGACAACCCGCTGGGCAAGGTGCCGACCTTCTACACCGACGACGGGCAGGTGCTGTACGACAGCCGCGTGATCTGCGAATACCTCAACGATCTCGCCGGCGGGACGCTGTTCCCCGCGTCGGGCGCGAAGCGGTGGGAGACGCTCACGCTCCAGTCCTTGGGAGACGGCATCCTGGACGGGGCGCTCATCGCGCGCTACGAAGACGTGGCGCGACCCGAGCCGCTGCGCTGGCCCGAATGGCGCGCCGCGCAGCTGGACAAGGCGGAAACCTCGCTGGCGCACCTGAACGCGCGCCCCGAACTGCTCGAAGGACGGGTGGACATCGGCGCGATCGCGGTCGGCTGCGCGCTCTGGTATCTGGACCTGCGGTTCGCGGATTTTGGATGGCGCGATCGGCATCCTGCAGTGGCCCGTTGGTTCGCCGCCTTCGGCGAACGTCCCAGCATGCAGGCGAACTGGTCCCTCTGACTCAGCCGGCGAGCAACGGACTGCGCGTCGCGCTGTACTTCGACGCGAGTTCGTACGCATGGCCGATCTGCAGCACCGCGAGATCGGCCTGCGCGCGGCCGATCACCTGCATCCCGATCGGCAGGCCGCCGGGCCCGAAGCCGGCCGGCACGTTGAGCACCGGCAAGCCTGAAAGCGTGCCACCGACCACCACCTCCATCCAGCGGTGGTAGGTGTCCATCGGCTTGCCGTTGACGCTCTTGGGCCAGTCCAGCTTCGCATCGAAGGGGAAGATCTGCGCCGATGGCAGCACGAGATAGTCGTAGCGCTGGAACAGCGCGTTGAGCGCCTGATACCACGCGCTGCGGTCGATGGACGCGCGATAGACATCACCGCCCGTGACCTTGAGGCCGTTCTCGACTTCCCACACCGCCTCGGGCTTCATCATGGCGCGCGTCTTCGGATCGGCATAGAGGCCGCCCGCGATGCCCGCGACGATGAAGCCGCGCATCGTGAGCCAGGTCTTCCACAGCCGCTCCATCGAGAAGTCGGGCTGCACCGCGTCGACCGTGCAGCCGATGGTCTCGAAGTGCTTCAGCGCTTTCGTGCAGGTGTCGAGCACGCCGGCCTCCATCGGGAGGTAGCCGTTGTAGTCGCCCATCCAGCCGATGCGCGCGCCCTTGAAGTCCTTGTCGAGCGGCCGGGTGAAGATCGCCGGGTCCTGGTCGATCGACAGCGGCACGCGCGCATCGAAGCCGGCCTGCACCGACAGCAGCATCGCGACGTCCGGCACGCTGCGGCCCATCGGGCCTTCGTAGCCGAGCTGCTGGATGAAGACCTCGTTGGTCGGCCCGTACGGCACGCGGCCGAAAGAGGGCCGGAAGCCGAAGACGTTGTTCCACGCGGCCGGGTTGCGCAGCGATCCCATCATGTCGCTGCCGTCGGCCACCGGCAGCATGTCGAGCGCCAGCGCGACCGCGGCGCCGCCGCTGCTGCCGCCCGCGCTCTTCGTCGGATCGAAGGCATTCACCGTGGTGCCGAACACCGTGTTGTAGGTGTGCGAGCCGAGGCCGAACTCCGGCGTGTTGGTCTTCCCGATCAGGACCGCGCCGGACTTGCGCGCGCGCTCGACCACGATCGCATCGGTCTTCGGCACGTAGCTCTTCATGATCGGCGAGCCCTGCGTGGTGACGATGCCCGCAGTGGCCGCGAGGTCCTTCGGCGCCTGCGGAAAGCCGTGCATCCAGCCGACCGCGCGGCCGGCGCTCTTCGCGGCAGCGAGTTGCGCGTCGCGCTCTTTCGCCTGCGCCAGAAGCCCATCGCGCGGCTGCAGTGAAACGATCGCATTGACCTTGGGGTTGAGCTTGTCCACCTGCGCGAGGTACGCGTTCATCACCTCCACGCACGAGACGCTGCGCGACTGGATCGCGCGGGACAGCTCGATCGCCGACCAGCCGGTGATCTCGCTCGCGGCCCTGGCCGACGCGCCCTGCGCAAGCGCACCCAACGGTGCCGCGGCGAGCAGCGCGGCGCCGGTCTTGAGGAATTCGCGGCGGCCGGTGTCCGTGCCGTGAGCGGAAGTCGAAGTGTCGATGTCAGTCATGGTGGATGCTCTCGTGGTCTTGCGTGTTGGAATTCGAGGCGGGGCCGGTCAGTTGCCGGGGTTGGCCGCATTGGCCGCACTGGCGGCACTGGCGGCACTGGCCGGACGGTTCAGCCCCAGCGTGGGCGTTTCGTCGAAGTAGTTCCAGGGCTTCAGCAGTGCGTGCACCCATTCGGTGGGCATGATCGGCCACTCCTCGGCGCGCGCGACGTGCGTGGTGCCGGTGGTCAGCCACACCACGTTGTCGGTGTTGACGATCGGCTGGTCGTCGGCTGTGAACTGGCCGAGGCCGGTGTCCTTGCCCGAGCGGTTCGGATACTTGCCTTCGGGGAACTTCTCTTCCGGGTCGTAGCGCGTGACCCAGATCTGGCGGTCCATGAAGCTCAGGCGGTGGTTGATCCACTCGTCCTTCGCGAAGTTGGCGCCCTTGGCGATCGGGTGCGTGCCGCCCGCATACGGAATGAGCTGGTAGGAGACCGGGTTGCCGACCTTGTTGAGCTTGTTCGCGTTGCTCAGGAGGCGGATCGTCGATGCGTCGAACTTCTGCGCCGCGGCCTTCTCGGTTGCGACGGTGCGCTGCACCGTCTGCATGGTGCTGGTGCGCGGGCCGCCGCGCGTGTTCTTCTCCACGACCGGGTCGATCTCGGTGAGCGAGTTGGCCTCGCCGTCCACGTCGAGATCGAGCCGGAAGTTGTAGATGTGCTGGTGCGTGGTGCCGACGATGTTGTGGTCGAGCAGCGTGCCGTAGCGCGTGTCCTCGGCGGCCGTCGCGTCCTGCATGGTGCGCGAGCGCACGCCCTTGACCGCCTCGATGCCGGTCGCGCCGGCGTTGATGCCGATGGTGCCGTTCTCGGCGAAGACCCAGTCGAACATGTAGTCGTAGTTGCCCACGGTGCTGATCCAGCGCACCACCAGCTCGCGCCGCTCGGTGCTGACGTTGGGCTTGCCCATTTCCTGGTGCTTGAACTCGGGGTCCGCGTAGCGCTCGAAGACCGCGATCGCGTTCGGCACCTTGGCCGGCGCGCCGGTGTAGTCGGCGAGCGTGGCGTCGAGCAGCACAGCGTTCTGCGGCGCATCGGTGCCGCGCTCGATCGGCGAGGTGAGCGTGCCCATGCCGTACTCGCCTGAATCGAGGTAGGCCTTGAAGTACCAGCCCACGTCCGGGTCGCCGTAGGGCACGATCATCCCGCCGAGCGAGCCTTCGTACATCACCTTGCGGCGCGTGCCGCGGTCGTTGTAAGTGACTGTCGAGAGCACGAGCCCCACGCGCGAGTCGAGCCGCACATGGAAGTCCCAGTTGCGCCAGTGCAGCGTGTTGCCGCTGATGGTGTAGTTCTTGCCCTCGGGCTCGATGATCTCCAGCGGCTTCGGCGGCGGCGTGAGCTTGCGGTCGCGGCCGTCGTAGGCGGTCGGCTTGAGCGGCACCGGGATCACGCCCTCGTCCTCGATCTTCACGACCTGCTTCTTTTCGAGGTCGACCACCGCGACGAGGTTCTCGATCGGGTGCGCCCAGTAGTTGCCGTCGCCCACGTCGAGGTAGCTCACCACCTTGAGCAGCCGGTCTTCCTGCTTCAGCGAATCCTTGCCGTCGAAGTAGCCGACGGTCAGCGGCGTCGCGACCACCTTCTTCACGTCCTGGATGTCGCGCTTCTTCAGCGCCTGGGCGTACTCGGGGCTGGCCTCGATGGCCGCCTGCACGGTCGCGAAGTCGTCGATCAGAACCATGCCGTGTGCGCCTTCGACGGGCTCCCAGCGCGTCACGCTGCGGGCCGCGAGGTCGACCGTACCCTCGATCAGCTTCTTGCCGTCGAGCACCACCACCGAGGCCCGGCGCGGCGCCCGCGCCGCCTGTCCGCTGAGGGCGAAGTTCCACACCTCGTCCTTGGGCGGCGTCTTCAGCGTGATCTCGGTGAAGCGGTAGCCCGGCTGGTAGCGGCCCGAGGCCTTGAGGATCGAGACGACCGCGTTGATTTCATCGGCGGTCAGCGGGTTGAGCGGGCTCGGCGTGCGCTCGATCGCGAAGGTCTTGTCCAGGCCCGACTGGAACACCTGGTTGATGAATTCGTGCGAGACGAAAGCCGTGTTGCCGCGCATCGTCACCGGCACGTCGAGCTTCACCTCCTGGCCGTTCACCAGCGCGGTGCGCGAACCCGCCTTGACCCGCACCAGCGTGCTGTTTCGTGCGATGGTGAAGACGTTGGCGAAGCTGTCGTAGCGCACGGTCGCGCCGAAGTCCTCGAGCGTCTTCTTCAGCGGCACCATGTGCGCCGCACCGCCATGTGCGTGCGCAGGGGCGGTGAAGGTCGATAGGGCTGCGCATGCGGTGATCGCTGCGATGGCGGTCAGCGCGGCTGCGCGCTGGCGAAGGGGCCGGGAGGCCGTGGGCTTGGATTGCATCGTCGTCCTGCGTCGCTGTAGGAGTGGTTTCGACGAAGCGTACGAGCCGGTGCCATCGGGCCGTTATCCCGATTTGGCAAGACTTGGCGGGAAAGGCGAATCAGTGCGCGAGCGACACCAGCCGCGCCGCGCCGCGCGCGCGGGTCGCCGAGGGCAGCTCGCCGAAGTGCTGCCGGTAGTCGGCTGCGAAGCGCGAAAGATGCCAGAAGCCCCAGCGCGCCGCGATGTCGCCCACGGTGTCTTCGCAGCGCGCGATCAGTTCGCCGCGCACATGGTTGAGCCGCATCACGCGCAGGTAGGTCACGGGGCTCAGGTGCAGGATCTCTTCGAAGGCGTATTGCAAGGCGCGGCGCGACGCGCAGGTCGCCTGGCAGAGGTCGGGCACGCTGATCGGTTCGTCGGCATGCGCGCGCATGTAGTCGCGCGCGGCGTTGAGGATTCTCCGGCGCGCCGCGGCGCTGGGCCGCACGCTGGCCTCGCGCCGATCGCCGGCGATGCCTTCCAGTACGGCCTCGGAGAGCGACAGCGCCAGCATGCGCTGCGCCGCCGGCTGCTGCAGCATGGCCGGCTGCTGGCGCGCAAGGGCGAGCGCGGTGTCGACGAGGCTCCTGAGGCCGGCCTGCACCGCATCGGAGGCATCGAGCACGCACGGCCCACGTGCCGGGAACACCGCATGCTCGCCGCCGCGAAGCTGCGTGGCCAGCGCGGCCAGGTGTGCGGTGTCGATCGAGATGCCGGTCACGCACATGCCGGCGCCGGCGGTCAGGTCGAACTCGGAGTCCGACGCGATCATGATCATGTTCTCGGCATCCAGCCGATGACCGCAGAACCAGCCGCCTTCTTCCTTGGACTGCATGAGCCCGATCGTGTGCGAGCCCGCGCGCGGCATGCCGCACTGGAACACGGCACGGCTCGCGGTCTCGACGAAGATCTGCACCGGCCCGACGCGCAGGTCTTCGACATGGCCGTCGAAGCGGCCGGCGGAGATCTGTTCGTAGCGCTGGTCCCAGGCGCTCAGGCCCGCAGCATGTTCATCCGCGTCGCGGGTTTCCTGAGTGGTGTAGCAGACGTCTTCCATGGGCGAAACCTTCGGCGTGTTCGCGCAAGAAGCGTGCCCCCAATAGACCGTACGCGCAATCCAAGAAACCCCGCGGAACCGGCTTTGCCGGGCCGCTGCAGGTGTTACTTCTTGACGCTGATGACCTGCGGCTGCGTCACGGATTTGAGGCCGTCGACGCCGAACTCCACGCCCCAGCCCGAGCTCTTCACGCCGCCGAACGGCACCATCGGGTGGATGGTGCCGTGCTGGTTGATCCACACCGTGCCGGCCTGGATGCGCGAGGCGATCGCCCGGGCCTTGCCGATGTCGGCGGACCAGACCGAAGCGCCGAGCCCCACGTCGAGCCGGTTCGCGCTCGCGATCGCGGACTCCACGTCGCGATAGCGGATGATCGGCAGCACCGGGCCGAACTGCTCCTCGTCGACCAGCCGGCTGCCGTCCGCGATGCCGGTGACCAGCGTCACCGGATAGAAATTGCCGGGGCCGCCAGTTTCCTTGCCGCCGCACACGACGGTCGCGCCGTGCGCCTTCGCGTCCTCCACCAGCGACACCACCTTGTCGAACTGCATGCGGTTCTGGATGGGGCCGATCGCGATGCCGGGCTCCATGCCGTTGCCCATCGGCATCGCCTCCGCGAGCGCCTTGAGTTCGGCGACCACCGCGTCGTGCAGGTTGTCGGGCACGTAGAGCCGCTTCGCGGCGGCGCAGGTCTGGCCCATGTTGAGGAAGGCGCCCCAGAAGAGGCCCATCGCGATCGCCTTCGGGTCGGCGTCGGGCAGCACGATCGCCGCGTCGTTGCCGCCGAGTTCCATCGTGGTCGGCGTGAGATTGCGCGCGGCGGCAGCCGCGATGCGTGCGCCGGTCGCGGTCGAGCCGGTGAACATGATCTTGTCGATGCCGGTGTTCTCCACCAGCGCGGCCCCCACGTCGCCGCCGCCGCTCACCGTGTTGAGCACGCCCGGCGGCAGCACCTCGGCAATGATGCGGACCATCTCCAGGGTGCCGATGCTGGTGTATTCGGACGGCTTGAGCACCACCGTGTTGCCCGCGCGCAGCGACGGGACGATCTGCCAGATGGCGATCAGCAGCGGCCAGTTCCAGGGCGCGATCGCGGCCACCACGCCGAAGGGCTTGCGGTGCACTTCGTCGCGGCGGGTGTCGTCCTCGAAGGCCACTTCCACCGGCAGTTCGAGGCTCGCGGGCACCTGCGTCCAGACCTCGCAGCCCCAGATCTCGAAGCGCGCGCCGGGCACCTGGTCGGGGCCGACGCCGCCGAGCGGCTTGCCCTGCTCGCGCGTGACCCATTCGGCGAGGTATTCGTCGTTGGCCTTGATGGCCTCGGCCACTGTCATGAGCAGAGCCTGGCGCTCGGCGTCGGGGCGCGCGGCCCAGGCGGGCTGCGCGGCGCGCGCGGCGGCAACGGCCTCCGCGACCTGTTCGGGTGTGGAATGCGGGACGAGGCCGAGCGTCTCGCCGGTGGCGGGGTTCTTCGATTCGAAGCTGCGCGCAGAGCCGACGCGGCGGCCGTTCACGGTGTTCTCAAAGGTCTTCACGGGATGTCTCCGGACTGTGGATTTGGGGCCGGAGTCTAGGGAGCGTGCGCGCGCGGCTCCATCGCGAAGATTCGCGATAGGGTTCGCCCGGGGTGGGCCAATCAGTGATGCGGATGGGCGGCCAGCACCCGCGCGAGCCGTGCGGTGGAGCTCACGCCCAGCTTGTCGCGCACGCTGCGCAGCTGGTGGTCGACGGTGGAAAACGAACGGTCCAGTTCACGCGCGATTTCCTTGTAGCTCATGCCGGTCGCGGCCATGCGCGCGACCTTCAGTTCGGCCGGCGTCAGCCCCGCGATGGCGGTTTGCGCCGGCGCATCGTCGTGGACTTCGACGAGGGAACGCGCGGCGGTGAGCACAGGCGTCAGCACCGAACGCGCAAGCAGCGGCAGATGCTCGCGGGCCTCCGAATGCCAGTGGGCGCGGGGCTCCATCCAGTCCGCGCACAGAAGGCCCAGCGGCCGGTTGCCGTCGTGCAGCGCGACAGCGAGCTTGGTGCGCGTACCGATGGAGGAAAGCTGCGCACGCATCGACGCGCCGAAGCGCGCATCGTTCGCGACGTCGCCGAACATCACCACGTCGTGGGTGGACCAGACCTCGGCGAGGCTCGAATCGCGCGCATCCATCATGGCGCCGACCACCGAAGGCACTGCGCGATCGGGCCGCAGCGATTCGACCAGCGGCGAATAGAGCGCCTGCCCGGGTTGTGCGAAGCCGCCGTCGACGCGATCGGCGTCGAGCAGCTCGCGCAGGCACTCCACGCCGATGCGCCAGCACTGGAGCGGATCCTCGACGTAGAGCAGCATCTGCGCCGCGAACTCGCGCGCCGGCCGCCACGGCAGCGCGCAGCGGTCGTCGAGCAGGCTGCCGCGCAGCCTGCGTTGGGCCTGGAGCACGTCGTCGCTGTGGGTCATGTCGGGGTTCCAGCGTGGGGCATGCCGCGCATGCCGGAAGCGCATTTTCCACGCGTGCGGGCCCACGTGGCTCAGCGCGTGCGCGGCCGGACGTAGGCGACGTCGGTGAATTCGTCGAAGCTCGGCAGCTTCCAGTCGACGTCGCGGGCGAAGCGATAGCTGTCCAGCCAGGCGCGCCAGCATTCGAACTGCGGGGGCGAGGGCGACACCTGCGGACGCTGCCGTTTCAGGAGCTTCAGCGCCTCCAGCGGCGGCATGCCGCGATGCACGAGCACGCACAGCGCGAGCGTGGCCGAGCGGCCGATGCCGTATTCGCAATGGATGAGCACGCGCCGGTCCGCGTCGAGGAACTCGTTGGCGAAGCGGATGCCGTATTCGAGGTCCGGTGTTTCCACCGCGCACATGTCGGCGGTCGGAAGATGAAGCAGCGAGATGCCGTGACGGCGCATCACCACCGCGTCGGGCTTGGCCTCGCCGCGCAGATCGACCACCGCGGCGACGCGATGTTCGCGCGCAAGCGCATCCACCCGTTCGGGCGGAAAGCTTCCGCCCACGGCGAGCTGATCGGTGATCCAGCTGAGGTTCGGCTGCCAGAGACTCATTCGAAAACTCTATGTCCTTTCCTGGGTGGAGGCGTGCATCGGCCCCGCCGACGACGGGGAAAAGCGTGTCTGCTTGCGACCCCGGAATCAGATGTGTCCGGATGCGCGATGCGCCTCGTAAAGGCGCTGGCAGGGCACGCAGCGCTCGCTGGAGGGCTGCACCTCCAGTCTCTCGCGCGGGATCTGTGCGTCGCAGTCGATACACCGGCCGTAACGCCCGTTACGCATGCGTTCGCGGGCATCGGCGATCCGGCGCAGTTCGAGTGCATCGCGCTGCGCCTCGCCGTCGCGGACCGTCTCGTGGGTGCGCGCTTCGGCCAGGTCGACGGTGTCGCCGGGCTCCAGCGGCGGCAGCCGCGACGAATCCTCCATCGCTTCGTTGTTGATGGTCGCAAGTTCGGCCGCGAGCTCGGCCTCCCGCCTGTCGAGCTTCTTCCGCAAGGAAGCCAGTTGCTTTTCGCTGAGCCCGGTCATGCCGCCCTCCGTGTTTCGAGTCCGCCATGAGGCCCGAAGCGTGGGGGCGCCGCCTTCGGAGGGGTTCCCGAGCGCGGGTCAGTCCAAGCCGACAGAAAATCCCCGGATTCCGCCGGCTCCGTTGCGTCCCTGCAAAATCGGTCCATGACGACTCCGCTCGATTTCCACAACCCGTACCGCCACGGCTTTGCCCGCGTCGCGGTCGCGGTGCCGCGCAATCGCGTCGCCGATCCCGTGTTCAACGCCGCCGAGACGGTGCGGATGTACCGCGAAGCCGCCGCCAACGGGGCGGTGCTGGTGGCATTCCCGGAACTGGGACTCTCCGCTTACACCTGTGACGACCTGTTCCACCAGGCCGCATTGCTCGATGCCTGCGAGACGGCCCTGCAGACGGTGGTCGAGGCCTCGCGGGAGGTGAATGCGGTGGCGGTGGTTGGATTGCCGCTGCGGGTCGACCACCGGCTCTTCAACTGCGCGGCCGCGGTCGCCGGCGGGCGCGTGCTCGGGGTGTTCCCGAAGACCTACCTGCCGAACTACGGCGAGTTCTACGAGGCCCGCCAGTTCGCGGCCGCCGACTCGGCGCTCGCGACGGAGATCGAGCTTTTCGGCCAGCACGTGCCCTTCGGCACCGACCTGATGCTGCGCGCGCGGCAGCTGCCGCTGCTGAAGCTGCATGTGGAGATCTGCGAGGACGTGTGGGTGCCGATCCCGCCGTCGAGCCTGGCCGCGCTCGCGGGGGCGACGGTGCTGGTCAACCTGTCGGCGTCGAACATCACGATCGGCAAGTCGGCCTACCGGCACCAGCTCGTGAGCCTGCATTCGGCGCGCTGCCTCGCGGCTTATCTCTATTCGTCGGCGGGCATCGGCGAATCGACCACCGACCTCGCGTGGGACGGACAGGCGCTGATCTACGAAAGCGGCGAGATGCTGGCCGAGAGCGAGCGCTTCAGCAACAGCTCGCACATGATCTGCGCGGACGTCGACCTCGAGCACCTGTCGCGCGAGCGCATGCGGCAGAACTCCTTCGGCGTTTCGGCGCAGAAGCACCGCGCGGCGCTGCAGGCGTGGCGCACGGTGGACTTCGATCTGGAGATTCCGCGGCCCGCATCGCGCACGCTGCTGCGCAAGGTCGAGCGCTTTCCGTACGTGCCGGCGGATGCCGCTCACCGCGACGAGCGCTGCCACGAGGTGTTCAACATCCAGGTGCAGTCGCTGGTGCAGCGCATGGAGGCGGCAGGTATCCGGAAGCTCATCATCGGCGTCTCGGGCGGGCTGGATTCGACGCATGCACTGCTGGTGTGCGCGAAGGCGGTGGACCGGCTGGGCATCCCGCGCGCGAACATCCTCGGCTACACGATGCCGGGCTTCGCGACCAGCGACCGCACGCTGGGCCAGGCGCATGCGCTGATGCGCGCAGTCGGCTGCACCGCGCAGGAAATCGACATCCGCCCGAGCTGCATCCAGATGCTGAACGACCTCGGCCATCCCTTCAAGGACGGGGTGCCGCAGTACGACATCACCTTCGAGAACGTGCAGGCGGGCGAGCGCACCAGCCACCTGTTCCGCCTTGCGAACCATCATGGCGGCATCGTCGTCGGCACCGGCGACCTCAGCGAACTCGCACTCGGCTGGTCCACCTACGGCGTGGGCGACCACATGTCGCACTACAACGTGAACGCCAGCGTGCCCAAGACGCTCATCAAGCATCTGGTGCGGTGGGTGGCCGAGAAGAACGAGATCGGCGCGCAAGGCAGCCGCGTGCTCGAAGCGATCGTCGATACCGAAGTGAGCCCCGAGCTGGTGCCCGTCACCGCCGGGACCGGCTCGGATGCGCACACGCAGCCGGGCCAGCGCACCGAGGACACCATCGGCCCCTACGAGCTGCAGGACTTCCATCTCTACTACACCCTGCGCTTCGGTTTCCGGCCGACGAAGGTCGCCTATCTCGCCTACCAGGCATGGCACGACCGGGCGCTCGGCGCATGGCCCGACGCACTGCAAACCGAGCGCAACGAGTACGGGCTCGCAGCGATCCGGCGCCATCTCGGCACCTTTCTCTACCGCTTCTTCAAGACCAGCCAGTTCAAGCGCAGCTGCGTGCCGAACTCGCCGAAGGTCGGCTCCGGCGGATCGCTGTCACCGCGCGGCGACTGGCGTGCGCCGAGCGATTCGGAAGCGGCGGTGTGGATGGCCGATCTGGAAGGCATTCCGGTCGAGGCACCCTCCGCGAAGGACTGACCGGAACCGCCGGCAGGGCCCGCGCGCTCAACTCGCCGGGAACTGCTCGGGCATCGGCTCGCCTTCGGCCGGCGCGGGCGGATCCTGCTCGCCTTTGCGGCGCCGCTTCTCCTGGCCGAGTTCCTGGATCATTCGCTCTCCCTCGGGATCGGGCCCGTCCAGCGGCACCGACTCCTCGAAGGCGAGTTCCGGCTCTTCGTTGAGTTCGTGGGGATCCAGCGGAGGCGGGCGGGTCGGGGTCTTCATCGGGGTCTCCATGGCAAAGCCCAACAGTTGCACGTCGGCGCCTGGCCAAAGCGGGCCGAAGGCTTCAGCCACTGTCGGCGGATTCCTGCGTCCGGTCTGTCCCCGCGCCTGTGCCTTCGCGGGACCGGCTGGCGCAACGTCGGATGTTCCTGGCCAGTCGGTGTGCGGCGAGGGCGCGGTGCACGCGCGGATCATGGTCGTGGGCGAGCAACCCGGCGACCGCGAGGATCTTGAGGGGGGCCTTTCGTCGGGCCGGCCGGAAAGCTGTTCGATCGCGCGCTGGCAGAGCTCGGGTGGGAGCGCGGGGATCTCTACGTCACCAACGCGGTGAAGCGCGGCGATCCCGCCGAGCGGGAAACGGCGTGGGCTGCATGGCTGAAGGACTTGCGGGTGGCCCTGCCGCGCCGGTAGAAAGTGCTCATTGGGGTCTTGGCCTACGCCGGATCGTGGCTTGCGACTCGCGCGGGCCGCGCCGAACACGCGCTAGCTTGAGGGCATGACCAGCGTACGAAAAGGCCAGGCGCCGGAACCGATGTCGCGCGAGGCATTTCATGCGCGCTTCATGCAGCCGTTTCTCGATCCGGCTTTCGCGGCGGAAAAAGAGGTGCTGGCCCGGCTGGAAGACATCGCGTGGACGGCCTACAAGGACGGCCGCAAGGCGCCCGTGACCCGCAAGGCGGGCGAAGGCTTCGCGGACCCCGAATACGAACTGTCGGTGGAATGGCTCGAAACGAGATCGCGGCTGCGCAAGGCGCAGGACGCCTGGAGCGACGCCGCCACGCCGTCGCGGGTGCTGCTCATCAATGCCTCGCCGCGCAACGACGGGAGTTGCCCTGGCGAGATATCGAAGACGTGGCGCATGCTGCAGATCGCCAAGTCCCAACTCGATGCACCGGGGCTCGAATGCGACGTGCTGGACCTGAGCCTGCTCACCTCGGACTACGCGCGCAGGATTCATCCGTGCAAGGCCTGTGTTTCCACGGCCATGCCGCTGTGCCACTGGCCGTGCAGCTGCTATCCCAACCATTCCCTGAACCAGACGGGCGACTGGATGAACGAGATCTACGAGCGGTGGGTCGCCGCGCACGGCATCATCATTCTCACACCCACGCACTGGTACCAGGCCGCGAGTCCGCTCAAGTTGATGATGGACCGGCTGGTCTGCGCGGACGGCGGCAATCCCGATCCGACGACCACCCACGGCAAGCATCCCGAAGAAGCCAAGGCCATCGAGATGAAGGGGTGGGACTATCCCAAGCATCTCGCCGGCCGCGTCTACGGCCTCGTGGTGCATGGCGACGTGGCCGGTGCGGAAGACCTGCGCCGCAATCTCAGCGACTGGCTGGACTGGATGGGCCTCGTCGATGCCGGTGCGCGAGCGAGGCTCGATCGGTACGTGGGCTACTACGCGCCCTACGCAACCAGCCACGAGGCGCTCGATGCCGACACGGCCGTGCAAACCGAAATCCGCAATGTCGCGCGGGCGGTCGCGGATTCGGTGGCCCTGCTGCGCGCCGGCAAGCTCGAGATGCCGGACCGGAAGCTCAGGGCGCCCCGACCCAAATGAGGTGAATTGCTTCCGAAGGGGAGGGGCTTCAGTCAATCGTCAGGTCGTTCACCACCGAGCGCACGCCGGGCGCCGACCAGGCCGCGCCCTGCACCGCATTCAGTTCGGCCCATGAATGGACCTTGCCCTTCAGGTGCACCTCGGCGCCCACCACGGTGACCTGGATGCGGTCGGCTTCGCGCGTCGCTTGCCGCGACAGTGCGTCGTGAAGCCGCTTCTCTATGTCGATCGTCTTCACCTTAGGGATGAGCTTGATGGCGTTCGTGACGCCGGTGACGCCCATCAGGTTGCGCACCGCACGCTCGGCCGCCCTGCGCTGGTAGTCCCATTCGACTTCGCCGTCGAGGGTGACCCAGCCGTTCTCGACCATGGGCTTGATCTTGCCGGTCGGCACGAGCACCGACCATTCGAGGCCGCGTTCGGCCGCCATGGCGATGTCGGCGTCGGACCGCGCATCGGAGGGCGACAGCTTGACGGTCATCTCGACGGCAAGTGCCTTGACGCCCTTGACGCGCCGGGCGGCGGCCTCGGCGGCGTATTTCTCCGCGTGGCTGGCGACATGGCCGGTCAAGGTGACGATGCCGTCCGCTGCGATCACGCCGATGTGCGCAGGGTCCACCGCCGGTTCCCAGTCCAGCTCGGCCTGGACGTCGCTTCTGAGTTGTGCATCGGATCGCATGTGACTTTCCTTTCATTGAATGATCGGTCGAAGCGTTCTGCACACGGAAGGGGCGATACGCTTCTGATCCCACTCTAGGCAGCTTCGGGGCGCATCGGCTTGCGTTCGATCAACCGGATGCGACTGCGTCGACGAAGCCGGTTCAATCGGGCAGGATCGGCCAGTAGAGCGTCGAGGCGCTCGTGCCTTTTGCGATCCTGACGTCGACCGTGCGAGCGATGCCGCGGTAGGTTGCGCGCACCCGGTAGGCGCCTGGAGCCAGGGCCACGTGGAGCAGGGGGCCGCAGTCCTTGTAGGGCCCGAACGCGCGCCCCCGACCGAGGGGTTCGATGAACACGTCGACGCCTGTGAGATATGCGCCGGTGCCGGCCTCCGCGAAAGTGAGCCGCAGGTTGTAGAGGTTCTGGCTCAGTCGCATGCGCTCCTGGTCTTCCTCTCCGATGCCGCCGCTGCGATGGGCTCCGGGAGCGAGAAGAGGCGAAGCAGCCGATGCGCCCGCGCTCAGCGCGCTCAGGAGCACGGCCAAGGCGAGATGGAATGCGGGTATTCGCATGATGCGTGCGTCCTGATCAGCGCCGGTCATCGGGCAGGAAGGTGCGCACGAAGTCGAGCGACGACACGACGCCGGCGATGCCGTTGCGATCGGTGACGATCACGTGATGAATCCCGCGCTCCACCATCAGAGCCGCGACCATGGCAATCGGCGTCTCGGCATCCACCACGACCGGCTTGTAGGTGCACATTTGCCATGCGCGCGTCGCCGCGGCGTCACGGCCTTGCGAGTGGAAGGCGACGAGGTCAGAGGCGCTGATGACGCCAGCCGCTTCGCGCTTCGTAGGTTCGAGGACCGGGACCCAGTTCAGGCGCCGGTCGGAGAGCAGGGCCTCCACCTGCGCCACCGTGTCATCCATGCCGGCGCTGCAGACGGGTCGTTGCATCAAGGAGGAGATGGGTTGATTCATGAGGGCTCCTTTGGGTGGGACGGTCAAGACGGAGCTGTCGAGGTACGCAGGCCTTTCAGTGAATGCGCCGATACGTGGGAACGGTCCGCCGGTCGAGAGACCCATGCTAGGGATGCAATGCGCCGCGTGCCTTGATCTTCGCCAAACACTTCATTGACGCGCATCAAGTTTCGACCGACTCGCACGAAGCCAGCCGCCATCTGGATTGCGATGAATCAATCGGCGCCCGGCCGCGCCTTCATACGATCTGCCGTAAACGCTGCGCGCTGCACGCAGGTCGGATCGAGAGAAACAACGACATTGGAAAGGTCGATCATGAAGACAGATGCGCAACTCAAGAAGGACGTCGAGAGCGAGCTCGAGTGGGACCCGGCGATCAACGCAGCCCATGTCGGGGTCATGGTGGAGAACGGTGTGGTCACGCTCACCGGGCACCTTCACACCTACAGCGAAAAGGCGCTCGTCGAACATGCGGTGCAGCATGTTCAAGGCGTCAAGGCTCTTGCTGTCGAACTGGATGTCAAGCTCGATCCCAGCCACAAGCGAAGTGATACCGAGATCGCGGCCGCTGCGGAAGACGCGCTGACGTGGAATGCGCAGGTACCGGCCGGCATCGGACTGAAGGTCGAGCAGGGATGGCTCACGCTGAAGGGCGATGTGGAGTGGGAGTATCAGCGCCGGGCAGCAGTGCGCGCCGTGCGGTCGCTCACGGGAGTGGTCGGCGTCAGCAACAACATCATGCTCAAGCAGCGGCCCGCCCATTCCAATGTGGCGGCGAAGATTCGCGACGCCCTGGTTCGCCAGGCCGAGAAGGATGCGCAGCACATCGATGTGGTGATCGATGGAACCGAGGCGAAATTGCGTGGCACCGTCCACTCGTGGGCGGAGCGTGCCGCGGCGCAAGGTGCCGCATGGTCCGCCGTGGGAATCACAAGCGTGGTGAATGAACTGAAAGTGTCGAGCTGAGCTCCGGCGCGCCAAGGGGCTTCAGGGCATGTACTTGCCGCCGTTGATCGACAACGTGATGCCGGTGATGAAGCCGGCGTCTTCCGATGCGAGAAAAACCACGGCGCGCGCGATCTCGGCTGGCGTTGCGAGACGGCCGACCGGCACCGTCTTGAGGATTCCCGTGAGCACCTCGGGCGGCACTGCGCCCACCATCGCGGTGTCCGTATAGCCGGGCGCGATCACGTTGACCGTGATGTTGCGCGAGGCGCCCTCCAGTGCGAGGGATTTCGTGAAGCCGATCAGCCCCGCCTTGGTCGCCGCGTAGTTGCATTGGCCGGCCTGGCCCGAGAGGCCGTTGACCGAACTCATGTTGACGATGCGTCCGTACCGGCGCTCGCGCATGCCTTCGATGACCGCGCGGCACATGTTGAAGCATCCGCCCAGGTTGATGTCGATCACCTCCCGCCAGTGCGCGTCCGACATCTTGTGCAGCATGGCGTCGCGGGTGATGCCGGCGTTGTTGACCAGCACGTCCACGGGCCCGAGTTCGGCTTCCACGCGTGCCACGCCCTCGCGGCAAGCGGCAAGGTCTGCCACATTCCACGCGAAAGCGGGAATGCCCGTGCGTTCGGAGAAGCGATTGGCGGCCTCGCTGTTGGAGCCGTAGTTGGCGGCCACGCGATAGCCGGCTTCCGCCAGCGCTTGCGCGGTGGCCGCGCCGATGCCGGCCGTTCCGCCGGTGACGAGTGCGACGCGCATTCAGGGCTCCCTCGGGCGGCTGCGGGAAATGGCTTGCATGGCTTTTCCTTTCGAAGGTGGTCGGGCGGGCAAGTCGCCCCGCGCCAGCGACTCCAGGCAGGGCAGACATTGGCGATTTTGCGCTCGATCAACGCCGCACCGTCACGCGCGGCAGCCAGTTCGCTTGACGTGGCGCAAGCCCTGGATCGACAAGACGGCCAATGATGTCGGCAGGAGGTCGATCAAGATGTCTGCCAAGAAACTTCTGTTTCGCGAGGAGGCTCGCGACAAGATCCGGCGGGGAGTCGATACGCTGGCCGAGGCCGTCAAGGTCACGTTGGGTCCCAGAGGGCGCACCGTGGTGCTCGATCGCGAATTCGGCGCGCCCCAGATCGTCAATTCGGGCGTGGTCGTCGCGAAATCGATCGAACTCGAAGACCGCTTCGAGAACATGGGCGCGCAACTGATGCGCGAAGTCGCCGCCCGTACCAGCGAGATGGCCGGCGACGGCACCACGACGGCGACCGTGCTTGCGCACACCCTGGTGCAGGAAGGTTTGAAATACCTGGCGGCCGGGATGAACCCCATGGAGCTCAAGCATGGCATCGAGCAGGCCGTCGAGATCATCGTGGCCGAGCTCAAGAAGATGTCCCAGCCCTGCGCCACATCGCAGGAGATTGCGCACGTCGCGGCGATCTCGGCCAACAACGACCGCTCCATCGGCGAACTGGTCGCGCAGGCGATCGACAAGGTGGGCCGCGATGGCGCGGTCTCCATCGAGGACGGATCCGGCATCGCGAGCGAACTCGAAACCGTCGAGGGACTGCAGTTCGACCGCGGCTATCTCTCGGCCTACTTCATCAACAACCCGGAACGGCAGACCTGCGTCCTGGAGGACGTCGCGGTGCTGCTCTATGACCAGAAGCTGTCCGGGCTGCAGGAACTGGTGCCGCTGCTCGAATCCGCAGCGAAGGCGGGAATGCCCTTGCTGGTCATTGCGGAGGAGGTCGATGCGGATGCACTGGCAACGCTGGTCGTGAACAGCATCCGGGGCGTGCTCAAGACCTGCGCCGTGAAGGCGCCGGGCTTCGGCGATCGTCGCAAGGCGATGCTGCAGGACATCGCGCTGGTCACGGGCGGACAGGTTGTTTCCGCGGAGTTGGGCCTGACGCTCGAGAAGGCGAAACTGGAGCATCTGGGTCGAGCCCGGCGAGTCATCGTCGACAAGGAGAACACGACCATCGTCGGCGGCACCGGCGATGCATCGGCCATCCGCGACCGCATCGCGACGCTGAAGAAGGAGCGCGAGAAGCTCGGGAGCGACTACGACCGCGAGAAACTGGATGAACGCATCGCCAAGCTCTCGGGCGGCGTGGCGGTGATCAAGGTCGGCGCGGCCACCGAGACTGAACTGAAGGAGCGAAAGCTGCGCGTGGAGGATGCCCTGCACGCCACCCGCGCGGCGATCGAGGAGGGCATCGTGCCCGGCGGCGGGGTCGCGTTGCTGCGCGCGCGCAAGGCGCTGCTGGGTGTGACGCTGCCGACGCTCGACGAGGACTCGGGATTGAAGATCGTGGTCCGTGCGCTGGAGGAGCCGATGCGCCGCATCGTGCAGAACGCTGCGCAGGAACCCTCCATCGTTCTGGACCGCGTGGATGCCGCCGGACAGCCGAGCTTCGGCTATAACGCCGCCCGCCGCGAATATGGCGACATGCTCGCGATGGGGGTCATCGACCCGGCCAAGGTGACCCGTCTTGCGCTGCAGAACGCCGGTTCGATCGCCGGCCTGATCCTCACGATCGACTGCATGGTGGCCGATGCGCCCCGCAAGGAGCCTTCATCGCCTGCTGTGCCTTCCCCCGACATGTACTGAGGCGTTCGCGCGATCGAGGACGTCTTGCCAAGGATCCTCGGTCGGCGCTTCTCCGGACTCATTGGATGAGCCCTGTCCGGCCAATGCTCTGTGCCAGGGCGATGCGCTGCGTCGGCTTCAGATCGAGCGCCTGCGCAAGGCTTCGCCGGTCGATCAATGCGCGGACGACAGTTCCCAGGCCGGCACCCGCGCAGTAGAGGTAGACGTTTTCGACAATACAGCCCGAGTCGACGCCCGCTAGGAAGACGCGGTCTTCCTCGCGCACATCGTGCATGCGTTCGAAGTCGGCCACGTACACCAGGTTCAGGGGCGCAGAGCCCGCAAACTCCTGCACCCCGGTGACTGCGCGCAAGTCTCCGGCCTTCACCAGTTCCAGCCGATGGGCCTGCGCGTCATAGCGCCATGTGCCGTCGGCCATCACGGCGTATATCAGTATTTCCTCCCATCCACGTGCCGACGGGGCGGTTCGGCCGCCGGTTTCCGGGCGGTTCACGCCGAATGCGGCCCACAGCACGGCAGATACTTCGTCCAGCGACAGGGGCTCCGGCAGGAAGGTGCGTGTGCTGCGGCGCTGCTGCAGAGCCACCTCCAAGGTCGCCGCCTGAAGCCGGGGCATCGGCAGCGTGAGCATGTCGGAGTCGAGATTGAGAGGCAGGGGCGACATCGGGGTCTCCTGGTAGGCGGTGCCCTCAACAATGCGGCATCGGGACAGCGGCCCGCTTGAGCTAGCGCAACATCGGGCGCTGCGTGCGTGCCGCAGCCACTGAGATGGGTGCGGTCGCGACTGTCGCTCGGTTTGATCCCCGCGAGTTTCGATTCGTCCTGCGCCGGACGGCATTCGTCGGATCGGGCTGGTCGTGCGAGATGGGCTGACGTACCTTGAATCTCGGGACATCTCGGGAGAGTCACCATGACACGCAACGGGCTCCTCGCCATCCTGCGAATTGCCATCCTCTGCTTCGCGCCCTTCGGCGCGCACGCACAGGACGCCGTGGCAGGGGTGCCGGACGCGGAACTCGCAGGTGCCGCGCGCCAATCCTTCGTGCAGCGTCGCCTCATGGAGACGGCGTCGAGCGGCTTCTTCTGCAACGCCGGAACCGCGTAGCCTCAGAACTCGCGAGTCAGGCGGAGATCGATCGAATACTTGAAGTCGAAGACGAACTGTCCCCAGACGAGCCGTTGCACTGTCGTGGACAGCGTGTACTTCTCGTCGATGCGGTAGTCGAAGCCGACACCGACATTGGCGTAGTTGTGCATGGCGCGCTGATCGTGGTGGTACCAGAGCTCGGTGGTCCGGTCATAGTCGCCGGTATAGCCATTGCCTTTCCTGCCGACAGCGAACGCCTTGACCGTCCATGTGTCGTTGAGAAAGTAGCCCAGTTCCAGGTCCAGCCGGTTGTGGTCGATGCTCTGGCCCAGCGTCTTTTCGGCGAAGACGTGACCCAGGCGCATTCGGTAGTAGAGATTGCTCAATTCGAACTGATGTGCCAGATCCACCGCGATTTCCAGTTTCCGCAGATCCTGGCCGGGCGCGGCTTGCGCGAAGAAGGTATAGCGGTGGCTGGGTATGTACGCCGTGACGGACGGCGTGATCAGATAGTCGTTGAGGTTGGCGTGATAGGCCAGCCCGATATTCCAGTCCTGCCACGCCCCGTGGTAGTGGCCGTCGTCGAGGAATTTCGATTCGGGGTGTGGCTGCGCGGGCACCACCGCACCCCGGCATTGCGGCGGCGCCTGCGAGACGCAGTGCGGCGAGTCGCCACCGTAGCGGCTCTCGATGAACGGGATCCCCAGGTGCCCTGACCAGCGATCGGTGATGAAGTAGTCCGCGTCGAACGAGATGCTTTGCACACGCACGGCACCGATCGGCGCCTTTCCGCCCGGTATCGGCACGAAGAAACCGTCGATGTAGGTGTTCTGGTAGCCGATGGACACCCAGCCGTGACCTTTGGCGCTGCTCTCTTCTTCGGTCAACTCGAGCGGGGGTACGACGAAGGCACTGCCGATGGCGCGTGACGGCACGCTCTGCGCGGCGCACGGCATTGCGCAGACCGCGCCGAGGGTGGCCAGCAAGCCTGACAGCAAGCCCCCCGCCAGAGGCAGCCTCGCGCGCCGCGAGGGATGCGCTCGTTCGTGCTTCGAGCACACGGTGGTCTTGCTAGGCGGTCATCGCCTGCTCGATGGCCTTGAGCAGGTCTTTGAAATTCCCGGTCACCAGTCGCGGATAGCGCTCGCGCATTTCCCGCTCGTTCGATGCGTTGTCGAGCACTGGAATCAGCTTTGGCTCCGGCGTGGCCTTCGCGATCTCGTCGGTCACCGCCCGCATGTCGTCGGCATAGGCGACGATCACGTCGTAGCGATTGCCGGCAAGCGCATGCCCCAGCTCGTTTGCACCTCGCGCCATGCCGACCTTGTGTCCCACCTTCTCCAGGTTGTCATGGAGCCTGGGATCGGTGGCCGCAGGGCGCTTGGCGTTGCCTGCCGGGTCGTCCGAGTACAGCAGGATGGTCGCCGGGTTGCGGGTCACGAAGGCGTGATAGCGCATCGTCCCGAGCGCACGCAGCATGACTTCGCCACAGGCGTGGGCCTGCGATGCGGCGGCGCAGAGGGTGACGACCAAGGCTGCCGATGTCTTCCTTCTGGAGGCATTCATCGTTGTTCTCCTAGTCCATACGGGCCGCAGACCGCTGACGGGCGGGTAGGGCACTCTACACCTTGCGTCGAGGCTCGTCGACCGTCCGCCGAGCCAGACGCGCAGTCCCAGCATAGGCATTTCCTCCCAGCGCCGCGGTCCCTTCCGACGAACCCCCTGAAAGCCGGGACGAAAGGCCAAAGGTCCTGACGAATGCAGCTACATGTGCTTGAACAGATGGGCGTATGCCGCGCTGACCCGCAGCGTCTCTGAACGCTGCTTCAGGCGCAGTTCCAGATGGCCCGCCAGCGCCCGCCGTACGCTCTTGATCGCGTTGATGTTGACGATCACGCCCCGGTGGATCTGCCAGAACATCCCCGGGTCCAGGCGCTCGGCCAGCTCTTTCAGTGGCGTCGTGATCAGCGATTCGCTCTCGGCCGTGACGACGGCGATGTACTTGTTGTCGGCCCGGAAGTAGCAGACGTCTTCCACGGTGATCAGGTGGATGTCGGCGCCGCGCAGGACGGTGATCCAGCGCAGCCGATCGTTGGCGGCCCGACGCTGCAGTTGCTCGAGCAGGCCGCTCATGTCGGCGGGCGGGGTGGCCAGGCGCTCCCTGACTCGGCGCAGCGCCAGCGCCAGCCGTGCCGGGTCGAGAGGCTTGAGCAGATAGTCGATGGCCCCTTCCTCAAAGGCCTGCACCGCATACTGGTCGAAGGCTGTGATGAAGACCACGTGGGCGCGCGAACCCATCGCACGGGCGACCTCGATCCCGTTGAGGCCCGGCATCTTGACGTCCAGGAAAAGCACCTCCGGGCGATGTTTCTCGATCTCGCGCAACGCCTCGTTGCCATCGTGCACCGTGGCGCAGATGACCAGCCCGGGCCACAGGCGCTCCAGTTCTTCGCGGATTTCCGCGGCCAGTACCGGTTCGTCTTCAGCGATCAGTGCCGTGGTCATCGTGGTCTCCGAGCAGAAGAGGCAGATCGAGTGTGAGGCGCGGCGGCGATGCCGAGACCGCCAGGCGGGCAGTCTGTCCGAACAACCGTGCGAGTTGCTCGTGCAGGGGTGCGAGGTTGGCCCCCACCAGAACGCCGGGGGCATCGGTCTCGTCAACGGCATCCGGCTGCAGCTTGACAAGCAGGCGCTCTCGGTCGAGTTCGGCGCTCAGGCGCCACTCGACCTGCATGGCGCGTGGCATGGCCAGTACTTCGCGCAGCATCGGCAGGACCAGCATGGGTGCAATGCCGACCTTGGCGCTGCCGAGCGCCATGTGCAGCCGGATTCGGACACACGCGCGCCCCGCACTCCTCGACACGCGCAGCCATGCCTCCGCGAGCGCGAACTCTCTCTCGACGGTGGAGGTGTCCGCCCTCTCGTGGGGCTGCATGGAGCGCAGCAGGGTAATCAGTTCGGCCAACAAGGCGTCTGCCGCCTGGGGTTCGCGATCGTGCAGGTCGCCAACCCGCCTGAGCGCATCGAACAGCAGTTGCGGCTCGACTCGCGCCTGAAGCGCGAGCAATCGAGCCGTCTGCACCCGCTGCTCGCTGCGAACGCGTTCGGATTCGGCAGCCTGGGCCCGGCGCATCGCCCGTTGGGTCACGCGCCAGTGGGCGTAGATCGTCATGCCGAAGCCGCATTCGTACAGGGCGACCAGCATCCACCACACGAGTTGTGCCGCGCCGTCCTCGACCCCCGTGATCGGCTGGCCCGGACCTCCTTCAGCGGATCGCAAGCGGGAAGCGATGACAAGCCCGTACACCCGTGTGGTAGCCGGAAGAACAGAGACCATCGCGATGACGGCCCATCCGTATGCACGCAGGGGCGATACGCCATCGTCGAAAGCCTCGTCGGCCACCAGCACGGCGAATACGAGTGGAATATTGCCGACCGCCCAGGAACCGTCCAGGAAGGGAACGACGGGACTGAGAAGCGCCACCGGCGGGAAGAAAATCCCTCCGAGCGGATTGATTGCATCACGGACGATGGCGATCAGCAGTGCCAGCAGCACGTGTCGCCAACCCATCCGACGCCAGGCTCGCGCCGCCCACGCCCCGAGGCGCCAGCGCGGCGTCGCAAGAACCTTGTGTGCGAGCACGTTCACGCCACTTGCACCGGCAGGAGAATTTGCGCCACAACACCGTGTGGCTCGTTGTGTCGCAGCGACAAGCCCGCCGCCGGACCGTACATCGCCCTCAGCCGGGCACGGATGTTGGCCAAGCCAGTGCCACCGCCCGATCCCGCCACCAGACCGCGACCCGTATCGGACACCTGGAGCACGAGCTTGTCGTCCGCTTCGGTGGCCACGACGCTGATCGAGCCGCCCTCGGGGAGCGGACCCAGTCCGTGCTTCAGCGCGTTCTCGATCAGGGTCAACAGCATCATCGGCGGCACGACGCGTCGGCCGAGACCGTCGGGTACGTCGACGCGGAACTGCAGCCTCCCGCCCATGCGTACCTGGTGCACAGCGAGGAACGCCCGGATCAGTTCGGCCTCGCGCGCGAGCGTCGAGCTGTCGTCGCGCATTCGGGGCAGCGCGCTTTCGAGGTAGAGCATCAGGTCGACCAGCATTGCACGGCCAGCGTTGCCGTCGGTACGCAGCAGCCGGCGAATGTTGGCGAGCGAATTGAAGAGAAAGTGCGGCTCGATCTGCGCCTGCAGCACCTGCAGGCGGCCCGCCGCCAGCTCGCCCTCCAAGCGGACTCGATTCAGCTCGGCTTCGTGCAGCAGCGCCGCAGCGCGAAGGCTTGCCCAACGGTACTCACCGAGCACGCCCACCAGCAGCGCCAGCACGAACATGGTGTGGAGCATGTAGGGTCGCTCGCCGTCCGAGATGTGCTCGCCGCTCAGAATGAACGTCAGGCCGTCCTCGGCGAACCAGCCCAGCGCGGCGGCGGCGACGATGACCAACGCCAACGCCGGCCAGCGCAGCGCCCGGCGTTCGGGCAACCATGCGGTGCCAACCCCCAGGACGAAAAACAATGCGGCCACCGCAACGAGGGCCCGAAGAAAGCACCAGGCGAACTCGCGCCACGCATCCCAAAAAGAATCGGTGAAAAAGAACCACAGGCTCTCGAACGACGCGAGCATCAGCGCGCAGGCGACGCATGCCGCCAGCCAGATCGCGACGTTCTCGAACCATGCGCGATGGCGTTGGAACTGGACAACCGCCATGAGAATTGTTCCTCTGGTTATCGACCGATCTTGCGTGGGAGCATCGACCCCCGGAGTCCTTGGGAGCGTTGGTCTTCCGCGCTGCCTGCGCGCAGTTGCGGCCCACGCGCGGTTTGACACCGTGGACGCCCACTGTCAAGGGCAGGGTTCATCCGAGCAGGCTAAGCGGGTCTGAGCGGCAGTTCCAGCAGCATCCGACGAAGCGGCTGCTTTAGGGTGCTAATCCCCGGCGAATCAGGATGGCCGAACACCTGCGTGTCGCCCTTGGGTGAGTCCCGCCCCAAGTCGGATTCACCCCTTCTTTCGCTGCCTTCGTACCGCGATTCCGGCGCTTGGTCGCATTGTCTGCCGCTCTGCCGAGCAGCAGCCCATAGTTCCCTCCAGCGAATTTCCAACGTCAAGGCCGCGCCGCCTTGTGAGGAGCCCTGAATGGAATTGCCATGTTGTCGAGTTGGGGCTACAGCGTTCACCCTGGCCGTCTGCGCCTGCGTTTCCGCAAGCGCCACACCCCAGAGCGGCATCGCTGAGTTCAGAGTGCCGACAACGACCAGGGGCACGGAGATGGCTCTCGTCCCGCTGGCCACGCGAAGCGGCGAGACGGCGTCAGGGACCGAGGCTGAAGTCCCCGGATCGGCGATCTACAGCCCGTACTCAAACGGTGCATCCGTCAAGCAACAACGTCCATCGCCCGTATCCAAACCCCGGAGTGAACGCGCTGCCGATCTGACGATGACACTCGCAGCGAGCGCAGGCGGCGTTCTCGTTCTCGTCTGGCTCCTGGGCCGGCTCTGACGGGGAGTGATGAATGTCGCGTTTCCTGACTCTTCCGGCGCATGCCTTGATGGCAGTCCCGCGATTTCCGCCGCCGGCCTGGGTGTTCGCCAAGCCGGCTCCTACCTGTCCTTTCATGCAAGGAGTTCACCATGAACGAAAGAGCAGCCCTTCGGCGTGCACTCGGTGGTTACTTGATCGTGCTTGGTCTGGGCGTCGCGGGCGCGACAGCGACTGGCCGGGCCGCTGCGGGCTGCGGCATGTTCCCCGGGCACGGCGCGGCACCAGAGAGTTGGATGCAGCAGGAGAAGAACCAGACGCACCCATCAAAGCGCACCAGCATCGTTGGAATGTGGAAAGTCAATCTCGTGTCCGACGGCACGGCCTACCCGATGCCCATCCCGGCCGGGGTTCCACTTGATTTCGGAACGGCGCAATGGCACAGCGACGGGACCGAATTCCTGATCTCCGGCGGTCGTGCGCCGAGTACGGGCGACGTCTGCATGGGAGTGTGGGAGCAGACCGGAAGCGCGACCTACAAGCTCAAGCATCTGGCCCTCGCGTATGCCAGCAGCGACTCGAACCCGCCTGTCGTACCCGCCGCATTCGCGGGCCCCGGGGTCTTGCGGGAGACGGTGACGCTCAGCCCATCAGGCGAGAGCTACGAAGGCACTTTCACCATTGACCAGTACGCGACTGACGGAGTCACTTTGATCGAGCACATCGGAGGCACGGTGACCGGCATTCGTTTCACGGCGGATTGAGTCGAAGGGCGACTGACCAGGAGGCGTTCCATGTTCCCGGGCAACGGCTGGTTCATGACCGTCGGCATGGCTGTCGCTGGCGTTGTGCTCACCGGAGTGGCAGTCTGGATTGGGTTGCACGGTTGGCGTCAAGCAAGCCGCAGGTCGTCTCTCACGCCAGCCGGCAAGGTCCGGGAAGGGCGGCCCATAGGGTCCAATGGCCTACCCCTCTCGCAGATGATGCAAAAGGGGTGCGAACTCCAGCACGCCGGCCAGCACCGAGAGGCAATCAGCCTGTTCGAGGCGGCGCTCGCGCAGGGGGGCGGCGTGACAGAAACGCTGCGGTTGTTGAACCTCAGCGCGCAGAGCCACAACCGCGTCGGGGAATACGCGCAGGCGCAAACCAAGGGTGTTGCTGCCTTGGAGTTCGCTCGCGCTACGGGGTCCGCGGCCGAGGCCGGATCGACCCACTGCATCCTGGGAGAGGTGGCACTCAAGCTGGGAGAATGGGATGCTGCGGCCGAACACTTCAATGAAGCAGTCGACTCTTTCTCGCAAGCGGGAAATGAAAAGGCGGCCCGGGAGGCGCTGGGTCGCTTGACAGAGATCCTGGGGCAGCCTGCCGATCCGGAAAGCGCGGAGTTCTATCGCAGTCTGGCCATTGAGCTTCGAAGCAGGGGATCGCTCCTGACCGTGAACGGTCGAGCGCTGACCCGAATCGGAATCCAGTAATCAGGAGTGAGCTTCCGGGATTGCCGGGGGCTGCGCCAGGGCGCGCGTCAGCTCCCCGATGCCGCATGCAGGCTCGAAGGACAACGCAAGACTGACGGGGGAGACCGTGGAGGTGGTGGTCGTCGCGGATGCATGCACGGACGACACGCTCATCCTTGCCGCGGGTGCCGGTGCAACGGTCATCAGTTGGCCCCCGCAGCACGGGCAGTGCCGACGTTGCGAGCGCTGGCCTCGACGACTGCGGACGGAACGCCGGGTGCGATCCCAGCCGGCATCGCGTTCGTTCGCGCCGGTGCTGAAGCAATCTGTCGCTGTCGGCGGCACCGGTCAGCCCGATGTAGGCGGTCGCTGATTGCGCCGCCTGTGGCTGAGGTGATCATTCGATCAGATCCAACGATCGGAGATCTCCATGAGCCACCTCACCGTCGACCTCTACCAAAGCGCGACCAACCCCGAGAAATTCCTCGCGCTGCCCGCCGGGACCGACCCCACTGAGCTCACTGGGCCGATGGTCTTCGACCGGGACTACGGGGAAGTCGTGCGGTACCGCGAGGGATTCGAGTTCGACGCGGAACAGACCTACGCCGGGGTCGATGCGGCCAAGATCGCGGCGGACATCCTGACGGTGCGCTGGTCGATGTTCAGGCGCGGCCACTGAAGGCGGCCGGGTCCCGCGTCAGCGCGCCGGCCACGCGCTGCCGGAAGCGGAGTCGTCTTGTGAGGCACCAGGGGCACGTGGCACCGCAGCCTCCTCCAATGTTGGTATGTGGCGTTGCATCTCCGATGCGATGATGCCGACGACGCGCAGAAGTACCCTGCTCTATCGGTCGCGCGAAGACTCTGGAGGGACCCGCCATGGCAAACGTATTCTGGGGCGTCCACACGGCCCTGACGAAGCTTCAATTCGCATCTGTGCTGGCCATCGGGGATTCATGGCTCTGGTATCCCGTCGACAACCTGGCCACTGAACTGGGGTCACTTTTTCCGAGCGAGACCTTTGTGGTGATCGGGAAGAATGGCTCCGAGGCAGCGGACTGGTCTCGAGGAACCCGCAAGGCCATCGATTTCGGGTTCGACATGTTCGCCTCCAGTTGCAAGGCGCTGATCTTGAGTGGCGGCGGCAATGACGTTGCCGGTCAGGATGACTTCCTCCGGCTCCTGCAGCCGGACTGCTCGAGCTTCACGACCGTGTCGGAATGCTGGCGCCAGACGCAGCCGGCCGCCGTCATCACGGGCATCATCAATGCCTATCGTGAGGTGATCGTCCGCTTCCGTGCTTACAACCCACATGCCCCGATCGTGCTTCACAACTATGACAACGCGTGGCCGACCGGCAAGGGATTCTTCGGCCCCGCGGATTGGCTGAAGGTGCCGATGGACATGGCCAAGGTGCAAGTGCAACTTCGGCGTGACCTCTTCAAATCGCTCATAAGAGCGCTGGGGGATGCACAGGACGACCTGGCTTTGAACGGCGGCCTTGGCCCGATCATTGCCGTCGAGACAGCTGGAGAATTGCCCGAGACCGGGCCCCAGGGGTGGTGGGCAAATGAGCTGCATCCCACTCCGAAGGGCTTCCGGAGGATCGCTGAGAATCGATTGATGCCCGCGTTGGAGTTGGTCCTTTCGTAAGTCCTGGCTACACAGGCTGGTACAAGGCTCGGGTCACTCGCACCATCCAAGACTTCGGGCTCGGAGACGAAGACCGGCCCGTGTTGCCTACGGCACCAGCACGAGCTTTCCGAGACCTGCTGAAACGTCCAGCAACTCGTGCGCGTGTCTTGCCTCGGTGAGCGGCAGTCGCTCGGCCACCACCGGATGAATCCAGCCCCGCCGAAGCAGGTCGAGCAACGCGCGAAAGTCCTCGCGAAACCACTCCGGCTGGCGCGGGCCGCCGCCCACCGGAAGCGCTCTGCGATGGGCCGCCACGGGAAACCATTGACGACCCTCGCGCAACTTCTGGATGCGGTACGCGAGAACCTTCCGATGAGGCGAGAGCAAGCTCCACAAAGCAACGGCCGTGGTCGCGACATACCATTCGATCCATCCCCGCCAGCTCTTGTGCCCTTGGGCAAGCGCGGCATAGTGACCGAATACGACGAGCCGCCCTCCGGGTCTGAGCGCGCGAAAGGATCGAAGCGACAGCGCGCCGCCGATGCCGTCCAGAACCACGTCGACGCCCCTGTCGGGAAGCTGGCGCAGCCGGGCGAGGAAATCGTCGTTCTGATAGTCGATCGCCACGGCCCCGAGCCGTTCGACCGCAGCGCGGTCGCGGGCCGAACAGGTTCCGAAGAGGCGCAAGCCGGCCGCAGCACCCAACTCGAGGACGGCGGTGCCCACCCGGCCCGCCGCGCCATGGACGAGCACCGCCTCACCGCGCTTCACGCGTGCAGTGCGGTGCAGCAGCTGGAATGCCGTCATGTAGGTGAAGACGAGGCTGAGCACCTCCGCCGGGTCGAGGTCCTCCGGCACCTCCACGGCGTTCACTTCCGGTACGCAGACCTGTTCTGCGTCGGCGCCCCAGACGGTCAGCGCGCCGACGCGGTCCCCGATGCGCAGGCGCGAGCAGCCCGATCCCAGCTCCTCGACGATGCCCACGAGTTCGTAGCCGGGCGTGAAGGGTGGCCTCGGCACGCCAAGGTACGTTCCCGCACGCAGTTGGGCGTCGGTGAAAGACACGCCGGCGGCCAGAACGCGGATGCGGATCTCACCGGGTCCCGGCATGGGAGGCTCGTCTTCGACGACTCTCAAGACTTCGGGGCCGCCGAAATGATCGACGACGACGCGCTTCATGAACGACCCCCTTTCATCCTGCCGCCAACTGGCAATGATGGAACCCCACTCGTGCCTTAAGATAAACCTTTCAAGTCGAGTCGCATTGACGTCGGTCAGAGAACCGGCACTTCGCGTCCCACGCATCAGCGCTCATGTTCGCGTACTGCACAAAGCGCCGGACGCGAGGCGAGAAGACGCTATCGTCCTTGGTCCAACCGCTGCAATCCGACGATGGTCAGGTAGGCACAGCCTCTGTCGTCCATCGCCACAAGTCCGTGAGAGGTCAGGCGACCCACTGCTGTGACGCGTGCATGCGCACTCGTGTTTCCCGCGCACCCGGCCAGGGCCTGCAGCGTTTGCCATTGCACCGTGTTGAGCCGCAGCTTGCTGACCCGTGGGCCCGAGTCGCAAGATGGACTTGACTTTGAGCTCATCGATGGCCGGCTAGGTAATCAGGCCCGCGAACCGCAGGAACGACACGGCTAGAACAAGCATGATGGTGACGACAACGGCGGCTTTCGTCCAAGTCGGCTCATCTTTGCCTGTCGGCTCACCGAACCTCTTGATGACCTCTTGATTGGGGTTGCCGATCGCCTCGCCGGGAATGGCTTCGTTGTCTCTCTCCATGTCACGATTCTGTGATCCTGGCTAATACTTTGGTATGTCTTTTGACATGCGCTGACCCTGGGGGTCGGCGCTGCGTGAACTACTTCACGTAAGGGCCGCGCCGCTGCTGTGCGCGGCCTCGCGATCTCGGACCGCAGGTGCTTGCAGCCGTCTGCAATCACCTCAAGCGGGCGTGCAATTGCTTCAGATGGTTCGAATGCTTCAATGCGCATTCGAGCAGTTTGATCGCGCGGGACGTGGTGTTGTGCGGCGATCTTCCGTTGTCAGCGAGAGCAGCCGAAGGGAAGGGGCGGGCGGAACTGCGGGTCAGTGCCTGAAGCAGCCGTCCCGAGGCGACGACTTGCCCGCGCGTAGGAAATGCTCGCTCTCGGTCACCCGGCGGGCCCTGGCCATCAGCGGTGCAAAAGTGCAAAGCCGAAGTCGGCGGTCGTGTCGGTCAGTACATCGGGTGCATTGGTGGCCAGCACCTTTTTGCGCCGCATGGCGTCGACGTCGAAGTTGTTGCATCCAACGGCCATGTTGGCGCAGATCTTGAGCTTGCGCAGCTGCAGTTCACGAGGCCAAGCTTCATCGGCCTGTTTGTGCTCGACGTCGAAATGATGTTCGAGCCAAGTGATGACTTCAGGAGAGATCGCGCGCTCTACCAGAACGCCGGGTTTGCTGCTCATGCAGACGAACTACTGAACGCCGAGCGCCAGGTTGTTAAGAACCTATCCGTAAATAGGTAAACTATCGATCCGAGCCGCGTTGTGATCGCGGCGCTGGATCGATACCTTGGCGAAGAAGCGAGTTGAGTCGTGGGTGGTGACCGATG
>NZ_JBBKZU010000029.1:0-43593 GCF_037889935.1 Variovorax ureilyticus
CGGAAGGGGACTGCCAGCGGGCGCTGGCGCCGCCTACGCCGTCACGGCCCGATGGCCGCGGCGGGGGAATTTACGTGTCGATAGCTGGGGGAGTTTGGGTGTCGTTCGGGGATCCCATGGCGCAGCGAACGCGCGCTCGATGCGAGACGCAGGGTGCTTGCTCTCTGACCCCGCGATGTGTCGAGCAAGCACAGACAACAGGGACGTCACGTGCCGGTTGGGCGATTGACCATTGAAGAGCGTCCTCAGGTCAAGCTCCGTGGCCGGCTGCACTTCAGATTCTCGAAGGACACCGACTTGTGTGCAACGAATCTTCTTGGACAAGAAGTCCTCGCGATCTTCCACGGACGCCAAGGCGGGTCGTGTGGGATTGGAGCGCTTGACATGACCACCCCGTACGAAAGAACGCGTGCTCTCCTCTACACCCGAGAATTTCTGGAGGAGTTGCAGTCGATTCAGAAGTGGCCGCAGTTGCCGGACACCTTGCGTCGCCGAGCCAAAGCTCTTGCGCGGCACTACCCTGAGCCCTGGCACATGCACAAGTTGCATGAGCACATCCCGGCGTTCTACGACTCGCCGGATTCAATTTCGGAAGATTCATGACTCTCGGTGAGTATCGGTGCCCGCGGTGCGCCCGAGTGCATATGCGCATCTCCCGCGTAGATGCAGAAAGCGCGGTGACAAGCGCAAACCAACGATTGCAGCCCGGCGACCCGCCTGCATCCATGGAGTTGTACCTCCGCTGCTTTGGGTGTGGCGCGCCAGCAAGCGCTTTCGTACCAGCGAATCCCGGCGATGCGCCCGATGGAGTGACCCTGACGCCTTGCGTTGTCGAGTAGCGGAGTCTCGATTCCCAATGCGCCACCAGGAGCAACGATGACGAAGCGAATAGTGAAGGCAGTTGAGTTGACCGAGGTGCAAGTTGGGGACACCCTCACCCGCATGCTGGGCGGCACCATCCCAATGCAATTGAAAGTGACAAGGGCGAATGAAAGGTTCGTCTACTGCGCCACACCAGGCGGGGACGAGTGGACGTTTGAGCGGGACAGTGGCGTCGAGTACGACTCCGGACTGCGCTGGGGCAGCGAGTTCGGAATCTCGGGCAGTTTCATCGTCGAAATCACAAAGGTACGTTGACCGTCGAGATGCTATGGAATCGGCTCCAGTGAAATCCGCCAGGGAACGCGCAGCCGAATTCATGGCCGCTAGGCGCTGGGCACCCGGTGAGGCTGACCTGCAACGGGGCCAGGCAGCGCTCTTGGAAGAGGCCCAGAGGCCACACAACCTGAGCGTACGCGAGTACGCGAAGCTTGCCGGCGTCTCGCCTCGGCAGGTTTACAGGGACCTGAGCACCACTCCGCCGAAGCTGCTGGCTTTGAGCGCCGGGAAAGGGGGGCAGCGCGTGCCTGACTGGCAGCTTGAGGCGCGCCCGCGCGACCTGACGCGGTTCGTGCTCGATGCCGCCCCGCCTGGGTTGCACGCGTGGACGATCTACCAAGCCCTGTGCACTCCCTCAGGGTCGTTGGAAGGGCGTTCGCCTGTCGACGTCGCGAAGCAGACGGAGCAAGCGGCCGGATCGCTGGCGAAGCTCGTCCTGGAAGAGCTGGGCATTCACGCAGAGGAACCTTCATGACTGGCCCTCGGCCACAACGGCCCACAGTTCTCGCCCTTGACTTGGAGGGAACACTTATCTCAAACGCAATGTCGCAAATTCCGCGTCCTGGGCTGAAAGCGTTTCTCACCCGCTGCGAGACATTGTTCGAGCGCGTCGTAGCATTTACGACGGTGCGGGAGCCACTCTTTAGGCAGATCGCGCAGCTCCTTGTGGAAGAAGGCGTCGCACCGAATTGGTTTGCGTGTATCGAGTACGTCAATTGGCGCGGCCCAACCAAGGACTTGGCCTTCATTCCCGGCATCCAGGCGCAGCAGGCTCTACTCCTCGACGACTACGAGGCCTATGTTCATCCGGGTCAGGAAGGGCAATGGCTGTGGGTCGCTCAATTCGAACCTCCCTATTCCGAGCGTGATCGAGGCTTGGCTAGGGCACTGGAGCTCCTGCAGCAGCGTCTCGCGTGACCCCGGCTCTCAATCGAACTTTCGCAATTAAATCCTCCAAGTCCCGCCGAGCGCTGCTGCGGCCCAAGCGAGGTTGCCGAGGGACTGGTGCCGGATAACGCTTCTTGACCGTCGTTCATGTGCAGCTGGGAAAGCCGCGAATGGCACCGATCAGCCTCAATGAGTGAACTGTCGAATAGCACAGTGCGGCGAGAGCAGGTAGGAACTCGGGCAGCATGAATGACCGCTCTATGCCCAGAGACCAGTCGCACTGACGCGCAGGACCTAGGACTGCAACGTGCCCTTTGCAGACAAGAAGAACTGCAGCAGTTCTTTCAGCCTGGCCAGTGCGCGGGCTCGCCCTTCAGGCCACTTCCAGCTTGGCCTTCAGCACGCGCGCGAAGTTGGCATAAGCAAGCTTCTCTATGAGATCCGCAGGCGTCTTCAGGCGCTCGAGATGCTCGACCAGTAGTCGTTGACGGCCCAATCGGGGCCGACTCCCTCGATGTCCGTCCCAATACCCACGTGGTCGGCGCCTACCTGGCCCACCATGTACAAGAGCTCCTTCGCATAGCCCTCGAGGCGCGGTCGTGCGAGTGCTATGTCGTGGTGAAGAATGAGTACGACCGACTTCTTCCAGACAGGCGGGCGATCTGATCGCGGCATAAGCGCGCATACTGACTGCACCCCTCGACACGGCAGACTTCATCAGCGCGGCTCTCCGGTTTCCCGTCAATCGGCGGCGCAATCGCGATCGGAGCCCCGTTTGGTCAATTTCGACAATCAGCTCATCAAGCTGCTGCCTCGCGTCGCACGTCTGAAACTGATCTCCGCCAGCGATAGTTTCGAACTCGTTCTGAATGATGTGATCTGCCAGGCAGGCGACGCGACGCGCTATGCGTACTTTCCGACCGACGGGTTCATCTCCCTGTTGAGGACGGTTGACAGCAGGCCCGGTCTGGAGGTCGGGATGGTGGGCCGCGAAGGAATGCTCGGCGTGCAAGCCGTCCTTGGCGTTGCGAGTACGCCTTTGCTTGCGGTGGTGCAAGGCCCGGGCGTTGCGCTGCGCATCGGCGTCGACCAGTTGGACTCTCAGCTGGCGGACAGTCCGGATCTACGGCGTGTGCTGAATCGCTACGTGTATGTCCTCATGGCACAGCTTGCGACCTCCGCCGCGTGCCTGCGCCACCATCAAATCGAGCAGCGACTAGCTCGCTGGCTTCTGATGACGCAGGACCGGGCACGGGCCGATCGCTTTCAAATGACTCAGGAGTTCCTCGCCTACATGCTCGGCGTGCGCCGTGTCAGCATCACCGCCGCCGCACGGGTGTTGCAGCGCGAGGGGCTCATCCGATATGCGCGGGGTGACCTTTCGGTCATTCACCGCAGTGGCCTGGAGAAAATGGCGTGTAGTTGCTATGCCTCGGACCGGCGTGAGTACACCGAGGTTCTGGGAGTGGTCGCATAGGCGCAGGACCGGAGCGCTTGTGTCTCTTTGTGACTATGTTCGCTGCCGCACAGAGGTTGGCGCAACCAGGGCCTAACGTGGAGGCATGAGTGCAACGGCAAGGTCCTTGAACGAAATGCAGTCCACTGGCGGCGTCGGGGGATCCGTGCGTGATCGGCCACTATGGACCATGTCAGTCGAGGCCGAGCCCAGGGATGGCGAACTGCGCTATCGCGCCGATGTCTTCGAAAACGGCGTTTTCATCTGCCGCATTGCGCTGTCAGGTGGTTTTGCCAACCAGGCAGCAGCCGAGATCGAACTCGAACGTCGCCTCAAGCGCTGGATGACCGAGTACGAGTCGCGCTGCGAAAAAGCCGACTGGGATTGAGGCGAAAGGGCCGATGCGCCAACTGGGGCTCCTTGTTCAAGCGCGAGGAGGATGAGCCAGAAAGAACCGCAGCATCTCGGCGCTTGCGTCGGCGCCTGAAGGGTTGGTGTAGCTTCCATGTGAGCTGCCGCCCGACCAGGCATGGCCCGCTCCGTGCAATTGCCAATACTCGGCGGTGCTGCGCCCCTCGTGGTCCGTGTAGACCGTGCGGGTATGACGCTGCCCTTTGCCCGAATGTCCCCCGGCGGTGCGTGCGCTCAGCAGGCTTCCCGTCGCCTGTTCGGCCGACATACGCGCGGCCTCGATGATCGCGGCGCCGTTGCTCACGTGCACTGTCGCATCCGCATCGCCATGAAAGACGATGGTAGGCGGCATTGGGCGTCCGCGCGTGGTGCATGCCGAGGCCCCGCCGCCGCGCATAGCGGACATCGCGGACATCAGGTCCGTCGCCGAGCCGCTCGGCAATCCCGAGTGAACGCCGACTGCCGCGAATACGTCTGGATAGCAGCGTCCAAGGATGTCCGCCATGGCGCCGCCCGCAGACAGGCCCGCCACGAACACGCGAGCCGCGTCAACGTGATGCTCGGCCGTGATCGACTGCGCCAGCGCGGTCAGCACTGCTGGTTCTCCCCGTCCGCGCTGCTGGTGCTGCGGCTTGAACCAGTTCCAGCATTTCTGTGAGTTGGCGTGCTGAGTCTGCTCGGGATAGAGCACCACCACCCCGAGATCGCGAGCCAGCGCGTTCAACTGCGTACCTGCGGCGAAGTCGGATGCCCCTTGCGTGCACCCGTGCAACATCATCACCATGGGGCGCGGCGTGATCTCGCTGCCGGCCGGGTGAGGCGGAAGGTAGAGCTTGTAAGCGAGGGTGCGTCCTTGGTGAGTCAAGCGGCCGTCGATCCACCGTTCTTCAGTAGCGCCGTCAACGTTGTCGGAAGGTGCGTCGACGGATCTCTCCACCACTTCGGGCTGGCTCTCGTTCCGGGTCGCTTCAGCGAACTCGGGAGGCGAGTCAATCACTCGCGTCAGGCCATCGAGTATCAAGGCTTCACCCGCGGGCCGCGGCGCGTGGGAAGCGGGCGGAGGCGTCGCAGGGTCGCTGACGCCGAACACTTCGGAAGCGCCTCCCCGCAGGGCGCGCTGGATCGCTTGCGTGGCCTCGTGAAGCTGTCCGTTGCGGGTCAATGCAGTCGCCTCGACCATCAGTTTTTGAAGCAGTTCGTTCATGGGTTTCTTTCGTGTGGGTCTAGTGAATTCGTCCGGCCAGCGCTGTCTTCACAGCGCTGCTTGCCTGCAGCGCTCCCAGCACGGTGATGGATTCGATGGTGGCCAGGGCCAGCTCGGGCGTTACGTCGGCGCTGAAGCTCGCAAGACCGAGTACGCGTATTTGCAACTTCTGTCCCGCAGCACGTGCGGCCTCGAGGTCCGCAGCAGAGAAGTGCTGGAGGCCCAGCACCAGCAGCTTTCGAGCGACCGCTTGCTTGAGCGCGTCGGCATGCGTGGCCAGCTGGTTGCGAATGGCGGTGCGGATGAAATCCGTTCGATTCGCATAGAAGCTCTCGGCCACCAACAGATCGATATGACCGAGATCGACGAAGCCGACATTGATCGTGATCTTTTCGGACTCGGGCGTCTTCGTCGCAGGAAGCCGGGTAGTAGTGTTTGAAGGCATGCGGCCATCCTAACACCATCCCTGTGGATGGTCCCGGGATGTTTTTTGGCCTTGAAGCCTAGTTTGAATGGAACGCCAGAAGGCCGTGCCATGCAGTTGGGCCGCTATACGACGACGGCCATTCCGTAGCGCTTGCCGATTGCCGTGGCCGGCAGTTCGCAACGCGGCCAAGTATTTACTGCGACGGCGTCTTCGCCTCTTGCTTTCCCCGTGAAGAGCGTTCCTATTGAAACGATGACTTCTTATTGATCATCGGAGAAAAAATGAAGATCGCCCAAATCTCGCCACTGTGGGAAGCCGTCCCACCGACGTTCTACGGGGGCACGGAGCGCGTAGTCGCCAATCTCAGCAATGCCTTGGTCGACCAGGGCCATGAAGTCACCCTCTTCGCGGCAGGAGGGTCGCACACGCGCGCGACTCTGGTGCCCGTCCGACGGCAGGCGCTGCGGCTCGATCCGGCACCGCTCAAGTCGGAGCTGGCCGCCCATCTGCTCCTCATGAGCGAAGTGAGGCGACGCGCCGACGAGTTCGATGTACTGCACTTTCACATGGACCTGTTGCATTTCCCCTTTTTCGAGGACATAGCCGATCGCACGCTCACCACGATCCATGGCCGGCTGGACCTGACGGACTTGGCCGAGGCGTACGGGAGGTGGAGTGACTTCCCCCTTGTCTCGCTCTCCCATCACCAGCGCAAGCCGATGCCCTTGGCAAACTGGATCGGCACGGTGCACAACGGAATCGACGAAACGCATTTCCGGCCGGCGACCAAGCCGACGGGCGCATATCTCGCCTTTCTCGGTCGCATTGCGCCCGAAAAGCGTCCGGACCGCGCGATCGACATCGCGATTCGCGCGGGCCTGCCCCTCAGGATTGCAGCCAAGGTGGATGCCGTCGACCGCGCCTACTTCGAGAACTGCATACGCCCGCTGCTGCAGCATCCGCTGATCGAATACATGGGTGAAGTGAGCGATGCCGAGAAGCCCGGGTTCCTCGGGAACGCGCGGGCGCTGCTGTTTCCGATCGACTGGCCCGAGCCCTTCGGGCTCGTGATGATCGAGGCGATGGCTTGCGGCACACCGGTGATTGCATGGCGCTGCGGATCCGTGCCGGAGGTCCTGGAGCACGGCCTGAGCGGGTTCATCGTCGACAACGAGGAAGAAGCCACGGCCGCTGTGAAGCACGTGGGGCAACTCGATCGCGCGCGCATCCGGGCGGCGTTCGAGCGCCGGTTCTCCGCCAAGGTGATGGCAGCGGGCTATGTCGAGCTCTACCACCGGCTGCTTGCCATGAGGCTGCCTGCCGCCGCTTGAGGAAAGGTGCTGCAATGAGCCAAGGCCAGGGAATGGCGCAGGAGCCAGCGCTTCAGGGACTCGACACGCAGGAACTCATCGAACGCGGCCTGCAGCGTCTGTTCGTGCTGAAGGTGGGAGACACCTTCCTGGTTGCCGACATCTACGGCGATGTGATGGGCGCAGCCGACGGCTTGTTCGTGAACGACACGCGAGTGGTCTCGACGTTCCGTCTTCGCTACGGCGGCCGCAGGCCTTCGCTGCTGTCGGGCGGCGTGAGCCAGGACAACGTCTTCTTCACCGCCCATATGACCAACCAACCGTTGCCCCCACTGGGCGATGCCGCGACGCCGGAGGGCGTGGTGCATGTAGAGCGTGAGCGACTGCTGTGGTGCGGTCGGATCTTCGAGCGGATCAGCCTTTTCAACTACGGGCGCGCACCGGTGAAGGCGCCACTGACCATCCACTTCGGCGCGGACTTCCGCGACATGTTCGAGGTGCGCGGCAAGCAACGCTCCCAGCGCGGCGTGGCGCAGCCAACCGTGGTGGAAGAGCGCGCTGCGCAGCTCAGCTACGAAGGGCTGGACAAGGTCCTGCGGACCGTGAGCATCGCTTTCTCGGAGAGACCCGTGAGGCTGGACGAATCCGAAGCCCGGACTGCCCGGTCGATCTCCTGCTCAGGGAGATCAACCGGCCCGTCGGTAGGCCGAGCGGTGAGCGAGGGCATGTGCGCAGAGGCAAGGTAGCGAGATAGGCGTCCGTGCCAACGCGCTCCTACCGCTCGCGCAACTTCAACCGATACGCGCTACCAATTGCGCTCTCCGCGCACGCGCAGGGTGAGCGAGCGATAGCCCTGACTTCCCCACTAGTAGCCCAGGTTGCCCCAGTAGCTCCAGCCCTTGTCACGCAGCGAGTTCACGCCCAGCTTCACCTCGTAGCGGTTGTCGGGGTAGAGGTTCTTCAGGGCGATCTGGTTGAATGCCAATGCGTTGTCGACGCTGTCGTGCCACCAGTTCACGGTGAGATAGGGCTGCGTGCGGCGCCCGTCCTCGCCGATCCACGTGCGGTGCGTGCGAAGGCCCAGCCGCGAGATCCATCCGCTGCCATCGTTGCCGTCAATGCGCGTGCCGTTGGGCTCGGAGATGTCGTTCTCGCGGTAGCGCACGTAGATGAGCTGCGCCTGCGGCTCGACCAGCCAGTCGCTGTCTTCATGCACCCGCGTGGCGTAGCCCGTCTCCGCCGAGAGCGTGAGCGCGCGCGAGTTGTAGCGCACTTCCGGTAGCAGGCTGCCTTGCACCCGGTTCTTGTACCAGCCGCAGGTGCCCCAGAGATCGGCATACCAGCCCAGCTTGCTCTCATCGTTCTGGTACCAGGTGCCATATGCGCCGAGGTTCCAGCCTTCGGTCTTTCCGCTTGCGGTGGCCGGATTGCCGGCAGCCGTCGCCTCGCTGTCCGCCCAGCCTCAGCCGAGCATCGCGCCGAGGTGCAGGCGGTCCGGCGGAGTCTTGTCCTTGAACACAGACCAGCTCGCAATGTCTCCTCCGCCGTGGATAAGCCAATCGCGCGTGTCGACACTGGGCCCATTCACTGGTCCTGGCGTAGTCGTCCTTGTCGCCCTCGAAGAGGTGGGCTGGCGCCAAGCCGGCGGCCTGGAGGCCCATCGTGGTCATGTTGACGAGCCTGGCCGCCGGCGCCCGAATGCGGCTTAGATGGAGATTGGCGCGGTAGTCGCGCTCCAGGTCGTGCTGGTAGCCGGCTGACGGGTTGGGAACGTCATGCAAAACGATCTCCGCGATAGCACCGCGCTCGCTCTTTGCCGCGTAGATCGTCGGGATCGGCTTCCCCGTGACGGGATCGAAGAGGGGGCTGAATCGTGCGTTTCCGAGTCCGGAGCCGTTGAAGGCGGCCGGCGCGTACTTCCCGGTCGCAGCATCGAACGGATGCACCCGAAACCAAGTCGCCGCCTTGTGCGGCAGGATCCGGAGGGCTTTGGGAGGAGGAGGAAGAAGCGGCGCCGGACTAGCCATGCACCGCACCCACCTTGTGATCCTCTGCGGCGGCAATGACGGCAGAGGGCTTGCTCGAAATCACCTCGCGTGGGCGCTTCCCGCCCAGGAACGAATTGGTGGACTCGAACCACGCCGCCACCCGAAACGGTGAATAGTCATCCAGGATCTCCAGCACCCGCTTGACTGCCGGCAGCGGCTGCCAAGTGGTGTCGAAAATGTACGCCGGGTAGATCTTCTTGCCGCGGTGGTCAATCCCGAAGATCCGCCCGCTCTGACTCCAGCGGCTGACGGCCGCATGCGGATTCGCCGCCTTGGCGTGCAGGCGCTGACCGATTTCGGCGGCCGAGCTCCACTCCGTGCTTTGAAGCACGGCGTCGATGGCACGCTTCTCGAGCTCGATCCGAGTGGCTGGCGCTCGCTTGGGCTCAACGCCGTCGACCAGCGCCTGCATCGATTGCCGCTCCAGATCGCTGATTGCCTCCCGAACTTGCAGGGTGAGCACCTTGTCCTCGCTTCCGCCCAGGAGCAGGGCCACACGGTCGATGACGAGGCGACTGGCCTCCCGCATGCTGTCGATGCGCGTCACGAGTGCCTGCATGGCATCGTTCGACGATTCCTTGGCTGCAGTGTTCATGGCGCCTTCGTGAGATTCATGAGGCAGTTTTACGCCTCATGAATCTCCGGCGCAACAAGCCTTTTGGGAACTCAAATAGCCGGCAGGCCGCTTTTAGCCTCTGCTCGCGTCGCCGGTGTAGGGAAGCGTTGAAGTTTTCAGTGGTCAAAAACGCATTTAGAGACTAGCAGGCCGATGCAAATGAGGGGCGCAGGGCAATGGCCTGTCCTCATCGCAGCAAGGCGTTTTGGGCGCCGCCCATTGGGTTCAATTTGTTAGATTAGGCTAAGTGCAGGGCACTGCCCTGCGACGCCGAGAGCCGCAAGACTCGTCGTCGGTTAGGTCGAAGATTTGGGCGTTGCCATTGGGGGCTTTGTACAGGGTCATCGTCATCTTTCTGTACTCCACGCCGTCAGAGCGAGGGTCACAGTATGAAGGAACGCCCCATCCTCCTTTCAAGGCTACTGCGTCCAGCGACTTGATCGCTGCGAGGGCTTCATGCCTTGCCTCGATGAGCGCCGTTTGCTCAGTGCGCGCGCCGTTTGAACGTTCTCGACTGGCAACTCATCATCGATCTGGAACGACCACGCCCAACGTATTCCGTCCTGCCAGACCTTGATTTTGACCTGGTGCCCGTGGTGTTCGAAGCTCGTGTCGGCCATGTGTTGCCTCGCCTATTCACCGTTCAACTTTGCTATGTCGAGTTGATCGAGTTGATCGATCACCCGCGCCGTGATGACCGGTGTTGTCTGGGGAGTCGTGGCACCCAGCACCGTGCCTCCTTCGATTTCGTGCCATTTCGCGCCGAGCAGAAGCACCCAGACTTTGTAAACGGTCTCGGTCGGACCATGCGCAATCTCGACTTTGAAGTTGACAACCTTATGCGTGCTCGGCTGCATGTGCTCGCCTCGAAGCGTGGACATCTCACATCCTCGTTCTTCAAAGCCGAAGTATGACCCCCTCGCCATCCCCCACCCCTCCGTGCCGGCAGAGATGGAGCGCGAGCTATTGGCGTCCCCGTTCTGCGTTAGCAACGCAAGCCGATTCACGTTCATGGACGAGAGCCTTTTCAGCCATGCAGAGGTGGAGTTCATGCAAATCTGTTGCAGCGAGTGCGATGCGCAGACCGGCCGGAACGAGTAGCCGAAGATGCCATCGCGCCTGACTTCTCCGAAATCATCTCGAAGTGCTACGCGAACCCGACTCGCGAGGATGTCGAATGGCTGGCCGACAAGATCGTGAAAGGCGGTGACTACGCGAAGGAAGCCGCCGCACTGCTGCGTAAATGGCGGCGGAGCAGGCAGGCTGTGCCGGTGCTGACTGACATCGGCATGCTCTGCCCGACCGCACCAGCGCGCATCTGGCTACGGGTCGATCCCGATCCAGAAGCCGTTCGGTCGTGAGGCGGTCATCACCGCGACGCACACGCTGTGGATCGACCCGGCGCTTGCGCGCGGTGTGCTGGCGTTCCTGGCCGCGCACCAGTCCCGCGAGACCTCCGCCTTCCGCGATGCGGAGCCGGGAAAGATCATGCACGAGACCCGCTAGGGCGAGATGGCAGCCGTCAATGAACTGCCCTTCGGCAAGTACTACGGCGGCGTGGACACGACGCCCCTCTTCGTGATGCTGGCCGCCGAGTATGCGCGGCGCACGGGCGACTTGGCCTTCATCGACAGTATCTGGCGTGCGTTGCTGGCGCCCCCGCGTGGATCGAGGACAACGCGCGACGACACGGCGGCTTCGTCAGCTACGCTCGCGGCGAGACCACCGGGCCTTAACAATCAGGGCTGGAAAGACGGCCACGATTCCGTGTTCCATGCGGACGGCAGTTCGCCCGTCGGTCCGATCGCGTTGGTGGAAGTCCAAGGCTATGCATACGCAGCGTTTTGCGGCATGGCCGACCTGGCGCGCGAGCGTGGAGACGAAGCCGGTACGGCCCGATGGAACGACGCGGCCGTGGATCTGGCTGCGCGCGTTGAAAGCAAGTTCTGGCGCGACGAGCTTCAGTTCTATGCACTCGCGCTCGACGGGGCATGGCGACCCTTGCCGCGTGCGCGCGTCGGTGGCACGACGGGTCGAGGCGGCGTCCACCTGTTGGCCCAAGGGCTCCGTCGGCCGATGCCCGACCGTTGAACGTCCCCCGCGGGGGGCCGGGCTGGCACCGAAGTGGTGGTCAAGGTCAAGGCGCGCCACGGAGCGTTTCTGATGTTTCCGGCCTTGCCGAAGCACTCGGTCGATGCCAACATGAGCGAGGAAGAACGAATCGGCGTCAGGTTCAACCTGATGTTCTATTCGTCCACGCAGCAATTGAGCAAACCGCACTGGTGACACCAACCGGAGACCCAGATGGACGCTGCCGACAAGCTCGAAGCGGTCCTGCGCTATCACGAGCGCACCAAGCACCAGTTCCACCGCTATGCGCGCTCCGCCGGCACCCTGGATTGGGTGAACCAACCCAACCCGTTCCGCCGTTACGAGGGGGCGCCGCTCACGCAGTTGCCCATCCTTGGCGCGGACGAAGAGCCGCTGTCGCCTCGCTACGAGGACATCTTTCGGCGGGGCGCGGTGCAGAGCGCCCCGCTCACGGTCCGCTCGCTGTCGCGGCTGTTCGAGTACTCGCTGGCGCTGTCGGCCTGGAAGCAGGCGGGTGGCACGCGCTGGGCACTGCGCAGCAACCCTTCGAGCGGCAACCTGCATCCCACCGAGGGCTACCTGCTGATCGGCGCGCTTCGCGGGCTGGCGCTCGCGCCAGGGCTGTACCACTACGCGCCGAGAGAACACGGCCTTGAACGGCGCGCGAATGGCTCTGCCGAGGGGTTCGCACAGTGGATGCGGAAGTTTCCCCCACAGGCGTTTCTGGTCGGTCTCTCGTCCATCCACTGGCGCGAAGCGTGGAAGTACGGCGAACGCGCGTTCCGCTATTGTCAGCACGACGCGGGCCACGCCATCGGCACGCTTCGCATCGCCGCCGCGACCCTGGGATGGAGCGCTGTCGTGTTGCACGACCTGGCCGATGAAACCATCGAAGCCTTGCTGGGGTTGAACCGCGCAGAGGACTTCGCAGTCGCCGAGCGCGAACAACCGGAACTCGTCATGCTCGTCTGGCCTAACGACTCGGCTGGGCCATGGTGTGCAGGCGCGCAGCGCGCGATACCGCTCGGCCTGGATCCGCTGGTGGTGGGCCGGCTCACGAAGCAAGTCTGGAGCGGAACTGCGAACCGGCTCAGCCGCGACGACCCCGTCGCCTGGACCGTCATCGACGAGGTGGTGCTCGCCTCACGCAAACCGATGGGGCAGCGATACGCCTTGGACCTGTTCGACGCACCTGCCCCAACGCATCGAACCGCAGTGTTCCAAGACGGGCCGTCGGCCGGGCGGATCATCCGCCAGCGACGCAGCCTCCTGGCCTGCGATGGCCGGACCTCGATCACGGCCGAGCGCTTTTACGGCATGCTCGCGCGCGTGATGCCACGCGTGGAACTGGAAGCGAACCGGCGGCCATTACCCTGGGATGCCATTGCCTGGGAGCCGCGCATCCACCTCGCCTTGTTCGTTCATCGGGTGGACGGACTCGACTCGGGGCTGTACGTACTCGTCCGCGACGAGGCCAAGCTGGACAAGCTGAAGCGCGCCATGCATCAGCACTTCGACTGGTTCAAGCCCGCCGATTGCCCGGCAGACCTTCCCCTTCGCAGGCTGGAAAGCGGCGATGCGAGGCAGCTTGCTACGCAAGTGAGCTGCTTTCAGAACATCGCGGGCGATGGGGTCTTTTCGCTCGGCATGATCGCCGAGTATCGAGAAGCCTTGTTCACGCACGGGCCCTGGTTCTATCGCCAGCTCTTTTGGGAAACCGGGGTGATCGGGCAGGTGTTGTATTTGGAGGCCGAAGCGGCGGGCATAGGAGCCACGGGCATCGGCTGTTTCTTCGACGACCCGGTGCACCGCGTGTTCGGCTTCGGCGACCTGGAGTTCCAGTCGCTCTATCACTTCACAATCGGCGGCCCCGTGGAGGACAGCCGACTTACCTCGCTGGCGCCCTATGGTGTGCGAGAGGAAGACGAGTTGAAGCGTCGTGCAGACCGCGGGTGACGCGATGAGCGCGGAGGTCGCGGGGCAAGCATTGCCCCGCGGGTGCCCCCGGGCTCGACGACGGATCGGGCTGCGATCCCCGCGCGAGAACGACGACGATCGAATGGTGACTTACGAAGAAACCCGCCACTACGAGCGGGTTTCAAGGCGATGCGGGAAGAAGGGGCGAGCCCCTTGGAGCAAAGCTCCCGTGGCGTGATGAGCCACTGAGTCCACCGTTGCACCGTCAGCGTTTGATCGGTCCCCGCACAGGAAGTTCCGGACCGTTCCGCCGTCGGTGGGGGCTGGGGTTTGAGGCCCAGGGGCGTCTGTCGGAATGCAGGTAACGTACTCGAAGCCCCCGCAATGCGCCGGATTGAAGGGGTCGTCTACATCCAAGGCAATCGAAAGGCTACGCCAGCGTTGGCGCGCGGTGTGTCGTGGCCGGGAAACGCGCCGCGCAGGCGTACAGTCGCGCATCAGCATGTCGATTCGGTGCGCACCCGGCGACTGATGGCGGCGTTACCTCCACCCAGCGCGGTATGCACCAATCCTCTTCACCGGAGGGTGCCCATGAGCGAAAGATCCGCAATCGACGAAGCACGCTTTGCGCAAGCCGTGCAACTTGTTGTCGCAGCCGTATTCGCCAATTCGCTGAGCAGCGATCGGAGCTTTGATGCGCAACCTCACCAGGACGTCCTTCGAGTGGCGCTGATTCGCGCGTACCAGACGCTTTGGGAGGCGCGCGACGAGATTGAGGTCATGTGCGCAGTCCGGATTGACCTGGTCCAGCCAGCGTAGTTTTCCAGCCGCGCAAGCACTCCGGGTTTTTTGCGCTCCAAGTGCATCGGCATGGTCAAGGCGGGTCAATCTGATTACCCGGCGTCGCGCTCAACTCGCCTGGACTTGTACCCACGGCCGCAGTAGGCAGACTGGTGTTGGAGTCATACTGGGACACTCCAAGGGAGATCGCAGATGGCTCAGCATGCAATTTCCGCTGTTCACCGCGTGGGCGAAGAGATTGATCTCGTCGCCGTTCATGAGGTTGTCGAAAAGGAGATTGGTTCAACAGAATTAGCGCTTGGCACGGCGCGGCGCATCAGCGTCGGCGAAAGTGCCAATCTCATTGCTGTCGGTGAGGAGGTTTGCGTTGTGCGGCGCACTGTAAGCCATACCTGGGAGGTCGTTTGCGACGTCAAGGGGTTGCCGGGCGGAAGCGACATCACTGGCGTCGACATTGTTGACCGACCCGACGATGCCTTGCAGAACCTACCGGAGTGGGGCTAGCTCGGTGCTCGGTGTGTAATGTTCCTGAGGTGGCCGGCGGCTTGTTGCCCAGCAGGTAGTTGTTGACCCGGTAGTAGCGGGGGCTTCAGCCTCAGTGATCAACGACGCGTTCCGACGGCTCGATATGCCTGCGCGCCGAGACTGGAATAACCCCGCGATTGCGCAATGAAACCACTGGATGACTGCGTGGCGCCGATGACGACTACTCGGCCGAGCGTTCGGCATACTCTCAAATCAAAGCCGTTTCGAGTGATAGACGGGCGCCATTTGTTGAGTCATCACAAATCCGCAGAAATTCGCCTTCGAATTTATAGACGCGTGATTGCGTAACTCTCTCTCCGCTCTCATCCATCAAGCGATGGGTCTCGCGGAAGCATCGAGCTGTGCGTCATCGTGGACGCCTGTTTCAGCCGATCGTGGACGTCATTTCAGATGAACGTGGACGCTGTTTCAGGCTGTTCGTGGACGAGGTTTCAGCGTGATCGTGGACGATTGCGGAGCGTGCGAGTGATCTTGACCGTTGGCATGCTGGCCGATTTTTCGGCCTGCCATGCCTACCACCAGGATCACGATGCGACAGATACGACAGGTCTTGCGCCTGCACCTTGAAGCCGACCTGAGCTACGCCCAGGTCGCCCGCGCCGTCGGTATTGGCAAGGGAACCGTCGGCAAGTTCATGCTGCTGGCGCGCGCCGCCGGCGTGAACTGGGGCGTTGCCCAGATCCTCTCGGACGCAGAGATCGAGGCCCGCCTGTACGCAGCGGCGCCGTTCCGGCGCGAGTTTGGCGCCAGCAAGCCGTTCCAACGAGTCCTCAACCGCTACCTCTACGTGCGCATGGCACAGTTGGCAACGTTGGCCGCGTGCACGCGTTTCCACAGCGTCGGCCCGCGGCTCGCTCGCTGGTTGCTGATGAGCGAGGATCGGGCGCATTCCGAAAGCTTCCACCTGCCGCACGAGTCCCTGGCCTACATGCTGGGTGTGCGCCGCGTCGGCATCATCGGCGCCTCCAGCGATCTGCAGCATCGCGGCCTCATCCGCTATCACCGGGGCGAAATCACCTTGCTCGATCGGCCCGGCCTGGAGGCGGCCGCCTGCGGCTGCTACGCATCGGATCGACACGCCTACGAGCGGCTCGGTTGATCGCGGTGTGGCCTTGCGCACAGACAAGCCCGTGTGGGAGCGCTAGATTTGCAGGTGGCTCCCAAGGACTCCGACATGAAGATGCATGGCACAACGACAGACCCACCTGCGCACGACGATGCGAACGACGAGCGCATGCTGATGGCGGAATTCGCCATCGGCTACGACGGCCTTCGCTACGCCTATAACGGTTACCGCTACGACCGCTTGGCGGATGCCGTCGCCTACTCGAAGCTGATGCGCTCGCGGCCGTCGATGCGGGACCCGGGCGGCCCGTTCACGCAGCGCGAGAAGCTCGACACGCCGACCGACGCCGACCGCGAACTCATGACATCGCTGGCCATCCGCTTCGAAGAGGGCACCTACCGATTCGAGGGCTTCCGCTATGGCCGACTTGCAGATGCCGTGAACTACGCGACCTTATCCGCGCGACGGCAGGACTCGACATGAGGTACAAGTTGAAGCCCAAGGCGGCGTGCGACCTGATCATGCTGAGGCTCAGCGGCGATCAGGTACTGCGCGTGATCGGCAAGTCGGCGGCCAAGGGCATCATCGAGCCGACGGCAATGCCCGCAGCCGTCATGGCGATCAAAGAGGCGATTGCGCAAGAAGAAGCGCAGCGTCAAGGGTCCAACAAGCGATGCTCAGCTGCTTCATCCCGAATGGAGTACTCGACATGAAGATCTTTTCCATTAATAAAGAGGGCACAAATAGCGTGCACGATGTGTTGTTCAACATCGATAGTCCAATCGACTGCGACGTATTGTGTTTGGTGAATGTTGATGGTTTCAGTGTGAAGGCGGATGGACAGTGTCTTCGTGTCCGATCTACCTGGAATCACGTGGTCGACGAAGAGGCGGTCCGCAAGGTAAATGAAGCGCTCGAGACTGCGAAAGCCGGCATGCAGCGCAAGGACGAAGAGGCCGACCGAGACCGTGAGCGCATGCTGAACCTCGTGCAGGCCAATACGGGGCTTCGGCGGTAGGTCCCCGGATCTCCTGCTCGCGCTGCGCATGGGGCTCGATGGCCCGGTCGCCGATACGCTGGTGACGCTCACCCTGTGGACCGTCGCAGCGTCGATCGTCGCCCACGGGTTGACGGCCCAGCCGCTGATGCGCCGCTACCTCGGCCTGCGTGGCTAAGCATCTGCCTTTTGTCAGGCCCTGTCAGTTCGATAGCGCACAGATCGACGCACCTGAACGATGTATTTTGTAAGAGGCGCTGATTTGCCGCATCGATTCGAATTTCGCGCAACGCATGGTTGGGAAATGCACATGGACGTGATGGTCTGGAGCGCATGCGGCGTACTCATCGGCTGGCTCGCCAGCCGCGTGCAGCGGCCAGGCGATCGACAAGCCGTCTTGTCAACTGTCTGTCGCCGGCATCTTGGGCGCGTTGCTGGGCGGCGGGCTCGTGCCGCCCGTAGCGGGCCACTTCCATCTGCCGGCGCTCCTCATGTCGCTGGCAGGCGCCGCGTTGCTGGTGGTCGCCGTCCACGTGCTGCGCCAGGCCAACTTTCAGCACCGACAAGAAGGGGCCCGACCGTCCGATCGGCCCCCGGGATTCGGACTCGAGGTACTTGGGGATCAGGCTTCGATCGTCGCAAGTGCGCCTTGCGAGGTCTTCACCGCGGCCTCGGTGACTTTCGCTACGTTGGCGGTCAGGGCGTCGGAAACTTGCTTGGTCGCCTTGTTCGCGTCGCCGTAGGCGTTGTTCGCAGCAGCGACCGCGGACTTCGCCATTGCAAGGAAATTCTCGGCGCCGGGCGCGTCCTCCATGGCACCGTTGACAGCGTCCAGGAACTTGGCCTGAACGTCAGCGATTTGCGCATCGAATGTGGCGCGTTGGGCCGCTGCGATCGGCGCGAAGATGGCCTGCACCTGGCGACCATAGGCAATGGCCTTTTGGGGCGCGGCCTGCAGAGTCTTGGCCTGGAGCTTCAGCAGGTCGGCCGGGTTCTTCGCCAGCAGAAGGGCGGGCTCGTTTCCTGGGATTCGGCTAGCAAGGTCTTGATCGTCTGCTGGTTCAGCGCGGTCAGCTGCTCAGCGCTCTCGAAAGCTTGTGCGCTCAGGCGGAACAGCGTGTCGACAGAGGGCCTGGAGGCGGCGGCGAATTGGTCGAATTTCATCATGAGTGGTTTCCGGCTTGTGGAAGGGCTGGGTGTTTGCTGCACTGCAACATAGCTCAGTCTATTCCCGGTTTTTCACAATGCAAGCGATCATTGCTGCGCTGCAGCACATTAGAGGTGCACGATTAGAAGGCTTCAGGGCGGCGGACACATTGCTCGCCGAGGGGCTGCGGCCCACGCTAGAGCGCGTGCGCCAGAAGATGGGGCGAGGATCGCCCAATACCGTGAGCCCGATGCTGGAACGATGGGTTGCGCTGGGGGCCAGGCTGGCAGGCGGCGCGAACCCGTCGGCCAATCTCGCGGCGGGCAATGACGCGGACGGCGTGCCGGTGTCGGTTCGCAATAGGTCAGGCGCGCTATGGCGAAGCGAAGGCGCGTGCCCAAGGGCCATCCATCGCCGCGCGAGGCCGCCTTGACGGTTTTCACGGCCGACAACTGACCGGGGCGCGAAGGCCGAGCAACAGCGGAGAGCGGCATGCGGAGCGCGGCGGGCAGCGGATCCTCTGAGGCTCGTTACCGAGTTAACCGCTCACGCGGTGTCGCGCGGAGTCCAACACCGGCCCGCTGGGTGCGTTGTTGTTGAACCCAGCGCACGGCCATCTGCTCGGCCCATCGGAGGGCCGCCCATTCTGATCGGAACAGCTGAGAGGCCTGCTTGCCTACAAGCTCCGGTACCGGCCACGGCCGCTGCCTCTCCAGCTGCGCTCGAAATCGCCCCGGACGTTCCTCGACTGCGCCGCAAAATGAATTTCTCATCGCCGTAAGAAAATTCAAGTTTGGACATCACGCCTCCTTGGCGAATGAATAATGAGGCCTCGGGGCGGCGATCACTGGCCGGGCCAGCGGTAAGCTGCACCTCCTGCGAGGAATTCCTCTACGCTACTCTTGGCTTCGGTCATTCAGATCGACCAGAAACGGGTCAACTCGAACCTCCGCTCAAGATTTGATCTGCACGAGCAGGGACGAGGATTTTTTGTGAAACCAATTCGAGCAGTCCCTGCGGAAGCGCGAATCAAGGCGCATCATGGGCAGATGAATATCCAGCTCGGTTTTGAAATCGCCTACCAGTTTCCCCAGCCGACGCCGATGATCCTGACCCTCAGCATTCATTACTCGCGCGCCTCGGATCTCCTGCGCCCGGACCATTTGCTCACGAAGCCGGCCGTCCCCACCACCGCGTACCGCGATCTGTTTGGCAACTGGTGCACACGCCTGGTCGCACCCGCGGGCCGCTTTGTACTGAGTACGGATACCGTGATCCGCGACAGCGGCGCGCCGGACGTCGTCGTGCCCTCGGCGCCGCAGACGCCAGTGGAGTACCTGCCCGAGTCCACCTTGGTCTACCTACTGGGTAGCCGCTACTGCGAAACCGACCTGCTGTCCGATTTTGCTTGGCAGCGCTTTGGGGCCGGACCGACCGGCTGGGGCCGCGTGCAGGCCGTCTGCGATTTCGTGCACCAGCACATCGAGTTCGGCTACCAGCACGCCCGGCGCACCCGTTCGGCCCTTGAAGCCTTCAAGGAAGAGCAAGGCGTGTGCCGTGACTATGCGCACCTGGCGATCACCCTATGCCGCTGCCTGAACATTCCGGCCCGTTATTGCACCGGCTACCTCGGCGATGTTGGGACTCTGCCGCCGTACGGCACGATGGACTTTGCCGCTTGGTTCGAGGCTTTCCTGGGTGACCGCTGGTACACCTTCGATGCGCGCAACAACGTGCCCCGCATCGGCCGGGTGCTGATTGCGCAGGGGCGAGACGCCAGCGACGTGGCCTTGTCCAGCACCTTCGGCCCCAACGAGTTGGACGGATTCGAGGTCTGGTGCGACCAGGTTCAATGATTGAAAAAGAACGCAGCGACCTTCTGTGTCAGTCTGGTACCGCTGGCCGCCTGGCAGCCAGCGGTTGCAGTCCTTCTCTGCCCCTCGGCGAACTCACGCTGCGAGGCCGACTCAAGTCATCCTGATGCCAAGAAGATCTCAGCATCGACGAAAGGACTCGAAGGGAGCGGAAATCGTGCCGGAGATGGGGTTGTTGGGTTCCGCTCTTTGCCGCTGCCTCGCGCAGGCGGGTCTTTCCAGTTGAGGAGATGCAGCGCGATCCGTTCGCCTAGGATTTGCTCCACGCCGAGCCGGCGCGCTGGCGGCGACTTCGAGAGCGTCTGCCGCCCATACTGCTACCGGCCCTGCCGGTCCGCGTCCGCGGCGAGCGCCGCGCGAATCGCGGAGAAACAGCGCAACGCCCGCGCATCGGCAACGCCGTCGGCCTCGACCCAGGTGATGACGATCTCGTCACCGACGTACTGGTAGATTTCGCCGCGGCACAGCTCGATCGGTTCGGCGACTGCCGAAAACACCGCGGCGAGGAAGCGATGTGCCTCCAGCGCCCCGAGCCGCTCGGCGATCGCGGTCGAACCCACCACGTCGACGAAGTGGAAGAAGCGTCGCTCGGCGTAGGGCCGGCAATACTTCCCAAGCAGAAGAGCAACGAATGTGCGGTAGCCGACGAGGCCCGCGGCCTGGAACATCATCACCACAACGGCAACGGGCACGAGCGAGAGGCAAACCGCAATCAGCCAGGTCCGCGCGTCATAGACGGTGACAACGCCCAACAAGCGCTCTCCCGGCTGGCCGGCGAGGACCACCCCTGCGATCGCGCCGTAGACAAGCGTCTTCAGGATAAACACCGCAGCGAACGGCAGCGCGTCGAGCCATCGCATCGAAGCGCGAGTTAGCAGGAAGATCTCGATGCCGGCGATCCATGAAGCCGTGAGCAGGGCGTCGACGACACCAATCGGTATGGAGATCAGCAGGGAACCGAGCAGCGAGCGAGCGCCCCGGTCGGCAATCGCGCCGGCGTAGAGTGCACCGACGCCCGCAACGATGACCCCGGCCATGCGAATGATGCGCATGAAGCGCCGCAGTCGCTCGCGCGTGACGGCGGAAAGTGTCGGGATCATCTGCCCTTGAGTCTAAGAGCACCACGGCGGGCGCCTGCATTGGGCCGCGCAGGCTCGCTGCTCAGACCGGAGTTGCCTCCATGATCCAGTCGGTGATGCGGCTTGGATGGCGCGTTCAAGAACAAACACCGAGCTTCGTAGCCGTTCGCCGAAATCAGATTCGGTGCGTTCGCGCGCAGCACCGAACATGGCCATCATGTGAGTATCGACCCGATAACCCGATGGCCGTCCGAGCGCCGGGTCGGGCTCGAGGATCTGCTCCACGATCAGCAATCGCGCGCCGGGAGTCATTGCAGCACGGCAACTGCGCAGGATTCGAATGCAGTCATCGTCGGTCCAGTTGTGCGAGACGCGAATCACAAGGTAGATGTCCGCACCTTCAGGGGCGAGATCAAACAAACTGCCGCCTTGGACTTCGATCCTTCCGCCCAATCGTGCTTCCGGCGGTATGGCAGCTGCGATGTCGTCGCGATCGAAAACCACCCCGCGTGCTTTGCGCTTGACGCAGCGCCTCCGCATCGCCACCACCGATGTCGACGATCAGCTTCGCTCCGGAGAAGTCGTAGCTGACCGCACGCGTCCGATGCCGGCGGTCTGGAAAGTTCGCCATGAAGGCATCAAAGATTCGAGCCTCGGCGGGATGTTCGGGAAGATAGTGGAAGCGGTCCATGCCCCAGGCGTCTCGATCGCTGTCAGTTCCATCATTGGTCATGGCGATCCTGCGCAGTTGGTTACCCACTTTGCGCGAGTCGTCGTTGTGGACCACCACGCCGGGAGCCGGAGCACTGTCCTCGACTTCACGAGCGATGCGAGACACGTCAAACGGAGCGGCCCGACCCGCCGGCGATCCGCGGCCTGAAGGGAAGTCATTGGATGCTCCTTTTGGGGCACTTGCACGAGCCGGTGCCGCGGGCGGAACGGCGGCTCGCCGCAACCTGAGCACTGCGAATGCGATTGGGCTCCTTATCGGATGTTGGCGCAATCCTCGTGCCGCGCTTCTGTGGCCGCTCTGGCAATGTCGTCGCCGCGCGCCAGCGACGGGGTGGCCTATTCGACGCCCTTGCGCACCGCCTGGTGCAGGTCGTAGTCACGCAGCATCACGGGTTCGACGGACCCGCCCGCGACTCGCCTGCGCACGGCCTCATCGATCTCCTGAGCGTGAAGCTGGTAGGTGTCCAGCGGCTGGTCGTCGAGGGCAGTCGACCGATAGCAGTAGTGCAGCGTTTCCTTGCCGATGCTCGCTCCGACGAGCTGACCATCGATGGACACCCAGAAATGGACGGTGCCTGAGGCCTCATGAAAGAAGGGAGGGTTCGACATGGGAGGTCCTTGGATGGGTTTCGCGTTCATCGATCCAGAGCGATGCCTTGGTCTCAATGGCACGAATGGCATCGTCGCCTTTGGCGAATTGCTTGCACGAGATGATGTGGCAACGACAGGCTTCTTCGAAGTACAGCATCGCCCCCGCCGCCACGGTGCCGTCGAAGGAAACGCTGGTGAGGTGGCTTTGTATTTCGCAGCCGTGGTAGGAGATGCGCTTGGAGTCTCGGTCGTATTCCATGATGTCTTGCTCGAGAAGGGCGGAGCCCGATGTTTCACTTCTACACCGGGCACCCGCGGTTGTCGGTCCGGCAGCGCACAGACGCAAGGCATCGGCCGCAGGGTGCTGGCTTGGGGTCAAAGCAATCTCGCGTAGCTTTTCCTGTCCGCGGCATAGCAGCCGCAAGCTGTCGCCTCGAGTCCCGGACGATCGAGCACGCTGAGGGTGCCGCGGTGGTACTGGATCAACCCGCTGCGCTGCAGCGAACCGGCGGCCACGGTGATACCGACACGGCGCACGCCCAGCATGTAGGCGAGAAACTCGTGCGTGACGCTGAAGCTGTCGGCATGGGCGCGGTCCTGGCTCATCAGGAGCCAACGCGCGAGGCGCGGGCCGATCTGGTGAAAGCGCAGGCAGGCGGCCGACGCCGCCAGCTGCGACATCGAGACGTGGATGTAGCGGTCCAGCACTCGCTGCAGCGGCGCGTTGCGTGCCAGTTCGCGTCGGAAGTCGACCGCGGTGACGCGCCAAGCCGCGCCCGCGCCTTGCACCAGTGCGCGCAAGGGCGCGATCTCCACGCCGAGAACGAGGTTCGAGCCCAGCATCCCTTCGCGCCCCACCATGCCGACTTCGATTCCGGGATGCTCGTCGATCCGCGCCACCAATGAAATGAAGCCGTCGACAGGAAAGTAGACATGCCGGGTTGCTGCGCCAGGTTCGTGGATCACTTCGGCCAGGATCAGCTGGATCGGCTCGCAGACTTCCAGCAGGCGCCGGCGGTCGTTGCGGGGGAGCAGTTCGATGAGGTGGTTCTCGATCGCGGCCAAGGGTTGCTCCGTGTTTGTGGTGCGAGCCACTCTGCGCGCAATTGCCCGGTGCGACTGTCTGCCAGCGCACAGACTCGATGGCGACGGCGTCCTATAAGTGGTGACTGAACGGCACACTCACCGAGAAAGGCCACCATGCAAGATCTGACCCAACCCTTCGTCAAGCTTTCCACCGCGAATGCGGAACTCGTCACCCGCTTTGCGCAGTCGCAGGAAATGGTCGACCTGGTCCACACCAGTGCCCAGAAGTACCTCGAACTGGCGCAGAAGACCTTTGGAGGAGCGCCGGCATCCGAAGCCCAGGCCGACCTGATCCGCAGTCTCACCGACAACTATTCGACCTTTGCGCGAGAACATGCCGAGAGCCTCATGGGAATGGCTGCCGAAGCACAGACCCAGATGACTCGGCAGGTGGCGGAGGCCTCGAAGATGATGAAGCCCGGAGGTTCGAGCTGATGCTTGTCGCCCGTTGCGGCGCCGAGGTCTTCTTGCTCTTCTCGATCAGTCGAGTCGGGGCCCGAGACCTTACGCCGACTGGGACTTCCGCTGTCCATCCGGCGTGCATTTGGAAACTCGGTCATGCAATTGCGTCGCGAAGTTCTCGCACCAAGTCGCAGCGTGGCGCGATGAGGGCGTTCCCCGTGGCCGAACTGACATGAGGAAAAGCCGGTCGGAGGCGGCTGTCGTGGTCGGTAGGAGAGCCCGCGTCTCGATCAGAAGGCGGCGGTAATCATCCAAAGGACCGTGAGCACGGCCACGAAAAGCCCAACGAGCACGACCCATCCGAATGCCACGTCTCGCATGTCCACGGCGACCTGTTCTGGAGTAACGGTCGGGGTCACAGGGTCTGGTGGAGTGGGGGTCATCTCCGGACAGTACCACGAAGGGATGGGAAAGCCCCGTCGCGGTGAACGCTGCCGCGCGACCGGAGTCTTCGCGTTTCGGGAGTGGCCCCAATCAAGCCATGCTGACTAACGCGCCAGCGAGGAATGCCGACAAGGGGCCCGTCGCTCATGGCATTTCTCAAGTTCATTCGTTCCCTCGAAGAACTCATGAAGTGATGACGGGGCTCGTGTTCGATCCGCGAACGCTTTGGCATGCTCTGCGCCACCCGCTCCGGCTGGCCGTGCAGGCGCTCTTTCGTGCGCGTGCCCTTGACCTGAGATAGCGACACGTTGAGCAGGGCCGCCAACGAAGTCAGGCTCCTTTTCAACACAGCGCCGGTTGCGCCGCCGATTGGAACCCTTCCCGATTCCAGGGCCGTGAATGCAAGGGTTGCGGTGTGCAAATAGTTCCGTAGCTCGTGCACCAGCACACCCAGGCGCTCGTTCTCGTCGGCGGTCTGCTGAAGTGCGACGCTGGCGTCCCGCCAGATGCCGAACTCGGTGACTGCGTCGGCAATGGCATTGTCGAGGCAACGGTTCAGCGTGCGAAATTCATCGACGGAGAACGGGGCATCGAGTTCAACGGCGAGGTCTGTGATGGCCTGGCAGAGGTCGCCTTAGTCGTGCACCACCTGGTCGACGGAAAAGCCAAGCTCCAACAGCTCCTTGCCGTGCGCAGCGGCGCTCAGGCCCATTTCGGACAAGGCAGCTGCGTCACCGCCAGCGGCACCTGAGATCCTGAAGCTCTCGTCGAGCTCACCGTTCTCCTGCGCTTCCAGCGTTCTCATCAACTGGCCCAGAAAAATCGGAACGCCGTTGGCGAGCTGCGCAGCAGTAGCCGCTCGCCTGGGCCGCTGAGCAACTTTGGCTTTGCATCGTTCGATGAGCTCGTCGCGATGGCTATAGAGGATCGATACATAGGGTCCCCTCCATCAGCAGCCCGGGTTTCGACGAAGTCGAAACGCTCAGAAGTTCTGAGACCCCTGCGCGTTGGCGAGGTCCAAGTCCACATCTTGCGCTTTCTGTGAATTGTCCAACGTAGAGCGTCGAGGAGCCTGTCTGTCAGGGCGGAAATCGCCATTGTTCGAGAGTGATTTCTGCTTGCCCCTTCGGAACGGCGGGTCGAGCGCGTCGAATCATGCGCAAGGACTCAATTGGCAGTCAGTCACGCGCTGCGCGCAGGCGGGCAGAGAACGCGCGCAGCCTTGCGATGCCACTGGCTTCCGCTCGAACGCACCAGCCACGAAGATCAACGACGAGCTGTTCGCGCGAATTCGAGGTGTTGAGCCACAGTTCGCGCAATTCCTCGCGCATGGTCACCATCTTGTCGAGTATGGGATGCTCGGCGCGCGCTTGCATCAAACCCGAACGGGCGCCCGCAGGCACCTTGTCGTCATCGCGATGCAGCCACCGCTTCGCGGCGTTGAGCACCGACAGGTCGGCGCCCCTGGCTTTCAGTCGTGCTAGTTCGTCCTTCGTCGTGTGACGCATCTCGCGCGCGTAGGCGGCCATTACCTCATAGCGATTGGAAATCAAGGCCTGGAGCGTCTGTGCATCAGCCACAGGCTGCATGTCGCCGATCTGCAGCTTCGGCGGTACCTTCTTGACCTTGGCCCAGCCGATCTTCTGCATCATGCAGATGTAGATCCATCCGATGTCAAATTCGTACTTCTTGACAGAAAACTTCGCCGAAGTCGGATACGTGTGGTGGTTGTTGTGCAACTCTTCGCCACCGATGATGATGCCCCAGGGCGACACATTGCGGCTGGCGTCCGGCGCCTCGAAATTGCGGTAACCCCAGTAGTGACCAATGCCATTGACTATGCCAGCGGCCGTGATCGGGATCCAGAGCATCTGGACTGCCCACACAGCCATGCCGATGGCCCCGAAAAGCGCAAGGTTGATCACGAGCATCAAGCCGACGCCCTGCCAGGCATAGCGAGAGTAGAGATTGCGCTCAAGCCAGTCGTCCGGAGTGCCGTGACCAAAGCGCTCTAGCGTTTCCTTGTTCTTCGACTCGGCACGATACAGTTCGGCGCCACGCCACAGCACTTCGTCGATGCCCTTGATCTGAGGACTGTGTGGGTCTTCTTCTGTTTCGCACTTGGCGTGGTGCTTGCGGTGGATGGACACCCACTCCTTCGTCACCATGCCGGTGCCTAGCCACAGCCAGAACCGGAAGAGATGGGATGGGATCGGGCCAAGATCCATAGCCCGGTGCGTCTGCGTCCTGTGCAGGAAGATCGTGACGGCCGCAATGGTGATGTGCGTCGTGGCGAGCGTGTATAGCAAGATTTGCCACCACGCGAGATGCCATAGGCCGTGTCCGAGCCAATCGATGGCCGCGCCCAGCACGGTTGAATAGAGATCAAGCATGTGTCGGTAGTCCAGACATATAGAATTTGACGCGTCCCGAAAATCGGTCCGCTTCCTTCCGGGTTGGACTCGTTCGTCTCATGAAAGTCGGCACCATTCCGTTACACACCTATCGAAGAGGGTAATGTTCTCCGCGACTTCCGCTCGCAGCCATTGCCTGGCGCCTTGCTGCGCCTTGGCGTCGGCAGCAAACCATGCCTCCCGCGCGTCGTCGGGCAAAGGTGGCGCCGAGGCACCCCAGACCTGAGCGAAGATCGACAGGGTTTCGTCTGCAGGAAGATCGGCCCAGATGATTCCCAGGCTCGAGAGCGCGTCTCGACGCTCGCTCAGGTCGACGCTGCTGCGGAAGTGACCGGTGTCTTCCACGATATTGGCGCTCAGCCCGCCGGCCAGGAGGACATGCAGCAACTCGTGGGCATCAGCGTGGCGAATCCATTGCTCCGCTCGCCGAACCAGCTGTGCCGCAGCGTTGTCCCTGTTCGCATGGAGGCCTCGATCCGGCCCGACCTCGGGGTTGGCGTCGCCCGGACTCGGGAACGCCCTCGAATTCGCGGAGCATTCAGTCCATTGTGATGCCCGGATCGGTTGGTCATGCGTCGAATGCGAGGCGGCCGCATGGAACGCCGGGAGCTTGCCACCACAGCCAGCGCAGAACCTGGCCTCGTCACGATTGACGGTACGACAGAGTCTGCAAACCGCCACAGGCTGGTCGCTCTGGAACCACATCCTCAACATGCTGGCGAAACCCGCGAAGGCGTCGATGGATAGAGGGCTGCCCCACGCATGGAAGGGGGAGCTCACCAGGGTGAACGTCATGGCGAATCTCGTGCCGCGCTGTTCAGATCAGCCCAGCCGGGCTCGAGGCGGCAAGGGTTGAGGTTTGCATGAAATTCTCATACCCCTTTGTAAGGCGGACGCCGATGCGCCGTCTGTGCGGGAGCGCACACCGCGCCCGACGCGCCCGACCATGCCGTTCTGTCCTTCTAGATGGCGACCTTGTCCGGAAGGAGTCTGTCGTATTCCTTCTTGACCACCGCATAGCACTCGCAAGACCGCCGCTCCAGCCCTTGCCGGTCCAGCACCGAGATGTGACCGCGCGCATAACTGATGAGGCCGGCCCTTTGCAGCTTGAGCGCGCCTTCCGTGACGCCTTCGCGGCGCACACCGAGCATGTTGGCGATCAGTTCCTGCGTCATCACGAGTTCATTGCCCTGCAGCCGGTCCAAGCTCAGGAGGAGCCAGCGGCACAGTTGCTGATCCAGCGAGTGGTGCCTGTTGCAGGCCGCCGTTTGCGCCATCTGCGTGATCAGCGCCTGGGTGTAGCGCAGCAGGAGGTGAAGGACAGGGGCCCGGTTGAACTCGTCCTTGATTACCTGTGCTTTGAGCCTGAAGCCGTGGCCTGCGCTTTGCACCACGGCACGACTGGGCGTGGACTCACCCCCCATGAACAGCGAGATTCCCACGGTACCCTCGTTGCCCACCACGGCGATCTCCGCCGAGGCGCCGTTTTCCATGACGTACAACAATGAGACGATGGCGGTGGTGGGAAAGTAGACGTGGCTCAACGTGCTGCCCGACTCATACAGCACCTGGCCCAGCGGCATCTCGACCGCTTCGAGCTGAGGTAGCCAGCGCTGCCATTCGGCATCGGGCAACGCGGCGAGCAGGCGGTTCCTTCTGGGTTCGAGTTGAAGGGCCATTGCTTCCTCCGGATGCTGGTTTCGAGGATAACCAACATTGTCCGCTACCGCACAGGCAAGCCCGCAGGCTCTTGTAGGCGGGTAGCGGGCCTCTCAAATCGCACTTCGAAGGATGGCGCCGGCGGCGGCCGCACCTCGCGCAGGAAGTCGTTCAACACGGTCTTGCCGCCGCGATAGCCCATCTCCCGGATCTCGCGCAGCAGGCGCGAACCGGTGAGCGCTCAGGCCACGCGGCCAGCCGCTCACGCAGATAGCTCTCAAACGGCTGGACCCGCGTCTGCCTCGGCTCGCGCGGTTTGTACTTCGGCACGGTCAGCCCCTGGCGGATGTACTTGCGCACGGTCTTGCGGTCGTGGCCAGTGCGCTCGGAGATCGCCGAGACCGACAGGCCTTGCCTGTGCAATTCCGGAATCATCATCAGTTCCTTCAGATTGACCACCGGACCTCCCGACGCGTTGGAAGCGCCATGGTGGGGTCAGGTGCGCGAAGCGCTGTCGGGCCTCGGCCCGACAGCGCTTCAACGTCGATCGAACTCGGGAAATTTCAAAACGGCCAAGTGGGGAGTATTCAACCGGCGCGGACAAGGGCAACAACCCGCGCTTCGTGGTGACCGATCTGAAGGGCGATGCTGCACAGCTGTATGAGCGTCTTTACTGCGCCCGTGGCGAGGCGGAGAACCGCATTAAGGAGGCCCAGCTCGATCTGTTCGGCACCCGAGCGAGTTGCCACCGCTTCGCGGCCAACCAGCTTCGCTTGCTGCTGGCAGCGCTGGCCTACACGCTGATGCAGCGACTGCGGGAGATGGTGCTCAAGGGCAGCGAGCTCGAGAGCCCATCCAGTGCTGTCCCCGGCACGTTGACAAACAACGGGGGTTTGGGGGTCGTGTGTCCAAAAACAGCCACGACTCCATCCAGTACCTCACTTCGGCCCCGAGACCGCGCTCTACACAATTCTACACACGCGCGCAGACTCGCTCAGCGTCCTGTCTGACTACTGGTGAAATGTCCGGGCTAAGAGTGCCTCAGACCCGGCGCCAGGCTCTGCGCCGCTCAACAGCGTTCAAGAGGCAACCCGCCTCCTCGTCGACGCTTCCGCTTCGTGCAGGTACGTCGTGAAACCATCCTTGGCCGGCGTAACTGAATTGAGCAACATCACTGCGCTGATTTGTCCACCCTGCTCCATGCGTGACAACATGCATGAGCATCTCCTCGCGCGACATACGCCCCAATGCGCTGTCAGTGAACGCGAAATCCATACGAGGATTTCCCCAGCAAGGAGACACTCGTCGCCGCCGCGATCGAACGCCACCAGGACTCGCGTCCTCGCTGAACAGATTCCGCGCGTGGGCAAGCTCGAGAAGCTGGAAACTTTCAGTCGTGAGAATTTCAGTCTGTTCAGGACCTATCTTGAAGGAGTTCGGGACGAACTCGGTGTCAAGGACCTCGACCTCGATCTCACATCTTGCGCGCTTTGCCGCTCGATTCACATGGGAGTCTTCGCGGCACTGTTTGCAGTAGTGCCAAGCGCTCGGGATGGATTCAGAGGAGAACCGCCACCTCTCTGGAGGGGTGCACGCGGCATTCTCGCAGCCGGACTTGGCAAATGAGCCGTAAGCGATGGGCATTTCGGAGCTGTGTAGGCAAAGAGGGGGTGCTGTTGCAGTCCGAGTGTCTGAACCGTTCTGCGGCAAGGAGCGAAGGATCAGGGCCCCCCGCCTCGGTCAGAAGCCGGCGTCGATGATCCAAAGGACCGCGAGCACGGTCACGCAAAGTCCAACGAGCACGACCCACCCGAACATCACATCTCGCATTTCCACGACGACATCTTCCGAGGAGACGGGTGGGGAGGCAGGGTCTGGTGGATTGGGGGGCATTTCGCAGCGTATCACGAAGGGGCGGAAAGCGCCTGTGCTGGCAGAAAGCCTGCCAGGGGATGGTCCGCAGCCGAGGTAGCGGCGTGTCCAGCGGCGTGCGCTCGATGGGATCGGGCTCTAGTCAAGCGTCTTTCGCGGAAGCTTGATGGTGAAGACGCATCCCGTGCCGGGGAGGTCCCGAACGGTCAATACGCCTCCTTCGGTCTCCACGCTTCGTCGCGCGATGGAAAGGCCGAGTCCCAAGCCGCTCTTGTTCTCACCGACCTGGACAAAGGGCTGGAAGATTCGCGCCGTGGCTCCTGGAGGAAGTCCACCGCAGTGGTCCATGACGTCGATCAGGACATAGTCCCCTTCGGCATGGGCGCTCAGGGTGACTTCGGTATGGGCGTGAGTGAACTTGATGGCGTTCTGCAGCAAGTTCACCAGGGCCGCCAGGAGCCGCTCGCGGTTTCCCGAGATGCCGAGCGTGGCATCGACGTCTGGGACCAAGAGCGTGCAGTTCCTAGAGCTCGCGGCGAGCGAGGCGACATCTCTGGCCTCCGCGAGCAACGACGCTACCGAAAAGGGCGCCTCCTGGGGACCTTCGGCTGTGCCCCTGACCTGAGACAGTGACAGACTCAGCAGGGCCGCCAACGACGTCAGGCTCCTTTTCAGCACGGCGCCGGTGGCGCCCCCAAGTGGAACCCTTCCGGACTCCAGCGCGGTGAAAGCAAGCGTTGCGGTGTGCAGGTAGTTCCGAAGCTCATGCACCAGCACACCCAGACGCTCGTTCTCTTCGGCGGTCTGCTGAAGTGCGACGCTGGCGTCCCGCCAGACGCTGAATTCCGTGACCGCATCGGCAATGGCGTTGTCGAGGCAACGGTTCAAGGTGCGGAACTCATCGACGGAGAACGGGGCATCGAGTTCAACCGCGAGGTCTGTGATGGCCTGGCAAAGGTCGCCGTAGTCGTGCACGACCTGGTCGACGGAAAAGCCGAGCTCCATCAGCTGCTTGCCGTGCGCTGCTGCGCTCAGGCCCATTTCGGACAATGCGGCAACGTCACCGCCAGCGGCACCTGAAATCCTGAAGCTCTCGTCGACCTCGCCGTTCTCCTGCGCTTCCAGCGTTCTCATCAACTGGTCCAGGAAAATCGGAACGCCATTGGCCAGCTGCTCGGCCGTGGCCGCCCGCCGGGGCCGCCGAGCAACCTTGGCCTTGCACCGTTCGATGAGTTCGTCGCGATGGTTGGAGAGGAATCGATGCATAGGTCCTCCATAGCAGCGCCGGATTCGCGGAAGCGCTCCGTAGACAAGTGGCCCCCCGCGACTACGAGGTCCCAGCAATGAGTTCACATCATGCGCTTTCTGCGCGCTTTCCGTGAACTGTTGAACATACGGCCGTCGGGCAAGTCAGCTGCGCGCAGACGAGCAGAGAACTCGCGCAACGAACGCACCAGCCGCGAAGATCAACGAGGAGTTGTTCGCGCGAATGAGAGGTGTTGAGCCACAGCTCACGCAAATCCTCGAGCATGGGCACCATCTTGTCGCGCCCGGTGCGTGTGCGTCCTGCGCAGGTAGATCGCGACGTCTGCGTGATGCGTGTTGAAGAGCGTATATAGCAGGACTTGCCACCATGCGAGCGCCATATGCCGTGTCTGTAGGGTAGCGTCCGGTCACAATGAACCAGACCGGACACGCGGTCTTGCTGTCGGAGGGGGTATCGATCTGCGAGCCGTGGCCTACAGCATGAAGTCGCCTCGTGAGACAAGGCGCTTCGGTCAAGGCGGGAAGAATGATAGCAAGAGTGCCATACGCCGCGCGCAGGGTCCTCCCAACAACTCGCACCACTTCGATCATGTCCCACCTCGAGATTCTCGAACCCGAAGAGGCTAGTGAGGAAGTTTGCGCGCTCTACATGGACTTCCAACGTCGCATGGGTTTTCCGTCCGCGCCGAACTTCATCATGGTCCAGGGCCACTCTCTGGCCGCTGCGAGCGGAACCTGGGGGCTCGTTCAGAACACGCTTGTAGGCGGGTCGCTTCCACGTACGCTGAAGGAGATGGTCTTCGCTGCCATCTCCGCGGATCGCAGGTGCCAATACTGCGAAGCCGCCCATCTTGCGTGCTGCCGGATGCTCGGAGTCGACGATGAGACGCTCGAGAAGCTATCAACCAACGTCGAGGACGTCGATCCTGTCAAAGCACGTGACATCATCAAGTTTGGCATCAAGTGCGCGCGCGACCCGCAGGCCCTGACCAAGCTTGACTTTGATCATCTTCGCTCCCACGACTTGCGGGAGTCGGAGATCATGGAACTCATCTCCATGTCGGCCCTGGCCGTCTACGCGAATATCGTCGCCGACGCTACCGCGGTGCCGCCTGACGAGATGTTTGGCCGGCTGTAGGCCCGTGGACAAGCTGCGCGAGATTACCCGGCTGAATCTTGCGCTCGAGGTGGTCTCCGAATGCGCGGGGTTCGTCGACGCCGACGCTGTTGCACGCGTCGTGGGCGAGCGAATGCGTTGGCTGTTCGACTTCGACGTCTGCCTGCTCGCCCTCCGGGTTGGCGGCGCGGTTCGGTGGCTTTCCATGCGTTCCGGCGACGAGGCACTGGCTGTCACGCCGGATGGTCACGCCGCATCACTGCGGCCCCTCGCTGAAAGGGTCATGGCGTTGGGTTCCCCTGCCGCATCCGGCCAGCCCATGTTTGCGCTTGCCTATCCCCTGGGGAATGTGGCGCAACCACTGGGCGCACTGTGCATCGAAGGTTCGAGCGCCTATTCCAATCGCGATCTGCGCTTCCTGCATCACGTGTGCTCGGGCCTGGGAGCGGCCCTCGTGCGCATCGAGCAGTCCGATCGTTTGGCTTCGGTCCGCGCGCTCGCTGCCGACCGGGATCGGGCGGCGTTCGATGAGGCGCGGGCTGCCAATGACGCGAAGGACACCTTCCTGGCCATGCTGGGGCACGAGCTGCGCAACCCTTTGGCGCCGATCCTTGCTGCCGTCGAACTGGTGCGTCGCGATCCGTTGGGCCCGACGCTCGCGCGCGTCGAGATCGTCGAGCGGCAAGCGCGCCATCTTGACCGACTCGTCAGCGACTTGCTCGATGTGTCTCGCGTTACCTCCGGCAAGATCAACTTGCGCCGTTCGGCGGTTGACCTGCGCGACGTGGCTGCGAAGGCAGCGGAGATGGCTCGGCCTCGGATGTCGGGCAAGGGCCAGGATTTGACGATGGAGATGCCAGAGCTCGCTGTGATGGTCGATGGCGACGAGGCGCGCTTGACCCAGGTTGCCTGCAACCTCCTCAACAACGCATCGGCCTACAGCCCCAAGGGTGCACACGTCGACCTCCTGCTTCGCAGCGACGTCGACCACGCCCTTATCGAAGTGCGGGATGAGGGCATCGGCATCGCCCCCGAACTTCTTGGCCGCATCTTCGAGCTGTTTGTACAGGGTGGTCGTAGCAAAGAAGCGGCGCCCGGCGGTCTGGGCTTGGGACTGGGAGTTTCTCGTGCGCTCGTCAAGCTGCACAGCGGCACTATTTCGGCGTCGAGCGGCGGCGAAGGCCTCGGCAGCGTGTTTCGGGTCACGTTGCCGCTTTTGCCCGCCGGCGCGCCGGAGATTGCGCCGGCAGCTTCGGAGACGCACGAGCCGGCGCAGGCGGGCGCGCGGCGCATCCGGCGCCGAATCCTGCTGGTCGATGACAACAGGGACGCCGCGGACTCGACCGGCGAGTTGCTAAGGGGCGTCGGTCACGAAGTGCTGGTTGCCTACGGGCCGGTCGAGGCGCTCGTCTCGGCAATAGACTTCGCGCCGGAGGTCGCAGTGCTGGACATCGGCTTGCCGGTCATGGATGGCTACGAACTCGCTGACGAGTTGCGCAAGCGACTAGGGTCAGGCGCCCCGGTCATGCTCGCGCTCTCGGGCTACGGCCAGGAGCGCGATCGCAAACGTTCCGCCGCGAGCGGCTTCGCGGCCCACATGGTGAAGCCCGTGAGCCTTTCCGAGTTGCTCGCCAACATTCAGGACGCGCGCGCGGTCTGACGCAACTCGGCCGCTGCAACACTGATGCTGTCCTTGTGGACATCCAGGCCCACGTGAAACTTGGTACGCTCTTCCATGGTCGGTCTTATATGGATGCCTCCCGGATAGCAAGAAGAATTCGTGGCGTGCTGCGAAGAAGTCGGCTGCGTCCTTATATCCGGCCTTGATTGCGTGGCCTGCCCGGTTACCCTGGCCCGCCCGCTGGCCCCCATGCATATCCGCTGACAAGCGCCTCATCTCCTGTTGCGGACTTTTAATGTCCGACCGACCATGCAGGTTTAGCTCGTCCCGGTCTGACCTGTTTCACATCACTTCACTCGTTGCTGCCTTACTGCCCTTGCGAAGACTGATCCATATCCTTTCTAGCGTTGGTTGATCATTTGGCTGTCTTGACCTCAGGCTGCTTGCGGCCTGAGGCTTTGAAAGCCCCGTTGGTAATCCTGCTGTTTGGCCGTCACGGCCCATATCGTTCGGGCCATCTTGGCCGCCTGCGCCACGATCACCACGTGGCCGGCGGCTCTTGAGCCCTTTGAGCCACGTCCCAGGCTCCTTGGCGTGCGACAGCACGCTTCTGGCCCCGTGAATGAGCAAGGTGCGCATGTACGTGTCACCTCGTTTGGAGATGCCGCCGAGGCGCGCACCTTGCCGCCCGTTCCGGTTTGCGAAGGCACCAAGCCCAGCCAGGCGCAGAACTCTCGTCCCGACTTGAAGGCGCTGGCATCACCCATGATCGCAATCGCCGCCGTCGCCGTGAGCAAGCCCACGCCCGGAATTTGCGCAATACGCCGCATTTGCGGATCGGCCTTGAGTTGCAAGCCGAGGCGCTTTTCTATCGTCTGGATGTCTTGGATCGCCGCCTTGATGCGTGCGACTTGCTCGTGCAGGCTGTCCCTGACCATCTGGGGCAACTGTGGCGAGAGTTCTTCCAGAGCCTGCTCGACTTCCTCAAACAGGGCATTGCGGCCCCTGGCGAAGGTGGCGCCGAATTCATACAGCAGCCCACGCAAGGCGTTGGTTTGCATGGTGCGCATCTTCATCAGGAGCTCGCGCTGGCGATGCAGCGTGAGCGTGGCTTGCTGGGCCGCTGTCTTGATGCCCACGAACTTCACGCCAGGCTGTTGCACGGCCAGCCAGATCGCACGCGCATCGGTGGCATCGGTCTTGTTGCCCGATACGAAGGGACGAACGATCTTGGCGTGCAGCAAACGCACGCTGTGGCCCAGAGCCGTCAATTCGCGCGCCCAGTGGTGCGCACCGCCACAGGCTTCCATGGCGATCAGGCAGGGTTGGCGACGGGCAAAGTGCTCCATGACCTTGGCGCGCTTGAGCTGCACGTTGATGACCTCGCCCGTGCCCATGTCCACCGTGTGCAGCTGAAAGACGTGCTTGGCAATGTCCAGCCCGACGACCTGCCGACCATTCATGGTGCCGATGATTTGTCCTGCATTCATGCCTGCACTACGATTCATGACTGGACCCTCTGCGGTGTTTGTGAAGACCTTGGTCTATCACGCCTTGGGCACTCTGATGCCGTATCCAGCAGAGGGTCCACCCCGCTTGCGCCGGGCTTGACCTCTGCGACCAACGACCCTCCTTGCCGCCTTCGGCGTCATCTCCGCTCCAGTTCTTCGGTTCCCCTTCGGGAGGGAGGCATCCATAGCATCTCCTTGTTGCTGACGACGCAAGTCACAGCATGTAGCTCTGCACGCCTCGGCGTGCAACCTACGATGTCGGAGACCGGCCGTCTATCCGGGGACGGCGACCATGATGTCTAGTCCAACGAGCTGTTCCGGTACTCACCCAAGGCCGTACGGCGGAACTTACCCAGCGGGATGAGCTTGTCAGCCAATTTCGGAAATTGGGTGTGGATGTTCGGCCCTTCCCGAACCCAACACCCATTGGAAGCTGCGCCATCGAGCGAAGTGAGGTAGGAAACACGATACGGTGCGACGCATACGCCTTGGGTATCGGTCAACTGCAGAGAGTGAAACGGATTTCCATCCGTCACGAATAGGACTTCCGGCTCCATGTAGCAGCTCAAGACCAGTGTGCAACCCGCGGCAACTGCCGCGACCGAGGATGTCTTCATGTCGCCCCCAAGTCCGGCAAAGATTGATTGGGCGCTTTCGTATGACAGTGGTCAACCCTAAAGCTGATGGGACCACGTTGCCGCCGGTAGGCGGGGGCTTTCGGTCAAGCCCGGCTGCGCGGTACTCACCAGGCCGGTGCGCCCGGCTGCATGCGGCAAGATCGCGCAAGATGCTTAGATCTTGCCACGGTCGGGGAGAAGCTAGGCGCCGGCAGCGCGGTGTTCAGACGCGTCCCGCCCGAGCAAAGAGCCGGCTCTGGTCGTTTGAACACGCATCGGCCTGAGATAAGGTTGAGGGAGTCGGTCTGCAGGGCATCGATGGTGTCGTAGATCTTCTTGCGGAACACGATGCGATAGAACTCGTTGAGCATGGTCTTGTGCAAGCGCTCGACGATACCGTTGGTCTGAGGCGATTTCGCTCGCGTGCGGGTGTGGTCGATGTCCTCCAGCGCGAGGTACAGCTCGTACTCGTGGTGCTGCGGGTTGCCGCAGTACTCGGTGCCGCGGTCGGTGAGCACGCGCAGCAGCCGGATGCCATGCTGGTCGAAGAACGGCACGACCCGATCGTTGAGCAGGTCTGCTGCGGGCAGCGGTGTCTTGCAATGGGATGGACGCCCCCACCCGTACCGGCATCAACGTGTGCCAAAGTGGAAGTGTCATCAACCACTTGAACCGAGAGATGCTATGTGGGACTACCCGAGCGAGGCCCGTCTAGCTACTTTGCGGCGCAAAAATCCGACCGCCTTTGACGGCGAGGAGAGGGCGCTGCGGCTGCGAATTCTGCATGGGTGAACAACTCGCTGGGAATTTCGGCTGATGGCTATCTCGAGGGTGAAGCGCCGGGTGCCGGCTTGGCACTTGTATGCCGCGAACACGGCGCGCTTCTCGGGCTTTTCCCAACACTGGAGCCCAGGCTACCCAGAATCGGCCAGACCTGCGTCTGGCTAAAGCGCACGCCGTGCATGCTTTCGGATGACAGCGCCCACCCGCTTGAGCGTCCACAGCTCTGTAGCCTTCAAAAGCGGGGCAGCGCCGATACGCGCGTCTCGTTCTCGATTCACGTGGCTTTCAGGTGCGACACACCGAGTTCCAGGCCCTGATCGAAGGCGTCCTGCAAGCTATGCGCCCGATGACTTGTTGGGCGGTCCGTCAAGCGATCGGCGCGTCCCTGGTTATCATGAAGGTACACATGAAAAAGCCACTCGTCGGAATCGATGCTGTAGCCGGCGATGACTTCGATGCGGACGCCTTGATAGGTGCCCTGAATGACATGGCGTGGTCCGGTTTCCACCTGAACAAGATTCTCGATCTGTTCCATTGTTGGCTCCGTTCTCTGAAATTCAACTACGCGCGAGCTTGCGTCTCAGCGATCTGGCGCATCGGCCATCCGGGCACGAGTGCTATTGAACCCGATTGTCATTGAGTAAGGGGGACAAATGTGAGTTGCTCGCGATCCAGATGCGCACGGCGTCCCATCCCACAACATCACGGGTCAATCCCTCCGGCTCTTGTCGGGGTAGGCCACTCAGGATGGCGCGCTGTAAACATCGGAGATCGACATGTCCACCCCCTGGTTGAAGAAGAACCTCTTCATGAGCATGTGGCTCAGTGCGGCCAACTCCGCCGCCGGCTCTGCGCGGGGCCGAATGACCGCGCAAGCAAGACGCGCGGCCAGCTCGGCGGCCTCCTCGGCAAGCTCGGAATGGATCAAGCTGTGGACCACACCGCCCAAGCCGACCCGCACCACGCGCGCCAGGAAGCGTCGTTGAAGCGCGTCCGGCGTATCAAGACTGAAGGGTCGCCATGAAGCAGATGACCTGCTCGAAGTGCGGCAATCGCGTCTTCTTCGAGAACCTGCGCTGCGAAGTCTGCGGTTCGACCCTCGGCTACGCGCCGGATGAGCAGCGCATGCTGGCCTTCGAAGAATCGGGCGACGATTCATGGCGCCGCATGGGCCCGGAAGGCCCCGCATACAGGCCGTGCGCCAATCGCAAGGCGGATGTGTGCAACTGGATGGTGCCTTCGTCGATCTACCGCCACCTTTGCCTGTCGTGCCGGACAACCCACACGATCCCCGAGCTGGCCAAACCTGAGAACCACGGCTATTGGGCGGCGCTCGAACAGGCCAAGCGCCGTCTTTTCTACACGCTCATCGAACTCGTGCTGCCGACGCCGAACAAGCTCGAGGACCCCGTCAACGGCCTGTCGTTCGAGTTTCTCGAGCAGGTGAGCCCGCAGGAGCATGTGCTCACCGGGCACGACGAAGGCGTCATCACGCTCAACATCGCCGAGGCGGACGATGCGCGCCGCGAGTACATCCGGCTGTCGATGCACGAGCCCAGCCGCACGCTGCTGGGGCACTTCCGCCACGAGATCGGCCACTACTACTGGGACCGGCTGGTGCGCGGCACGCCATGGATCGAAGAGTTCCGGTCGCTCTTCGGCGACGAGCGCGCGGACTACGACTCGGCCTTGAAGACGCACTATGCGTGGCCGATCTCGGATTGGCCCCAGCGCTTCATCAGCGCGTACGCGAGCTCGCATCCGTGGGAGGACTGGGCCGAGACCTGGGCGCACTACCTGCACATGGTGGACGGTCTGGAAACCGCCGCCTCCTGGGGCACGCACCTGGAGCTGGCGTCGCCGTCCGGTCCCGCCCTGAAGGTGCGCCCGCTCGACCTGAACGCCGAATCCATCCGCGAGCCCATCGTCGTGCAATGGCTGCCGGTCTCGCAGTTCATCAACGCGATGGACCGCAGTCTCGGCGCGCATGACAGCTATCCGTTCATCGTGGTCCCGCCGGTGATCGAGAAGCTCGACTTCATCCACCGCGTGGTGCAGGCCGGAAGCGCCGGCCGCGTGCCCATGAACTTCCTGCCGCGCTCCTGATTCCGTCATGGACGGGCTGCCGGAGCGGCGGTTCGCCGAGTCCGATTTCCCAAATCCTCCCCACTGGAGGACAATGCTCAGGCGTTCCTGGCCGTTCCACTGTCAGGTTCGTGATCCGGTGATCGTCTTCGCGCCACAGCGCTTTGCTGTTGTGACTCTTAACTCCACCGCTTCATGTTCGGTGGTTTGAATTTGGAGTCCCCAATGGGCAAGAAACTTTATGTGGGCAACCTCGCCTACTCTGTGCGCGACAACGACCTTGAACAGGCTTTCGGCCAGTACGGGGCGGTAGCCAGTGCCAAGGTCATGATCGAGCGTGATACGGACCGCTCCAAAGGCTTCGGCTTTGTCGAAATGGGCACCGACGCGGAAGCGTTGGCGGCCATCGAAGGTCTGAATGGCCGTTCGTTGGGGGGGCGCAGCCTGACCGTCAATGAGGCTCGCCCGATGGAGCCGCGTTCCGGAGGCGGCGGCTATGGCGGTGGCGGTGGTCGCAGCGGTGGGTATGGTGGCGGCGGTCGCGGATATGGCGGCGGTGACCGCAATGGCGGGGGCCGCGGCGGATACTGAGCGCCTTGCAGCGTCATCAAAGAAGCTCCTTCGGGAGCTTCGGTACAGCCGGGCGCACATCAAGAGCATGCAGCGCCATCACGTGCGAGGGCTGCTCGCCAGCCGCAAGGCGATCCTGAAGAAGTGCGTCGATTTGGAGAACGAGCTGCGGGAGCCAGCGGCGCTTGGACATCGTAGCCACGAGGCACTCCTGCTTCGTCAAACGCTGCACTACCTTCTCCGAGATGCTGACGCTTTGGTTGGCCAGCGATGCCTGAATCCTGCGGTTGGGCTTCAGACTCTCATGGAAATCACGGCGGAGATCAACTCAGGCGCACCACCGTAAGGCGTGCCAAATAGTCCATTGCGAGCTTGAGAATCCGGGCGCCGGCCAACACTCTTTCTAGCGCACTCGTTCATCCGCCGACCTTGCCGGCCATCTTGCCACATCGACGGAATCCAAATAGCGACGAAGTGCCTGGTGGGCGGCTGCTCCCAAAGCTTTGACCTCCGCATAGTCTTCTGCGGATGGCCAGGCGGTCGATCCATTGAATGCAGCTTCGAGCTTCCCTAGGAGGATGACTTGCGCGCGAACATACTCGCTGCTGGCGAAGTCGGACTTACGTCGAAGATCGTCAGGCAGCATGGCGCGCTCCCGCGGCATGTTCAGCGCCACCAAGGCACCGCCCCCACGCGCGCTGCAAGGTGGCACGTCCTTCGGACGTGATGGCGGTCACCTGCGCACTTTCAATCTTGCGCTCGCCGCTCCGGCATATGGGCATCGAGGTTTCCGCCTCGATCAACCCGGCGCTGCGTAGGGCGAGGACCTTGTGGATGTCTTCGGCAGCGGAAATGACAGCCGGAAAAGGAAGGCGCGAGAGAGCTTCAAGCAGCTTGTAGCACGCGCTAGCCTGAGACATCCGTGTATGAGATTTCTTCACCGATAGAGCCTTCAGGTCACCCTCCAATGCATCTTTCCGGCCTGGGGAGGGATTGGCTCTCGGGCGCGGAAGCATGAAGTCGCGCCGTATCAGGATCAAATCAACAGTACCTCGGCAGTCTGCTGCAGCAGGTAGGACTCAGCGCCGCTCGTCGGCAAGATGGTTTCCTTCCCAGGACTTCTGCGGCTTCCTTGGAGACGACCACGGCCGCAAGCCCTGCAGCGCAGCATCGAATTGACGCAGCAACCGGCGCTCTGCCTGAAAGTAGCCGACGCAGGCTTGCTCGAATTCGCACTTCAGCAATGCCAACCTCTCGGACCCCATTCGAGCAACTTACTGTTGCGCCCTGGGTAGGACGACGACGCGACCAATCCTGCACTCGCTTCTGGGGGCGGGGCAGAAGGTGGCGAACTCGCCAATAAAGTGAATGGTTGGAGGGTTCCTGTCGCAGTCCAGACGGGCAAGGCGCCAGGAATCCGGGGAGGGGCTAACGTTCGCCCTCAAGTTGCGTGGCCTCCTGTATCAGACGTCGAACGCGCGATCCGCAGTTCGCCTGAAGCACCAGGAAGGTTGAGAGGAGTTGTCGAGCGTCCGCTCGCCGCTGGACCACCTCCTTGACCAACTCGGAGGACGGCCGGACATCCGATTTCGCGGCTGCACCGAACTCCTTCTCAACCGTTTTGAGCAACATCTCCGCGCGGGCCCATTTCAGGTAGGCGTCCTTCAATTCGTCATGAGCTTCCCTGGCTTCCCGAGCCAGAAGGAATTGGCTGTAAGAGGGTGCCATCGCGCATCTCCCGAAAAGGCATCACTAAACTCTACGCTCATTGTTCCCCTCCTTGATTCGAAGCCTAGGTCAACCGCGCGGCCGGGTTCTCGAGCTAGGCCACATACTGTGACGCCTTTAGGCCGCTTGCGCCACGCGTTCGCGACGCATCCTCTGCAGGCCGGATACGACATCCGCGCGGTGCAAGATCTGCTGGGCCACGCCAACGTCCCCACCACGATGATCTACACGCGTGGTTTGAAGGTCGACGGAGGTGGCCGGCGCGCAGCCCTCTGGATTTGATGACCCCCTCTAAGCAGGGTGCGACAGGTCAACGGGGGGGGCCACAAAGCCGCCTTTCGAGAATGCCCGGAACTGGCCGAACTTTGCCACACGACCCCTGCTGAGCAATTCGCTCTTGGGGGGCCTTGCCCTTACCGAATGACCTTATCAGCGCGCCGCAACAATGTCGGCGGGATTGCAATCCCGCGCGATTTGGCGGCCTCCAGGTTCAAGACGAGCTCAAACTTGGTTGGCTGCTCGACCGGAAGGTCGTCGGGCCGCGCGCCGCGCAAGATCTTGCCCACGTACGTCGCGGCGCCGCGATAGAGCTCGTCCACGTCCGGGCCATAGGATACGAGCCCACCCGCTTCTACCATCAGCCGTGTCTCATACATGTCGGGCAGATGCATGCGCCTCGCGGCATCGACGATTGCTCCGCGATGCTCGTAGGTCAGCGAACTCACCTGCACGATCAGTGCCTGCGGACGGGTGCGCGCCATTGCTTCAAGGGCGATCGAAACGTCAGCCGAATCTCCGATGCTCACGTGGGATATTTCGAAGCCCAGTTGCTGACCGGCTGCCACTGTTTGAGCGACAAGTTGCTCGCTGGGTGAGCCTGAACCCTGCACAGCGCCCCATGTGAGCACTGCCACCCTTGCGGCGCCAGGCACGATTTCGCGCAGGAGTTGAAGGCGTTTTGCTGCCAGGTCGTTGGTCAGGAAGGAAAAGCCGGTGAGGTTGCCGCCCGGATGGGCAAGGCTCGTGATCAGACCCGCGCTCACTGGATCGGCGGCTGCAGCCATGACGATTGGGATCGTCGAGGTGGCCTTCTTCGCCGCTTGTACAGCGGGCGTCACGGCCGTCACGATCACATCGACGTTGAGGCGAACGAGTTCATCGGCCTGTTGCTCCAGGCGAGCCAGGTCGTTATCCGCCCAGCGGTATTCCATGATGATGTTGCGGTCGACCTCGTAGCCCAGTTCGCGCAATCGCTGGATAAAGGCTTCGTCGGAGGAGTTCGGGCCAGAACGCAGGTTAAGGTAGCCGATCCTGAAGACCTTCTTCGGCAGCTGCGCAAGGCCCAGCGCTGGTGCGACGACCGCAGCAGCCGCCGCCGCGCAAATGAACCTCCTGCGACTGCAGGCGACAACGCTATCGTGAATTCGTTCGCGGGCCATCGGTTGCTGACACACAGCCGCCATTATCAAGGCGAGCCACGCGACCAAACCGCGGAGCGGGTGATATTCGCTGCCGCGACCAACCCATCAGTGCTCGCTGCACTCCCGAATCAAATCGTCGTACGCGCCGCGTGCATCCGCTATTCCGAGATTCTGTGGCGCAGCCCTCTCCACCTGAATATCCGCTGCGCAGCGTGAAGCGCCCTTCAGGATGGAAGGGCGGAACTACGGGTCAGTGCCCCGTTGCAGACATCTGCCTGCGCTTGTTGAACTGGAGCAACCGGGCCAGAAGCGGTACTTCCGACCTCAGGCGCGTTGGTCGGATGAAGGGTCCTGAGCAGCCATTCGGACGGAGGACCGTGGATTCTCTCTGCGGAACACATCGGCGCTCTATCGGCCGAATAAAAGATTAGTCCAGTTGCACACCGATGGCTTTCACAAGGTCGCGATTCAAGACGGCGTCGCGAGCTAGTGCCGTCTTGAATTCAACACGCCCTTTGGGCGCTTGAACGTAAGCGGCTGCCGATCCCACCCTGTTATCAGAGCAACGATCGATCGATGATGTCCAGCTAACGGTAGCTGGACATCTATGGATCGCAATACGAAGCAAAGGCGGCGGC
>NZ_JBBKZU010000030.1:0-26107 GCF_037889935.1 Variovorax ureilyticus
GGAAGGGGACTGCCAGCGGGCGCTGGCGCCGCCTACGCCGTCACGGCCCGATGGCCGCGGCGGGGGAATTTACGTGTCGATAGCTGGGGGAGTTTGGGTGTCGTTCGGGGCCTGGTCCTTCGTCGCCACCATGTCGGCGTGCTCGCGTCGCATCCGCTCCTGCGTCTCGGCTGCCTGGGCGAGGAGGGCGGTCAATCGCCGGATCTCGTCTTCCAGTCCGGTGCGCACCCGGTGCGCCTCGATCGCGCGGTCCTTCAGTTGCCGCTCGAGCGTCTCGCGCGCCTGCTGCGATGACGCCAATGCTGCATCCAGGCTGACCCGAGCCTGTTTGAACGCGTCTTCGCGCTGCGCCAACGCAGCCTGCGCCTCCGCGAGCGCAGCCTCACGCGCCTGGAGTTCCTCGCGCACCGATTCGAGCTCTCCGCGCTGGGTTTCCTCGGCCTCGCGCCGGGCCGTCTCCCAGCAGGACGGCAGCCAGCGTTGACGCCGCCTGGCGATGCAGGAAGGTGTCGAGGGATTCCGCGGGGCTTTTCGGCATGGGTGCGCCACATTGTCGCAACAGAGCGGCATATCGAAATTCGAACACATCAAGCGCCGTTATGTCTATTTCATTTTTCATTCTCTGCCCGCCCTGAAAGGGCGCCCGCGCAGGGGAGAGAAGAGGGCGGCACAGGGCGCTGCGGCACCATGACAAGTTGACGCGCCTTGGCCGGTGAAACGCTCACACTGCTTTGCAAAGCGCGGCGCTGTGGCCGCCACCTGCAAGGAGCTCCCCGATGCCGTTCCTCGCGCCCTCCCATGCACGCCTGCCTCCGCTGGACTTTTTGCTGACAGACCAGATGGAGTCACGCAACGCCATCGCCCACCACCTCGGCGTGAGCCTGCGCACCCTGCAGCGCTACCAGGCCAGCGGCAACGCACCCCGCGCCGTCTATTTGACCCTCTGGTTCGAGAGCCGCTGGGGCAGGGCCGCCCTGGACGCGCAGACTTTGAACGAGGCCCAGCACGCACGCGCGTGGGTCGCCTCCTTGGAGCGTGAGTGCGACCGGCTGCGCGGCGTGATCCAGGCCCTTGAGCAAGCACAGGAGGCACCGGCGGCGAATTCAGCGGTGTTTCATGCGAGCTAGTGGGCATTGTTCCGGACCCGGGCTCGTTGAAACGCAGGCGACTGGCCAGAGCCTTGAGCGCTTCGGGAATCCCCATTCGTGCCCGCCGACTGTGCCCGAGAAGCCGAATACCTTCTCTTCGAACGGCTGAAGGCGTACCGGCGAGAGAGGGGCGACGGTTGGCGATCACGCGGCCAGCGGTCATCCGCGACATGCAAGCCAGCCCAAACATGGCTCGACGTTGGATCCCCTTTGTGCGATCAGTAGCGGCGCCCTCATCGGACAGGCCGAGGGCGCCGCGATGGTCTACGATTTCCAATCGTTGAAGCGGTAGGCAGGCAAGCCAGCATAGCAAACGGAGCGGCCGCAGGCTAGGAGGGGTCAAGACTGGTTGCGGTCCTTCGATCTCCCCAACACCTAGGACTGCTCTACAGCCGGTTGCGGACCAAGTCGCCCCACGCCTACCACAGACTGTGAGCTGTCGAACATCTACGGATCACTGAACGACTGCGGCCATCGGAACTCGCCGTAAGAGCCGGGCGCTTGATGGGACGGCGGGGCACGCAACAAACCTCAAGCAGTGGGTGCTTCCAGATTTCCTGTGATGAATTCGTCCCACGCCGGTTCGAAACCGGTTGTGCAGTCCCTCGGAATAACGTCGACCGACAAGACTCTCATGAGCGAGCGTCGACTCAATGCTTGTTCATCTACTTCGCCCATGTACCAATCGTGATAGATGGTCCTGCCCACCGGTAAGCCCTGCGCCTTCTTGCGGGCCTTGTATGTCACGGCCCACCACAGATCGATCTCCGTGTAGTCGAGGCCCAGGCCTGCGATGTGAATGTCATCCCGCAGGAACACGTCCAGCCAAGAGTAAACAGTGCCCGGAACATGGTCGAAAACCATGTTCCCCATCTTGAAGGGGGAGCCGGTCGCGGACTCACGATCGGCGGTGGCGTAAGTGCGCAGCTTTTGCAGGTAGCCGCTGTACTGGTCGTAGCCTAGCGTGATCGTGTTAGGCGCTTCCACTTCGCCGTGGATGTGCCAGACGAATTTTTCGCCCGATGCACGACGCCGAAACACGCTGTATTTGCTCTCGCGCATCAGGTGCGCGTGCGGGTGGTCCTGTCTCGTCGCCTTCTCGAATCCATAGTCGTAGTTGGTGGTGATGATGTGCCGCACCCCCGATGCCATCACGCGACGATGGAAGTCGTTGTACCGCAATCCGTCGACGAGCTGCGCGATCGTAGATTTCATCGCGGCCTCGTCCACCTTCTTGTCATGAGACATCCGCGTCAGCAGGATCTCCTCGTAGACGAGCGCGAAGGGCTTGTGCTTCATGTGTTCGAGGGCTGGAAGGGAAAGCCCCTGCGGCGTGAGCGCACGAAGGACGTTCTCCCAGGACGCGTCATCGTTTGTGACGCGGTTGATGCCATTGCCGATAAGCACGGATGTCGCCATACAGTCTCAAACGCCTTTTGGTTCCGGGGCAGGAGGATCGCCAACGACCCTCGATGCGTCAATCTTCGCTGGGAAGAGGGTGCATACCTTGTCCAACGTCTATGCGCCTCCGGTGCACGAGAGTGGGTCGGTCCCCAAAGTTCCAAAGTTCGGCCAAGTATTCGCGACTGCAGCGGCTGCCCGCACAGCATTCTCGAGCTGGTCGGCGCTTTGATAGTCCATGGTTTCCAGCAGCAGAATGCAGCGCCGGCGGTAGACGTACTCCTCCGGACGGCGAAAATTTTGCCAATCTTCAAACCGAGCGGAACACCCTGCGCACCTTCCAGAGTCCGTCACTTGCCTCCAACTGAAAATCATCCTGGTAGCCTCTTCGCGTGACGGGCTCTTCCGCCGTCGTTGCTAGTTCGAAACCGGAGGCGTCGATCCAGTGCACGGCTCCGGGTCGCCGAATCGGGTGAACGCTGTACGTTCCTCTGACGCCGTTCGTGCCGGTTAAGCGCGCTTGCCGGATTGTCGCTGCAGTGGCCGCTTGGTCGGAGCTCTCCAGGGTCCGCTCCCACTTGAGAAAGTACCGGGGATCAATCCAGTCCTCCCCTTCGATGTCGTCGTACTCGGACTCCATCCACGACTCGAACTCCCGCCGACGATCTGCAGCTCGGTCACGCGTGCCGGCCAAGCCCTGCGCGAGGGCAAACGCAATGAAGGGGTCCAGCGTTCCCCAGCGCAGCATCTCTCTCGCCCAGAACCCAAACCAAGGCAGGCCGGTAGTTTCCCTCCAATCCTCCAGCGACGGGACGGAAGAGGGATCGTTCGAACCTGCTGACCAGGCCTGCGCCACCACCGCACCCACCGCGACGCCTAGCCTGAATTCGAAGTTGTCCGCGACAAAGCGTTGCCAAGCTCTGAGATCGGACGGAATGGGAGCTTCGGAACCAGGGGTCCGCAACCACCATGCGAGTGGGATCTCCCAATCTTGCATCAGTGCTTGGTCGGTAGCGGTTGCTCGCGCGCGGAATCCGAATCCGCGGTCGCTCGCCACCAGTGCGCCAAGCTCCTTGAACACTGCGAGCCGAGCCCGCCCCTGGATCGATCCGTAGTTCCCAGCTGCCGACACCACGGCACGCATCCTCGGTGCAATGTGTTCAAACCGCCGGCCCACATGCGGGGGGAATCCATACTGATAGAGGCGGCGACGTTCCTCGGCGTCACGATAGATCGCATCGGTTATCCCTTGGCCCCTGCGAACGAATGCCTGCTCGAGCCACGCTTCCCGCACTGCCGCGGCATGGCTGAACGAGCGTCGCCAGATGCTTCGAAGCGAGGCTTCCAGGTCTGCCCCTGTCTGACCGCTCGTCTCGCCCATCGCAAGTTCCTCAATCGCAGCCAAGAGGACACCGTCGAGTTCATCGAGGCTGTCAGCGAGCCGTGATTGCTCATCGGTTTGTCCCGTTCCCGCCGTGGCGCTGATCCGGTCGGGTGCCGTCTCCTCAAGCCATTGCAGAAACTGCGCGCCACGGATACCGAGCATTGTGCCCGCGCGTTCGGCAAGTGTTTCGAGCAGCAGCGCAAGGGGGCACAGTGGATCCTCACCAGACTGCTCCTCTTCGACCAGCGCGTCGACAAGGTTGTCGTAGTGCGACCGAATGTCGCGAATCTGGCGCCGTTGCTGCGGCAGTTGCCCGCGAGCAGTCGCCGACGGGGCGGTGGGCAGCGCCACCAGGGTCATGCCCTCTAGCCCGCTCGCGGAACCCGGCCTCCCGGCACGGCCGGCCAGGTTACGGAACTCGGCTGTGGACATCGGCGCAACGGTGGACCGCTGTGTCTCATTGTCGAAGACGCGGCGTGTCAGGTCAGGAACGAAGATCAGATCAAACGGCAGGTTGACACCTTCCGTCAACGTGGCCGTCGCAACAGTGATGGGGCAGATCCTGCGCTCGATCAGGCCCGTCATCAGGCGGCGGAGCCTCTGTGGCATCTGGCCGTGGCTGGTGGCGATGCCATGGTCCAGCAGCGCGACCTCATAGGCATCTTCGCCACAGTAGTCCACGCAGGTCAATCGCGCCTCTTCGAACCGCGCCCTGGCCTCAGGATCGGTGGGAACCTTGAACTTCGGGATGTCGGCCCACGACGGCAGTGCGAGCGCCTCATTGAACCATCTCATCGTCTGCTCTGGCTGCTGGGCCACCGAGATCAAGATCCGTCGGTCGGCTTCTAGCAAGTGCAACGCTGTCCAGAGCACGTTGACCTCGTTATAGCGGTAGATGCTGTTGCGCATCGACGCAGGCAACAGGGGCATGGGCGGTATGCGCAGTGGGATATAGACGGCCTCATCCCGGCCGCGGACATGGAGCATCGCGCCGTTCATCATGTCGACCTGCATGCGTCCTGCACTGCCGGGAGTGCATTCCAACGACCCAATGAGTTGGCGGGTGCTCCGGTAGTTGGTTCCGATGGGCGTGGCATCTGCGTTGCCTTCGACCCACCGCGCCACCGGGCCTGCAGCCCCACCCGCGACCGCCGTCAATGCGATGCGCGCGATGTTCGGAACGCGGGCCAGCAGCCGTGACACGAAGCCCTCAAGACGCAATGCCCGACTGCTGTGCTCTGCGAAGTCCAGCAAGGTTCGGTCGCGATCCTGTGCCACCACTTGGTGCGCTTCGTCCACAACCAAGAGGCGCAGGCGAGCGATGATCAAGGGCCCTACATACCGCATCAAGGCATCGGCCTTCTCCACCGTTGCAACTAAGACGGTCGGACGCTCGGCATTGAGCCAATAGTCGGTGATGCCCCAATCGGTCCCCCCGTACAGACCCGTGACGATCAAATCGTTGCCGAGTTCGCTGACAAGCTTGGCCTCCACCTCCCCTGCAAGTGCCCGGGAAGGCACGAGGTAAAGTGCGAGCGCGCCCATCGACTCGTCCTCGGATGCCAGCATCAGTTCCTTGACGAGAGCCAGATTGGCCACCAGCGTCTTGCCCGAGCCGGTGGGCGTGCACAGGGCGAACGACGAAGACTCCAGCAGGCGATCCAGCCCACGGGCCTGCGATGGCCAGAGGATGCCCCGTCCCCGCCCGAACTGATCGCGCGCGAATCGTCGGAGGCGCGGTGCTCGCTCGGGATTGACGCGCGACAGTTGCGCAATCGGCCCATAGATGCTTGCGGCGCCATAGCCTTTCGCCACCGCCGTCAGCAAGGTGATCAACAGGGACACATCGTCGCCGAACGACCGTGTTGCCAGTTTCTCCAAGGCGGTCAACTTGCGCAGGGCCAGTTCCCAGCGCTCTCGATTGCCTTGTCTCAGGGTGGCGGCGACAAGCCCCACACTGCGCACGATCTCGACTGTGAAGTACCACTTCAGGCGTTCGGGATCCTCATGCTCGAGCAACGACGCCGGCGCGTCGCGGCGCGTCATGTCGGCATGCTCGTTCCAGAACGAAAGCACTTCGTCGATGACTCCGTTGAAGTCGCCCTTGAGGAAAGTCAGGAACAGACGGATACCGGCCTCCGGTGCCTTGATCTGGCCGAGCAGTGCTGTCGACATCGCCGGCAATCCGCCCAGCTGAAACGCGGCACCGGCGAGCAGCGCTAAGGGCGCCATGTCATTGCTTTGCGTATCGGCCCGGGTCAACCACTCGAGCAGTTCGCCCGCCCGGCGGTAGCAGTCCATGGCCTGATCTGATGAATCGCCCTCAACCTCGCGGAAGATCTCCGCCGCATGCATCAACCTCCGCGCATCGGCGAGCAGGTCATCCGATTCGCGCTCCCGCCACTGGATTGGCGGCACGTGCCAAGTGACCTGCAAACCTCGGACGAAGGCACGGGCCTGCTCAGGCAGGAGCCGATTCTTGATGGCCAGGCTGCGACGCAACCGTTCGGCGAGTTCTAGACGTTCTTGGTCGAAGGCTGCCACGCTTTAGCTTCCACTCCACAAAGAATCGTAGATGTCGTCGATCAGCTTCTCCCCTTCGTGCAGGAACACTTCGACCACCTGGAGGTCGTGCGGAGCCGTGTAAGCCGTTGGCTGAGCTTCCCAATCAATCATTGGGTTTCCTTCGCCTCGCGTGGGAAAGTCATTTGCGCAGATCAGCACCAAATTGGTTCTGGGAATCGTCGCCGCGTTGTCGAGCATCAAGGCCTGGTCGATCGAGTGGATCGCTGCAGCAAAGCCTGTGGCGTCCCGCTCCTTAAGTAGCTTTTGCAGCTGGCGCATGCCGTATGGCAGCCGCGTGTCCCGCACATTGAGTTGATGCCAAATCCCGGTTCCGGAATGCACCCTGTTGCCACTTCCGTCGTCGACCTTTTGGCCCAGCAGCATGGCATCCACCACCGACTGTCTCAGCTGCTTGCGCCACTTTGCTTCGCCGGCGAGGTAGCGAACAACGTGGCCCTGTTCATCGAACGCGATGGCCAGGAAGTCGGAACCATGGCGCCCCATGACTTCCCTGGTCAAAGATGAGTCGCGCGCCAGCGTGAACAGGTAGTGCTTCACATCTTCATGGTGTCGAAACAGAAAAATCGGGACTCGCCATTGGTGACCGCCCACATAGCTGTAGTGCTCGGTCAGCATACCGGCCATAACTTCGCCGAACAACCCTCGGCGGGTGGTGGAAGGTAGGCAAGTGGGATAGGTCACATGCGCGCCGACAGAGCCGGCGTCCGGATGAAGATCGATGCAGATTTCCTCGTGGAAGTGTTCGCGGGCATCGAGATGCGCCGATTCAAAGTACGGTCTGAGCGCCTCGACAAGCGCGACGTCGTTAAGGCCGACTTGTTCCAGGAGAAGGTGACCGTAACGGCCGACCGTGGAGGGGTACGCCTTCAGCCATTGATCGAGTGTGTCTCCGGGTACTTGGCAGGTGTGCATGCGGGTCGCGTCTCCATTTCGTGCCAGAGCGGTGCAAGCGGCTCCCGGGCACTAACAAATGGTAACTGAGCACACGCAACGTGACTTCGGGCCTTCCCTGCGTGAAAGGCGCGACGGGGACGATAGGACAGCGCCGGGCTGCAGGCGCTCGCGTGCTGAGCGAGAAAGGGCGGCTATCGCTGCACACCTCAAGTTTGTAGGCGACGCCTGGTCCAGCTACGGCCGAGGGCGCGCTGGTGCGATTGAACGTATGTGTGCACGAACGAATCGAGAAAAGAAAAGAAGACGTCTGTGGCGTAGCCGACCAGGAACGCGATGGCGAGCGGTGAGATCGATACGCCGGCTCCACCGCCCGAGGTGAAGTTCGTGAAAAGGCCCACGACGCCTCCGCCGATGGCTGCAATCACAAACCTAGCGACATGGCTATCGAAGGACATAAAGGTGCGCTCCTTCAGTTGCTTTTGGTATGAGCGCAGCAGGTACGCCAAGGCGCCTGTCTTTTGGGCGAACTGCCGCACCAACTGAAAGGTGGAAATGCGCTGCCTGAGAGCGCCCGAAAGGTTTGCAAGGCCTGGGGCCAATTCGAACTTGGTGCGCATGAGGTCCGCATTCTTCCTCGCGTCTCCGAATGGGTCGTCAACAATGTTCACTACGAACCAGTTGAGCTGTAGTGCCCGAGCGTCGACCGCGCGACTGCCGGCGCCGTTGGAGCCGATGAGCGCGACCATCTCGCCCTTGCCGACCTCGAAGTTCCTGAGTGCGTGAGCCAGAACCTCCTGTCGTGAATTAGGGCTCAAGTATGAGAGGGGATACATATCAGTCGATCGCAAACCCAGCCAAACCCGATCCGCTCCTGTTCCAATCGCAGCCTGAGCTGGTGGCGGTCGAATCTGAGGTCGTCATAGACGGCCGCCTCCTCGATCGTGAGACGCGACAATTCGTGCCGCGCAGGCTTGGGCTCCTCGCCCCAGTGCAAGCGATGCGCGAGCAGCGTCTCCCGGTCCATTAGGAAGGACGCCGCGCGCGGGAAGTAGCCGCGCAGTTGGTCGAGGATGGCGAAGCCGTGGGTGTCAATGTCACCCCAGTAGTGCAACTGGCATCGATGCAGCCATGCGGCGCGCGCGAGCGCCTCCCAACCGTAGCCCGCACCGAAGGCGACGATGGCGCCCGCCATCTCCGGAAAGGCGAGGAAGTTGGTCTCGTTCTCGGTGATGAAGACTCGCTCAACGGGCAACGCCAGCACCGCGAAATTCGCCGCGTCCAAGGTGATGTCGGGCAGCCCTTCGCAGCCCGGCAGGCCGGGCAGTGCCGGGTCAAGCAGACGAAACCGAATCCGGACGGGCTTGTCCAGGAACCCGAATCGGCGAGTGAACTGCGCGACGCCGTTCGCTCCAGTCTCGACGACCTTGGGCGGCAGAGCGAGGTCCAGCAGCTCGGCCAGCACGCCTCTCTGGGCCTCGATGAACTTGCTGTCCACCCCGGGCACGTCGACCTGGCGCAGGTAGACACCCGGGCGAGGGTGGGCTTGCAGCCACGCGACGACGGCCAACAGACGCTCCCAGCGATCGGCCAGGTCCAGCGCCTGGATCGGCCGTCGGGACAGCCAGCCCAGCAGCGCAGGCTGTACGGCCGCCGTCTGTTCCCACAGCACCTCGAAGCGCTGGGCCTGGCGTGCCTTGCCGATGAAGGCCAAGGCCTCGTGAACCGAGTCGACCCAGATGGCTGCTGGAAGACGCTGCGTACCCTGTACCCGGTGATTCCAATCCCGCCATTCGATTCGAACCTGCGGAGTTTCGGCAACGGCACGCACCCATTCACGCACCGCCTCGAAACGATCGGTCAAGTCCGCCGCACTGGGGGCCTTCAGGTTCATGCGTAGGGGCCATGAAGCGGCGTCCGTGACCGCCGCACGCAGCAAGTCACCGCGATCCCATAAGCGTTGGACCTGGGCGCGCAGGTCCGCCGGCGTGGTCCAGCTCATGGTGCCGCGCCGACCCCAACTGCCCTCGATTCGGCCAACCCTTGCTCCTTCTGCGCTCGGTACTCCTCGATCGACAGACACCGCAGGCGCGAGTCCCGCCCGCCCTCGTTGTGCACGAAACCAACGCTGGCCACGAACGGTTCGATGATGTGGATCTTCTGCAGCGGCGTGACGATCAACAACTGCAGATTGAGCTGCTGGAACAGGCGCAGTCCGTACTGCGCCGACTCGTCCGATCCGCGTCCAAAAGCCTCGTCGATGACCACGAAGCGGAATGATCGCGAACGCACGGCACCCCACTCCAGCCCGAACTGGTAGGCCAGGCTCGCCGCCAGCACGGTGTAGGCCAGCTTCTCCTTCTGGCCGCCCGACTTGCCGCCGGAGTCCGAATAGTGCTCGTGCTCGGCTCCGTCGGCACGCCAGCGCTCGCTTGCCGAGAACAGGAACCAATTGCGCACGTCGGTGACCTTGGCGGTCCAGCGCCGGTCGGCATCAGACAGTCCTTCACGGCCGCGGAACCGGTCGATGATGGCCTTGACCTGCAGGAACTTGGCCTCCGAATACTGTTCGTCGGCCGAGCCCGTCAGCGCGCCTTCGGTGCACGCCCGCAGATCCTGCTGGAAGTCGCGAATCTCCGCATCCGGGCTGGGCTGCGCCACCAGCTTGATGTACCGGCCGGGGTTGTAGTCGATGGCCCGAAGCGACTGGTTGATGAAGTCCACGCGCTCCTTGATGGTCTCCCGCTCGCGGGCGAGCTGGGCATTGAAGTTGGCGATCTCGTTGATGGTGTTGACGTTGAGCAGTTCCTTGAAGCGCGCTTCGAATCGAGGCAGGTCGTCGCCTTTCAACCCGGTGAGCATCCGCTCGTACTCCGGTAGCGCCGCCAGGCTCACGTCCATCTCGACAGCCTCGGCCTTGAACTCTTCCTTGAATCCGCGCATGGCATTGACGATGCGCTCGGTCAGACGGCCTAGACGCTTGTCCTCCGCGTCGATGCGCTCCTGCAGCCACTTGCGCACGTCCTGTTCACGGTTGTCGCAGGACTCGACCGACAGCTGATGCTCGCCCAGCGCTTGAGAGCGCCAGACATTCAGACGCTCGATTTGTGCATCGGTCAGCGGCGCGTCGTCCCAAATGCGAACCGTCTGATTCAGCAGTTCTTGCGCAGCCGCATGCTTGGCTCCGACCTCTGCACGCTTGTCCCGGGACTCATCGCGCTTGCGTTCTGTATCCTTAAGCTGGTCTTGCACCGCTTTGAGCTGACGCCCCAGCTCTTGCAGTGTGTTGGACGCTGCTTCCAGCCTCGCACGTTCCTCGGTGAGTGCGGCAATCTTGCGAGCCGTGCTCATCCAGTCGATGTCGGCGAAGCGCGTGAACTCCTCCATCTTGCTAAGGGCATCCAGCCTGCCTCGCAGCTCCGTACGCGCTGCCTGGATCTCACCGATGAGTAGCCCCAGCGTGGCAAGCCTTTCCTCCTGTCGCTGCCGCTGATCGCGCAAGGCGCGCAGCTTGTCGGCGTTGCTCCATCCGAGCACGTAGCGACTGCGGTCGTCGATGCGGGTGCGGTCATCCTTCTCGTGGCGACCGCTCGGGTCCTTGATCTGACCAGCGCGCGTGATGGCGCGGGCCTCGCGGCGAAACTGCTCGCCCGTGTCGCAGCAGGCAACGTCAAAGCGCTGGCGAAGCTCCTGTTCCAGCCACTCGTAGTGGGGCGAATCCGGCTTGATGACGAGCTTGCGCACCAGCGACTGCGGATGCAGAGCCGAGCCCTGCGCAGCCTTTCGCGGACGCACATGGAAGTACACCAAGCGGGCGCCCAGGTGCTGACGGTCCACCCAGTCCGCAACGGCTTTGTATTGCGCGTCCGGGACCAGCAGCGCGAGGCCGAAGCCGCGCAGCAGCCGCTCGGCGGCGCCTTCCCAATCGCGCTCGTCGTCACGCACCTGGAGGAGCTCGCCCGCGAAGGGCAGTTCGTCCTCACCGATAGCCAGCGCCGCACACAGCGCATCGCGGATGCGGATCTGGGCGGCGTCGACGTTGCTCTTGCGACGCTGGAGACTTTCGATCTCGTCGGACAAGGCGGTGTGCTCTTCACGGCCCTTGCGGAAAGTGAAGTCCTCCTCGCGCTCGCGGTTGTCCAAGTCGGCAATGCGCTCGCGCAAGCCATCGGCACGCTGGGCAATGCTCTGCTGCTGGGCGAGAAAGCGTGCTTCATCCGCCGGCGCCGCCTCATCGATGCGGGCAAGCAGCTCTTGAAAGCGGTCAGACTTCTCCTGGCGTTGTTCCTTGTCCTGCTCCAGACGGCGAATCTCTGCCGCCAGCTCCTCCAGGCGGTCGCCGCCATTTTCTCGCAGGGCCCGCTCCAGACGGGCGACTTCAATGCGCTCGGTCTCACGCTGCGCGTCCAGGCGCTCGATCTGCGCATCGAGCCGGGCAGCATCATCCGATAGCAGGCTTAGGCGGCGGTCCAGCAGCTCGCCCTTGAGCCGGGCGAAGTAAGGCCGGAGCTGATCGCGAGCATCCCGCCAGCCCTGAATCTCCGCCACCAGCGCCTGGTGGCGCTCACCGTCCCCGACCAGGGGCGCGAGCAAGTCCACCTGCCGCTTGGCCTTGAGCACGGCCTGATGCGCTCGGTCCAGGTCATCGAAGTGGCGGATCAGGGCCTCGATGCGGCTGCCCACGTCGAAGGGCTCCAGCATGTGGCCGCGCACGAACTCGGTGAGGTTGCCCACCGACTTCATCGAGACGGTCTGATGGAACAGCTCCAACGCTTGCTCGTGCTCGATGCCGAAGCGGCGACGAAACCAGGCCCCGTAAGGCGGGAAGCTGTCGAACAGCTCGCAGCCGGCGCCGCGCAGCTTCTTGCGCAGGGCGGTGATGTCACTGCCGAAACCGCTAAAGTCATCGGCAATGGCGAGTGCCCGCTCAGCCGCCACGAATAAGCGCGCAGGCGCACCCTGAGGGTCCTTCAGCCAGAAGACCTGGCCCAGCGTCACGGCTTGGTCATAGCCGTCGTTGCGGAATACGCCGAGGATGACGGAATAGCTCGACGCATCGCGCAGCGCCACAGGCCGCGCGCTGCCAGTGACCTCGTTGCGCTCGCTCTTGTAGTGCCCCAGGACGTAGGAACGCAAGGACCGCTCGCGGGCATCGGCCCCGGCCGCCTTGTTGTAGGCCACGCGATGCGCTGGCACCAACAAAGTGGTGATGGCATCGACCAGCGTGGACTTGCCCGAACCGATGTCGCCCGTGAGCAGGCCGTTGCAGCAGTCGAGCTCGTAGCGCCAGACGCGCTTGTCGAAGGTGCCCCAGTTCAGCACCTCCAGCCGCTGCAGCCGAAAGCCCACCCGGCTGTCGTCGGCCACGAAGTCCAGGCCGAGCGTCGGCGCTTCAAGCATCGGCCACCCCTTTGCCGGCTCCGGCCTTGTCGGTCGATTCGGCAGATCCTGCAGGAAGCGCAGTACGGTAGACCTCCAATCGCGCATCGAAGTCCGCCAGCCACTGCGCGTCGACAAAGGCTTTCAGGATGCGCCGCACCTCGTAGTGGCCTCTGTCCTGGCCACCGCCGGTGGCGGGCTTGAGCCGGCGCAAAAACCCCAGATCGGCCACCTTGGTGAGCGTCGCGTCCACCTGGTCGATCAGCCGGGCTTCGTTCGTGCCATCGGGCAGAAACACTCGCGCCAGCTCGGCGATGTCGTCACGCGAGAGCACGAGCCGGGTGTCGCCACCGCCGACGTCGAACTCCGCCATGCGCTTGCGCAGTAGCGCCAGCATCAAGCTCACTGGGTAGGACAGCGGCCGGCGTGCGACGAGCCTTGGCAAGCGGGGCGCCCCCTCGGACTCGTCCGGGTCTGGGCGGCTCTTCAGGAAGGCATGGCCCTCGGCCTCGTCCAGCACCAGATCGAGCAGCAGCACAGCGGCCTGTTCCCTCACCCGTACTTGCAGGCGCAACAGGCTGTCCCACAGTCGCTCGTCGTCGTCGCGGTAGAGCACGCCCTTGAGCAGGTGCACCATCAGCTGCGACAGCTCGGGCACCGCCGGCAGCGCGCGGGGCGGAGTCTCCACCGAATCGTTCTCGTGCAGCGCATCGTTCATGTTCTTCTCCCTCTGGCCGTCCGAAGCAGTCAGCGCGTGAAGATCACACGGGGCAAGCGCGCCTCGCGTGTCACGGCTTCGCCCGCTGCGTTGCTGGCCTGCCAACGGATCGGTTCTTCCACGGCTTCGTCGACCAGGGCGCGCAAGCCGTCCAGGGCGTCACTGGTTTCCCCGGCGTGGGCCAGCTCCAGGTAGGCCACCAGTTCGGCCAGGCCTTGGTGCAGAGGCTCGGCATCCAGCAGGTCGCACAGCGTGATCTGCGGCTGGCGGCGTAGTGCGCGTTGCACGGTCGACCGCAGGCGCGCCTTGTCCACCACGATCTGATCGAACAAGCGCGCGGTGTCGATGTCGTCCTCCCCGGCTATGAGCGCCAAATCGGTGAGACGCGGCTTCGCGCTCGGCGAGAACAGGGGCCGCTCCAGCGGCAGTTCGATGTCTGCCGCCATCGCGTCGATGTGCATCACCGTGCCGGAGGGCGTGGCCTCGCGGAGGCTGAGCGCCTTGCTTTCGATTCCATGCAACAGGTCCAGGATGCGGCGGTTCTCCAGAAAGGCCCGGTCGTCCAGAAAGCGGCGCAACTGCTGCGACAGCTGGGCCACCGTGCGCTGCGTGTGTTCGCCCGCCTCCAACCAGTCGTGGTGCAAGCGGCGGGTGCGCGGCTCGGGCTTCAGCGCCACCACGGCGGGAAGTGCCACCACCTGATCCAGCCGCTCGGAAAGTTCCTCCTGCCGCCGGCTGGACATGAGGAAGTCCCAGAAGGCGCGAAAGCTACGGCCCTGGTCGGAGTCGCCGATCGCATCGCGCTCGCCCATGATCTCGTCGAGCAGCGCACCCTTGGCACCTTGCCACAGTGCGATCTTCTCGCGCACCTTGCGGTCGAGCAGGCGGAAGTTGTGCTCCACCTCGCGGAAGTCGGCCAGCAGCTCGCGGGCGAGTTGCTGAAACTGCTGGAAGCGGTCTTTGACCGCCGTGTCGTCCAACAGCGGCAAGTCGCCCGCCAGAACGCGGGCGATCTCGGCGTCCAGCTCATCGCGCTTCTTGCGCAGGTCGTCCACGCGCTTGATCGGATCGGCCTCGGTGCCAGCGCTGATCTGCTCCAGCAGCGCGAACAGCGTCAGCAAGCGCGACTCAGTGCCCACGAACGGCCGCTCGGTCAGCGACAGCAGCCAAGCGACGGCCTTCTCGGTGGCCGGCGTCAGGTCGAATTGCGCCTCGTCCGTGCCAAGCTTGTAGAACTTGCGCAGCCAGCCCTTGTCGGGCGCGACCCAGTCGTTCAGGTACTCCAGCGCGCTCTTAGGGTAGGCCTCCGGTCCCAGCTGCTCGCGCAGGGAAAACAGCTCGTCCTCCAGCGCCTCGGCGAGATCGGCCTCGCTCATGAGCCGCACGTTCGGCGAAACGAACACCCGGTATAGGAAGCTCGCCACCAGCGTGGCATGCGGCGAGGCCAGCATCCGCCAAGCGGGGTGGCGGTCGCGCAGAACGCTGAGGGTGGCGTGGTCCATCGCTGGGGCTACAGTTCAGGTTGGGGTGACGAGGTTGAGCGATCTTTCGGCGCGGAAGTACCCCAGTACGGAGAGCATCCACGCTCAGACGAGAGCTTCCTCATTTTCAAGAATTCTGACGTTCACGTGAGAAAACAGGTTTCGGATTACAGGCAACAGGTGCTCCTGGTGACTAAGGAAGATGACCTGCGTCTTGGTCGAGAGCGCGTATAGAGCCTGCAAGCCTGCCTGCGATCGTTTGTCGTCGAAGTTGATGAACAGGTCATCGGCGATGAAGGGTACTGGCGCACCCTGTTCCGTCTGCAGCTCCAAGGCTGCGATGCGCAGAGCAAGGAACAGCTGGTCGCGCGTTCCGTCACTGAGTCCCGAGACCTTTACGGACTGACTATTTGGCCGGTACGCCAGAAGAGCCGGTGGGTTCTGGTCGTAGTCGATGCGCAGTTTCTCAAAGGAGCCACGCGTCAGATTCTCGAAGACTGCGCTCGCGCGCTGGAGCAGCGGCCCCTGCTTTCGGTCACGGTACCTGTCTACGGCCCACCTGAGCAGGCTGCCCGCCGTAGCAAGCTGCAGGTACTCCTCCCCAGAGTCGGACATCTCCGCGAGCGCTTCTTGCTTCTGCGCTTCGGCAACGGCGGCCTGGTCTCCTCCGTTGATAACATCGAACGCCTTGTTTGCGGCAAGCTGCGCCTCCAACAAGGTCGTGAGCCTGGTGTCGGAATCCAGCAGCTGGTCTCTCAATGTCATGACCTTCCCCGCGGCGTCCGCTGCGGGATGGCTCGCAACTTCGGCGCGAATCTCCTCGAGCGAGAGTCCATCGGAGCCCTTCTCCAGGTCGGCTCGCGTCGCAGCAAGCGTAGCCTCGGCGTCTGTCTTTCTCCGCCACCGCTCAACGAGCGGAAGCGCCAACATGGGGTCATCAACATGCGCCACTTTGAGTAGCGGATCGAGACTGCGCTTGGCTTGAGTCAACTCCGACTTCGCATCATCGAGCTGCCGTTCGACCTCGTCGAGGTGCGTGCGCGCCTGCTTCCGCCTGCTGGATTGGCCCTTTGCTTCTTCAAGTCGTGCGTTGAGAATGCGCGACAATTCCTCCGGAGCGCTCTGCATCCAGTCCGGCGCAAGCGCGGGAGCAAGCGAGTCAGCAGCCTCCTTGAGCTGACCAAGGTCGGCCTCCATTGTCTGGATGCGCTCGGTGCGGTGAGAGGTGACCTTCTCCAGGCGTTGGCGAATAAACTCGGCGGCCGCAACGGCAGACTCAACCTCTGCCACGTCTTCTCCTACACCGGAAAGATTTGCGCTCGAGCGAGCCTCTTTCCAGTCCGCGTTCCACTGTTCGACGGCAGTCGTCTTGGAATCCTTGGTCTTCTTCGCAGCCCTCAGGGCCGTGTGCGCGACTTGCAATCGGTGCTCCAGGTCTTGCCGGCGCGTCGAGGCGAGTTGGGCGCCCCTGATCTGTTCGTCAGCCGTAGCGCAAAGCGCCGCCAGCCCGGTCGATTCGCTTACGGCCAATTTGGCTTTCAACATGGCGTCCGACAATGCACGGCGTGCCTGCGCCGCGTTGTCGCGTTCAAGATCGTAGTCGTGCGTCTTCTTGGCTGCGTCGTCGGCTGCCTGCAACGCAGCCTCGCGCCTGGCAACCCATTCCGGTAGGTCGTCGAGGTCCATTCCCTGCAGCCCGATGCTGGCGGCATCTTCAGCCCACTGCGCGTCGAACTGCGCGAGCTCCTTCTCCTCTTCTTTGACCGTATTATCGTGGCGACTTTTCTCGCTCTTCGACTTCTCCAACTGGTCGTGAAGGGCTTGCAGTTCGGCCGCGTCGGTCTCGGAGAGCGTGCGCGCATCACTGAGCTCGTCTGCGAGACGGATGGCCACATCGAACTGTGAGGCGCCAGCCGCTAGCGAGACAGTTCCGGCCTTGATGGCTCCCCATTTCTCGTCGCGCTCGTGCCGAGCACCAGAAACCTGGGCGACAGTGACCACTTTGCGTGAACGCTCGAACTGGGCAATTTCTAGTTCGAGGTCTGCTGCCGTCGCTTCGCTTTGTTTGGCCAACGAGCGCGCCACATCTGCGGCTTGCGCGAGCTCCTGGCGTCTGTTCCGCAGCGCCGTCACTCGCTCGGGCGACGGCAGCTGCATGGAACGCAGAGACTCCTGCGTGAATTCCTGCCGACCCAACGCTGCAAGCGCGTTCCGGGCGGTAGTTTGCGCCAGGTTCATCGTGCTTTGAAGAACCTTCTGCTTGGATTCACTTGTCTTGTATGGAAGCGCGTGCTCAAGCGCCTCGACGAGTTGCGGGTCAACGGTCTCTTCTGCAGCAGAAGCATCGAGCTGCTCTTTCAGATCGTCGACTGCAATCTGCCGCTCTTCCTCACTCTGTTTTGCGGCGCGCTCGTCTGCCAGAAGGGCACCTCTGGTCTTGAGTAAAGCACCAATGGCACGAAGCACCCTGTCCTTGGGCAGGCGGTTGCGAACTTCCTCTTCACTCTCGCCCCAGCCAAAATCCGAACTTCGGACGAGCACCTCCTTCAGCCAGTTGTCGACCTCCCCACGGCGTAGTAGGAGGTCTCTGCCGTGATTGGCGTAGAGACCGCATAGCTTGGCGAGCCTCTCGATGTCTGCCGCCCGCTCAAGCACCGTCCCCTCCACCTCGATCGCGTCGAAGTTCTGCCGACTGCGAGCAACATCCTCTTCACGCGTTTGAAGCTTTGCCGCAGCTGAATTCATTTCAGCGATGCCGGCGTCCAGGGTTTCCCTGGCGCTGGGCGGAAAAGGAGTCGTCTCGCCCATTTCCGTGAGTTCCTCCCGCACCCTGGCCAGCCGCTCGACCAGTGGCGCCAGTCGACGAGCACGGTCCCAAGATGTCCTCTGCAGTTCGAGTTCGCGGCGGTTCCTGCGCTCGGCCTCGAGGTTATCGTCGGCAACCTTGAGCGCGTCGCGAGCTTCAACCCACTCCTTCGTTCGTACCTGGACGTCCTTGAGCCTCTTCTGCGCATCCGTGAACCGGTCAGCCGCCTTCGCATATTCACTGTTGCGTCCCCGATTCGTGAACAGTTGACCCGCCCGATCTCCCAGAGCCTCTCGGACTGCGGCAAATCCCTCGAGCCCCGACGCAGCCTGGAAAAGAATCTGACTGACGGAGTTCCTTGGATCCACGATGCCTTGCCCTCCCTTCAGGAGGCGCTCGTGGTCCAAGCAATGCAACTGCTCGAACGTCTCTTGTGTCAACGAGCCCAGAACAGGCCCCAGATAACTCTCCGGTAGCGAATCGTCAGATAGCGAGCGCAGGGACTTGTGCTGCTTCGTCCGGACGAAGGCCAACTTACCGGCCTCGGTCGCAAGTACTCCTGAGAGTTTCAGGTCGCTCTGCGCATGCTTGAACCCGAGGGGAGATCGCATCTCCATGCCAAAGAGCAACTCCGTGATCGCTCGCCGTATCGTGGACTTCCCAGCCTCGTTTGGACCAATGATCACATGGAAATCGTGGGTCGCCTGAGGAAGGGCGAGCCTGTAGTCGGTGAACTTGCCGTAGGCAACCAGGTTGAGCTCTTCGATGCGCATCACAACACCTTCGAGCTGAGCTGGGCAAGGAGGCTGGGGGCCACCTCCTGCACGAGGTCGGCGAAGCGCTTTTGCCGCACGAGTGCCAGCAGCGGCACATCTTCGTTGACATCGTCGGAGACCTTGTTCAAGAACGGCTGCAACTGTTGCTGCAGTTCCTCGAGGAACTCAGGGTCGGTGCCAGCTTCATCGAAGATGGCCCGCAGTTCAGTAAGGGCCTCACGAGACTCCCCTGCGGCCTGTGGCGTGTCCACGGGGGTTGTAGAAACCCTTACTTTTTCCACCCAGATCTGCTCCGCATCTATGGCGGCCGCTTGTGCGAGCACCTGCGCCCGGAGCGCTGCAGCGCTTCCAAACAGAGCGCCATGCAGGCGCGTCTTGCCCCCGAGGATCACACGCACTGCGCGGGGAACATCGTCAGCTTCCAGCAAACTTGTCAAACCTTGACCGACCTTGCGGGCGACGTCTTCGAAGGTCGCGCACTGACTAACGTCGACATTCACGACCTCCCAACGCAGGACATCCAGATACAGCCGATCAACCACTGAATGACCAGAGTCGCCTACGGTAATCGAAACGGCGCCCTTGCGACCCGTCTCACGCACGTGTCTGCCCTGAAGATTTCCTGGGAACACGATGGTCGACGGACCTTCCCATTTTTGGTACTCGTGCACGTGGCCCAAAGCCCAGTAGTCGTACCCTTTTGCGTGCAACTCGTCGACAGTGCAGGGGGCGTAGCTCGCGTGCGCCGCATACCCTTGCAGGGCGGTGTGCAGGACACCGATGTTGAAGTACCCGTCGACTCTGGCCTTGTAGCTGGCCGCCAGGTTGTCCTCGACCGCGCGATTGCTGAAGCTCTGACCGTGCAGGGCGACTTTCAGCTCGTCAATCTTGTGCACGTGCGCCGACCGGGAGTTGAAGACTGCCACGTTGTCAGGCAACGCAAGCCTTTTAGTCATTTCGCTATCCGCATCGTGATTGCCGTGCAGGACATACGCCCGTATGCCCGCCTTCGCAAGCCGTCCCATCTGGCCTGCGAAGAAAATGCCGGTGTTGTAGTCCCGCCAGTCGCCGTCATACAGGTCACCGGCAAAAACGACGAATGACACCTTGTCTTCAATCGCCTTCGTGATCAGCTCTTTGAGCGCTTCGCGCGAGGCATTTCGCAGCTGGTCGACCGGCGCGTTCTCATAGGCGCTCAAGCCTCGGAGCGGGCTGTCCAAATGGATGTCCGCCGCGTGAATGAATTTGAAACCCATTTTTGATAACCCGTTTCTTATTGGTTGGCCAGCGCCGAAACCTGAACACGAACTGCTCGTGCCGACACTGGGAAGAACAGCCACTTCTCGTTGACGAAACGGCCCGTCGCATGACGGAGTGCTTCAGCGTAAGACTCGAGCTGGGGCCCGTGCTCATTGACGAGTTGCTCGTCGTTGGCGGCTCCGCGCGGATTGGATTTGTGGTCGATCAAGACCCAGCCTTCGGGCGTATCCACCAACAAGTCGATACGACCGCGCAGACGCTGGCCATTCGGTCGTTTCGCCTCAATGGGCACCTCCACGTGTACCGCGCAACCAGGCCAGCGCTTCTCGACCCATCCGAGTAGCGCCTCGACCTGAGCCTTCACGGCGTCCTTCGATACCGCGTGAGTCACCTCCCATCGCTCGAGCACCCGGTCGATGTCCGCGAGTCGAACCTCGCCAGCGACGCCCGCGCAAGCGATACAGTTGTGCAGGGCAGTTCCGAGCGTGGCCATATCGACCGCCCCGGCAATCGCGATGCGAGTTCCCACACCCTGGCTCTCGGCGACCACGAAATCGCCGCCATGCGCGCTGCTTGGTCGAAACCAGAGCTCTTGCGCTCCCGATAGAGGTTCGGGCGTGAACCAGCTGCGCTTGACGCTCGGCGGGGCAGGGGGATCTTCCACACACTGAGCGGCCGAAAGTTTCAAGGTCGCGCGTACGAGCTGCTTTCCGCCGGGAAGTGCCACCGTCCCGCTGTCGCCAAAAAGCAGGGCTGAGGCCTGCAGTTCGTCCACCCACTTCCTGGCCGGGCCGGACTTACGCTGGCCCGCCATGAGAATGAGCGCGTCACGCGGCCTGGTCATGCCGACGTAGAAAAGCCGCTTGTTCTCGTCGACGCCTGCCTTGACCATCTGCTGCCCAATCTCGGAAGATTCGGCATTGACCGCAGCTTGCGGCGCAGAAAAGTGCGGACCGTAGGCGTTGGGCCAGTGATGCACGAAGCGGTTGAGCAAGGGTTGCTGAGCATCGAACGGCCCGTTGGTCCGGGCGCGTACGCCCCAAAGTTCATGGCGGGCCCCGTCGTTGAGTCCCGCGAGCACCGTGACCGGCCACTCGAGCCCCTTGGCGCCGTGGTACGTCATCACGGTGACGGCGTCTTCCGAACTGACCGCCCGTTGGTCCTTGCCCGCTGCTGCTAGGTCATTCAGCCAGCGAAGGAGTCCTCCGACTGTTGCTGGCCGCCTCGCAGCCATGCATTCGTCCTCGTACGCGGTCGCCAATGCGAGAAGTGCTTCCACGTTGGCAATGCGGCTGCGCGCCTCGAGCGGCGTGCGAGACCATTGGTTCGAGAGCTTGGCCACATGCGACTCAGCCACAGCCAGGCGCAGGGCCTCGGAAGGCGTGAGCGACAGCAGGGCAGGGCGGGCCGCCTCGAGCCGCGATACCAGTGGGTGAATGTCGTCACCGACTGCCTTCCATTCATGGGACGGCTTTTGGGCATCAAGATGGTCGAGCCGGTCCTTGAGCCACTCGTCTGGCGCCATGCCGTCGGCCAGCGCCAGGATGAGGGCGGTCGCGGCAGTATCGGAGGCGTCATGCATCCGGCGCAGGCACGCGAGCACCAGCAGGGCCTCTGGCGTCTGCAGCAGTCCTGCGCGTGGGCTCGCAACAGGAATGCCCCATTGCGAGAGGGCCGCTACGGCCCAGGCCACTTGCACGTGCTGACGGCAGAGCACAGCGACATCTCCAGGCCGTATCTGCCGGAGCGTCCCGTCCTTGTCGGCCACCAACCTGCCACTGGCCAGCAACTGGGTCATCGTGGGACCCAGTCCGTCGAAATCGAGGTCGTTCCTGGAGCTTTCGAATGACCAGTTGTAGAGCGTGGGTTGACCAGGAATATCTTCGCGATACGCGTTGAGCTTGACGGCCTCGGGCGGCAAGTCCGGCGCGAAGGCTGGAATAAATACCGCGTTGGCCAACGAGACAAGGGCCGGCGTAGAGCGACGGGAGGTCGTCAGGGCTTCACCGAGTTCTCCACCCCAGTCGGGCAGGGCAGCGATCACTCCGGCTACGAGAGAGGCGTCCGTACCGCGAAAACCATAGATGGCTTGCTTGGGGTCTCCTACCCAGACTGACTTCTTGGAAATCTTGGCCAGTTCCACGAAGAGCGCCAGCTGCAGCGGCGACGTGTCCTGGAATTCATCGACCAGAACCAAGTCCAGCTCACCCCGCAGCGCCGAACGGACTTGCTCACTCTCCTGGAGCGCGCGCAGGAGGAGCACTTCCTGGTCAGAGAAGTCAACCGCACCCATTTCCAGCTTGGCCTGTTCATAGGTGAGCAGCGTCTTGGCGGCGAGGCCAAACACCAGGTCCAGATATTCGCGCACATCGCGGTGAAATTCGGGGTGCCGCTCATGAGCCTGCCCTGCGTCGTTGACCGGCTGGAGCGTTGCCGCGGCCTTGGCCCCAGCCTCGACCTTGCAGGCACCAAGCCAGTTCGCCCAGGTCCAGTCGTTACCACTGAACGCGCGCAGAAGGCTATGGAGCTTTTCCAAGCCTGTACGCTCGTTCTTGTTGACCTTCTCGGCCTTGGCGTCCCGGCTTTCGATGGAGCCGCGAATCTGCGCTTCCGCGTTCAGCAGCGTCTCACGAAGCCTGGCAGTGTGGTCCACGTCGGATTCCGGCTTCGGCCAGTTGCCGAGCATGAGGTCTGCATTGTCCTTGCCCATTCCGGCGAGTGCGTCGGCCGAGATGTCGTTGGCTCGCGCCGCGCTCACGATTTTTCCAATGACCAGGCTCCAGTCGCCATCCTCGATGGAGAAACGACGCTGAAATTGCGCCAGATTCGCCCTGCTGCGCGCGTCCAGTGCATCGTCAATTGCGGTCTTCAAAAGCTTGCCCGCGTGCTCTTCGCTCAGAATGGTCTGGTCCGGCGAAATGCCCACCTCGAAGCAGAAGCGCTGCAGGAGCTGTCCGCAGACCGCGTTCACGGTACCGATTCGAGCTTGGCCGATGGAGGAGACGAGGTCCAGCCGCCCATCACCCAGCAGGCGATCGCGCACGCGCTCTCGCAGCTCGGTGGCGGCCTTCACGGTGAAGGTGGTCGCAATCACGGCTTCAGGGCGAACCGGATTGGACTTGTCGCGCAGGGCCTCGGACAGAATGCTCGTGAGCCGGTACGTCTTGCCGCTACCTGCGCCGGCGCTGATGAATTTGATGGCGTTCATGGCTCCCAGCCTCCCAGCAAGGTGAACTCTTCTGCGTAAAACGGTCCAAGCTTCTCGACGGGCAGCGTGCCTTCGTCGCCCTGGTATTCCTGTAGGTCATCCAGATAGGGTACGAACTCGATCGTTCCCGCCTTCCATTGACCCATGCGCCATGACCACGAGGCTTTGGCCTGCTCAAGCAGCTCGTGCGTCGTGACGCCGTTCCTGGGCGAGCGCACTTGAGCGGTCGGGAAGACGTCGGGCGCAGTGACAAACAAGTCGCCCCTGTCGAAGACGAAATAGCCCAGAGCCGCCGGCTTGATTCCGTGCTTCTGTTCTGTGAGGTGGGAATAGAGGGCAAGCTGCAAGTACTTGCCCTCCGAGAGGACTTCGGCGAACCACTTGCCACGTGTCCACTTCAGGTCCAGAGCCGCGATCCCCTTATCTGCAAAGTACGCGAGCAGGTCGATCCGGCCTCCGAGCTCGACCGTGCCGAGCATCCCCTTGAAGTGAACCTCTGTCTCCACACGCACGGCCTTTGCGCTTTGCAGGTGGTGTAGCAGCGCACAGATGGCGGATCCGCACACCCGCTTGAAGCGCGCCTCCGTCACTCCGGCACCCTGCATGAGCAGGTTGATACCTTCGGCGGCGAGCAGCCCATCCACCATGCCGTCGAACCACGCCAGGGTTTGACTGTCACTCCACGCGAGCGCCCCTTGCTGTTGGAAGAGCAACTCGACGACCCGGTGCGCCAGATTGCCGAGCAGCGTGTTTTCCCTGCTCGCCCACAAGGACGCACTGGATTCGAGGGCTGCGACGTTGCTCACCGCAGCGACTGCCGGGTTCTTGAAAAGCAGCTCCAGCGAGGAATACGACTGTTCGGCTCTGCGCGGCGCGATTGGTCGGCCCAGCTCGATGTATCGCTCCGCAGGCTTCAGGAGGACGTCCTCCACCGTGTGTGAGATGACATCCTGGTGGGCGCCGTAGATGGCCTCGTCGATTCGCTCGACCTTGATGCCGGGGGCGAGTCGCTTGATCAGCTGGCACAGGGGGTGCTCCTCAGCGCCCGGGGGCGGAAGGACGATCGCGAACTTCTTCCTGGCAGCGAGAAGTGGCCTGAGCCACTGCATAGCCAGGAGTTCGAGTTCCTGACGCGGATCGCGCAGTTCCACACCCAGTACCTTGAGCGCCGCGACTTCTTCGGTCGACCATGGCAGGGGCGCGGGCAGAGCCGGCGTGGAAGGCATCCACCAGAGCACTTCGTCGGCAGCCTCGATGCACGTGTCGGGCGTAGTCGCGGACTTCAGGCAACCCATCTGGGCAACCGCTGCCGGATTGCCGGCACCACCGGGAGTCGATGTGGCCAGAAGTTGCTCGACCTGGCGCGGAGTGAGCGCGGGCACGCCCTGGCGCTTGAATTCGGCAAGCCCTTCGAGGACGGCGGTGCACTGATGAAGTGCGGCGGACACTGCGGCCGCCGCGTTGGCATCCTTTCCGGTCGCGCGGCGCTGGAGCGCTCCGCGCACCTTTTCGGTCCGGCCGATGAGCGCGTCGAGCGGAGTGCCGTCCTTGCGAGACCAGCGCTCGCCCTCGAGCCAGTACGCAACTTCATCCAGCATGGCAGGGCCGCCTTCCCATCCCCCGATGTCTGTTTTGGCGCGAGCCCACGCGTCACCACCGAGGCCGGGTTGGTCAGAAAAGGCACGCGCAAGCCTCCCGCGGGCACGGCGGCTGAAGGGACCAAAGGGATGCGACAGAAACTCGACCAGCCGCTCGACATGAACGGGTGCCCAGCACATCTCCAACGCGAGACCCAACGCCTGAAGCGCGGGGCGCAGGTCGCTGGCGCTATTGAACCCGCATGCCGGAAAACCGGTCGCCAGGAACGTCGCATCGGAACCGCTTCCTTCCACATGTTTCAATGATCGCGTCATCACGTACAAAAATTATACGAATAAAAATACGACTGAAGTACTGGTTTTTTGTACAATAGACCTATGCGGCCTCGTATATCTGACCCAAGTCCTGGTGCTGCGGAGCAGCCGACTGCGCGCTGGAGTCAAGGCCGCCGCCTTGAGTTTCTGGACTTCCGGTTGCGGTGGGAGGGCCGAATCAATCGAAGCGATCTCACTGACTTCTTCGGCATCTCAGTCCCCCAGGCGAGCCTAGACATATCCAGATACCTCGAGCTTGCTCCCGGCAACGCCATCTACGATCGCAGCTCCAAGGTCTACCTCGCTACCGACCAGTTCAAGCCGCTGTTCCCGTCCAACGAACCGTCGCGATACCTGAACGAACTGCTTGCTCGGGAATCGGGGGTCCTTGCACCGGAACTCAGCTTCCTAGGCTGGACGCCTCCGACTGCTGTTGTTGCCGCGCCAACAAGGCAACTCCATCCCGCCACCGTTGTTGCGGTCCTCGCCGCCATCCGGCTGCGGGTGTGCTTGAGAGTCGTGTACCAGTCGATGAGTCCAGGCGAGCCCAAGCCCCGAATCATTGCGCCACATGGGGTCGGATTCGATGGCTACAGGTGGCACGTGCGTGCGTTCTGCCACACTCGCAACGAGTTTCGTGATTTCGTGATGGCCCGAATGCTGTCCGTCGAACTCATCGAGGAGGCCGGCACTGACGGAGACGATGACCAGCCCTGGCGTCGATTTGTTGACCTTGTGATCGCGCCAAATCCCAGATTGCCGAATTCCCACCGAAAGGTCATCGCACTCGACTACGGGATGGAGAACGAAGAGGTCACGGTGCGATGTCGACAGGCGCTCCTCTTCTATTCGCTGCGCCGCCTTGGGCTTTTGGGCGAGGCCGCGCGCGACCCGCAAGTTCAGCAAATTGTGCTGAAGAACCGCGCGGCAATTCTGGGGCTCCTGCCACTGGCAAAGGAGGGGCCCTGATTTCACGAGCATCTGCCCTCGCGAACGACAAGGCGCAGGACGTGACAATCAAGAAACTCACGCGAGGCAATCCCACTGCGGATTTCAGCGATCGTAGCCGGGCATTTCAGTCTGATCGTAGCCGGCGATTCAGCGTGATCGTGGCCAATGGAGGCACACGCGAGTGAAGGGTTGCATGGTATCTCAG
>NZ_JBBKZU010000031.1:0-25977 GCF_037889935.1 Variovorax ureilyticus
CCAGATCCAGCGCGCGCTCTCGCTGGACCCCGACCACCCCAAGGCGCTCGCGCTCTCCGCCAGCGCAGCCATGGAGCGGGGCGACACACAGGAAGCCCTGCGCCAATGGCAACACCTGCACCGGCTGCTGCCGCCGGATTCGCAGACGGCAGCGCGCGTGGCCTCGACCATCGCGCAGATAGGCGCCCCGGCCGCACCCGTCAAGGCGCCCGTGCAATCCGGCGGGCCCGAGGCGATCACCGGACGGGTGACGCTCGGGGACAAGCTCCCGAGAACACCCGCCGCGGACGAGACCGTCTTCATCTATGCACGCGCCGCCGAAGGCCCGCGCATCCCGCTCGCGGTGATGAAGGGTCGCGCCGGCGACCTCCCGCTTGGCTTCACGCTGGACGACGCTCTCGCGATGCGTGCGGACCATCGCCTCTCGGGCGCAGGCCAGGTCATCGTGGAGGCCCGCATCTCGCAAAGCGGCCGGGCGCAGCCCATGCAAGGCGATCTGATCGGCAGCTCGGGGCCCGTCCGACCAGGTGCTCGCGACGTGGTGATCGTCATCGACAGCGCGCACTAGGCACCGCCGAAGCAAGGCCTCCCGCTAGGCGTGGACGTAAGCCATTGGCCACTTCGACTAGTCGAGAAATTCGTCGATGCGCTGGTATGGGCCGTCTGGCCCGTCTACCTGCATCAGCGCGGCGTGAGCCTGCCGGGCATCGGTTGGATTGTGGGCGTGTACGGTTTCACCTGGGGGGCAGCGCAGCTCTTCACCGGCAAGCTGTCAGACCAACTGGGCCGGCACCTGCTCAATTCATGGGGCATGTGGATTTGCGGCGCCGGCGTCGCCCTGATGCCGCTGGGCGAGGGATCGGCGTGGTGGAGCGCCGCAGCGGCCGTCTCCGGTCTCGGGATGGCCATGCTCTATCCAAACCTCAGTGCCGCCGTCGCGGACATCTCCCATCCGAGCTGGCGCGCTTCGGCCATTGGCATCTATCGGTTCTGGCGCGACCTGGGCTACGGCATCGGTGCACTCGGACTGGGGGCGGCCGCCGAACTGGGCGGCAGGCTCGAGAGTGCCTTCTGGTTCGTTTCCATCGCGATGGCGGTGTCAGGTGCGGTGCTCTACCTCTGCGGCGAGGAAACGCATCCTCGACTGAACCCCGCAAACTGAAGTAGCCTGCGCGGCATTCAAGCAGCCAGCATCCCATGTACGCACTCGAATTGAAGGTGCCACCCCCAGTCGTGGCGTTGGTTCTCGCATTGGCGATGTGGAGTGTCTCTCGGCTCACGCTCACCTTCGAAGTCGATGCCACCCTGCGTATTGCTGCGGCAGTGTCCATTGCGCTCGTTGGCGGTGCATTCAGCGCCGCAGGCATCACGGCCTTTCGGCGGGCCAAAACTACAGTGAACCCGTTGAAGCCCGAAACAGCCTCATCGTTGGTCACAAGCGGTATCTACCGAGTCACTCGCAATCCGATGTACGTTGGATTGCTCTTCGTGCTTGTCGGCTGGGCGGCGTTTCTCAGCGCGCCGTGGGCGCTGGCCGGGCCCGTAGTGTTCGTAGCCTACATGAATCGCTTCCAAATCGCGCCGGAGGAGAGAGCCCTCCTTTCCGCATTCGGCGAGGTGTATGAGAGCTACACGGCACGGGTTCGCCGGTGGCTTTGAAGGGCCTGAGGCATCGCCTTGTGCCCGCGGTCCGTGCTTGATGCGTGACTGCTTTGAAGCAGGGGGACGCCCGGTTTGGGCAGGTACCCGCCCATCCACCCTGCCCTCCCGAAGGACGCTTCACGCTGCACAACGGAATTTCCCGCTCGGCCTTTCGATGCAATTCTGGGTGCGTGCCGCGTAGCCCCCCGACGGGGCGAGCACTTGCGCGGCCCCGGTTTGGCAGGCGCGAATGATGCGGTTCGGCAGGTGCTGCAACTCCACGGTACTGCCGGGCTCGAGGATGCAGATGCGCTCCAGCAGGTTGCCCAACTCGCGGACATTGCCAGGCCAGGTGTATTTCCGGAACACGTTTTCCACTGCGGGCGAGATGGCGTGGAACTGGCTGCCGTGCACCTTGTTGAACTTCTGAAGCAGGGGTGCGGGGATGGGCAAACCTGGCGGTGAGGGATGACCTTGCCGCGCTGCGACTCAGGGCGCACAGTGGCCCCTATGAACCAGACCAAGGTGATGGTGGCGATCCTAGAGATGGCGCGAATGGATTCCGGCTTTCCGCCGGATGAGGCCATATCGAAAATCGCGGCGATGATGGATCGCCTCGATCCGGCCAGCGCCACCTACTGGCAGGAAATGAACACCCTTGCCAAGATCGGCGCTACGGTTTGGAATCTGGCGCACTTCGGGCCTGATCCGCACTCATGCTCAGCCGGAAGAGCATGACTTCGCGAGCGTCCTGTAGCTTGGCGTTCCAACTGTCGGTGGTTCCGGATGAGTGGAGGCTCGCGGCCTCAAGATAGTCTTGGTGGCGCTTGAAGTCCTCCACCATGGCCGCTGCTTCGGGAAGGTGTCGCACGATCGACGACAGAAGGCCTTCGGTCACCATCAGACGGGCCGATGCATCTTCGTAGAGCCATTCAAGTCTCGCCAGCCTTTGCTCAAGCTCTTCAATTGTCATGGCCGCTCCTATGCAGGCATCATCATGGCCGGGTATCGGGATAGGGGCCGATCACGGAGACCGGACTCCTCCCACACCACCCGGCATGCGGGTCCGCACCGGGCGGTTCAAGAAGTAGAGGTCAGCATAGTCGAGGAACGCCGAGACCGTCGAAGTGTGCGATGGTGAGCACCCGGTTCAGGCCGAGTGCGCTGTTGTGCCACCAGCGCCGAGAGTTGCCGGCGATCTGAGCCGCCACATCGCCGCTGGCGCCCAAGGCGCGCAGTTCACGGTACATGGTCGGGCCCCGACCCCAGAGCCTCAACTGGATGGCGCGCAGGCGGTGTCGCAACCATTCATCCAGACCTCGCCAGACCTTCGGGGTCTGCGCGAGTTGGAAGCACGCCTTCCACCCCGGCAGGAACGCCTGCAGGTCGTGCACGATCTGGCGCATGCTGCGCCCGGTCTGGCGCCGGGTCATCTCGCGGATGCGCTGCTTGTAGCGTCGCACCGCCTCCCCGGCCACGGCCAGCTTCACCTGCTTTTGCGGCGCGGCCACAGGCAGTAGCCCAGGAACTTGCGCCCCCATGCCGTCGCCACCGCTGTTTTGGTCTCATTGACCTTCAGCCGCAGCTTGGCATAGCAAGCCCGCAGCCGGTCCAGCACCCGTTGTCCGGCACGCTGGCTCCTGATTAGACGTTGCAGTCGTCCGCATAGCGCACGAACTTGTGCCCCCTGCGTTCGAGTTCGCGATCCACCTCGTCGAGCAGCACGTTGGCCAGCAGTGGCGACAGCGGCCCGCCTTGCGGCGTGCCCTCCGCGCGCATCTGCGTGACCCCGTTCGCCATGATGCCGGCGTTCAGGTAGTGGCGGACCAGCCGCAGCACCGCCTTGTCGGCAATGCGCTTCGCCAGCCGGTCCATCAGGATGTCGTGGTTCACGCGGTCGAAGAACTTCTCCAAGTCCACGTCCACCACCACACGCCGGCCTTGCTCCACGTACTGCCTGGCCGCTTGAACCGCCTGATGCGCGCTGCGCCCCGGCCGGAAGCCGTAGCTGTGCGCGCTGAAGGTCGGATCCATGAGCGGTTGCAGCACCTGCAACAGGCCTGCTGGATCAGCCTGTCCACCACGCATTTCGAGCAGGGTCGAGAGCAGATCAGCTGCGGCGCGCTCATCATCAAGGTCTAATATGTCGAAGGGTTGCGGCATTCCTTGCTTTCAATGACCCGGGCCTACACCCCGTTGCACAGAGGACTTGAGACGCCATGCTGCTCGCCGATTTCATCGAACTCGCCAAGGAGAAAATCCTTGCCGAATCGATCGCGTACGCAAGGACCATCCTTTCCTTTCACGACGAGGACGAAGCTGTTCTTCGCGACCATCTTCCCAAGGTACTCGAAGCGATTTCAGCCGACCTGCGGACGCCCCAGAGTAGGACGGAGTCCATTGCCAAGTCCCACGGCCTCGCTCCGGCTGTTGCCCATGAGACCGCCGCCGAGACCCACGGCCTCATGCGTGCGCGCAGTGGGTTGCACATCGAGCAGGTCGTGGCCGAGTACCGAGCGCTGCGTTCCTGTGTCTTGCGCCTGTGGGCTGACGCTGCTCCCGCGCACGCAGATGCCCTGAAAGATGCCGGCCGTTTCAATGAGGCGATCGACCAGGCGCTTGCACAGTCCGTGCGGGTCTACACGGCGGAGGTGGAGCGATGGCAGCAGCTTTTCCTCGCGGTCCTTGGCCACGACCTGCGCGCTCCCCTGAATGCCATCGCGCTGACGGCCGAACTCGTGGCCAATGTGGGCGCGGAGCGCGATCTTTCATCGACTGCAGCAATCTTGAAAAAAAGTGCCAGCCGCATGACCTCGCTGCTGGACTCGCTCCTTGAGTACAGCCGCGTCAGCTTGGGCGCCGGCATGACGATCGAGAGGCTTCCGATCGACCTCGCGACCACCTGTCGAGAGGAGATCGAACTGCAACGCGCGGCGCATCCGGGGGCGAGGATCGAGTTGGTCGTTCAGGGCGACACCCGAGGTGACTTTGATGACTCGCGCATCCGGGAAGCGCTCGGCAACCTGATCACCAATGCGGTGAAGCACGGGCTTGCTGAGCCCGTGAGCGTCAGATCGGTCGGTCGAAGTCAAGCGGTGGACCTGACGGTCGAGAACGCGGCTGCCGAGGAAATTCCAGCTGGTGAGTTGGAGCAGCTTTTCGAACCCTTGCGTCGCGGAGCAGTGCAGCGGCCAGGGTCGGACCGGTCGCATCTCGGGTTGGGTCTGTTCATCGCCAGACAGATCGCAAAGGCGCATGGCGGAGAGCTCAAGGGCTATTCCCTTGGGCAGCGAGTTTGGTTCACCTTGACGCTTCCGAAATCTGCGCCCGATACCTCTTCATAGGGCAGCAGACACTCGTCAGTTGAGGTGGCCTCGCGCTCGTCCGACAACGTTCGGACCAGACGGGGATCCCCTCCAGTGGATTCTGCGTGGTTTTGCGGCCCACTATGTCGGGCGACACGACCAACTGACCGGGCATGTTGCCTCACGGCGCAATGTTACCGAGCACGTGAGGAGTTCCGAGCCTTCGTAGGCAGCCACGCACGGGACTCTCGCTTTCGCAGGTCCGCAGAGGGCACGAACCCGCCCATCCACCCTGCCACCCTGCCCTCCCAAAGGACGCTTCACGCTGCACAACGGAATTTCCCCGCTCGACCTTTCGATGGAAACTCCGGATCCCTCAGGCGACATCCGCTGTGCTGATCTCGATGCCACAAAGCCGCCGCCCGAGTGGTCCGTTTGCTTACGGGCCGTCTCTCTAAGAATTCCGCGACTTGTCCTATCGCGTCATGCTTGCGCCGCAAGCTCTCCGCTGAAGCGGTCTTACGCGAGATAACCGGCGCGCTGATACGCGGGATTGGGATACGTATAGAAACCTCGACCTGTCTTAACTCCCAGGGAGCCCTTGTCCATATATCCCTTCAAGAAGCTTCCATACCTTTGCGGTTGCGGGTCGGAAGGCGATTGCTTCGCCCAAAACGTTGCCGCATGCCACAACGTATCGATGCCGATTAGGTCCATGATGCCAAAAGGTCCGATGGTTGCTCGACGCGGTGACGTCCGAGTTGAGCGACGCGATCCTCGCAGCCATCGACGAGGTGGTGCTGAAGATCGACGATCCCTTGCAGCGGCTGTCCACCGGGTGCCTGCTCTACATGCACATCGGTGTGGACCTGCCCAACTGGGGCGCGTTCGTGATGCGCACCGGCTTTCGCAGCCAGGCCGTGGGGAAGCTGGTGGACGTGTACATGCCGCGTGACCTCGAGTCGGCACGCAAGGCCGGCGAGCTCGACTACAGCTCGCGGCGCGCCGCCCGCGACCTGATGTTCGCGTCCGTGAATCAGGCGGTGCTGACCGTGATCGCCGGCGACGCACCGCGCGAGCATCTGCGGCAGATCCTCGCGCTGGGCCTGCGCGGCGTGGGTGCGACACCGGCGCTGGCCAAAGCGATGAGCCAGCTCGAGCTGCCGGCGGTTCAGCTCCCCGACCTGGGACTGGACTGTGCAGGCCGTTGACCACAGCCGGACCGTCTTTGCACTGGCAGAGACTACGTCGATTCCGCCCCACAACAGCGCGAGCGCACCCTTACCCCATGGCGCCGTGCAGCCCCCTTCCAAGGTCCCTCGTTCGCAAGGGATGCAGCGCGACCACGGTAGTCAACGACCTCTCGTTCGAGTCGCGCCCGGCGAATGCATCGTCCTCCCGGCGCCGAACCACGGCATGGAACGGCCGTCCGAAACCTGCCGCATCCGGCACCGTGCCGACCGCATCGTGACCGAACGTTGACGCAACGCTGACGACTTCGAGCGCACCGCGCCCTACGCTGGGACTCAACCACCCGGAGCACGGCAATGAAACTTCTGCATATCGATTCCAGCGTCCTTGGCACCAACTCCGTCTCGCGCCAACTCACGGCCGAGATCGTGGCCGAATGGCGCAAGACCCATCCCAACACCGCCGTCGAGTACCTCGACCTGGCAGTGAACACTCCGAATCACTTCAACGCCGACGCGCTCGGCATCAGGGGGGTCGTCCAGGCGGAGCCGACAGAAGCCCAACGTCGGGAACAGGAAGTGTCAGAGCGCCTGGTGAGCCAGTTCCTCGACTCCGACGTGCTCGTCATTGGCGCACCGCTCTACAACTTCACCATCCCGACGCAGCTCAAGGCGTGGATCGATCGCATCGCTCAAGCGGGCCGCACCTTCAAGTACACCGAGAAGGGCCCTGTCGGGCTGGCTCTCGGCAAGACCGTGATCGTTGCCTCCTCGCGCGGCGGCATGTATTCCACCAGCGAAGCGGATCGGGCGATGGAGCACCAGGAGAGCTATCTCGAGGCGGTTTTCCGCTTCGTCGGCATCACGGATGTGCGCTTCGTGCGCGCGGAAGGCGTCGCGATGGGCGAGGCTGCCAAAGCAGCGGCCTTCTCCGCCGCCCGTGCCGACATCGCGGCGGCGAACGAGGCAAAAGGCCAATGGGTCGCGTGACGGCAAACCACTTCAGGCAAGCGCTGTAGTTGCAGACCTGCCGCGTTCTTGCGCCCCGCAAAGATTGAATCGGGACGACCCTCTGCAACGCAAGGGGCGTCCGACAACTGAAGCCTCAGGAGCCCTCGAATGATCCGCTACCCCATGGACGCCAAAGAGTCGGCGCGGCCCCTGCGCGTGAGCGACGCGCCCCCGACCATCGCCGGCTTTGCCGTCGCCCTGGCGCCCACCGTCTTCGTGACGAGCATCGCCATCTTCATCGGCTGGAATCTGCCGGCCCTCCACAACTTCTTTCAGTGAGGTCTTGGCCCAGTTACTCACGAGCAACCTCACCGCTCAATGCTCCCACCACATGAACCTCAAGAAACTGTTCGACCAGCACCCTGATGGCGTGCTCCTGGATCTTGCCTCTGCCTCATGCTCCGATGGAGTGGACGCTTCGCTCGAGGAGGCCGAATCGCATCGGACTTCGGATGAGGCAACCGCCTGGGACAATTGGAAGCCTGCTCGCGATCTGGGGGGCTGATGAGCCGTGCGCGTCACCACCTCAGCGCGTTAAGTTTTCTTCGACATCCGCGCGGATGTCGACGTGCTCTGCCCAGGCTGTCTGATGCAACCGCGAAGGGCGAACTGTCGGACTTTCAGCGCGCTTGCGCTGATCGCCCAGTCGGTCCTAGTGAAAGACTGCTTCCGTGCATGGGAGCTACGTCCGCAAAGGGCACGTACCCGCCGATCGCTGGACCGGCGCCGATAGCCGCTTAGGCTCCATCAGCTGACTTTGGGTGGCGGGGCCTCAAAGAAGGGCGATGGCCAGGTCATGCCGAAGAAGTTCAGACCGAGCAGTGCGAACGTCAGCCGCAGTAGTCTTGCTGCGACATTCAGTGTTCGTGTGAGGATTTGCAGGTGCTCGCCGAATTCGGAGATCACGACGTTCACTTTCCTGCACGGCAACTCGCGACGCACTCAACCGCGCGACTCTACATTGGCCAAAATTCCTCACTGGCACCTAACGAGTTCGCTCGTCGGGCGGACGGGAACGCAATCGTTCTGGAGTGAACTCGCGCTGCCAGGCCATCCACTGGGCGGCGAGACGCTGCGCATCTGTCTGCACCGGCGGCATCTGCGCGACGAACCGGTCGACCTGCGCCGCGAGTTCTCCCCGTCCCTGTCGTCGCAGTGCCGCCGCCGTTAGCTGCCAGTCCGCCAACACTGCGTTGCGCGTCCCCTGCAAGGTCTCGCGGCCGCCCTCGAGTGCATCGACCTTGCCCTTGAGCGCGTTCACCACCGCCATCACCTTCTGACGCATGAAGGTTGAAGGCTTGGGCGCGGCCCGTTGGCTACGTGTCGCCGCGTCCAGTTGCCCAAACGCCCGCATCGCTCGCAACCGATGGTGGATCGCGTCGCGTTGCGGCCGACGCAACTGGCCACGCACCTGCCGCGGCGTGGCGTTGGCAGCCACGCCCTGCTCGCGCATGAGGTCCGCAAACTGCTCGCGCCAGCGACGCAGCGTGTCCTTGCGGATGTAGAGCCGCTTGCCCGGTTCGTACTCGTGCTCGCACTTGACGACCAGATGCACATGCGGATGAGCCTGATCCGTGTGCAGCACCATGGCATAGCGATGTTGCAGCGCGAAGTTCTCGCGCGCGAACACTCGTGCTGCCGCCAGTACCTTCTCGGGCCGCGTGCCTGCGGGCATCGACAGCACGATGTTGTGGACCATCTTGGGACGCGTGTCCTTCTCGCCCTCCGCCGGCTTCGGGCGGTACTGGCTACGGCACTGATCGAGATTCCAGTCCTCCGCGATCTCCAGCGCTGCATCCTTGCCCTGGACAGTGAGGCCCTCATCGGTCTCGAGTTCCAGCTTCCCGTGCCGGCCGATGTACTTGAGGTGCGCGCCCACGCCGCCGGAATCGCGTCCGCCGCCCGAGACCTTCACCATCACCTCGGGCGTGCGACTGACCGTGCGCTTGATCTGCTGGATCTGCTCCTGGCCAAAGCGCAACACGCCGCCTGGACCACGGCGTCCGTGGCTGACGATGTCCAGTGTCAGGTCCCGATCGCCGCCACCTGCTGGACGTGACTTGACCATCCGCTTAGGCATGCCCTGCCTCCCAACTCATAAGGTTGCGACGCACCACTGCCGCCGACGTTTCGCGCGCCGATTCAACTTCGTGGAGCACGCGCGAGAGCAGATCACGCAGTTCCGATGCTGCTGGTTCGGTCATGGTTTTCGGCATGTCGAACATTCGGAGTTGCCGACCCAGCGCCGCCAGCTGCGCACCCACCGCCTTGAGCAAATCCAGTTCCTGGGGTGGCAGCACGTCCGAGGCCCGCACGTGGTTGTGAATGAGAAGCGCGAGGTACGTGCCGGTCTTCATACCCCGAGCGCCGGCACGCTCTGCTGCGCGGGTGCGATCGCCATAACGAAGGCGCAGCGTGACCCTATCTTCGGACGCGGCGTCGGCCTCTGTGTCTTTCACACCAGCGTCCGGCTCTGAAGCAACTGCGCCCGGCGCATTCGAGCGCAGCACTTCGTCGACGAGTGTGGAGAGCAAGCCCGATTCGGTGAGTTGATGACGCTCGGCCAGCGCAGCGAATCTCGCCTTCGCATCGGGAGGCAATCGCGTCGAGACAACGGCAGATCGAGCGTTGGCCACTACAGACACCAAGGGTGTAAACAATGTCTGACGGCAGTCTATCCTGCCATCAAGAGCGCACAAGGACTTCGCGTTCGGCATGCCGACACTTCCTTCGACCTCCCGCGTAGGCGCTCGCATCGCAGCCCTTCGCACACCTCCCAGGTCACACTGCCGAACAGTCCCCTCCCGCGCCGGCACACACGCGAAGTGTTCGGCATGCCGACACCTGCACCCTCCGCGCAGATGTTCGACATGCCGAACACTTCGCTATCGGATCCGCGAGTGCCTCGCTCGCCTTGCGCCTCGGTCGGGGCCGACTCGACGCCGATCACCGCCAGTTGCAGCAACTCCCTCTCACTCGCAGGCTCGCCAGCAGAGGTACGGCCCTTCGAACCCTGAAACGGGTTCAAAGGCGGACCGGTCAGTGCTTACGGCTGGCCCGTGGAACGCGGCTCTCCTGGGACGGCTCCGCACCGTCCAGTCGAACGGGCGGCAGATCGCGGGTGCTGCCGATTCCGTCCAGCTTCGGTTGGAAACGATCAGTGAAGCCGCCGTGCACCGGCGCCGCCAGCGGCTGCGACGACGGATGCCAAGCGCTCCAGATGAATGATGCGAGTGCCAGCGCCAGCGCTCCGGCGCATCCGCTGACGATGATCTGATGACGACTGGCCATGGGAACCTCCTTGGTGTTCATGCGTTGATAGCGGTCGAATCAGACTTCGCGCCCTTCGTTCGCCGGCGTGTCTGTGGGAATCCCCCGGGGGCGCAGCGCCTCGGGCAGCCAGCGCGTGCCCTCCAACCTGGCGGCGCAATGGCGAGTGGCTTCGCTCCGGCTCATCCCGGACACCACAGACGTACAGTCCTGGCCGGTGGCCTCACGCACCGCCGCGACCGCCTCGCGCCGGCTGACGTGCCGCAGATAGTTGTCGACGGTGGGCACCCACCAGTCCGCCATGTCCAGATGCAGCGCCTGCGCGAAGGCCTCGCTGTCGTCGCCGGTACGCTCGACGCTCGACGTTGCATTGATGCTGCGCGCCGTGCAGTACGCCAGCAGTGACAGGACCGTCTCCTGGTCCTGGTCGAGCAGCCAGCGCAGGAGTGCGTCCGACCTGGCGGGCAGGCACTCTGCCCATTCGGTATGGGCGTTCGTGAGCAGCCATCCCGCCGGCGAGTGCTCGTAGCCCGTGGCATCGGACGAGAGAGTCTCATCGGTCGTCGGCTGGAGATGCACCTTCACCACGTCATTGCCCGGGCCGCCGTGGCGATCGAACAGGGTTTCGACCATCCGACGGGCGAGGATCGCCAGCGCGGCTTCCGTGCTCATCATCACCTTCGCCTGAAGCGCTGCGGTGCGATGGGCGGTCAGGTCCCGCATGAGTTGGGGGCTGATCGCTTGCCGCCGACTTGCCCCGCCACCGGTCGGCCGCTGACCTCGCCGGAACACACCACGATGCACAATCACTGCACCGGTCGCGTCGATGCAGACGACGGCCCCCAGACGCGCCACCTGTTCGGGCCTCCATTCCCGCAGGGCGTCCTCGGCCGCCTCGATGCGGTCCTGCACTTCATCGATGGCACTGGCCAGGAATTGCTCCTGTGAGCAGTACACCTCGCATTGCAGATCACGCTCGGCTTCGTTGGCGTCATGAGCCGAGATGAATCGCTTGCGCTCGGCCCCCAGTCGCGCAAGGAGTTCGACTTCATCCGGCGTGGGCTCGCGCTGGGCCATGGCTTCTGCGCCATAGCGCTGAAGGTCCAGCGCAAGAGGGCCGCGCTCGCACACGACCCAATTCCAGTTCTCCGCGCGGACGGCTTCGGCCAGTGTCTCAAGCGCGACATCGAGGTCACGGTCCAGACTCTCCCATGGCGGGATCTGCGAGTCAGTCATCGGCTCGGTATTGGCATCGATCAGAACAGCGGACACATTCATATTCATCTCCATCTCCTTGCGGGTTGAACATCGGACGAACGAATCCAGGAAACGAAAGCCGGATTCCAAGATTCAGAGCCCTCGGAATGAGGGTTCGACATCGCACCGGTCGGCTTTTCGGGTGCTGGCCGCCGTCTTTCCTGAGTTCTTCGCCCGGTGACGCACCGCGACCGCGGGGACAGGGGAGCAAGGGGGAAGATTTGTAAAGCGAAGCTTTATGAACACCCTCTTGCAGGCGCAGCCGGTCTCCTGGCGCCGCGGGCGCACAGTCACCGAGAAGGTGAAGGACTCAGGAAAAACGGCATCCCCGAACCAGCACGCGCCGAGGCGATCCGCGAACCGCCGCGCGGCGAGCGCCCTCACCCGCCAGGCGACTGGTCGCCTTGCGGGTCTGATCGATGGCTATCCAGGACGAAGTCCTGTGGGCCGAAGGCCTCTGCGTCAGGGGTCCGGAAGGCGGCCGAAGGCCGTCCCCGCAGGGGATGAGCGCGCATGCGCGAACCTGCAGGAGCCCGGCCCCGGCAAAGCCGGGGAGACGCCCAGACAACGCTGACGCCGATGCCAACGCAGTGGCGACCGCAAACATCGAGCTGGTGTCGCTGCACCCGCCCGGCGCCGTCATCATCGTGGCTGCCTGTCCTTCGGCGGCACGACCTGCTGCAACTCGATGACGCGGAAGAAGGAGGCCGCCGCCCGGCAGCGACCTCCCGGAGCCGGGAGCTTGGAGCCGGCTCAGGTCACGATGCGTCCCGCACGCCGGGCATCGCGGGCATACTGGCCGACGCTCTTCGCCGGCCGGAAGTGCCAGTCCTGCGCGATGAACACCCGCCTCTTGGCGCAGACTTCGTGGATCTCCTGCAGATCGACGAAGCCCAACTCGGGAAACCCGACCCCGAGATCGATGAGGCCCCAACCGAGCGTCGGCGCCTCAGGATCCAATTCCGCGATCAGCCATGCGAAGTCGGAGCCTGGCAGATAGAGCTTGACGACCGGCGCAGGATCGAAGTGGGCATCGCGCTGCTGGTGTTCGCGAGAGATCAGGCCGTTGGCCAGCAGCAGGTCGAACTGCTCGTCTGTGATGAACGGAAACGGGGACAGGCGCAGGGAAGTCGAACGCGCGGGAACGATGCAAGTCGTAGTCGTAGCCATGAGATGCTCCTGGACGGTTGCGGGCGGGATTGCCCGGGACCGTGTCGGGTCACGCGGCAGCGCAGCAGTCAAGGCTCGAAGACGGCCGCAGGCCGCCAGCACGCCTTGGCGTGCGCAGGCCTTGACAGCGAGAACCGTGTGACACGATGAAGGTCACAGCAAGCCAGCCCACCCTCCACGCCACAGGCCGGCACGAAGCGAAGCGAGCTGGAGGATGCCCGCACGAGGCGGCCGTCAGGACGCGAGAAGGGCCAGAAAGGAGAACGCCAGTCCCGTGGCGGGTGCATCCCGTAGTGCGCCGAGCATCTCTTGCGCGACGGTCTCGCGTGCGCGCCGCCAGCTTCGGCGCTGATGACGGCGCTGATGACGGCGTTGATGGCCGCGTTGCCGGCGGCGCTGATCAGCGAGGTCCGAGGGCGCAGGTGTCGAAGGATTCATCGGCGCCGAAGCGACCCGGCCTTCATCACCGTCATCCCGGCCACCACGGCGAGACAAGCCGAAGCGAAGAAAGGGAGGCCGCCGCCCGGCAGCGACCTCCTGGAGCCGGGAGCCTGGAGTGGGCTCAGGTGACGATGTGCCCCATGCGCCGGGCATCGCGCGCGTACTCGCTCAGGGGCTTCGCGGGATGGAAGCCGCGATCCTGTCGCACCGACGGTTCACCGCCCACGCGAAGCGCTTCCAACTCGTCGAGGCTGATGTAGCCCATTTCGGGAAAGCCCAGGTCCGCGAGCCCGAAGGCGATGGCCGGTGTGCGGGGATCGACGGACGAGAGCAGCCATGCGGCGCGCGAGCCAGGCACGTAGAGCTTCACGACCGGATGCGGATCGAAGAGCTCGCCACGCTCCTCGTGCAGGCGGGCCAGCAGGCCGTTGGCGCGCAGCAGATCGAACTGCTCGTCGGTCAGGAAGGAGAACGCCGACGAGCCCAGGAAGGCGATGGAATGCGAGTAGGGAGTAGCCATGAGATGCTCCTGGACGGTTGCGGGCGGGATTGCCCGGGACCGTGTCGGGTCACGCGGCAGCGCAGCGGTCAAGGCTCGAAGACGGCCGCAGGCCGCAAGCACGCTTCGCGTGCGCAGGCCTTGACGGCGAGAACCGCGTGGCACGATGAAGGTCACAGCAAGCCAGCCCTCCCCCGACGTGACCCAAGCCAGCACGATGCGAAGCGAGGCGGGCGGTCGATGAATGTCGACGGAGGACCCCAGCGTGGCGGCGCGTGGGAACGAGCCGCCGCGTCGCCGTCAACGTCAACGTCAACGGGGGTCAGTAGGACCCCTGCGTCGGCTGCACGCCGAATGCCGCACGCACCTTGTCATAGGTGTCGTCGAGGTTCACATCCAGGGGCCGGCCGCGCGCATCGAAGCGAAGGCCCGACGCGACACAGCCGCGCGGGCGGCGACAGAGCGCGAGCGCGGCACCGGCGACGATGCGAAGCAAGGAGGGGTTTCGCCCCGATGCGCGCCCTCTCAATGCGCACTGCCACGGCGCAGAGGCCCAGACTCCAGCCATCACGATGCGAAGCGAGGCGGCGAATCGTTGGCGATACGCGCGCCTTCCATCGCCGCCGAAGGCAACGGTTTCGCGAAGACGAAACGTGCAAGGCCGCATCGGCGGCCTCATGCTTCGTCGCCGACGATGGCCGGAGCGCAGTCCGCCGAGCAGAAATCCGGCGGGCGTCGCGATCAGTCCTTGGGTGTCGTCCGGTCGATCCACTCGACTGGCGCCACGTGCGCGAAGAAGGGATTCAGGGCCGGTCGACGGTGGCCGATGATCTTGCGCACCGCCGAATCCGGATTGCTCAGGTCCGTCAGCATCGAAGTCGCAGCGAAGCGGCGCACCTCCTCGGGGCTGAGCAAGCGCAGCGGTCCCTGCGAACGCGCGAACAGCGGCCGCGTCGGCCCGTGGTCCCCGGGGATCTCGTAGCGCAGCATGATCCAGTGGCCGTGCAAACCGCCCAGCTTGTCGTGCACCAGATCGCCCGTGAGTGAGCACACGAGGCCCGCAGCGGCCGAGAAGTACATGTCGCGCTCGGTGTCGCCGTCCGGCGTGCGGCCGGCGGCCAATGCCTGCTGCGCTTCCAGCATGAGCCGCGACGCAGTCGAACTGAAGACCGCCGCCTCCAGCCCACTGGCCTTGCCATCCATGCGTACCGATTCCAGTTCGGCCGAGCCCATGAAGCTCATGCCGCACCAGAGCGTGCGGGTGTCCAGCAGGTAGATGCCCGAGTCGCGGCCCGCGAGTTGGCCATCGTCCGTGATGCGGATGCGCCATCCCGGCGCGACGGATTCCACAAGACCCGCGAGGAACTTCTTCTCGGCGGCGGTGCGTGCGGTGTTCATGGCTGGGCCTTTCGGGGATTGTCGATGGAGGATGAAGAAAGTTCATGGCAGGCCTGATGCACGCGGCGCAGCATCTGCAGGGCCGAATACACTTGGGGGTGCTGCGTGTCGTACTGGCGGGCAATCGCCGCCGCCCATGCGTCGAAGCTGTGCACCGGGGCCAGCAACGCGGGCGTGCGAAGCACGGGCCGCGTGGATCAGGTGCTCTCGGTCGTTCGTCGGAAGCTCGGCGGGAAAGCTCATGCGCACGTTCAACACGCTCACCGCGATGCCGAAGGGCGTCGCGTGCCGCTGCACCCGCCAGCGCGGGCCGGCACGCAGGCCCTGCGAGAAGCCGCGCGGACCCGCCGCCGTCACCCTACGGGCCGTCATGCCCGCACCTCGTTGGCATGAGCCGCGATCGCGAGTGGCAGGAAAGTCGCGCCGTAACGGCGCTCGCAGATGTATTGCGCGCTGAAACGGGTGTGCTCGTCGCACGCGAGGCCATAGGTTTTCGCGTAGGCGTCCAGCAATGCATCCAGTTGCACACCGGTGCGCAGGGCATGGTCCGCGTCCAGTCGCTCGATCGCCACCTTCGCGAAAAGGGGCAGACACTGGAACGGCTCCGGGGCGCTGCGAAACATCGGCTCGCCACCACCTTGCGCGGGCGTTGAATGGATCGTCACTTCCCGTGTCTTCGCCTCGTTCGTCATCGCTTCGTGGGTCATCGCATCTCTCCTTGCTGACCGGGGTTCCTAGATTCCGAGCCCTTCGAGAGAAGGGGTTCGGCGGGCAAGCGGCAGCCCCGGTGTTGCTGCCGCCGTACGTCCCTGAGTTCGTCGCCCGGCGACGGGCAGCGAAGGGACGGGACGGCATGCAAGGGCACGCCCGCAGGCCGCACGCGGAGCGCAGACCTGAGGGAAGCGAAACGGAGTGAAGCGGAAGGAAGGGCGAGCACCGAACGGGCGAGGAGCGTGGGCATCGCCTTCACCCTTGCGGGACGGCCGGGCCCGCAGCAGAGTCGCCGCAGATGGCGATGAACGCGGGGACGAACGGCAACACGCGCAGGGCCCTGCTGCTGCCTGCCGAACCCGGCGCGCGCCGAGCGCCCCTCAGGCCGCAGGCCTGCTGATCAGGGGAAGTTCGCTGCGCAGCGTGCGTCAGGGATGAGAGCTCAATGAGACTTGAGGAGGAGGCCATGCCGGGAGCCGGGCTCATGGCCACCGGCCTGCGTATCAGCGGGACGGGACGGTCGAGCCACGTCGACCTCCCAACGTCTACTCAGGTCCTCTCTTCCACCCTGCCCCATCGGACCCGGTGAACACGTGATTGCCGGGATGGCGTAGAGGCCGAAGCCACCCTTCGTCCTGCAAGCGCCGGATGTACGCAGCACCGGACTCGCCGGGCCTGCGGCCTAGAGCACCTCGCTGCGAGAGACGCTCGCGTGCATTGCGCTCACCGGCCTCCCTTCTCCACACCTGTCGACAAGGTGCAATTCGCGCGCGTCGTCTCATCAGGCGCGAGCCACAGAACGCGCGGGCGCCAGGTTGCTCAACGCGCACGGCTGCAGGCCAGCGCACGCGCGCATTCGGGATGCTGCGCGCGCTCACGATGCGCCCTCCAGAGGAGCAGGTGCCTCGGCACGCCCGGCGACCACTGCGCGCGTACAGCGCAAGCCGGCGAGCGCGCGCCGGTCCAGCGCGTTGTCCGCACCATGCCTGGCCTGCTCCACTTCGGCCAGCCAGATGAAACGCTGCCGCTGGTCAGGTCGAACCTTGAAGTCCTCGTTCACCACACCCTTGAGTCGTGCCCAGTGATTCCACGCGAAGTTGCGCCCGAGGCCCACAGTCGTCTTCGTGCTCGGGAAACTCGGCGCATCGCGCACCATGTCCTCCCACGTGGCACCGAAGTCCACCGCGTCGAAGCGGCTGTGCCGCCCGGTGAGCGCGCGGCGCTCCAGGTGCAGCGTGTCCTCGAAGAGATGAGGGTGGTGGCCCGCGAGCCAATACAGCTCCCACTCCTTGGACGCCGGGCAGAAGAAGCATGCCGACTTCACGGGCACGAGGTCGGGCCCGAGGACTTCCTCGATGGCCCGCATGCAGTCTGCACGGTGCCACCCGATGACCTGGAGCGGATACGCATAGTCGAATGGACCGCACGCACTGGCACCAACACCTGCAGCAGCGCGGGACCGGCGCAGGTCCGCGCGGCCGCAGTCATAGCCGATCAGCTTGACGATGCGCTCTCCTCTCGACACCGCATGTCGCCAGAGCGGGTGCGCGGACTTCGCGTTGGGACCGCGCACGACCCCCATCAGGTGCTTGTCCTGCGGTTGCTGCTTCCACTTGATCGAGCAGGACTTCAGGCCGAAGGCCAGCGACGGCAGGGTCTCGTTGGCCAGGCAGTTGCCTTGCAGGTCGTCGTAGGGTGTGCCAGGTTGGGTGAACTTGCGGCAGGTCTCGATCGGTGGCCACCCCCACGCGCGCAGCACGTGCTCGATGCGCGTGATGTGCGCCAGGGTCGGCGGCTTCTAGCCGCCAGTATCCGCGAAGGTGATGGCGTCGGGCTTGAGGCCTGCGAGGCGCAGGGCGACGAGCATGGCGGTGGAGTCGACGCCAGCGCCGAAGCACATGACGATGAGGCGATTCATCAGCGCGGCGCGCAGCGCCGCACGCTGAGCAGAGGTCAGCGAGAAGGACATGACGGGCTCCTGGGAGGTTGCGGCGGAAAAGCGAAGGAAGGGATGGGCCGATGCCCTCCCCCTCCGGCGTTCAGCGATCAGAGATCAGTCATCCTGTATTGGCCGGGACATGATCGGACACATGGTCGGATTTGACGATGTGTGATCAGTGGTAGGCGATGAGTTTCTCCTTGGCCAGGTTGAGGGAGTCGAGGAAGGTGCGCATGGGTGTCTTGCCATAACACCATCGACCTTGATGCTCGCGCTGGTTGTTGTACTGGTCAAGCCAGGCGTCGAGGTCGGTCTGCAGGGCATCGATGGTGTCGTAGATCTTCTTGCGGAACACGATGCGATAGAACTCGTTGAGCATGGTCTTGTGCAGGCGCTCGACGATACCGTTGGTCTGGGGCGACTTCGCCCGCGTGCGGGTGTGGTCGATGTCCTCGAGCGCCAGGTACAGCTCGTACTCGTGATGCTGCGGGTTGCCGCAGTACTCGGTGCCGCGGTCGGTGAGCACGCGCAGCAGCCGGATGCCGTGCTGGTCGAAGAACGGCACGACCCGATCGTTGAGAAGGTCTGCCGCAGGCAGCGGTGTCTTGCGGTCATACAGCTTGGCGAAGGCGACCTTGCTGTAGGTATCGACGAAGGTCTGCTGGTACACGCGCCCCACGCCCTTGAGGGTTCCCACGTAGAAGGTGTCCTGGGCACCGCAGTAGCCGGGGCACTCGGACTCGAACTCGCCGTGCGACTCCTTGTCGAGCTTGGCGCGCTCAAGCGCCGCGAGCTGCGATTCGGTCAGGACTAGGCCTTCCTGGGCGGACTTGGCCTCCAGCGCCTTCAGCCGCTTGGTCATGGTTTCCAGGTCGTGGCGCAGCCAGATGCTGCGCACGCCTTGGGGCGATACCACCAGGGCATGGCGCTTGCGGACCTCGTTGGCGATCCGCACCTGGCCGTAGGCGGGCAACTCCAGGGCCAGATCAACGACGGCTGCCTCGATCTGCGGGTCGACGCGGTTCTTCAGCAGCGGCCGGCGGCGCGAGATCTCCTGCAATGCCGCTTCGCCGCCCTTGTCGTACAGCTCCTTGAAGCGGTAGAAGCTGTCGCGCGAGTAACCCATCACCCGGCAGGCCTGGCTGACGTTGCCCAGCTGCTTGGCCAGCTCCAGGATGCCGACTTTGGCGCGAATGACCTTCTGTTCCTGTGTCATGGCGGACTCCTTCGATCTGAAGGCCGTGGTTCCGGCGACTGCGGGCTTCGCCCTTCGCGCCGGGTTCGCGGCCATGGAACCAAAGATAGACCACTGTCAGATTAAGTCCAGGCTAGTTCAAGTCATCGCTGCCGTCATCGCCCTCACCGCCGAGATCGCCCTGCTCCTGCGCGTCTTCGGGGGTTTCCGCCCCAATGTCACCCGTGCTCTCATCGTCCTCCCCCTCTTCGTCCACGCCCGCCGAGCCTGTTGCGTACGGCCGCAGCGTCGAAGGCAACCAGCGCTTACCCTCCAACTGCGCCGCCGCCTTTACAGCCTCGTCCTTCTTCATCTTCTCCAAGGGCTGTGCGGCCTGCGCGCCGCAGCCTTCGGTCACCGCCGCGATCATCTTGGCCTTGGGGACATGGCGCAGGTAGCGCTCGGGTGTCGGGTTCCACCAGTCGGCCATGTCCACGCCGAGCACGCGTTCGATCCCCTGCGCCGGATCGAACCCCCGGCGAATCTCGCGCACCGGGTCGCCGCATTGCACGCTGTAGGCGCGGCCCACGAAGAGGGCCAGCACGTCCAGCAGCCCGGACAGGTCCATGGCCTGCAGGTGATCGAAGAGGCGCGCGGAGTCGCCCGGCAGCTTGTCGTAGATGACCTCGGCCTGCGCGATCAACTGCGCGGCGGGTGTCTCGTCGTACTCCGCGGCGGCACTGCCGATGCCGTGCGCGTTGCTCTCGAACCTCACGTTCAGGGGCGAGGACTGCCACGGCTCGCGTTCATGCACGATCAAGGTGTGCAGCAGTGCGGCGAGCGCGGCCTGCGGGTTCTGCGTGAAGGCTGCCGCCACGGCGGCCGTGCGATGGGCGGTCAGGTTCTGGCACAGCGATGCGCTGAACTCGGCGCGCTCCTTGGGCGCGCTTTCCAAGGACGTTGCACCTGATCGGGTTCCACTGTCTCTTCCCGCTGGATCGTCATCAAAGCCATCCTTGGCTTGGCCTTGCTCGCCTGCCTGGACAAGCGCCTTGCGGTCGTCGGCGGTGACCAGACCTTCTGCGACATGCACCTGACCGTCACTGTCGATCGAGAGGATCACGCCCGCGATGGCCTTTTGCTGCGGCGTCCACTCGCGCAGTGCCTCGCCCATCGCGTCGAGATGGTCATCGAGCACCTGCCACTGGTCTTCGAGGCTGTCGTGTTCGGCCTGTTCCTCGGACGTCCATTCGCGGTCTTCCTCGGCGTCATCGCCGTAGACGAGCGATTCAAGTTCGTCGATGCGTGTGCGGATGCGCCCTTGATCGGCCTCCAGCGCCTGCATCGCATCGCGCTCCTGCTTCGTGGCCTTCACTTTCTCGCAGCGCAACTGCGCGAAGCGCGAGCGCTCGGCATAGGGGAAGCTGATGCGTGCCTCGGCCCACTTCCAGCCGGCCTCGCGCATCTTCTCTGCTTCGCCTTCGAGCTTGTCGAGCGCAAGGCGATTCAGGAGCGCACTGTCCTGCAGGAGGCTCGTGCCTTCCGTCGAGAAGAGGTCTTCGCGCACGCTGCCGCCCGCCTGCCGGTACGCCTCGATCCCGACGAACACCGCAAGCGGCGATTCGGTGGAGATCTCGTTGCGGGTGAGCAACTGGCGAATCTGGTACGCGCTGCGGTTGTAGGTCTCCAGCGACTCCCACACATTGACCTGCTGCGCCGGGTCGTCCGAGAGGGCCAGCGCCTGCAATACGTCCATCGCGATCTTGCCTTCTCGGTACAGGTCGACGAACTGGGGCGCGAGGCTCGCGAGCTTCAGGCGCCGCTCCACCGTGAGCACCGACACGCCGAAGGCTGCGGCGATCTGGCCTGCGCTCTGGCCTTCTTCGACCAGTGCCTTCATGGCGACGAGTACATCAGCCTGATTCATGGGTTCCTGGGCCACGTTCTCGACCAGACTCACCGCCGTGGCCCGGCCCACGTCGAAGACGAGGCATTCGATGGGCGAATCTGCTGCCATGCGGCCCTCGGCCACGAGCCATTTGAGCGCGGCGAGGCGGCGGCCACCGGCCACCACGCCGAAGGTGTCGGCTGCGTGCGCCTGCGCGGTATCGGCCGCTTCGGCGGTCTCGGCTCCATCGCCCTTCTTGGCCTTGCGACCTTTGATCTTCTTGCGGGCCTCTCCATTGGCCAACGCCACTTGCTGCTCGGCCACCACGCATAGGGGGTAAAGGATCCCTTGCGAGTCGATCATCGCGGCCAGCGCCGGGATCGATTCCGGGTTGCGCACCTTGCGCGCGTTCTTCTGCGAAAGGAACAAGCAGTTCAACGGGATGGCCTGCCGCCGTCCCTGTTCCACCGGCACGACCTCGCCACCGACGCGCACGACCGCGTCGTGCTCTTCTGCTTCAAAAGCGGACATGTGATTTCTCCATTCAAGCTGACCGGGGTTTCCTAGATTCCGAGCCTTTCGTGAGAAAGGGTTCGGAGGGCAAGCGGCAGTCCCGGTTGTCCTGCCGCCGTACGTCCCTGAGTTCGTCGCCCGGCGAACGAGAGGCGCAGGCACGGGGCGGCGCGCAAGGGCACGCGCGGAGGCCGCAGCCGAACGAAGTGAGGACCGGGCGAGGCGCCGTGGGCAGCGCCTTGACCCTTGCGGGACGGACTGGGCCGAAGCAACGTCGCCCGGCATGGCGATGAACGAGCGAACGGGCGGGGAAAACAAGCAGGCGACTGCTGCTTCCCGATCGAACCCGGCGCGCGCCGAGCGCCTTTCAGGCCGAAGGCCTGCCGATCAACGCGCCAGGCCCGCAGGCCGGCGCGGGGCTGTCTTCAGACGCGCGCGGAACGGCAGGGTCCGCGCGCGTCGCGGGCTCGATGTGGGCCCGTCGGGCGGGCCTGCTTCCTGCGGAACAAACCACCATGCAGCGCCCGGCACTGACCGGGGGCATCGGTTCTCTCCCCATAAAGGTGGACGTCTGCACGTCTAGGTGGAACGAAGCTTGCGAAGCAGACATCGGACAACGGCGAATACCGCGGGGGACATGAACATGCTCAGTGCACGACACAAGGCCCAGATCCTGGCCAGAGCCGGCTACAAGGTTCCGCCCTGCCCTGCTCCGCCCCAGTTCGGTGGCTCGCTCAACTCGCCGCAGAGCACCACCGCTGAACACCGTCAGCATCAGGCGGCGGAGGCGGACAAGGGCGGCGAGCCTCATGCCGTGTGGTGCCGCCAGATCGACATCCTGTATTCGCGGTACGCGGCAGAGCGCGCTGCCAGAAGCCTGCGCGAGGCCGAGGAAGCGCGGCAGCTTGCGAGCACCCGTCGCGCGCGCGACGCATAACCTTGGTGCGGCGCCACCGACACCTGGAACTCCGGAAGCGCCGAGCTGGGGAGCATCGACGAAGATATCTTCATGTCCGACCCCCGCGACATGCCGCACGATCATCCGTGGTTCGAACCCCTCACGAAGCTGCGCTACCGGCACATCGGCGTGCGCGATGGCACCTGGTGCGCGATCCAGCGCTTCAACTACACCACGGCAACAGTCGTAGCCTTGGATCCGGTGGGCTACTCGCGCCGCTACTGCTATGAGCACGCCGAGAAGCCGAGGCCGCGCTCGCTCGCTGGGACGGGCGGGACCACCCCGGCGAGGCCATGGATCAAATGCAAGGGAGCCAGCATCGATCTGCTCAATCCTGCGCTCACCTGCTGAGGCTCACATGACACGCACGGGGCATAGCGCCTCTCGACTGGCTCTCAACTGCGAAGGGGCGCGAGGTGTTGTCTCAGGTGGTGCGACCGGGCGGCATCGCCCAGAGTGGCGCCGGGTGATGGTGCGTCCGGGGATTGACAAGCGGGTACCAAGGCACAGCCACCGCCTGTGAGTTCCCATGGCATGGGCACGTGGAAAAAGGGCCGGCATCGCCAGCCCTGATCACGGGGCCCTACCGGCCGATGCGTCGAAGCGCCAGGTCCCACAGGCCGGAGTTCAGGCGCACGTTCTCGCGGATCGCGAGAATGCCGCGGGTATGCACCGGACGGCCTTTGACGGTGCGACCCGGGAGACCTCCGCGGATGACCGCCTCCTGGGTGCGCTGGAAGACCCGCCACACGTCGTCACCGACGTCGGCCATCCGGCGCTCCTGCAGCAGCTGCGCCGGCTCGACGGGCGGCTGTGCCTGCTCCGGGAAGCGCAGCTTGAGCGCATCGCGTGCGAAGTCCAGTTGCTGGGTTTCCGTGAGCATCGTGCCGCGCATCTGTTCGACCACGTCGCCCACGCGCCCGAAGTCCCGGGTGATGCGCTGCGCCGCCTCCACCACGTTGGCCACCACGTTGCCGCGATGGCTCACATGGACCAGGCCGAAGTCGCCCAGCGTCGTGAGCATGCCGTTCATGCACACGGGCCGGTACAACCCGGCGCGCAGCGTGTACGCGGAACGGCCGTCGTGGGAGTTGATAAGCACGATCTCGCCGAGCACGTCGTCCCAGGTGAGTGTCTTGACCACCGGCTGGAAGCGCAGCATATGCCGCGCATGCGCTTCGTTGCCCAGTCGCGAGCGCGTTTGCGTAGCGTCGGTCGGCTCGAAGCCCGCGTCCATCAGCGCCGTGACGATGTCCCGGGTGCTGATGAAGACGTACCTTGCGCCGGTGGTGCCGGCGGCCTCCTCGGCGAAGACCGCCGGCGCGCGGTGCTGCACCTGTTCCAGCGTGAGGGACGATCGAGCCACATGGGAAATCGAGGACAGCGAAGTAGACATCGAGGGAGACAGCGCAGAAGAGGATGCGAGGTTCATGGTGAGCTCCATGGGTGACACAGGCGGGATTGCCTGCGTCGCCCCGTGCTCACGCGGCAGCGCAGCAGTCAAGGCTCGAAGACGGCCGCAGGCCGCAAGCGCCAAGCACCCTTGGCGCGCGGGCCTTGACGGCGAGAACCGCGTGGTACGGTCCGGCGAACCAGGCAAGCCCACCCCATCCCCTCTCTCTCCCTCCCCTTCCCTGTTCCTCCCTTCCCTGTTCCTTCTTCCGCCCTCGCTCACCTCCAGCCCTCAGCGACCTCACCCGCCCTCACCCATCGTCACCAGTGGGCCTCGACGCCCACTTCTTCAGCAATGCGCTGGATGCGCACCGCGGCTTCGCGCAGGCGATGAAGGTCGACCTCACCAAGTGCGCTACCACGGGCCAGGTTTCCCGCGGCGACGGCCACCACCATCGCATCCTCGCGCAGCAGCGCGAGCGCATCGCGCGCCGGCAGGCCCAGGGGCCGGCACGGCGGCCGGCGCGCGGCGTCGTGCTGCGCATCGTCTTCCCACGCCCCTAGGCCCTTGGCCGCCTCCACGAAGCCCAGCCCCTGCGCGGCCATGTGGTATGCGAGCACATCCCCGCCCCGGGCACCACAGCCGGCCATGCAGACGAAGGCCCCGCTTCGCACGTTCACCCGCATGCTGTCGCTGCCGCCGTGGAAGGCACAGCGTGTCGTGCGCCAGGCGCCCTTTCCGAGCAACACCAGATCCTGGCTCTCGTAGTACGCCTGCGGCTCGGGCAGGCGCTCTCGCATCAGTGGCATGTCGTTCTCCTGCAAGGATGAAGCTCTGGCTTCGATCGATCTGCTTGGGGTGAGTCCTCGGGGGGTGCGGGGGGAACGCCCGCCGGAGCGTTGACGCCGAACGCGCGGCGCGATGAAGTCGAGAAGCGTGCGTGCATGGCGTGGCCTTTCTGCGGCGGATGCCGCGACGGGTGAATGGGATCTGCTTTCGGAGCCGCCTCAGCGCCGTGGCGGCGAGCGCAAGGGATCGCGGTCCAGGGACCGCTCGCGGTGGCGAAGCCCGTGCCCTGGACGGCGAAGCGCGCGAGCCAGGCGTCGAGAAAGAGGCGGCGCGGGCAGGCCCGAACAACCGGCCGCACCGGAAGGGCCCGCCGCACGCACGATTGCGCTGTGCGCCGCGCTTCAAGGCGCGCGATCATGGGCCGGGGCCGGGGCCGCGGCCGGAGACGGACGCAAAGCGCCAGCCGGCGCCGGACCCGTCCAGCTCGACATGCCGAGGTCGACGCACGGCCGATCGGCCGAGGACGACAAAGCCCTTGCCGAAGGCACTGTTGTCGCCGCGCTCCGCGATCCCGGTCGACCCGATGCCGATCAGATGGCCGGACAGGGTTCCGTACGGGATGCATTGGGCCGGTCCTCGAAACCATGCAGCCTTCGCAAGCGGCATGGTCGCCGGCGTTTCATGCGTCGATACGCCCCGAGCGCGTAGCAATCCGAGCGTAGCCGCCCAGGCGCTTGTCCGCGCGGAAGTGCAAGTCCCGCTCGATCGGCAGTCTCATCACGCCGCGCACCGCGGCGAGTTCTTCGAGGCTGACGGGTCCGACTTCGGGACAGCCCAGGCCCGGATCGCACAAGCCTTGCGCGATCGTGTGTCCTCTGGATCGATCCAGGCCAGCAGCCAGGTGCCGCCTGCATCGGGCGTGAACAACTTGACCACGGGCAAAGGATCGAAGTCCGGCTGCTCGAGCGCTCCCATGCCATTCGCCAGCAGGATCTCGAACTGTTCGTCGGTGAGGAAGGAATATCTGGAAGCCATGCGCACTCCTTGAACGGTGGCGGGCGGGATTGCCCGTGACCGCCGGCGCCGCGCTGCAGCGCAGCCGTCAGGGTTCGAAGACGGCCGCAGGCCGCAAGCACGCCGGCATGACGGCGTGCTCAGACCTTGACGGCGAGAACGGCGCGGCAGCGTGCAGGGAACAGCAAGCCGGCCCCCTCCCCGGCTGACCTGCTCTCAAGCGACAGCAGGAACTGCTCCCTGGCGACTGCCGACGCGAAGCGCAGCCAGCATGAAAGCGAGGACGCAGCGGATGAGGCGCCGCAAATCGGCATAGGGGGCAGTCCAAGAGGACTGCTCCCCTGCCACACCACCCGGCATGCGGGTCCGCACCGGGCGGTTCGAGAAGTTGAGGTCAGGAGAGTCGAGGTAGCCCA
>NZ_JBBKZU010000032.1:0-22422 GCF_037889935.1 Variovorax ureilyticus
GAAGGGGACTGCCAGCGGGCGCTGGCGCCGCCTACGCCGTCACGGCCCGATGGCCGCGGCGGGGGAATTTACGTGTCGATAGCTGGGGGAGTTTGGGTGTCGTTCGGGGCTGTCGCCGAGCTACTTCGTGGTGCCGGCGAACTCGCCCGCGAAGTCGGTCAAGGATTTCGTCGCGATGGCGAAGAAGGCGCCCAAGCCGCTCCAGTTCGGCGACGGCGGCTCGGGCAGCACGCAGAATATGGCCAACGAGATGTTCAAGATCGTCGCGGACATCCCGCTCGAAGCGGTGACCTACAAGGGCGCGCCGCCGATGGTGCCCGACCTCATCAACGGCGCGTTCTCGATGGCGATCCTGCCGTCGAGCGTCGCCTATCCGCATATCAAGTCGGGCGCGATCCGTGCGCTGGCGAACATCAACAGCACCCGCTCCGCACAGTTGCCCGATGTTCCGACCATCGCCGAGGCGGGCTTCCCGGAGGTCACTGCCCTTTCCTGGTACGGATTCCATGTACCGGCGGGCACGTCGCCCGAGGTGATCCGGAAGCTCGACACGGCGTTGCAGAAGGCAACCGCCGCGCCCGAGACCAAGGAACGCCTCGTCAATGCGGGCGGCGAGGGGGCCTACATGAACACCGCCGACTTCGCCGCGTTTATCAAGGCCGACGCAGTGCGCTGGGAGAGGGTGGCCAAGGCCATCCGCAAGTAGGACACGGGGACCGATCGTGAGCCTGACCCGAGATCCAGCGGCGTTCACCGCGCTGATCCAGAACCTGCGCGACTTCATCGCTGAAGAAGCGATTCCGCGCGAGGACTTGCGCCAAGCGGGCGACGGCGATGCGATGCGCCGGATCGCACTGCAACTTCGCGCCATAGCAAGCGAGCGTGGCCTGGGCGCTCCTCGCGCGCCCGTCGAGCAAGGAGGTCTCGCGCTGTCGTGGGAGGAATGCTGCAGCTTCCTCGAGGAGGCAGGCCGCAGCTTTCTCGGCCCCGCTGCTCTGCAGTGCGCTCCGCCAGGGCAGCCGGACATCGCCGCTCTGGATCAGCTCGCGAGTCCCGCTCAGCGGACGCGCTATCTCGAACCGCTGATGCGCGGCGAACGCCACTCCTGCTTCGCAATGACCGAACCCGCACCCGGCGTCGGCTCCGATCCGCGGATGCTGAGTACCACCGCCCGCCGCGACGGCGATGGCTGGGTGATCGAGGGCCACAAGTGGTTCATCACCGGCGCGATGCGCGCGGATTTCGCCATCGTCGTCGCACGCACCGAAGCCGGCCCGTCATGGTTCCTGGTGGACAAGGCCATGCCGGGCTTCGAGGTGGTCCGCGACATTCCGAACATAGAGCCTTTCGATCTCGGCGGCCATGGCGAACTGCGTTTCGAGGGCTGCAGAGTAGGCCCGGAAGCATTGGTGGGCGAGGAAGGCCGCGGGCTGGATTACGCCCAGCTCCGGCTCGAAGGCGCCCGGCTCTTCCACTGCATGCGCTACATCGGTCTTGCCTCTCGCGCGATGTCGATGGCGCAGGACTACGCATCAAGCCGCGAATCCCACGGTGCGCGGCTGGCCGAACACCAGATGGTGCAGGCCATGGTGGCGGATGCGCATATCGAGCTCTATGCGGCACGGCTCATGACGCTGGACGTCGCGCGCCGCCTCGATCGCGGCGAATCCATCCGCCACGAATCTTCGATGGCCAAGGTCTTCGTGTCGGAGGCCGTCAACCGCGTCGCCGATTCGGCCGTGCAGATCACTGGCGCGCTCGGCATCTCGGAAGATGCACCGCTGTCGATGATCCTGCGCATGTTGCGACCCTTCCGCATCTACGACGGCGCCTCCGAAGTGCACCGCGCCGCCATCGCGAAGCGCGCCTTCCGCCAGCGACTGCGCGCCTGAGCATGAACACTTCCCCTCCTTCCTGCGAACCCATGCCAGCGACTTCAGACCTCACCGATTTCAGGCAACGCGTGCGCGACTTCGTGCGTACGCACCTTCCCGACGACATTCGCGACAGCGTGCGCCGCGGCCAGCAACTCTCTCGCGAACGCACCATCGCGTGGAACGAGATTCTCGCGGCGCACGGCTATCTCGTGCCGCACTGGCCTCCCGAATGGGGCGGACAGGGCTGGGAGGTGAGCCAGCAGCTCGCTTTTGACGAAGAGATGTGCGTGCACGACGCACCGGAACTCAACTCGGTCACCTTCGACATGATCGGACCGGTGCTCGTGCGATACGGCTCCGATGCCCAGCGGCAGCGCTTCCTGCCTTCCATCGCGTCGGGTTGCCAATGGTGGTGCCAGGGCTATTCCGAACCCAATGCCGGTTCCGATCTCGCATCGCTCGCGACACGGGCAGAGCGGCGCGGCGATCACTACGTGGTGAGCGGCTCGAAGATCTGGACGTCCTACGCGCAGTACGCCGACTGGATGTTCTGCCTCGTGCGCACCGATGCGCAGGCGAAGCCACAGGAAGGCATTTCCTTTCTTCTCATCGACATGGCGAGCCCCGGCATCACAGTCAGGCCTATCGTCGGCATCCACGGGTGGGTGGTCTTCAACGAGGTCTTCCTCGATTCGGTGGAAGTGCCGGCCAGCAACCTGATCGGCGAAGAGAACCGCGGCTGGAGCATTGCCAAGTCGCTGCTCGAATTCGAGCGCCTCAAGCTGGCGCGCGTGGGCGAGAACAAGCGCCGTCGCGCACGAGCACGCTCGGTCGCGCTGCAGCGCGTGGCCGCCGGCGGCCGCGTTGCAGACGAACCGTGGTTTCGCGCGCGCTTTGCGGAACTCGACATGCGCCTCGCCGCACTCGAAGCCAATGCGGGCCGTTTCATCGCACGCGCACAGGCGGGAGAGACCATCGGCGCCGAAGTCTCCATGCTCAAGCTGAGGGGAAGCCAGTTGATCCAGCTCTGGGAAGAACTCATCGTCGATGCGCTCGGAGAAGATGCGCTGCCGCTCAATACGGCCGTGCTCGAAGGCGGCGGCGCGGCACGGGGTCTGGAAGTCATTGCAGGCACCGCTTCATCACGCCGCTTCCTCTCGCGGGGCTACACCATCGCCGGCGGCTCCAGCGAGATCCAGCACAACATCCTTGCCAAGCAGGTGCTCGGGCTATGACGGACATCACCCTCGACCAGGACCAACGGATGTTGGTCGACAGCGCCCGCCGCTACGTGGAGCGCGCCTATGACGCGCGACTGCGCGAGCGCTCCATCGCGCATGAATCGGGCTGCCTGCCGGACGTCTGGCGCACGTTCGCCGACATGGGCTGGCTCGCGATGGCGGTGCCCGAAGCCGTCGGCGGCCTCGGGGCGCAAACCCTGGACCTGTGTTTGCTCGCTGAAGAGCTGGGCCGCGGCGCGGTCAACGAACCCTGGACGTCCTCGGGCGTGCTCGCTGCCTCTCTGCTCCCCGAGGCGGCACCGCCCGCCTTCGCAGACGCTTGGCTGGGCGGCGTCATGGACGGCAGCCGCCGCATCGCGTTCGTGCCAGCGCAGTCGGGGCTCGTCCTTCGCGACGAAGGCCTGCTGAACGGATCGAGTGGGCTCGTCGTCGGGGGGTCGGGAGTGGCCGGCTGGCTGGTGCAGGCGGGCGTCGGCGAACGCCGCGAAGCGCTGGTATGGGTCGAGGCGAACGCGACAGGCGTCGAGTCATGCAGTTGCACGCTCTACGACGGACGTGGCGCGGCACGGCTTCGCTTCGCCGATACCCAGACGACGGTCATCGTCGAAGGCGACAGCTCCGACATCGCGGCACTCGTCGCGAGAGCCAGCGATCGCGCGATGCTCGCGCACTGCGCGGAAACGGTAGGCGGCATGCAGCGGGCGCTCGATGTCACGCTGGAGTACCTGAAGACGCGCCGCCAGTTCGGTCGCGCCGTCGCGTCGAACCAGGTCGTGCAGCACCGCCTGGTGGATCTGCTCGTCGAGATCGAGGAAGCTCGCGCCCTCACTCACGCGGCAGCGCGCATGTTCGACGATCCCGCATCCGCGGGTACGGCGCGAGCTCGCATGACCGCGGCCGCAACCGCTTACGTCGCCAGGGCAGCCCGGCAGAACTGGAAGCAATGCGTGCAACTGCACGGCGCCATCGGCATGACGCAGGAATACGAGCTGGGCCATTTCGTGCGCCGGCTTGCAGCGGCGGCGACCCTCTGCGGTGGCGAATCGCAGAGTCTGGAACGGCTCGCGGCACTGTCGCTCGATCAGGAAGAGGCTTTCGCATGAACAGCACGGAAGCAACCCGCAATGTCGTTCAGGTCGAGCGTATCGACGACGTGCTCCAGCTTTGCATCAACGCACCCGAAAACCGCAATTCGCTCTCGACGCCGGGTGTTCTCGAAGGCCTTCTCGCGGGGCTGGACAGACTTGAATCGGACGACACGCTGCGCTGCGCGGTATTGACAGGTGCGGGCGGCGCGTTCTGCTCTGGCGGTGACCTGCGACAACTCGCCAGCGATCCTGAATCGGAAACGCGGCGGCGCATGAGTGCCAATGCCTGGTTGTATCGCCGAATCGCGATGTGCGACAAGCTCATCATCGCCGCGGTGGACGGGCCTGCGTTCGGCGCCGGCCTGGGCCTGGCGAGCTGCTGCGATCTTCTCGTCGCTGGCGAGACCGCGCGATTCTGCTGCGCCTTCGTGCGGGTCGGTGCGATGCCGGATGCGGGCCTCTTCTGGTCGTTGCCCGCACGCGTCGGCGTCGCTCGGGCCCGGCGCATGATGATCTTCGCCGACGAGTTCTCCGGCGCGCAGGCACTCGAGATGGGCCTTGCCGATGAACATGCGGCGCAAGGCTCAGCGCTGCCCGCAGCGCACGCCATGGCGCGTCGCCTCGCCGCCGGTCCCGGGCGCGCCTACACACGCATCAAGTCCGGGCTGCGTCAGGCACCGATGTCCATCGAACAGGCGCTCGCCTTCCAGATCGACAACGCGCCCGGTCTGTTCGCGAGCGAGGACTTCCGCGAAGGCGCTTCCGCCTTTTTCGAAAAACGCAAGCCCGTCTTCCGCGGGCGTTGAAAGTGCCGAATGCACGACGAGCAATCATCTGCCGACCCGAGCTCCACGGCACCTCTCGCGGGGCTGCGGGTGTTGGAGTTCGGCCAGTTCATCGCCGCGCCGGCGGCTGCGCAGACGCTGGCGGACATGGGCGCCGACGTGATCAAGATCGAGCCGCCCTCTGGTGATGCGGCACGGGTCGTGGGATGGAATCGCGATGCCTATGGCCCGATGTTCACCGCCTATAACCGGGGCAAGCGCTCCGTGGTGCTGGACCTGCGGTCCGAGGCGGGGCGCGCGCAAGCGCGGGCGCTCATTGCCGGTGCGGATGTGTTGCTGCAGAACATGCGGCCCGGCAGCATGGAGAAGCTCGGCCTCGGCGGTGAACAGTTGCTCGCCGAGTTCCCCCGTCTGGTGTACGGGCAGGTGAGCGGCTTTGGCCAGCGCGGCCCGGCAAGCGTGCGACCGGGGTTCGACATCGCTGCACAGGCCGAGAGCGGCATGATGAGCCTCAATGGTCCTCGCGACGGCGATCCAACGCGCGTCGGATTCACGGCCGTCGATTCGATGGCCGCGCACGCGCTGACCACGGGCGTGCTCGCCGCGCTGGTGCGGCGAGGCGTCACGGGCCGTGGTGGGCTGGTCGACGTGTCGCTGATCGATGTGGCGATCGAGGCGCTCGGCAATGCATGGGCCGAGTACGGCCTCACGGGCGAGCTGCCGCTGCGCTGTGGCAACGGACAGCCGCACACCGCACCGGCCGCCGACGTGATCGCGACTGCGGACGGCATGGTAGTCATCTCCGCGTACACGCAGGACCATTTCCCGCGCCTGTGCGCGGCGATCGGTCGCGACGACATGGCCACCGATCCGCGCTTTCGTGAGAACGTGGGTAGAGTGAAGAACCGCGCCGACTTGCGGGCGGAGCTTTCCGCGGCGCTCCAGAACATGAGCTCCGACGCAGTCTGCGATTTGCTCACGCGTGCGGGCGTTGTCGTGGGCGCAGTGCGGACCATGGCCGAGGTGCAGGCCGGTCACGCGGGAGTGTCGGGCGATCTGTTCGTCGACATCTCCGCGCCGGGCCGAGAAGCCGTGCGGATCCCGGGACTGCCGCTCACCATCGACGGAAGCGCGAGGCGCAGCAGCCGCTTGCCTGCCATCGGCGAGCACACGGCAGAGATCCTCGCGGAATTGCAGTCGCGCTGCCGGTCGCACTCCTGAAGAGGCTAAACGTTGAAGGTCGACATGAGGCCGCCCAGCACGCGGTGTTAGCTTTTCACTCGCTGCTCGGCAAGCCCATTCCGGCTACCGCGCCATTTAGAGCTGCAAGGCGACTTTCTGACCGAGTGCATCCGGCTTAGGTCAGGAAGGTCTGTAAAGGGCACGAAACCGCAGATCCGCCCTGCTCTTCCTAAGGACGGTTCCCGCTGCTGCACAACGGAATTTCCCGCTCGGCCTTTCGATAGCAATTCCGGGGCCCTGAAGAGACACTCAAATCTTCTTCAAGCAGTCATTGGCTCCGCCTGAAAGCAGCCCTTTGCGCGGAGGTCGAGCTAGGCAGCGATAGGAGCGTACGACGGGAGCCTAACGGATCCCGAGGCGTTCAGCGATCGAAGGAATAGAGCGATGTCGCGTTATGTACGAGGATCTGCTCGCGTTGTTCCGCACCGAACCAGCGGGCAAGCAAGTTCATCAAGGCGGCGTCATCAGGTTTGAGTGCTTCCGTGACGTGTGGCCAATCCGATCCCCACACCAGCCGATCGATATGCCCGTTCGCCAAGCATTGAACCAGCTCGTCCAGATCAGCGTAGTCGTGAGAGCCCGGAGACGCGATGTAGGGTGCGGAGAGCTTCAGCCACGTCTTCCCGTTAGCGACCAAGGACCGAACGACAGCCACTACATCACGTCTGAGCGCCGGAGTCACATTGAGCCGCGCGAGATGGTCGATGACCACAGGCAACGGCAAGGCCTGCAAACGGGGTGCAAGCTCGATGAGACGTTCAGGATGTGCGTGTAGTTGAAGATGCCAACCAAACTCGGCGACGGCGTTGGCAACCGGCTCCAGCATGTCAACGTGCGTCGCACCGGCCTGAACCAGGTTGAACCGCGCGCCCACCACCCCTTGTGCATTCAAGGCCCCCAGGTCCGCCCGGGTAAAGCTGGGGTCGACGACAGCGACGCCGCGGGCCGAATCCCCCATGGCTTTCAAACCTGCAAGCAAGACGCGATGATCGAGGCCATAGCTGGATGGCTGAACAAGGACGCAGCGCTCCAGGCGCAACCTGCACTGAAGGCCCCGGTAATCGTCAACGCTCGCCCGACCGTGCTTCAGCACCGAACTGGACGCGAATGGCAACGCGGGGTCGAACAGGTGCATGTGACAGTCACACGCCTGCGCGGGGACTTCGAAGGCAGGTCCGTTCACACCCGTCGTGTGCCGCGCAGCCCCATTCTTGGCGAGTCGATCATCCGGCGTCATGGGCTTACTTGGCTTGCTTGCTTGCGTTCCAGAATGCGTATGACTTCGACAGCTCTGCGGTCGATTGGTCCAGGTCGGTCGGCGCGAGTTCCAAGGACATCTCCTTGATCTTCGCCTGAACTTCCGGGTCAGTCAGCACTTTGCGCAGTGCCGCATTGAACTTCTCGGCGAGAGGGCGAGGCAGGCCCTTGGGCGCGAAAAACGCGTTGAAGCTGTTGACGTTCACCCCCGTGAATCCAAGTTCCTCGAAAGTGGGCACCTCCGGAAGGAGTTTGGAGCGTGTGCCGCCCGAAATGGCCAGGATGCGCACCTTGCCACCTTGGAACATCGTCAAGCCTTCCGGCTCCCCAGTCACGCCCGCAGCCAACTGACCGCCGATGAGTAGAGGCATGAGTTGGGCCGAGCCGCCAAAGGGGACCGGCACCATCTTGACACCGGCTTTGCGCGTGATGGAGGCGCCGATGATGTCGGGTACTCCGCCGAACAGGGGTACACCGTAGTTGGCCTGCTGGGGATCCTTGTGGATCAAGTCGACGAACTGTGGCAGGGTCTGGGCAGGGCTGCTCACCGGAACAGCAAAGGTCCATTGAAAACGCGCCACCTGCCCGAGAGGAACGAAGTCCTTCATCGCGTCATAGCCAGCCCCGGGCGTGATCAGTGGCACGACGACCACCGAATGGTCGAGCGCTAGCAGCACGGTGGAGCCGTCCGGTGGTGCCCCCTTGACGGCCGCAGTTCCGATCTGGCCACTCGCTCCGGGCTTGTTGTCGATGATGACGGTCTGGGAAAGCTCTTTGCTGAGCTTGGGTCCAAGGACCCTCGCCAACGCGTCCGTGGCGCCGCCTGCCGCGAAGGGAACGACGATGCGGATCGGACTCTTGAAATCCTGCGCCGCCGCAACGACGGAGACAACGGAAAGGAGAGCCGCCGCGGCGAAACTTTTGAGCTGCTTCATCGTGAGTATTCCTCGTGCATCGCCTTATTCGACCTTGGCCCCGGTTTCCTTGATCACTTTCGTCCAGCGCTCGCCTTCGAGCTTCATGTAGTCGGCGTATTCCTTGGCCGTTCCACCCAGCACCACCGAGCCCTGCGCCGCGAGCTTGTCCTGAAGTGCCTTGTTGGCGAGAGCCTTCTTCAACGCTGCGGAGACCTTCGCCACGATCGCGTCTGGCGTGCCCTTAGGCAGCATGAGGCCCTGCCATGCGCCCATGTCCATGGTGGTCTTCCCCGTGGCTTCGCGGATCGTCGGCACGTCGGGTAGAAGCGCAGAGCGCTTCTCGCTGGTGATGGCAAGCGCGCGAAGCGCGCCGCCCTTGACGTGCGGCATGGCCTCATTGATCGGCAGGAACATGAACTGCGTCGTTCCCCCCAAGAGGTCCGCAACGGCCGGCGCGCTTCCCTTGTACGCCACGTGCGTGACCTGAATGCCCATTTCCTTGGCGAAGAGCGCGCCGCCCAGATGCAGCAATGCACCTGAACCCGAGGATCCATAGTTCAGCTCGTTGGGTTTTGCCTTCGCGAGCGCGACAAACTCGTTGACGTTCTTGACGGGCACCTTCGAATTGACCACCAGCAGCAGCGGAATCGTCGCCGTCAGGGAAACCGGCGTGTAGTCGGTATATGGATCGAAGCCTGGCTTCGAATACAGGGCCGGCGCGAGCACCACTGCCGATGTTGCATAGAAGAACGTGTACCCATCGGGCGCGGCGCGCTTGGCCTCGGTGGCCCCGAGGTTCCCGCCGGCACCGCCCTTGTTGTCCACGACGATGGTCCCGCCCAGGTCCTGGCCGAGTTGTTGTCCGACGATGCGAGCGTTGATGTCGGCAGAGCCGCCAGCGGCAAACGCCACGATCATGCGGATGGGCTTGGACGGATAGTCGTCCGCGGCGATTGCAGCGCTCGCGGCCACGGCGCAAGCGCCCATGAATGCGAGGAATCGAACGAGTTTGCGCATGAATCTCTCCGGGTAGTTGATGAAGCGAAGCGATGTGCCGATCTCAGACCAGCCCGAAGCGCTTGAGCGTTTCAGTGAGATTCAGGAGGTCGGCAGTGGTGGCGCCTTCCTCGATGGCCTTGCGTTGCTTGGCCTCCTTTTCCTCTCGTGCGAGGCTGCTCGCGATGGCGGATTCCACTTCACCTTGTGCAACGACGACCAGCCCATCCCGATCGCCCACGATGATGTCGCCCGGGTTGATCAGGACGTCGCCCATGACGATGGGTACGTTGACCTTGCCCGGCTGGTTCTTTCCGGTGCCCTTGATGGACAGGCCGCGGCAGAACACCGGAAACCCCAGATCGATGATCAGGTTGGCATCGCGAACGCAGCCGTTGATCACGAGTCCCGCGATGCCGCGCTTCATGGCCTGGATGGTGAGCACATCACCCCACGGCCCCGCTTCCATGAAGCCTTTGGCGTCGACGACGAGGACATCGCCCGGCCTGGCTTTCTGCGCAGCATAGTGAAGGATGAGGTTGTCCGAAGGCCTTGCATCGACCGTGAGGGCCGGGCCCGCCAGGCGAACCGTCGGATCGATCGGCTTCATGCCGGAGTCGAGCGCCCCCTTGGCGCCTTGCGCTTCGTACACGGTTGCTGCGCCCAGATCGCGCAGTTGCTGAAGTTGCGTTTCGTTAGCCATTGGGTCTCCAAGAAGTAGAAAAGTCGAAGGGGTTGCCTGAGCCACAGATGCAGCAGCTCGCAGGAAGAAATCAGTCGTGGTTCGGCATCAGCAGCGCGATGCCAGAAGCCATTCGACGGCCTGGTCGACGGTCGGATCCGGCGAAGGAAGAGCCTTGCGGTCGAGTGCTTGGGCGGTGTCTGCAAAGCGCCTTTCCACGCCCGGCAGCACCACGGATTCAAGGCCCTGCGAGATCAGCTCGTTCTGGGCATCGTGCACTTCGTGTGCGCGCCGCTTTGCGTGGAGGACGTGCGTTCGCACCAGCATGTCCATGAAGGAACGCAATGGGGTCTGATCGATGTCCGAGAGTTGCTCGTAGAGCTCGGCGCGCACACCCTGCTTCTCGGCGCTCATGAGCAGTTCGACGCAAAGCGCTTCCATACCCTTGGTGAACACGCTGCGAAGGATCTTCAGGGATATGGCGTCACCCGCCTTGCCCTCGGCAATGACCTGGACCCGACCGCCGGCGTTCTCCAGCATCGCCTTGAGTTGTTTCGCGCCAGCGCCGCTGGCCAGCAGCGGCGTGCGCACCAGGTTCAGGGAAATGGCCCCCATGATCGCCGTATCCACATACGCCACACCGGCAGTGAACGCGAGCGCTGCACCTTCGCGCTTCACCGAGGGGCTGGCGGTCGTGAAGTCCGCAATGGTAGTGCCCGGGCGAACATGAGGGAGCACATCCCGCAGGACAGGCAAGGAGGTCGTGCCAGTCACGCATGAAAGGACGAAGTCGATCTCGGCGAGCCAGGCCCCCGGACGGTCGTGGATCTCCAGGCCCGCCTTCGATGCCAGCGTGGCTGCAGCCGGGGAAACATGGGCCTCGCAGAGGCTGACCTCGTGGCCAGCCTGGATCAGCGGGGCCGCGTAGCAGCGGCCGACCTCGCCCAAACCGATGATTGCAATGTTCATGGAATCGCCTCTTGCTGGAATGAGCGGAGAATACAAATAAAATACAAACACGGTCAATGGCGTCAAGGGTTTTCACCTACTTCATCCATAATAAGCGCCCCGCGTTGGATACAAAGGCAGAACATTTCCAAGCTTGAAGGCCGATCGATGAAACAGGCTTCCACGGCTTCGGAGCGACCTAGAATCCCCGCATCCCTATGACTTCGCTTCCAACACAACACGGCAGAGACAAGGCCTACGAGGTCCTAAGGCAGCGCCTGGTGGGAGGGCAATACGCGCCCGGCTACCAACTCAAGGAAGAGCACGTTGCGCGCGAACTGGGCCTGAGCCGCACGCCGGTGCGCACAGCGCTGAAGCGTCTCGTCGAAGATGGCCTGGCCACCGACGCCGCAGGTCAGGGCATCCGGGTCGCCGAGTGGAGTGAGTGGGACGTCGAAGAGACGTTCCAGTTGCGGATGCTCCTGGAGCCGTACGCGTCCTTCCTCGCTGCAACGCGCGGAGGAGAAGAGTTGGCTCGTGCGCTCCGCGAAAGCAACGAGGCAATGGCAAAGGGCATTTCCCAAGGCCGCGAGGGCATTGCCCAGGTGCAGGCAGCCAATCGCGACTTTCATCACGCGCTGCTCGAAGCCTCGGGATCACCCAGACTGCGCGCGATCCTGGAAACGATGATCGACATGCCGATCATCAAGCGCTCGTTCTACATCTACACGCCGCAGGAGTTGGAGCAGAGCCTTCATCACCATCGCGATCTGACCCTGGCTGTCGAAGCGGCTGATGGAGAGCTTGCGCGACAGGTGATGCAACTTCATCTGCGCATGTCGTATCACCGGTTCATGCGCCATCGTGGCGAATACAAGCAAGGGCCGGCCTGAGGCCATCTTCTTGCCCGGCTCCTGGCCGGGCGTGGCTCGGCCCCCCGCTTCTCTCCTGTCGAGAAACGGATCGGAAGTTCTCTCGGTAATGCGTTCAATGAGCGGATTCTGCTTTGTGCCCAACAGACGGTTATGGCCGATTGCTCCCGGTCGACGAGCTCACGCAGATGTCGGCAACGGGCACGAGCCCGCAGTTCCGCCCTGCCCTCCCGAGGACGGTTCGCGCTGCACAACAGCAGTTCCCAGTGGGACTCAGCGCCTGAGCACGCCCGATCCAAGTCGCACTTCAACTCCACCTGCTTGCTGAAATCGCTTGCCGTGATATTGAATGCTCGCTCGACAACGCAGTTCAAGGCAGCCTTGATAGCGGGTAAGCACGATTGGGGATGGTGACCGCTTCAGCGAATCCGGCGCCTCTCCATCCCCCGCTACATGCGTTCCAGCGGCGACCTTCGGCGGACGCCGCCGCGACCTTTGAAGCTTCAGCCAAACAGGAGATCAACATGCGCTCACTACTGCTTACTCGGCGTGCCCATGCCATCATCCTGATCGCGCTCTTCTTCCGTTAGCGCACGCGTCAAACGATGCCCCGCAAAGCGCGGAGGTGCTCGCAGCTACTTGCGCCTTCTCTGTCGAGCGCTCGTCCGCGGCCGCGCGGGCCCTCCCACTCCCCGACCAAGAGGATCGGTAACAAAGCGCTAAATTTCTATCGCTCGGTTCCCGGCTCTTGATGTTCGGGGGGGTAGCGTCTATATCGCTATCGCTCTCTTTGGTCATCGTGAAAGGAGGACCCAAAATGGCCATCGACTTGCTCAAACAGCTTGCCAGCTCTTCGCTACCAGCCACGTTCCGTACGGCAGAGGAGATTGACAAGATCAAGCTTCTGCGCGCGGCCGGTCTGGTGATTGCGCTCACTTCACCGCCAAATGCGTCGTCGCCATCCGGCATACCCGATACGGCGCAGGTGCTGGCCATTACGCAGAAGGGGCGAGAAGAACTGGGCAAGTTTTCCTTGCCCGAGAACCCGTCTCCCGACCAATCCGCACGTGCGCCCTGGTGGATGGCCAAGCTGCATGCCTCCATCAGCACGCATCGCGCACGAGGATGGAGGTGAACCATGCGAAGAGCCTCTTCAGATCCGATCGTCTACCGCGATGTGTCTATCGCAATCCAAGTACAGAGGGCCGGGCGCCGCGTCTTCGGTCACGCTGATCTCTTTGCGAAGGACGAATTCAAGGGACGGATCTCTCTCGGGCGCGCCCGAGGCGGCTCCAAGGAGGCGCGCGATCGGTTACGCATTTTGGCCAAGGCCAAAGTAGATGTCTGGGCGATAGCTCAGTCGGCCTCGGTTCACTGAAGGCGCTACGGCAGCGCACCCCACTGCAGGCGCGTTCGGGCCAGTGCGAGCGGCTGATCACGCCGCTCGCACCCGCATCGCCAATTCGCCTCCCTCCCCGCTCAGCGAAGCGAACGCTGCTTGTACAGAAAGGCCCGTTCGGTTCCTGACAACCAGTTCGCGGCTAGCCGCTAGTCGTCAATGCCCACAAAACCTGTGTCGCCGGCGTGATCGACCGCCTTCCAGTCATCGATCCAGAGTTTGGCCTTCTGCTCGAGTTTGTCGCTGGGATCGACTGCATGGCCGCTCAGGGCGATGCGGCATCTGTGCTCGCCGTCACGCCAGAGGTCCGCGTGGCCAGTCCTGTGGCCCTCACTCGTGAGTCCATCAAGGCTGATGCGGATCTCCCAGCCACTGTAATCGAGGCACTTGATCTCTCCAGGTTCTTTCATCTTGTGTTCGCCCTCGGTGAATGGCCCTCACTGCCTGTCCCCTTCACCGACCCAGTCGGACCAGGGAAGGGAGCGTGGGCTATCCGGCCTTGACCTCAATGCGTCGCGGCTTGGCCTGCTCCATCTTCGGGATACGCAGCTTGAGCACGCCGTGCTGGAGTTCGGCCGACACCTTTTCGGTGTCCAGTTCCTTGCTCAACGTGAAGACTCGGCGGAAGCGCGCCAGGGCGACCTCCGTATGGCTGGACTGCAGCCCTTCAGGCACGCTCAGGCTGGACTCGGCCTCGATGGTCAGCGTGTCGGACTCCACGTGCAGATGCAGGTTGTCCTTGGACACGCCGGGCAAGTCGGCGTACAGCGTGATGCCGGTGCCGTCCTCGACGACATCGACCGGAGGGGTCAGCGCGGCTTCGACATAGCTCGCAGGGCTCTTGCCAACGCTCTCGGACGGCGTACGCGCGCGGGTGGTGTCGACCTCGTTCATTTCGCTCTCCGTTCCTCATTCGATGGTGATGCGGCGCGGCTGCGCCGAGGCGCGCCGCCGGACGGTGATGTGGACGACGCCGTCCCGGTAGTCGGCCTTGATGGCATCCGGATCGGCGTCTTCGGGCAATGTCAGCATGCGGCGGAAACTGCCGACGAAGCGCTCGTTGATGTGGACCGTCGAAGACCCGTCCTCCTCGGGCAACGCCGAAGGCCGCTCGCCGGAAATGGTCAGCAGGCCGCGGTCGAGCTGGACATCCAGCGTGGCCGGATCCAGGCCCGGCGCGAAGGCGTAGATCTCGACCGATTGCGGTGTGCCGCCGACGTTCAGGGCCGGAAAGCCGCCCCGGCCGAGCCCTCGGATGCTTGGGGACAGATCGAAGGCCTGCTGCATTTCGCGTTGCAGGCGATCCACCTCGGCGAACAAATCGCGCGGAAACAAGGATCGATACATGGCGAAACCTCCATAGGGTTGAACAGACGGAAGTGCTGCAGACTTGCGAAGCGCTTCCGGCGAGGATTTGGGAGCGGCTCGCGCAGATTCAAGAGGTCCGAAACGCGGCTACGAATGATCTGATCCGTCCAGGTTCACGTATGAGAGATTCATTCCGAAGGAGATAGCGATGAACATTGGACGGTTTACCCTCGCGGGCCTGTGCCTGTCGACCGCTCTCGGCTCGCAGGCATTCCAAGGAGAACAGAATCCCTTGCCTCCGCCGCCTTTCCAACCCATGCTCAAGCGTGCAGATGTCAGGGCACAATCGTCCCGGCCCATGCAGATTGACAACGGGGGCACGGGTGTCGCTGCGCCAAGGGGTATGGCTGATAGAGCACAGGTGCGTGCTGGCGCACTTGCAATTGCCCGCGAAGGTGCAGCAACCTATGGGGACACGACGTTTCGAGCCAACTAGAGGGAACTCAAGTGGGAGAAGGCTTCGGCCTGGCAGGGGCCTGAAGGCAGAGAGAAATCAAGATCCATTTCCCAGCAAGCTGATGACTCGCTTCGTGCTGTACGCCAACACGTTCACCTGATAGAAGCAGTCGTTTACGGCTTACAAATGAGGCGCAGGGGTCATCTAAAAGATTTCGTCGCGTGCGGGACCGGCTGATCGTTCCCCGGGCCGGAACTTGATGTGCTCCGATCGTCGGGCCGAACTCCCCCGCGGCGGAGTTAATTCACTGAAGTCAGGAAGGCTACTGCGACGGTTTTGCGCCACCTTGGAGCGCTTCGCGCGTCTCCGCTTCTCGCTCTAGGGCCTCGTTCACCTCGTCCAAGACTTCCGCCGACTTGTCCAGCCGCTTAGCTACCTCTTTTGTGCGTGCGATAGCTTCGCCCACGTCTTCATGGCGAGCGTCCTCTGGCACCTTTGTATCCAGGACCGCGTGCACGACGCCAAGTTCGTCGGCCGCCTCCTTCACCTCTTCGGCGACTTGCTTGTTTTTCTCTAGGGCCTTCTTCACCGGTGGGCCTTTCACAGCTGCCCCTTTCCGCCTCGACTGGGACTTGGGCATGTTCGGGGTCCTTGTAGAGCCAAAGTACCACTATGAACGCGAACGTACGTGCTTGCAAGCGTCCCTGATGGGGTGCCGGACTACGGGTCGGCGAGGGGCCGGCTTGTATAAAGACTGAGCGTGCATGCCTGGGGCCAAAGGTGGCTTCCAGACTCCGGAGTGGGTGCAGCCGCCATGTCGCTCAACACAATTCTTGTCGAGGATAGTAAGACCATCCGTGAGAACCTCATCCCGGCGATGGCTGAGCTTGCGGACATAAACGTGGTCGCCGTCGCCGAAACCCCCGTTGAGGCCCTTGCTGCCTTCGAGGAACACGGCAACGATTGGGAACTGGCTGTGGTGGACCTATTCTTGAGAGAGGGCTCCGGGTTGACCGTTCTTCGTGCTTGGAAGCGCTCGGATCATCAGCACGTTGTGGTGCTCACAAACTATCCCACGGCCGACATGCGCCGCCGGTGTCTAGAACTCGGCGCCGACGCTGTGTTCGACAAGTCGACTGAGCTTGAGGCTTTTTTCCAATGTTGCCGCTCTTATTCGCACGAGTGAGTGGCGCACTGTGACCGCTCCCTACCGCGGCTCTTTGCCTTCGGACCCCTTCGATGTCCGACTGTCGAAGCTCAAGCGGGTCTGAGTGGGTCGAGGTGTTGGCCAGTGGCCGACTCGTCCTGCTGGACCTGGACGACTGGGAGCGCCTGAGGCCTCTCCTGGCATCTGGAGCACGCCTCCAGTCCCTTCAGACCGCAAGCGGCCCTCGGGTGGTCCTGCGCGAATACAGGCCGCCAAGGTGCCTCATGCTGGCCCGGCTCCTCGCTGGCCCCGACGTGCGATTCCTGAATGGGGATGGCCTGGATCATCGGCGCTGCCACCTGGGAGGCGCAGGGACCGCGCAAACGGCCTGAGATGCCCGCAGAGAGCGTGTGGCACCCGAGGCATTCCCGGGCGTCCTGCGAGGCACACAGCGGCCTTTGCGCCCCTCGGACCCGGCTCAATTTCATCCCGAAAATTCCTGACCGCTGCTTCGCCGCCTCGGAAGAGCGGTCGCTTGACAGATTGCCACGGCGTACGAGATGCTCGAGTTTCCTGTCCGTGAGGCGCGCGTTGCAACGCATGGTGCTTGCTATTCGTGCATCCCTGCCTTGCGAAGCCCGGCATAAAACCGGTTGCGTTCAACCCAGAACTGCGGGTTCGTCGATACTTCTGTCGCACGGAGGCTGCCAATAGTGTGGCCAGGAATGATCTGCTCGTAGCGCGCCAGATTGGCCTTGGCTTGCTCATCGCGCCCGTGCAGCGCATCGATCGCAGCCATCCAATGCCAACCGAAGCCATTCTGGGGTATGGCCGCAACCGCCTTTTGCATTTCCTCGTAGGCCCGGTCGTCCTCATGCCGGTGGAATCTCGCCATGCCGATATACAAATGACCGTAGGAGATCTGAAGGGCGTTCAGCGGATCGAGTCGCATCGCCAGGTTGATCAGGGGTTCCACTTCGTCCGGGCGACCTTGTTCCAAGCGCAGGAAACCCAATCTGCGCAGGCACATGGGCTGGTTTGGCCACAGCTTGAGTGCCTGCTCGCAGGCCAGCGCAGCGTCGTCAATCCGACCCCGGATGTACGAGATCTGGCTACGTCCGTAGTACGCGGCTGCGAAGTCCGGACGTAAGGCAATGGCACGCTCCATGGCTTGTGAAGCGAGCTCGGTCTGGCGTTCGCGCTCGGTACTCCATCGCATATTGATGTCGGCAAGGTGTGTGAATCCCAGTCCCGCAAGTGCCGTGGACGAATTCGGATCGGCGGCGAGCGCGCTCTCAAACAACGCGCGTACGCGCAACACGTCCTCGTGGGAGCGAGCGCGACGGAGAAGGTACACACCTTGCAGGGTCGCGTCGATCGCACCCGGCTTAAGCGTGGCGTAGCTCTTTCGCGCTTGGAACTCACCGTAGAGCCGATCATCGAGTGCATTGGCGATGCGTTGCGTGATGTCCTGTTGCCAGTTCCATTGCGCCGCTCCGACGTATTCGAAGCGCTCGCTCCAAAGCACTGCGCCGCTATCGGAACGTTGCAGTTGAGCGCGAATCAGTGTGATTTCGCCACGTCTTTGCACGCTTCCCGTCAGCACGTGTGTAGCACCGAGTTCGCGGCCGGCGGCGCGCACATTAGCATTTTTTCCAGTGAATCCCCCGGTGGAGTCGAGCGCAAGTACGAGGGTGTTCGATAGCTTTGAGACAGAGGCAATCAGGTCTTCGGCCACGGCCTCGGAGAAGGCGGGTGAAGGCGGCTCGCTCAGGTCAGTGAAAGGCAGGATCGCAACGGTACGCCGGGCCGCGACCCCGCTGTCGACGTGTACCGGCTGCGCCGGCCACCACGACGCCGCAAGGCCTACGGACAGTGCCGCGATCACCAACGCCACGGCGACGAACCAGGAGCGCCCGGAGCGGGCAGGTTGCCCAGGGGCGCTTCTTGCACCTGCCCGTGGCTCGGGCTCGACCGGCTGCGTTATCTGCGCGCGCCGACTAACCGGCGCATCCAGGATGTAGCCGCGCTTCGGGACGGTCTTGAGGAGAGCCTGTGCCCGGTCGCCCATTGCCGAACGAAGGTCCCCAACGCACTGCGTCACCGAATCTTCAGTGACCACCACATCCGGCCAAACCGCACCGAGAAGTTCATCCCTCGAAACAAGTCGAGCCGGATGGGCTACCAGATGACGCAGCAATGCAAAGGTCTTTGGACGCAGCGAAATCGTGTTGCCGGCTGAACGAAATTCTCCCCGGTCGAGGTCGAGTTCGAAACGGTCGAAACACCAAATGCCCTCCTTGACCGGGTCGGATCCGCCCGGGGCCGCCGACACGGCGGCTTTCGGCAAGATTTCGGCGTTCATTGCGAGTTCTTTCGGAGCAAACGCGGCGGTCATTTCTATCGTATTCCTCCCGAATCCTCAAGGAGTCGTGATCATGAACATAAATGCAACCGCCGTGTTCGGCCGCCGCAAGGCCTCGGTGCGAAAGGGCTGGAAACCGGGCGCGTGGGCGATCGGACTCGTCCTTGCCTGGCTTGCACTGCTGGCCGTGCCAATGGTCGGGCTGTTCAACCTCGACGCGTTTGCCCCGCCCGCAGCTGACGCGCCTTTGAAGCCCTGGATGCCGATCTACGCGCCAATCATCTGACGTCGCTGGTCGCGCTGGCCATGCCGGTTGTGACCGCCGAGGTGCCAATCACAGCGGCAGTTCCATTTCTGCAACCCGGAACGCCGATTCTTCGGACAGCGGCTGCTGGTTTCCGGTCTCTTTGAAGCCCGCCTTGCGGTACAACGAACTGGGTCCGACCGCGTCCACCGCGCACCACAACTGCAGACGTTCGAAGTCTCGCTCGCGAGCCCAGTTGATAACCTCTTGAAGCAAGGCTTCGCCGATGCCCCGCCTCCGCCATTGAGGTTCTACCCACATCCCGCCGGCGCGGCCGGTTCGGCTTCGCACACGGTCGACAAGCGCGAATGCAGACCCGACGGGATGGTCTCCCTCGTATGCAAGAAACATGACGTTCTGGTTGGCCTCCGTGACGGAGCGAGTCAATTCGTCCCAGTACGAAGATGGTCGCGCCGCCATGTCGGAGTACGTGTCGCGAAACGAACCAGGCGCGTCCTGAAGCGCCCTCAGGCGGAGTTCACGCAGGAGACTCGATTCGTGCGGCTCCAACTTCCTCAGACGCATGACCGGCTTACTTCATGGTGAAACGACTTACGTCGCATTCTGCCTGCGGTCTCATCCAAGACGGCGCGCGCCGCGAATGCCGGCTATCAGGCGGTCTGCGGCGCAACTGACCGGCCGCTTTTGGCCGGTCGCTCCAGTTCAAACAGCTCACGGAGATGTCTGCAACGGGACGGAGCAGCCAGCGCGCGCCGTGCCCCACTCGCAGCTAAAGCCGAGTTCCTGCCAGTCAGGACCGAGCGGCCGGTCAGCGCCCGCAAGCGGCGCTGTGCAGCGCCGCCTGCTGCCATCAGGCCTCAGACGTCGATCTGCTCTGCAATTTCCAGCGCGTCGTCCACCTCAATTCCGAGGTACCTGACGGTGCTTTCCAACTTGCCATGGCCCAGCAGAATCTGGACCGCCCGCAGGTTCTTCGTCTTCTTGTAGATCAGCGACGCCTTGGAGCGCCGCATAGAGTGCGTCCCGTACTCCACGGTATCCAATCCGATGTCCTCCACCCACCCATGGAGGATTCTGGCGTACTGACGTGTGCCGAGATGGGCCGCCCCCGTGACCCGACTTGGGAAGAGGAAGTCCTCGGAGCGAAGGTGCCTACGCTGAATCCAGGCCTCGACGCTCTCACGAGTCGTCTGCGTGATCTCGAACTGCACGGGACGCTGCGTCTTGCTCTGCGTGACCATGGCACGACTTGAAACCCGGTCACCGTGGCAGACGTCTCTGACTCGCAGCCCGACAAGGTCGCATCCACGCAGCTTGCTGTCGAAGCCCAAGTTGAAGAGGGCTAGGTCGCGCACACGCTTGCTCATTTGCAGGTGAGTTCGAATGGCCCAGATCTCCTTGGCTTTCAATGGGGCCTTCTGCCCAACCAGCTTTCCCTTGTTCCACGGGCAATGGTTTGAAGTGACATGCGCTTCCATGATGCGCTCCTTCCTTGAAGGACGGCATTGGCCGTCCCTCCGTCATGGCCGCGGCCACCCACGGCTGCACTCTGGAGCCTTCAATCACTTCAATCGTAGATCCCGGGAGCGAGCGCCTGTGCAGCCTGGCAGCGGGAGCCGACTGTCAGCAATGCCCGGGCGTCTGACTGCTGCGCGGCCGACTGCGGACCAAAGCAACACGTAGCTGCGCCTCCATATCGATCTCCCGCCCGGCGCCGCCCGACGCGCAGCGGACCCTGAGATCTCTCGAGACCGGCGCAATCGGCCGGCGCGCCGACACTCGCCTTGTGCCCACCCGAAGCAAGAACATCTCAAGAAAGTGAGCTGCAATGCGGGGCGGAGCTGGCTTCGTCCGGCAATTACGCTCCTGGTCGAGTGATCCTTTGCAGGCTGCTGGCGCGGCCTAATTCGGCTGCTCGCCCGTGGCGTGGATTTCCACACGCCGGTTCGGCTCGAAGCAGGCAATGAGCGCGGTGTGGTTCTTCGCCTTGCCTTGTGCCTTGCACTCGGCCTCGGTGATCTTGAGTTCGCTCGGGCCGCGGCCTTCGGTCTGGATGATGTTGGCCGGCACGCCTTGGGCCACGAGGTAATCGCGCACTGAATTCGCTCGTGCCACGGACAGACGCTGGTTGAACGCGAGGCTGCCTATGGGATCGGTATGCCCAACGATGGAGATCGCGCGCAGGCGAATGCCCGAGGATTTGAGCTCTTGGAGCGTGCTGTCGATGCGGCTGCGGCCGGCCGGCGTCAAATCCGACTTGGCGAACGCGAAAGTGCCGTCTGCCTTGAGTTCAAAGTCGCGCTTCGCCTGCGGCGGCGGAGGCGGCGGCGGGGGCATTGCCGCTGGAGGCGCCGAGGGGCGCGCCTGCGCGACGACGGGAGGCGGCCCGAATGGGATCTGCAGACCCACCGTGAACAGCCAGTCGTGCGCGTGGCCCTGGTTGACCAGCGCACTGGAAGTGGAGTTGTCGTCGTAGCGGTAGCGTATGTCGCCCACCAGGCGGCCCCAACTGGAAAACGGCCAGACGATGCCGGCGCCGGCGTTCGCCATGAAACCCGTCTTGCTTTGGTTGATGAAGAGCCCGTCGACTTTGTCATCGATGGCGCCGATACCGCCCACGAGATAGGGCTGAATGCTGTTCGACTGCCAGAGGCGGAATCCCTGGCGGCCCAGGAAGAACCACTGCGCGTCGAGCGAGCCGCTCCAGATCTTGAGCTTTTCCCCGCTGAACGGGCCGTTGGATTTGCCATCCAACTGCTCGTACTGGGTGCGCAGTTCGATGTTCCAACTGGGGCTGATGGGCTTGCCGATGGCGAGGCCTCCGCCCCATCCGTTGTCGGCGTGGCGGTTGCTGTCCGCATTGATGTATGTGCCGAAGGGCGTGATGTACCAGCGGTCATCGAAGTACTGGTCCGATGAGAGGGTTGACTGCGCAAAGCAGGCGGCATACGGGACCGCGAGCACACAGCAAGCCGCGAAGACGCGTCTATCGAGCATCAAAGCCTCCTCAAGGAGTAGTCGGAAGGTCAGTGTTGGTGAGAGCTTCAGTCGAAGCCAATAAGCCAAAAGATAAATGGGCAAGCCGAAAAATCGGCGTATAGACAATGGGACTCGACTTTGTTGCAAGGAAGCGATGTGAGACCTTTGTTCTCAATTCAGTCCTGCTTCCATATGGATCGGATCAGGTGTCCGCGAAATCATGTCAATTGCGAAAGCCGAGTGCGCCCCTCTCCGGTTGGCCCTGGGCACCTTTGGTTGCAAATCTTCATCGTTCCAACCGCGCGAGTGGCGCGTGGGCAACATCGAACGAAGATAGTTGAAGCCTGTGCATCCTCTCCCACCGCCCCGTTGAGATCTGAATCAGGACGACCGACGAGCAATGCGCTTCTATCGGACCGTACAGTCGAAGCCGGTTCTCGAGTTCGGCGGCTCTACGACCAAACCTGTCGGCAATTCGCTCCAACACTTAGAACTTATCCGTAAATTATGTTGACGTCGGCAGATACCTTGCGAAAGGCGATGATGGCGGCGGCGAGGTGGTTGAGCGCAACGAAGCTGCGCTCGAGTTTCTCGTAG
>NZ_JBBKZU010000033.1:0-21764 GCF_037889935.1 Variovorax ureilyticus
GCTCGACGTGCCGCTGACCAACATCAACGCGAGCTATGTGCGCGGCCAGTTCGATGCATTCGAAGTGCGCGTGCCCGGGGCGCCCGCAGCGGATGAGATCGTCTTCATCCTCGCGATGAGCACCGGCTACCGCGTGCACGACCGCGTCGGCGGTCTGCGTGCCGAGGACATCAGCAAATGGGACGGCCTGCGCTGAGCGCGCCGCTTCGCATCGAGAGACACAAGGAAGAAACATGACCGCAAACATTCGCAAGCTCGTGATCCAGGTCGATGAAACCCGCAAGGAAATGGGCAAGACCATCGAGCCGCCCACGCGCCGCGCCGTCGCGATCGCGGTGATCGACAACCCCTACGCAGGCCGCTACAGCGAGTCGCTCGACGAACTCATCGACATCGGCGAAGAACTCGGCGCATTGCTCGGCCAGAAGGCCGTTGCCGCGCTCGGCATCGAGCCCGGCCAGGCCCAGAGCTACGGCAAGGCCGCGATCGTGGGCGAGGCCGGCGAGCTGGAGCATGCCGCGGCGATCCTGCATCCCAAGCTCGGCGCTCCGTTGCGCGTGGCGGTGGAGAAGGGCGCGGCGCTCGTGCCCTCTGCCAAGAAGCGCGGCACGCTCGGCACCGCGATCGACGTGCCGCTGGGCCACAAGGATGCCGCCTTCGTGCGCAGCCACTTCGATGCCGTCGAAGCGCGCGTGTCCGATGCGCCGCGCGCCAACGAGATCGTCGTCGCGGTCGCGGTGACCGACAGCGGCCGTCCGTTGCCGCGCATCGGCGGCCTGCAGGTGTCCGAGATCAAGGGCGTCGACGGTCTGCGTTGAGCCGCGTGCCACCATTCGTTTCTTTGCAATAAACCCCGAGGAGTTTCCCGATGACCCCACTGCGTTTCGCCTTCACCGCGGCCGCTGTCGCCACGCTCGTCACCGCACTCGTTCCCGCGCACGCGCAGGGCGTGATCAAGATCGGAGAGATCAACAGCTACAAGGCCCAGCCCGCCTTCCTCGAGCCCTACAAGAAAGGCATGGAACTCGCCGTCGACGAGATCAACGCGGCGGGCGGCGTCAACGGCAAGAAGATCGAGCTGATCAGCCGCGACGACAACGCCAACCCCGGCGATGCGGTGCGCGTGGCCGAAGAACTGGTGTCGCGCGAAAAGGTCGACATCCTCACGGGGACCTTCCTGTCGAACACCGGCCTGGCCGTGGCCGACTTCGCCAAGCAGAAGAAGTTCTTCTTTCTCGCCGGCGAGCCGCTCACCGACAAGCTCACCTGGCAGGGCGGCAACGCCTACACCGTGCGCCTGCGCCCCGGCACTTACATGCAGGCCGCGATGCTCGTGCCCGAGGCCGCCAAGCTCAAGAAGAAACGCTGGGCGGTGGTCTACCCCAACTACGAGTACGGCCAGTCGGCGGTCGCGGCGTTCAAGCAGTTGCTCAAGGCCGCGCAGCCCGACGTTGAATTCGTCGCGGAACAGGCCACGCCGCTCGGCAAGGTCGACGCGGGCAGCGTGGTGCAGGCGCTGGCCGATGCGAAGCCCGATGCGATCTTCAACGTGCTGTTCGGCGCCGACCTGTCGAAGTTCGTGCGCGAGGGCAACACCCGCGGGCTCTTCAAGGACCGCGAAGTGGTCAGCGTGCTGACCGGCGAGCCCGAGTACATGGATCCGCTGAAGGACGAAGCGCCCACCGGCTGGATCGTGACCGGCTACCCGTGGTACGGCATCACCACGGCCGATCACAAGAAGTTCGAACAGGCCTACCAGGCCAAGTTCAAGGACTATCCGCGCCTGGGCTCGGTGGTGGGCTACAGCATGATCAAGTCGGCCGCCGCCGGCATCGCCAAGGCCAAGAGCACCGAACCTGAAAAGCTCGTCGCGGCCTTCAAGGGCCTGCAGGTGGACACGCCCTTCGGCAAGATCACCTATCGCCCCGAGGACAACCAGTCCACCATGGGCGCGTTCGTCGGCCGCACCAAGAACGAAGGCGGCAAGGGCGTGATGGTCGACTACGTCTACCTCGACGGCGCGGACGCCAAGTACCAGCCCTCGGCCGCCGAGATCAAGAAGGGAAGGACAGACTAACCCCCAGCCTCGCCCACTTCGTGTGGCTCGGGCACCCCCTTCCAGGGGGCGATCCCGGCGGACCGGCAAAGCCGGTTCCGCGGGATCTCTGGATGGGGCTATCGAGGCGTGCGTGTCTAGGAATATGGAATGAGCTTTTCGGGATTCATTGTTCAGCTTCTCAACGGGCTGGCGAGCGCGTCGTCGCTGTTCCTCGTCGCGGCGGGGCTGTCGCTGATCTTCGGCGTCACGCGCATCGTGAACTTCGCGCATGGCTCGTTCTTCATGGTCGGCATCTACGTCGCCTACACCCTGGTCGACCGGCTGGGCGGCGGCATGGGCTTCTGGCCGGCGCTCGTGCTCGCGGCCGTGGCTGTCGGCGTGCTCGGCGCATTGATCGAGGTGGTGCTGCTGCGGCGCATCTACAAGGCGCCGGAACTCTTCCAGCTGCTGGCGACCTTCGCCCTGGTGCTCGTCATCAAGGACGCGGTGCTGTGGTTCTGGGGGCCGGACGAGCTGCTCGGCCCGCGCGCGCCGGGGCTCGCGGGATCGGTGTCGATCCTCGGGAGACAGTTTCCTTCGTATGACCTGTTCCTGATCGTGGTCGGGCCCGTGGTGCTCGGGCTCGTGTGGATGCTGCTCACGCGCACGCGCTTCGGCACGCTGGTGCGCGCCGCGACGCAGGACCGCGAGATGGTCAGCGCGCTCGGCGTCAACCAGGCGTGGCTCTTCACCGCGGTGTTCGCGCTCGGCGCGCTGCTGGCGGGCCTCGGCGGTGCGCTCCAGTTGCCGCGCGAGCCTGCGACGCTGGAGATGGACCTCAACACCATCGGCGCCGCCTTCGTGGTCGTCGTGGTCGGCGGCATGGGCTCGATCCCCGGTGCCTACGTGGCCGCGCTGCTCATCGCCGAGATCAAGGCGATCTGCATCTGGCTCGGCGTGGTCGATGTGTTCGGGCTCAGCGTGTCGTTCTCCAAGCTCACGCTGGTGGTCGACTTCCTCGTGATGGCCGTGGTCCTGGTATGGCGCCCGTGGGGCCTCATGGGGCGTCCGCAGGCGCCGAGTCGCTATGTGGGCATGCAGGAAGAGCCGCTGCGCCGTCCGAGCAGGACCTACCTGATCGCTGCCGGCGTGTTCGGACTCGTGCTGGCCGCGGCGCCGCTGGTCACTGCCGACTCGCCCTACACCACGGTGCTGATGATCGACCTGATGATCGCCGCGCTGTTCGCGACCAGCCTGCACTTCATCATGGGGCCGGCGGGCATGCATTCCTTCGGCCACGCGGCGTACTTCGGCCTGGGGGCCTACGGCGCTGCGCTCCTGGTGCGCGCGAGCGGCATGCCGATGGAACTCGCGCTCGTCGTCGCCCCGCTGGTCGCTGCGGTCGGCGCCTTCGTCTTCGGCTGGTTCGCGGTGCGGCTCTCGGGCGTGTACCTCGCGATGCTGACGCTGGCCTTCTCGCAGATCACCTGGGCCGTCACCTACCAGTGGGACAGCTTCACCGGCGGCAGCAACGGCCTCACGGGCGTGTGGCCTTCCGCATGGCTGTCGGACAAGCGCGCCTACTACTGGCTCACGCTGCTGCTGGTCGGCGCGGGCGTGCTGTGGCTGCGCCGGGTGCTGTTCTCGCCCTTCGGCTACACGCTGCGCGCGGGCCGCGATTCGGCGCTGCGCGCGGATGCGATCGGCATCGACGTCAAGCGCATGCAGTGGGCGGCCTTCGTGATCGCCGGCATCGCAGCCGGCCTTGCGGGCGCGCTCTTCGCGTTCTCCAAGGGCAGCATCTCGCCGGAATCGCTGAGCGTGGGCAAGTCGGTCGACGGTCTCGTGATGGTGCTGCTCGGCGGCATCCAGACGCTGGCCGGCCCGGTGGTCGGCGCGGTGACCTTCACCTGGCTGCACGACACCGTCGCGCGCAACACCGACTACTGGCGCGCCATGCTGGGCGGGATCATCCTGCTGCTGGTGCTGCTGTTCCCGCAGGGCATCGCCGGTTTCGCGAAGCAGCTCTTCGACCGCAAGCGCCATGCTGCGGAAGCCGCCGAACTGAAGGAAGCGAAGGCATGAGCGCCGCACGGCCGCCCGAGGGCGCTCGCACCGCAGCGCGAAGCGCGGAGGTTATTCGATGAGTCTTCTCAAAGTCACTGAACTCGGCAAGTCCTTCGGCGGCGTGAAGGCCGTCGACGGCATCAGCTTCGACCTCGCGCCCGGCGAACTGCTGGCGCTGATCGGCCCCAACGGCGCGGGCAAGTCCACCACCTTCAACATGGTCAACGGCCAGCTCAAGGCCGATCGCGGCTCGATCCTGCTGGGCGGCGAAGAACTCGTCGGCAAGAAGCCGCGCGAGATCTGGCGCCTGGGCGTGGGCCGCACCTTCCAGATCGCCGAGACCTTCGCCTCGCTCACCGTGGTCGAGAACGTGCAGATGGCGCTCCTGTCGCACGACCACAAGCTGTTCTCCACCTGGAAGCGTGCCTCGGATCACAAGCGCGACGAGGCGCTCGCGCTGCTCGATCAGGTCGGCATGAAGTCGCAGGCCGACCGCCCCTGCAGCGTGCTCGCCTACGGCGACGTGAAGCGTGTCGAACTCGCGATCGCGATGGCCAACAGTCCCAAGCTGCTGCTGATGGACGAGCCCACCGCCGGCATGGCACCCAAGGAGCGCAACTCGCTCATGGCGCTCACCAAGCAGCTCGTGATCGATCGCGGCATGGCGGTGCTCTTCACCGAGCACAGCATGGACGTGGTGTTCGCGTATGCCGACCGCATGATCGTGCTCGCGCGCGGACGCCTGATCGCGCAGGGCAAGCCGCTGGAGATCCGTGACCATCCGAAGGTGCAGGAGGTCTACTTCGGCAGCGGCAAGACCTTCGAGAAGATCGCCGAGAAAGCCGCCGCGGTGAACGCGGCCGTGGGAGAAGCAGCATGAGCGCCGCGCCGGGCCGCCCCAGGCAAGCTCGCACCGCAGTGCGAAACACGGAGGTTTTTCAATGAGCTCGCATGAAGTCCTGCTCGAAGCCAAGGCGCTGTGCGCGTGGTATGGCGCGGCGCAGATCCTCTACGACGTGGATCTCGAAGTGCGTCGCGGCGAGGTGGTCGCATTGATGGGGCGCAACGGCGCGGGCAAGTCCACCACGCTCAAGGCGCTGATCGGCATGCTGGCCAAGCGCCGCGGCGCGGTGCGCTTCCTCGGCCACGACATCTCGAAGGCGGAGCCGCATCACGCGGCGCGCCTGGGCCTCGGGTTCGTGCCGGAAGACCGTCGCGTGTTCACCGACCTCAGCGTGATGGAGAACCTCGAAGTCGGCAAGCAGGCCGCGCGCCGCTGGAGCGACGGCACGGATGCGCCGCTGTGGACGCCCGAGCGCCTGTTCAAGCTCTTCCCCAACCTCGGCGAGATGCCGAATCGCCCCGGCGGGCGCATGAGCGGCGGCGAGCAGCAGATGCTGACCGTGGCGCGCACGCTGATGGGCAACCCGTATCTCGTGCTGCTGGACGAGCCCTCCGAAGGCGTCGCGCCGGTGATCGTGGAGCAGATGGCGAACATGATCCTGGAGCTCAAGGCGCAGGGCGTGAGCATCCTGCTGTCGGAGCAGAACATGCACTTTGCCGAGCTGGTGTCGGACCGCGCGTATGTGCTGGAGAAGGGCCAGATCCGCTACCAGGCCACGATGGCCGAGCTGGCGGCGAACGACGAAGTGCGGCGTGCCTACCTGAGTGTCTGAACTCTTTCATCAACCCGAGGAGCGAAACATGCACAACACCCAACGCAGATCTCTCTTGAAATCGGCCGCAGCCCTGGGGCTGATCGGCGGTCTCGGCGCTTCGGCGCCGTTGTTCGCAGCGGCCAGGATCAAGCCCGGTGCCAACGCGGCGCTGATCGTGGTCGATGTGCAGAACTGCTTCGTCGACGGCGGCACGCTGCCGGTGAAGGGCGGCGCGGAAGTGGTGCCGCTGATCAACAAGCTCGCGGGTTCGTTCGAGAACATCGTGGTCACGCAGGACTGGCACACGCAAGGCCATGCGTCGTTCGCCAGCGCGCACGAGGGCAAGAAACCCTTCGATTCCACCAAGCTGAGCTACGGCACGCAGGTGCTGTGGCCCGACCACTGCGTGCAGGGCACCGACGACGCGGCGCTGCACAAGGACCTCAAGCTGCCCACCGCGCAGCTCATCATCCGCAAGGGCTTCCACAAGGACATGGACAGCTATTCGGCTTTCGAGGAAGCGGACCACAAGACCGCGACCGGCCTGGCCGGCTACCTCAAGGCGCGCGGCGTCAAGACCGTGTTCGTGACCGGTCTTGCCACCGACTTCTGCGTGGCCTGGACCGCGATGGATGCGCGCAAGGCGGGCTTCAACGTCTACGTGATCGAGGATGCCACCCGCGCCATCGATCTCAACGGCTCGCTTGCTGCGGCTTGGAAGCAGATGAGCGCGAAGGGCGTCAAGCGCATCCAGTCCTCCGACATCGAGACCGTGTGAATGAGCCCCCACGCTCCGTCACTTCGTGTACTCGCTGCCCCCCGAGGGGGCCGCAGGCCGCCTTGGGGCGGCCCGGCGTCGGCCTGATCCCGCCGGACCGAATGCCCGGGTTCGAACTCACGGTCAACGGGCGCAACGTCGAGCTCACCGCATCACGCGAAGCCACGCTGCTGCACGTCCTTCGCAACGACCTGGGACTGAACGGTCCCAAGTACGGCTGCGGGCTCGGGCAGTGCGGGGCCTGCACCGTATGGGTCGATGGGGTCGCCGCGCGGGCGTGCGTGATTCCCGCGCACGGCGTTGCGGGGCGCGCCATCACCACGCTCGAAGGCCTCCCGGATGTGGCCCCCGGGCTCGGCACTCTCGTGTCCCCGCCACCCGCCGAGGGGGCTGCCGCGCCTTGGAGCGGCCCGGCGGCGCGGCGCGCGCGTTGGCACCCGGTTCAGCAGGGCTTCGAAGACGCGCAGGCCGCGCAATGCGGCTACTGCCTCAACGGCATGGTGATGCAGGCGGCCGCGCTGCTCGCGCGCGAGCCGAATCCGAGCGAGGCGCGCATCCGCAGCGAACTCTCCGGCAACCTGTGCCGTTGCGGCACGCATGTGGAAATCGTGGCCGCCGTCCAGCGCGCCGCACAGTCGATGGCCGGAGGCGCCGACTCGTGACGCGGCGTGCCGACCAGCCACGCACCCGCAGCGAATTCCTGAATGCCGATGGCGTGCTCGTCGTCGTGCGCGAAACGCCGCCCGCGCCGCCGCAGGCCAAGGGGCAGCCCGCGCTGATCGCGGGCAATCCGGCCGAAGGCCCGGAAGTGCTGCTCGCCATCTGGGACGACGGCAGCATCACGGCGCTGAACGGCCACGTCGACCTCGGCACAGGCATCCGGACCGCGTTGTCGCAGATCGTGGCCGAGGAGCTCGATGCGCCGCTCGCGCAGGTGGGCATGGTGCTCGGCGACACCGCGCGTGCGCCCAATCAAGGCGCCACCATCGCGAGCGCATCGATCCAGATCCATGCCGGTCCGTTGCGCCACGCGGCAGCGCAGGCGCGTGCGTGGCTCGTCGCGCAGGCGTCGGAGCGACTTGGGGTGCAGCCTTCGCTGCTCACGGTGCGCGATGGCCGCGTGCATGCGGGAGACGATCCCACCTTCAGCCTCGGCTTCGGCGAACTGGTCGCCGGTGCGCGCACGGTGCTGGAACTCGATACCGTCTCGAAACTGAAGGACCCTGCCGACTACCGCATCGTCGGCAGCCGCATCCCGCGCGTCGACATTCCGGCCAAGCTCGCGGGCGAACTCGTCTTCGTGCACGACATGCGCGTGCCGGGCATGCTGCACGGGCGCGTGGTGCGGCCGCCGTATGCGGGCGCGGACCATGGCGAGTTCATCGGCAACACGCTGGAATCGGTCGATGAATCGTCGATCGCGCACATTCCCGGCATCCGGGCGGTGGTGGTCATCCGAGACTTCATCGGCATCGTCGCGGAGCGCGAGGAGCAGGCCGAACAGGCACTGCGAGAACTGCGCGTGACATGGAAGTCGTGGCCGGGACTTCCATCGCTGGACGATCTCGAAGGCGCGTTGCGCGCCAATCCCGCCACGCAGCGCCTGCTGGTCGACGAAGGCGACGTGGACGATGCGCTCGCCAACGCTGCGCAGCCGATGCCGCGCACCTATGTGTGGCCCTACCAGATGCACGCGTCGATCGGCCCATCCTGCGCGCTGGCGCAATGGGAGCCCGGCGGTGACGATGGTTTCAGGCTGCGCGTGTGGGCCGGTTCGCAGAACCCGCATGTGCTGCGCAACGATCTCGCGAAGCTCGTGGGCCTCGAAGACGTGCAGATCGACGTGGTTCGCATGGAAGCCGCCGGCTGTTACGGCCGCAACGGCGCCGACGATGTCGCGGCCGACGCGGCCCTGCTGTCGCGCGCGGTCGGCGCGCCGGTGCGGGTGCAACTCACGCGCGAGCAGGAGCACGCCTGGGAGCCCAAGGGCGCGGCGCAACTGATGCAGGTGCGCGGCGGCCTCGATGCGGACGGCAACGTCGCCGCCTACGACTACGAGACGTCCTACCCGTCCAACGGCGCGCCGACGCTCGCGCTGCTGCTGACGCGCACGGTCGAACCGGTCGCGCAGGCCTTCGAGATGGGCGACCGCACGGCGCGGCCGCCGTACAGCTGGCGCAACCTGCGCGTGAAGGTCAACGACATGGCGCCGATCATGCGCGCCTCGTGGCTGCGCGGCGTCTCGGCGCTGCCCAGTTCGTTCGCGCACGAGTCGTATGTCGATGAACTCGCGACCGCGGCCGGCGTCGATCCGGTCGCGTTCCGGCTGCGCCATCTGCACGATCCGCGTGCGGCGGACCTGGTGCGCGAGACCGCGCAGAAGGCCGGCTGGCGCATGCGCACCGGCCCGCAGGAGGATGCCGACGGCGATCATCCTTCAAGGCGCGCTGACGCTCGCGTGGGCCCCGGCGGCGACATCCTCTTCGGCCAGGGCTTCGCCTATGCGCGCTACGTGCACAGCAAGTGGCCCGGATTCGGCGCGGCGTGGTCCGCCTGGGTCGCCGACGTGGAAGTCAACCGCAAGACCGGCGAGGTGCATGTGCGCCGCGTCGTGGTCGGGCACGACGCGGGATTGATGGTCAACCCGGCCGGCGTCGAGCACCAGATCCACGGCAACGTCATCCAGACCACCAGCCGCGCATTGAAGGAGCGCGTGCGCTTCGCCGGGCGGCAAGAGCCGGGCACGCCGCTGCAGGCCGGCGTCTCTCCCTCGGGCGTGGTCGCGAGCCGCGAGTGGGGCAACTACCCGATCATCAATTTCCGCGAAGTGCCGGTCATCGAGGTCGTGCACATGCAGCGGCCCGGCGAGCCGCCGCTGGGCGCGGGCGAATCGTCGTCGGTGCCCGGCACGGCGGCCATCGCGAACGCGATCTTCGACGCGACGGGCGTGCGCTTTCGCGCGCCGCCGTTCACGCCGGAAGTGGTGCGGGCGGCACTCAATCCGCTGCCGCCGCCGGACGAGGCCCGGCGAACGACCCCGCCGCGCGCCGAGCCGCCTGCCGATGCGCCATGGCCTCGCCGCCGCGGGCTGTGGGCCGGCGCGGGCGCGCTGCTCGTGGGCGCAGTCGGGGTCGTTGCCGGCCTGCTCGGATGGCGCCCGGCGATCGCGCCGGTGGCCTTCAGCGCGCCGGCCTACAGCGAGGCGACGATCGAACGCGGCCGCATGCTCGCGGCGCTGGGCGACTGCGCGGTCTGCCACACCGCGCCGGGTGGTTCGCCCAACGCGGGCGGCCGCGCGATGGAAACACCCTTCGGCACGATCTACACCACCAATCTCACGCCGGATGCGGAGACGGGCCTCGGCCGCTGGTCGTTCAGCGCCTTCCAGCGAGCGATGCGCGAGGGCATCTCGCGCGACGGCCGCCACCTGTATCCGGCCTTTCCGTACACCGCCTTCGCGAAGACCAGCGACGACGATCTGCAGGCGCTTTATGCGTACTTCATGTCGCTGCCGGCGGTGCGCGCGCCAACGCCGGAGTCCGAGCTGAAGTTTCCGTTCGGCGTGCGACCCTTGATGGCCGGCTGGAACGCGCTCTTCCACGATCCGTCGCCGATGCGGCCGGTCGCCACGAAGAGCGCCGAGTGGAATCGCGGCGCCTACCTCGTCAACGGCCTCGGCCATTGCGGCGCCTGCCACACGCCGCGCAATGCGCTCGGCGCGGAGCAGGGCGGGGCGGCCTTCCTGTCCGGCGCGATGGTCGAAGGCTGGGAGGCGCCGGCGCTGACGTCGCTGGCGAGATCCGCCGTGCCATGGACCGCCGACGCGCTCTACGGCTACCTGCGCAACGGCCACGCGCGCGACCATGGCATCGCGGGCGGCCCGATGGGCGAGGTGGTGCGCGAACTCGCGGCGGTGCTCGATTCGGACATTCGTGCGATGGCGACTTATCTGGCGTCGTTCAACCCCAGGCTGTCGGATGAAGCCGCCACCGCGCAGGCGCAACACGCCGTCGCACGCGCAGCTGCCGGGCAGGGGCAGCTGCTCGGCACCGGCCAGCGCATGTTCGAAGGCGCCTGCGCCGCCTGCCATCACGATGGCGACGGCCCCACGCTGCTGGGCGTCAACACACCGCTCGCACTCAACAGCAACCTCACGAGCGCGCGGCCGGACAACCTGCTGCGCACCATCCTGGGCGGTGTGCGCGAGCCGGCTTCGCGCGACATCGGCTTCATGCCGGCCTTCCGCGAAGTGCTCGACGACGCGCAGATCGCCGAGCTTGCGGGCTACATGCGTGCGCGCTTCGCGCCGCAGGAGCCGGCGTGGCAGGATCTGCGCGGCAGTGTCGCTCGGGTGCGTGCGGCGAGCGGTGGTCACGCCTCGCCCTGAGTCACGACGAAATCCGCGCCGTCCCGTACGATCCGAGAGACGCAAGAGGCCGATGACCGGCCCGCCACCCCTGGAGACGCCCCGCATGACTTCGACGCTTTCGCCTGCCCAGTCCCTGCCTCGCGATGCCGAGCGCGCCACGCTCGTCGGCCGGATCTGGCTGCCGGATATCGGACCGGTGCTGGTGGCGGTGCATGAAGGCGGCCTGCACGATCTGTCGCGCGCCGCGCCGACGATGAGCCAGTTGCTGGAGCAGGACGATCCGGTCGGTGCGGTGCGGCAGGCGCTGCGCGACGAGATGACGCCGCGCGTGGCCTCGCTCGAGGCGACGCTCGCGAACAGCGACGAGTCCAGGCGCGACACCCAGCATCCGTGGCTGCTCGCGCCGTGCGACCTGCAGGCGGTGAAGGCCAGCGGCGTCACCTTCATCGCGAGCCTGCTGGAACGCGTGATCGAGGAGCAGGCGCGCGGCGATGCCTCCAGGGCGGAGTCGATCCGCGCGGCGCTCGGCGGCGTGCTCGGCGACAACCTGGCGGGCATCGTGCCGGGGTCGCCGCAGGCCGCGAAGGTCAAGGACGTGCTGATCGCGCAGGGCGCCTGGTCGCAGTACCTCGAAGTCGGCATCGGGCCCGACGCGGAAATCTTCACCAAGGCGCCGGTGCTGTCGGCGGTGGGCACCGGCTCGGACGTCGGCATTCACTCGGGCTCCGCTTGGAACAACCCCGAGCCCGAGGTGGTGCTCGCCGTCAACAGCCGCGGCCAGACGCTCGGCGCGGCGCTGGGCAACGATGTGAACCTGCGCGACTTCGAAGGCCGCAGCGCGCTGCTGCTCGGCAAGGCCAAGGACAACAACGCGTCGTGCGCGATCGGCCCCTTCATCCGGCTGTTCGACGAGCACTTCGGCATCGACGACGTGCGGCGCATCACGGTCGGCCTGCGCGTGACCGGGCCGGAGGGCTTCACGCTCGACGGGTCGAGCTCTCTCGCGAAGATCAGCCGCGACCCGCTGGACCTCGTGTCGCAGGCGATCGGCCCGCACCACGCCTATCCCGACGGACTGATGCTGTTCCTCGGAACGATGTTTGCGCCCACTCAGGACCGGCATGGCCCCGGACAGGGCTTCACCCATGTGGTCGGCGATCGGGTAACCATCTCGGCGCCTGAACTCGGGGCGCTGAAGAACCGCGTGGTGCACGCCGAGGACGCCGCGCGGTGGACCTTCGGCATCGGTGCATTGATGCGGAATCTGGCAGGGCGCGGGCTGATTTGACCCACCCCCAGGCTCGCGCACTTCGTGTCGCTCTCCACCCCTTCGAGGGGGCGAACCCGGTGGACCGGCGGAGCCGGTTCCACGGGTTCCCTGGCATGGGGCGGGGCGACTACGTCCGGCCGAGCCGCCAGCGCTGCGCCCCGAGCAGCGCGAACACACCGACCACGCTCGCTGCGAACAGCACCCAGAGGCCGGCGGTGTAGCCGCCCGCAGGCGTCCATAGCAGCCCGAGCAGCAGCGGCGCGAGCGCGCGGGCGATCGCGCTCGGCAGCCCGAGCGCCCCGTTGAGCGTGGCCACGTGCTCGCGATCGACGTATTGCGCGATCGCCGTGCCCTTGACGATGGTGAGCATCCCGTTGCCCATCCCGTAGAACAGCACGAACCACAGCGCCGCCGCCGGATGCCCCGCACCCGCGATCAGCGTGACGAGCCCGATCGGAATCAGGCAGGGAATCAGCCGGTTCGCGAGATGGAGGTCGAAGTGATGCTCGAAGAAGAAGAGCAGCACGCGCCCCAGCACCTGCATGAGCCCGATGCTCGCCGGCACCGCGATCGCCCAGGCTTCCGGCAGGCCGGCGCCGCGCAGCAGGCTCACCATGTGCGGAGGCAGCGCGGCGGTGACCGCCATGAGCAGCACGGTGAAGATGCCCACCATCAGGAAAGGAACACTGCGCAGGTAGTGCGCGGCCGGCCGGGTCGCGGGGGCGGCATGGGCGGCCGACCGTGGCGCTGCCCTGGGCGCATGGCGCAGCAGATGCGCGTGCAGCGGCACGCAGACGAAGAGATGGATCGCCGCCAGCACCCACAGCGCGTGCCGCCACCCGAGCTGCGTGATCAGCCACGCGCCGAGAGGGATGAAGACCGTGCTCGCCAGCCCGCCAAGAAAGGTCAGCGTGATGATGGCGCGCCGGAAGTCGTTCGGAAAACGCCGCGTGACGATCGCGAACACCGGGTTGTAGAGCGTCGCCGCCAACGCGCCGCCGAGCAGCAGCCACACCGCGTAGAACGCGGCGGCGCTGCCGATGAAGCTGTGAAGAAGCAGCCCCGCCGCGATCAGCAGCGAGCCGCCGGTCATCACCGCGCGTTCATGGCCGCGATCGATCCACCGGCCCACCGGCCATGCCATCACGCCTTCGGCCAGGAGCGCAAGGCTGAAGGCCAGCGATGACTGGGCGCGGCTGAGGCCGAGTTCGCGCTCCACCGGTTCCATCAGAAGCGCGAAGACGTAGAAGACGCTGCCCCAGGTGATGAGCTGTCCCACCGAGAGCAGGGCGACGAGGCGGCGGTCGTATGCGGGAGTTCCGAAGGTTGTCGTTGCGGGCGCGCCCATGCCGCCGACTTTAGCGGGCCCGTCTGTTCAACCCGCCGCCCTCAGCGCACGCCGGTATTGCACCGCTTCGGCGACGTGGGCGACGCAGATGGGCTCCGAGCCGGCCAGATCCGCGATCGTGCGCGCCACCTTCAGCGCGCGGTGCGTGCTGCGCGCCGACCAGCCCAGCTTCGCCGCCGCGGAGTGCATGAACTTCAGCGCATCGGGCGCGAGCGACGCATGGCGGTCGATCTCGGCGCCCTGCAGCGCGTGGTTGGTCTTGCCTTGCCGCGCCAGCGCCCGTTCGCGCGCACGGACCGCACGCTCGCGGATCGCCCCGGTCGACTCGCCGGCAGGGGTGTCGAGCAGTTGCTCGGCCGACACCGCGGGTACCTCGATGTGAATGTCGATGCGATCGAGCAGCGGCCCGCTGAGCTTGCCCTGATAGCGCGTGACCTGGTCGGGCGTGCATCGGCAGGTCTTCAGCGTCGATCCCAGATAGCCGCAAGGGCAGGGGTTCATCGCGGCGATCAACTGGAAACGCGCCGGGAATTCCGAACGCCGCGCGGCGCGGACGATCGTGATGGTGCCGGTCTCGAGCGGCTCGCGAAGGGCCTCGAGCGCCATGCGCGTGAACTCCGGAAATTCGTCGAGGAACAGCACACCGTGGTGCGCGAGCGAGATTTCGCCGGGCCTCGGAGGCGATCCGCCGCCCACCAGCGCCACCGCACTGGCGGTGTGATGCGGACTCGACGTCGGCCGTCGCATCCAGCGTCCGGTATCGAATCGGCCGCTCAGGCTGGCGACGGCAGCGGTTTCGAGCGCCTCCTCGACGCTCATCGCCGGCAGCAGCCCGGCGAAGCGCTGGGCCAGCATCGATTTGCCCGAGCCCGGTGGGCCAACCATCAGCAGGCTGTGATTGCCCGCGGCCGCGATCTCCAGGGCCCGCTTGGCACCCGCATGGCCCTTCACATCCGCAAGATCAGGATGCATGCCGGACATCGCCGGGGCTGAGGGCGCCACCCGCGACCATCCTTGCGCGCCGGACGGCTGTTCGCTGCCTTCCGGCAGGAACTGCTGCACCACGTCGAGCAGATGCTGCGCCCCATAGACCTCCGCGCCCGGAACGAGCGAAGCCTCCTGCGCGCTGGACGCCGGCAGCACCAGCCGCGTCGCGACGCCGCCCGTGTGCAGCGCCAGCGCCATCGCCAGCGCGCCGCGCACCGGCCGGAGCTTCCCGGACAGCGACAGCTCGCCGGCGAACTCATGGCCGGCGAGCCGGGCGGCATCGACCTGCCCGCTCGCCGCCAGGATGCCCAGCGCGATCGGCAGGTCGAACCGCCCCGAATCCTTTCTTTATCCCTATTTCTATACATATAAGTAGCCTCCTGCGTAGAGATTGCCTAGGGAACGTTCATGGAAACCCCTCTTGTCCCTCGCGTGGACCGTCTAATATCTTTTCCTCATACATACATGAGACGTACTGAGCATGGGGCCGATCAGCATCGTCAGTGCGAACATCCGCCACCAGTACGGGCAGCCGCCGATCGCTATGCCCGTGCTTTGGACGGAGAACGGCCCTCTCCGCGCCCCAATCGAGTACTTCATCGCATTCGAGAAGAAGAGCCTTGCCTGGAAGCGCAAGGTGCTTCGATCACTGGTTCTCCTTCTTGAATACGCCGAAGCCAATCCAGGGGAAGCGGATGGCGTCCGGCTATTTCGAGGCTTCGCAAGCACCGCACTTCGTGGAACTTTTGAACCTCAGAACGGCATAGACACCTCGGGTCTTTGCTGGCTTCCAAATCCGTCATTTGGCGACGATGTTTCGCGCCTCACTGGCTTCTTTAATTGGGCGGTGGACAATAGTTACGTTGCGAAAAATATCAATCCATTGGTTGGCGAGCCGTTGCGTCGAGATCAAAAACTCATTAAAGCGGCCTACGACCATAGGAGGGAAAAGGCGTTCTTAGGCCACAACTGGATTGAAAACCCGGCCCCTGAAGATTCGCTAATTCGTGGGCGCGAAGTCTATCTCGGGGAATCGCGGCAGACAAGGTCGCCTTTGTTTCCAAGGTTCCCAGACCACCGATTTGATGAGTTAATTTGCTCTGGATTCTTCGCAAATGGAAAATTCGACCTTCGGGATATTCTTATAACGCTTCTGCTGCATTGCGGCGGCTTAAGAGTTAGCGAGCCATTTCATCTGTATTGGACCGATGTAGTTCCGGATCCTTTAAATCCAAAGTCGGCTTTGGTGCTAATCCACCACCCGGAAGATGGCGACGCACCAAAAGATTCATCTGGGATTACGTACAAAAACCGCAGAGACTATCTGGCGAAGAAATGGGGCCTCCTGCCTCGAAACATTGACCAGGGTTATAGGCATGCGGGCTGGAAGGGCGGTCGGCACGAAAGCGAAGTTGCTAAGAAGTACTATCAAGTCTATTGGGCGGCGCCGCAGTACGGTGAACTGTTCTTGCTGATCTGGAACCGTTATGTGGAAGAATCCGTAGGGCTGATTCGGAAGCATCCTTTTGCGTTTGTAAACGATGACCGCGAACCTCTCGGGGAGATGTACGCAATCAGTCAATATATCAAGCGCCATAAGGCAGCGGTCCGACGAATCGGTTTGGTGGTCAAAAAGGAGTTGGGGACCACTAGCCATGGCCATCGTCATGCGTACAGCAATCGATTGAAAGAGGCAGGTATCGACCGGTTGGTCAGAATGGTCTGCTTGCACCATATGAACCAAAGCAGCCAAGACGCATACTTGCGAAAGACGTCGTCTGAAACCGTCAAGATTCTCACGGAGGCATTCACAAGACTACTCGCGAAGTCTGGGAAAGCCTCATCCGTGGACTCTCGCCTGTTTGAATTACTTTCGTAATTTGGTAAAGGCGAAACCATGAATGGAAAAGCCAAGGACGCTCAAACCAGCCAAGACTCAAAACCAGTCTCAAGGCCAATCCGCAGTTACTCCGAAGCAGAGAAAATCGCTGCCCTGACGTTGGCTAATGCCGAAGGTGTTGCTGCTGCTTCGAAGAAGCTCAACGTACCCCCGAAAACGATACAGTGGTGGCGGCGTAAGTGTGATTTTCCTGTCGTCAACAGGAAGACACTACATGCTCCAGAGTTGCGCGATCGAGGTGTAAATCTTGCTAATCAAATCGGAGTCAAGGCTTCTGCGCTCCAATTGGGAGTGAGCGCGGCTACCGTTAAGTACTGGCTTAAGCATCCAGTTTCCGATAAGAGCACCAAGGTATATGCGGCCGATGAGAAAAAGCGCGCAATCGAGTTGGCTGCACGAATTGGCGTTCCTGCCGCGGCGAAGGATCTCGGAATTCCCGAAGCCACCTTATACCACTGGCACATCGCAGAAAATAAGGTAGAGGTTAAATCCACGCCTCACTATTCAAGCGAAATAAAGCAGCGTGCCATAGAGCGTGCGGCGCAAGTGGGCCCTCTGGCCACCGCTCGCGAACTTGGCCTGAATGAGGGCACTGTTGGCCATTGGGTCCACAGAAACAGAAAATCGCTTGGAATCACGCAAAAGGCAAAACGATACGATGCGCCGCTCAAGGCTTCAGTCGTGGCCGCCGCCCAAGAGCTCGATGTCAAATCCGTAGCAAAAAGATTTGGAATTGCGGAACGGTCTGTTCGAACTTTTTTGGTCCAAGCTGGGGTGGCAACTAGGGAGGCTCGCCCTCTTGCGATGGGTGACGACAAGGAATTTTCGTGGGTCAAGCGGCGATACCCTGCCTACATGCACTGGGGCCAACTAGCAGCACGGTGGTTAAGAGGTGAGAAAAGAGGAATTGCAACGAAACTAGCTGCCCTCAGAAAATTCATTGTGGAGCACCTTGTCAGGTTGGGAATTCCGGCTGAACCTGCTGCGTTCTTGAGCAATTCAAGCAATTACGCCTCCTTTTACGCAGAAGCCTGTCCTGACAGTTCATACGGGCGCACCCTTAATAACTATGTGCGAAAATTTCTCGATTGGGTTCTCTTGCAAGAATTCAGCTTGACTGATGACGCAGGACGGCAAGTAGTCAGTCCGCTCTTTCGTAACCCTATTGCCTGGAAAGAGTACGACGGTCTCGACAGGCACGACGAGAGCGTTCACTCGCCCCTCCCATATCCTTACATTGAAGAGATCCGCGCGATGCTGGCGGAGGGGCCGAACTTCCGCGACTGGACCTGGGCGCAGCAATCGATGGGGGTCGCCCCCGATGGTATCGGCCAAGCCGCCCCGGACTGGTACACCGTGACCGAGGATCAGATTGACAAGGACGATCCCGACTGTGTCTGGCGTCGGCGGGCAAGGGCCGAGAGCATGGGCGGGGATGTTCTGGAAATGTGGTCGCCGGTGAGGTGGGTGGCCCTCCTCCTGAAGACGATCATTCCCCCGCGAACCTTTCAGATTCGCGCGCTCGACTCCGGGGAGGCAGATGAGTTCTTCTTCAACAGCAAGCCCGAAGACGGCATGCCAAAGTGGCGGCGCAACGACCATCCCCTTAGTCAGCGAGGCCGCACGCAGGGGGCCTTGCGGCGGCCGAAAACTCAGCTAAGCGCAACCGAGGATGCTGAATTCCCGGCGGACGTCATTTTCTACTGCAACACGAACAAGACCGCTGACTCGAGTAAGAACCCAGCGGAAAGAGGGCTCGCGTTTGAGTGGCTCGACACCTTGGATTGGCGGGCGAACCCGTACTACTGGGTCGAGAAGCTTCGCAACTGGCAGATGAAGTACAACCCGATCAAGCGCATGACGTCTTGGCGCGAGCTAAAGGCCAGGCACTACACGGTCAAGGGTGACATCGAACTGATGAAATCGTTGGACACTTGCTTCTTGTTCCGAGTAGCGGAAGCGAAGAATCCCGCGCACAGACACCTTCCATGTACCGACGAGGCCGTGTCGCTCGCATGGCGACACCTCCTCCTCGCGTTTGAGCGAAGACTCGCTCAAAGGGGAGACCGGCACAGGGACGATACGCCAATCGAACTTGTCGACCATTCGAGTCGCGCCATACTCTTCCCGCTGCACAGCCTGCGCGTCTCACTTATCTCCGCGCTAGCCATTGACGGCAAGGTGCCGATTGAAATTCTCCAGAAGATCGTTGGGCATGCGCGTTTCCTGATGACCATCTACTATACGAAGGCGTCATCGTTGCACAGGCTGCGTGAACTGGAGAGAGGCTTCGAACGGATCAAATCGAATGCCGCGAACTCCATCATTTCCTTCCTCCGTAAGACTGAGTACAAGGACCTGATAAAGAGCGCGGTGGCGGTCAATGAGCAGGCGTTCGCGTCTCTCATGGCTGTAGCCCCGGCCGCCAGGAATCCTGCGGGATGGATGGAGATGTTCCTCGGTCTCTGCCTTGTGGGCGGGAACACGAGTCCGATGGAAGACCAGAAGGTTGGCGGGTGCTACAACGGTGGTCCGAACATGGGCACGAGAACGAAGCCTCGGCATGGCGCAGTTCCTGGCGGCGCTCGCAACTGCATTCGTTGCCGGTGGTTTGTGACCCACGCGGCATACCTGCACGCGCTTGCGTCCCAATTCAACGTGTGTTCGTATCACTCAAGTGTGGTCGAGGCTGAATATGCACGCACCTCCCGAGAACTGGATTCATTGAAGCTAGCGCGGCGTCAAGCCGAAGAGCAAGGCGTCGCATTTGCACAGATGGACCAACTGAAGGAGGTAGAACGCCATTGTGAATCTGCTGCTGGCAAGCTGGTGGAGGCTTTCAACAACGTTGTGGCCTGCTTACGGCTGATTGAGCGGTGCCAGAAGAAGCTCGGCCTTACGCCGGAGGACGAACCGTCTCGCGAACTTGTCGCAGTAGGTGGTGAAGACGACGTGCGCACCGCGATGACGGAGATTGACTCTGAACTTCTTCAGCTCGCCACCGTTTGCGATGCGGTGGAGGTCTATCCCGAGCTCAACCCGGGGAAGGCAGTCTTGCGCATTGGCCAGATACTTGACGGTGCGTTGCATCGCGAAGGCAAGGCCCCGTACTTCCTCCTGCTTGATGAGTCCGAGCAACTGCGCTGCGTGAACCTATTCCTGAGAAAGCTTGGCCAGGCGAACGACCCAAAGAATGCTGTGCTAGGAGTGAAGAACGTCATCCATCTGATTGACGCCCGCGAGTCCTTAAGCAAGCAACTCGGTGTGGATATCGGTTCTTTGCTGCCCAACGAAGCGGACCTGACCACACGAAAGTACATTCCTCTGATTGAGGAGGCCGCAGTATGACTGCTATCCATCCGGATGCTCTGTATGAGGAGCTACTGAAGAACGTGAGACACCAAAGCAAGCGGAAGGGGCTGGAAGGGCTGCACAAGATTTGCAAGGTTCAGGCTGAGGGCAGCCGGGACTTCTCTCGGTCCACACTTGGAAAGCTGTGCGAGGTGGCTGGCCTGTTTCACCATCGCATGCTCTACAACCAGACCGCCGCTGATTACTGCGCATTGATTGCCGCTTGGGAGAAGTTCAGTGGCGGCTCCGCGGAGAAGAAAAGCAGGCCTCTTGATGACCCGAGTCAGTTGGCAGGACTCTTGCACCACATTGACGACTTGGCAGTGCGTGCCATCTTCCAGCGATGCGTAGTCGAGCGAGGCAAACTGCGCCACGAGTTGAACATGGTCAAGGCAATCAAGACAGTGGAAGTGGATATCCGTCCGCCGCAGCCTGTTCAGCACCCCTTTGCTTTGCCGAAAGGCATGCTGGGCGGCTCCGCGGTGCAGCTCACCGCCACCGAGAAAGAAGCGCTGGAACACGCTGTCTCCAGCGCACTCTTCGAAACGGAAGGCTGGAAAGAGGGGTCGCACGGTGAAGTAGTAAACCACGCCGGACGAACGCTCTTCGAGGTTGGGTACACGCGAGCGATACGGAAAATCCTTGCGTCCGCCTAAGGTCTGTGGGCGCTTTCGAGGCCGGCCATAGCCGCAGGAAGAAGCTCAGCGGGGACGCTTTTTCAGGGTTAGGAGTCACTGGTAAACCTGCCTGCTAGAGCTCCTGGGTGGGCGGCCTTCGCGGCGTCCGGCCTTTGACAGCTTCCTGCTCCAACCTGCGAACGGCTTAGCGCAATAGCCCTCTCTTGGGCGCGCGCCAACACCTCAGTTCGTCGAACGGCCCCGGCCACAGGACGCCACCGCTGGGAACGCCGAACTTGCGGCCTGCGCAAACGACACCACTAGCTTCGCCGGCTTCAAGAAGGTGGAGAAGCGCTGGTGCTACCAGGTCTTGTACTGCCAGACACGGTCGTCCGCCGAGGCATAGGGCATCATTCCGCCTATGTGCTCCAACTACGAAGCCGTCTCTCGTGCTGATCGACTGTTGAGCTTTTTCGGCGTGGTCCGAGATCGTGATGAACCGACCGCCACCGTCTTCCCAACCGGTCTGGCACCTTTCATTCGGCTCGCCGAGGACGGATCCGGCAACCGTAGAGTCCACGATGGCGCCTTCGGACTCCTTCCGTACTTCGCTAAGGAGCTTGCCTATGGTCGGCGCACCTACAACGCGAGGACCGAGACCGTAGCCACGCTTCCGAGCTTCAAGGACGCTTGGCGCCGCAGCCAGCGCTGCATCATCCCGGCCGAGAGCATCTTCGAGCCCAGCTACGAAACGGGCAAGGCCGTGCGCTGGAGAATCTATCAACCAGGCGACGTGCCAATGGGCATAGCGGGGATCTATACGAAGTGGCGGGAGCCGGGGACCGGGCACGAGCTCTACAGCTTCGCGATGTTGACGGTCAACGCGGCCGGCCACCCGGTCATGCAGCGCTTCCACAAGGCCGAGGACGAGAAGAGGATGGTGGTGATTCTCGACCCGGCCGACTACGACGCTTGGCTAATTTGCCCCCTCGCCCTAGCACCGAAATTCTTCAGCCGGTGGATGGGACCGCTCGAGTCCTATGAGGCTCCGCTTCCGCCCCGCGCTCCACGCACGTACAGCGGGAAGGTGATACAGCCACCGTCCGAGCCAGGACTGTTCTAGAGACGGTTGGCGGCGGTTTGCTCGTCGTTCTTGCTGGCGGGAATCGCTGGGAAGTACTTCCTGCCGATCCACCGATCCACCGTTCAAGACTGGTTGCGGTCCTTCGATCTGCCCAAGATCTGGGACTGCTGCACTGCAAGTTGCAGAGTAAGCGGCTAGCCATCCCGTCTTGATTTCGTCGTATGCGCAAGGATCCACTACTCCACTTAACTTCTTGGTGGAGAAATGGACACTACAGTTGCTCTTAGCGCAGGTCGT
>NZ_JBBKZU010000034.1:0-19325 GCF_037889935.1 Variovorax ureilyticus
TGGACTCGGCGATTGGAAGTATTGGGATGCATAGGCGTCCGCCAAATTTAGGTGGACGCCATCCTCGGGAGCCGCTGCGTCAGGCGCAAGGTGGGATCGCTGGACGCTCACGATATCGTGAATGTTGTCTCAGGCGTATGTGGAGACGCCGGCGAAATGCAGTTTTGCGGGACCTCCGGTGGCCTTCCAAGCGCGTTAGGTGAGGGAGGTGCCAACCACACGGCCAAGTCGTCTCAGGAAAGCAACATCGCTGTTGATATCCTGTGCATAACTACGTCGCTTCCGGTTTGATGTAAAGACGAAGAAAAATGCACGAAATCAATACATCAAACCTTCATTGGCGAACCGACGTCTGATGTATCTACAGGGGTATTGACACGCCTTCGGCAGGTCCGCCGGGGCGAGGTTGACCGTGATCCGCTTGTTGTTGGGGAACTCCAGGCCGGCGTTCTGGATGGCCGACCGCACGCGCTCGCGAGCCTCCTTTACTTCCACATCGACCAGTCCGACCAGCGTGAAGCTGGGCAAACCGTTGGCCAGATGCACCTCGACCGTGACGCTGGCGGCCTCCAGGCCCAGCAACGCGCGGCTTTGCACCAAACAAAGACTCATTGGACTCCCTGTCACCAAGATGGTGCACCCATCTCTTCTTGTTCATCACGACGTACATGCCTTGCGCAACCTTTGTTAACGCGTCTTTGAAACGCATTGGCACGCTCCCTGCTTTGAAGTGGATTCAAACCACTTTCAAAACACTCCGAGGAGTCACTCGATGATGCACCGCAAATCCGACCAGTTTCTGGCCGTGATCGCCCTTGCAACCCTGCCGATGCTCGCGAGCGCGCAGAGCACCGACGCCAGCGCGTCTGCCGCAGCGGCGCCGGCGCCCAACCTCACGGGCAATGTCTCCGTGACGACGAACTACAAGTTCCGCGGGCAGGACCAGGACGTCCTCGGGCGCAACGACTTCGCCAAGACCAGCTGGTTCAAGCCCGCCATCCAGGGTGGCCTCGACTACGCCTTCGGTGACAGCGGCTTCTACGTGGGCAACTGGAACTCCAGCGTCAACTGGCTCAAGGGCAACTCCGTCGAGATGGACTTCTACGGCGGCTACAAATTCAAGGCTGGCGTGCTCGACCTCGACGTCGGCGTCTACCAGTACTACTACCCCGGCAACACCGCGGGCAACACCACCGAGATCTACGGCGGCGCCTCGTGGTCCGACGAGCGCATCGGCAGCTTCGCCGGCAAGTATTCGTGGACGGTCTCCAAGGACTACTTCAACTACGCCGGCCACCAGGGCGGCTCGGGCCTGGACGGCCAGAACACCGGCTACCTGAACCTGTCCTACTCGAAGGAAATCTTCCCGAAGCTCACCTTCAAGACCGCGGTGGGCTACACGTTCCTGAGCAGTGACATCCGCAGCCTGGGCTACAAGAGCTTCTTCGACTACAACGTCGGCGCTTCCTACGACTTCGGCAGCGGCCTGTCGCTGAGCGGCTCGGTGCAAGGCGCCACCGAGCAGAGCGCCTTCAACCTGATCGCCGAGCCCGGTGTCGAGATCAACGGCGTCACCTACGGCCAGACCACCTTCTCGCCGAACAAGCCGCGGTTCATCCTCATGCTGACCAAGACCCTCTAGTCGCTGCCGCGGACGCGGCCCCGACAGGCCGCGCCGATTCCATCCATCTGTAGGAGAACATCATGAAGCTGGTCACAGCCATCATCAAACCTTTCAAGCTCGACGAAGTGCGCGAGGCGCTTTCGGCCATCGGCGTGCAGGGCATCACCGTCACCGAGGTCAAGGGCTTCGGCCGCCAGAAGGGCCACACGGAGCTGTATCGCGGCGCGGAATACGTCGTCGACTTCCTCCCCAAGGTCAAGATCGAAGCGGCCGTGGCCGACGAGCTCGTGGAGCGCGTGATCGAAGCCGTCGAAGGTGCCGCGCGCACCGGAAAGATCGGCGACGGGAAGGTCTTCGTCTACGACCTCGAGCAGGTCGTGCGCATCCGCACCGGCGAGACGGGCCGCGAAGCTCTCTGAAACGCAAGGTCACGAAGGACAAACCGAAATGAAGAAATTCCTTGTATCCCTCGCGCTCGGATTGAGCGTGCTGGCTGCCGGTACATCCGGCTTTGCGCAGACAACGCCGGCCGCACCCGCCGCGCCTGCGGCTGCAGCAGCGGCTCCCGCCGCGGCACCCGCGGCGCCTGCTGCGGCCGCACCCGCTGCGGCAGCGCCCGCGGCCGAAGCGGCAGCAGCGCCTGCGGCAGCACCCGCGGCGGCCCCGTCGTTCAACAAGGGTGACGTCTCCTGGATGATGGTGTCCACGCTGCTCGTCATCATGATGACCGTCCCCGGCCTGGCGCTGTTCTACGGCGGCCTGGTCCGCAGCAAGAACATGCTGTCGGTCCTCATGCAGATCATGGTCACCTTCTCGATGATCGTGGTGCTGTGGATGATCTACGGCTACAGCCTCGCCTTCACCGAGGGCAATGCGTTCATCGGCGGCTTCGACCGGCTCTTCATGAAGGGCATCTTCGATCCGGCCACCGGCGTGTTCGCACCGGGCGCGACCTTCAGCAAGGGCGTGTACATCCCCGAGCTGCTGTTCGCCGCCTTCCAGGCCACCTTCGCCGGCATCACCTGCTGCCTGATCGTCGGCGCCTTCGCCGAGCGCATCAAGTTCTCGGCCGTGCTGCTGTTCATGGCGATCTGGTTCACCTTCAGCTACGCGCCGATCGCGCACATGGTCTGGTTCTGGATGGGCCCGGACGCCTACGCCAGCAAGGAAGTGGTCGACCAGATGAACGACAAGGCCGGCCTGATCTGGCAATGGGGCGCGCTCGACTTCGCGGGCGGCACCGTGGTGCACATCAACGCGGCCGTCGCCGGTCTCGTGGGTGCTGTCCTCGTGGGCAAGCGCATCGGCTACGGCAAGGAAGCCTTCACGCCGCACTCGCTGACGCTGACCATGGTCGGTGCCTCGCTGCTGTGGGTGGGCTGGTTCGGCTTCAACGCCGGCTCCGCCCTGGAAGCAGGCACCAGCGCCGTGCTCGCCTTCATGAACACCTTCTCCGCCACCGCCGCCGCCGTGCTCGCATGGTGCCTCGGTGAAGCCATGATGCGCGGCAAGGCGTCGATGCTCGGTGCCGCATCGGGTGCCGTCGCCGGCCTCGTCGCGATCACGCCGGCCGCCGGCAACGTCGGCCTGATGGGCGCGATCGTCATCGGCCTGGTCGCCGGCTTCGCCTGCCTCTGGGGCGTCAACGGCCTCAAGCGCCTGCTCGGCGCGGACGACTCGCTCGACGTGTTCGGCGTGCACGGCGTCGGCGGTATCGTCGGCGCGCTGCTGACCGGCGTGTTCAACACCCAAGTGCTCGGCGGCCCCGGCCTCGTGGGCGACTGGGTCACGGCCACCGTCACTTCCAACGGCATCGGCGCACAGGTCTGGATCCAGTTCAAGAGCGTGCTGCTGACCATCGTCTGGTCCGGCGTCGTCGCCTTCATCGCCTACAAGATCGTCGATCTCACGATCGGCCTGCGTGTGAGCGAAGAAGAAGAGCGCGAAGGCCTCGACATCACGGCGCACGGCGAAACCGCCTACAGCCGCTGATCACGGGACGGGCCGCCGATCGCGATCACGGCCCGTTTCATCATCAAAACAATTTCCCGACACGTTTCGTTTTTTCGCTGCGAGGTTCTCCTCTGGATGTTCGACCCGCCAGCGCTTCGGCGCCAGCGGGTCTTTTTTTGTCCCGATTTGCCTCTAAGCTGGCGCCATGTGGACCACACTGACCGACAGCCTGAGCCAGCTCGGTGAATCGCCGTTCTGGCATCCGCTCGAGCGCTCCCTCTATTGGCTCGACATTCCCGGCCGTGCGGCCTTGCGCACGCGCGGCGACATCCACCACCCGACCGTCGAGCGATGGGACATGCCGACCGAACCCGGCTGCATGGCACCCGCGCGCAGCGGCGGATTGGTGATCGCCCTGCGCGACGGCATCTACCGCGCACGGGAATGGGGCGGCACGCTCAAGGCCATGGCGCGCGTGGACCACGACGTGCTCAGGATGCGCTTCAACGATGGCAAGTGCGATCCGCTCGGCCGCTTCTGGGCGGGCACGCTCAACGAGGCCAAGGACGCTGCGATCGCCGCGCTCTACTGTCTCGACGCGCGGGGCGGCCGCGCGCCCACGATCGATCGGATGGCGAACGAGGCGACCACCGCCAACGGCCTCGCCTTCTCGCCCGATGCCGACACGCTGTACTGGGCCGACACCGCTGCACATCGCGTGGTCGCGTGGACTTGGGCGGCGCGGGTCAACACCCTGACGCGGCAGCGCGTGTTCCAGCAGTTCGATGAAAAGCCGCCCGGCTGGACGCCCGAGTCGCCGCTGCGCTACCAGGGCCGCCCGGACGGCGCGACGGTCGATGCCGACGGTCACTACTGGGTCGCAATGTTCGAGGGTGGCCAGCTTTTGCGTTTCGCGCCTGCGGGCGAACTGGTCGCGTCCCTGCCCACGCCGGTGCAGTGTCCGACCATGCCCTGCTTCGGCGGGGACGATCTGCGCACGCTCTTCGTGACGACTGCGCGGCGGGGCAGGCCGGCGTCGGAACTCGAATTGCGCCCCGCATCGGGCCATGTGCTGGCGACGCGGGTTGCGACACCGGGGCTGCCGGTCAATTTCTTCGAGGACTGAAGGACCCTTCTTCAGCCAGGAACCCCGCGGAACCGCCTTCGCCGGGCCGCTGGGGTTGCCCCCGGAGAAGGGGGTGCAGAGCCACACGAAGTGGGCGAGGCTGGGGGAGAACGGTTGCTCGGGGGTACGATTGCCGCCATGGATCCAGCCCTTCGCCAGATCACCGAGCGCATTCGCGCTGCCGCCGCCGACGACACGACGCTGTCCATTCGCGGCGGCGGAACCAAGGACTTCTACGGGGAGCCGCCGCATGGCGAGCCTCTTTCCACGAAGGGGCTCACCGGCATCACCAGCTACGAACCGAGCGAACTCGTCGTCACCGTGCGCGCCGGCACGCCGCTGGCCGAGCTCGAAGCGGCGCTCGCCGAAAGAGGCCAGTGCCTCGCCTTCGAGCCGCCGCGCTTCGCCGATGGCGGCACGGTCGGCGGCATGGTCGCCGCGGGGCTCAGCGGCCCGTCGCGCGCCAGCGTGGGATCGGTGCGCGACTTCGTTCTCGGCGCGGTGCTCGTCAACGGGCGCGGCGAGGCGCTGACCTTCGGCGGGCAGGTGATGAAGAACGTCGCGGGCTACGACGTGTCGCGCGTGCTCGCGGGGTCGCTCGGCGTGCTCGGCGTGATCGCCGAAGTGAGCCTCAAGGTGCTGCCGGTCGCGCCCGCCGAAGCCACGCTGGAGTTCGCCTGCACGCAGGCCGATGCGCTGCGGCTGCTCAATGAATGGGGCGGCCGTCCGCTGCCGCTCAACGCGAGCATCTGGCGCGAGCGCGATGGAGCGGGCTTTCTTTCGCTGCGTCTGCGCGGGGCCATGGCCGCTGTCGAGGCGGCTTGCACGCACCTCGGCGGCGAGCGGCAAGATCCCGAGCGATCGGCCGCTGGTTGGCAGTCGCTTCGCGACCACCGGCACCTCTGGTTCACGAGCCATGCGGAGCACGACCTCTGGCGGCTGTCGGTGCCGCAGACCGCGCCGGTCCTCGACATCGCCGGCGCGCCAATGGTCGAATGGCACGGCGCCCAGCGCTGGTATCTCGCGCCGCCGGACCAGCGTCCGCAACTGCGCGCCGCTGCGCAGGCTGCCGGCGGTCACGCGACCCTGTTCCGGCCCTCGGATGCCCACGGCCATCGCGTGCTCGGCCGCTTCGACGCGCTCAGTGCACCTGTGGAGCGCATCCATCGCGCATTGATGAACGAGTTCGATCCCCACGCCGTCTTCCATCGCGGGCGGCTCTACCCCGCAGCCTGAACCAGCATGCAGACCGAACTCGCCCCCGAATTCAAGAACACGCCCGAAGGCCGCGAAGCCGAGGCGATCCTGCGCAAGTGCGTGCACTGCGGTTTCTGCACCGCGACATGCCCGACCTATCAATTGCTCGGCGACGAGCTCGACGGGCCGCGCGGCCGCATCTACCTCATCAAGCAGGTGCTCGAAGGCAAGCCGGCGACGCAAAGCACGCAGCTTCATCTCGACCGCTGCCTCACCTGCCGCAACTGCGAGAGCACCTGCCCGAGCGGCGTGCAATACGGCCACCTCGTCGACATCGGCCGCAAGATCGTCGAGGACAAGGTGCCGCGCCCTCCCATGGATAACGCGCTGCGCTGGACGCTGAAGGAAGGCCTGACCTCATCGTTCTTCGCGCCCGCGATGAAGCTCGGCCAGTCGGTGCGGGGACTGCTTCCCGCAAAGCTCAAGGCCAAGGTGCCCGAGTCGCGCCCGGCCGGCGCGTGGCCCTCGCGCACGCACGCACGCAAGATGCTGATGCTCGCAGGCTGCGTGCAGCCGGCGATGGCGCCCAACATCAACAGCGCGACCGCGCGCGTGCTCGACGCGGCCGGCATCCAGGTGGTGATCGCGCCCAGTGCGGGTTGCTGCGGCGCGATTCGCTTCCACCTCAACGACCACGATGGGGGCAAGGCGCAGATGCGAGCGAACATCGATGCGTGGTGGCCTCAGGTCGAGAAGGGCGAGGTCGAGGCGATCGTCATGAACGCCTCCGGCTGCGGCGTCACCGTGCGCGAGTACGGCCACATGCTCAAGGACGATCCGGCCTATGCGGAAAAGGCCGCGCGCATCAGCGCGCTCACGCGTGACCTCAGCGAACTGCTGCCCGACATCGCGCCCACGCTGAAGCCGCGCGTCAAGGCATCGGCAGGCCTGGTCGCCTACCACCCGCCGTGCACCCTGCAGCATGGACAGAAGCTGCGCGGAGGCGTCGAGAAGCACCTGCGCGCACTGGGCTTCGACGTGCAGGTCGCGCAGAACGAATCGCATCTGTGCTGCGGCTCGGCGGGCACTTATTCAGTGCTGCAGCCGGAGCTGTCCTACAAGCTGCGCGATCGCAAGCTCGGCCACCTGAACCAGCTCCAGCCGAGCGCCATCGTGTCGGCCAACATCGGCTGCATCACGCACCTGCAGAGCGGCAGCGAGGTGCCGGTGCGGCACTGGGTCGAACTGCTGGACGAGGCCCTCGCGCCGGCAGCCTGATCGCACAAGCACAGGCGGTCTGGTCTGACCCCGCGGTCGCCGGTGCCGGGCGAGCATTCCCGTGTGTTCACCACGGGAGTGATTCGATGAAACGAACTTCCATCCACACCCTGGCACGTGCCGCTACCCTGTGCGCGTGCGCCCTTGCGCCGTGGGTGGCGCAGGCTCAGACCCCGGTCCTCGCGCCCTCGATGAAGAACCTGGGCGAAGCCCGCTACGTGTGCGGCGGCGTCGGCGCCGAGGAATCGAACGCGATGCGCGCCGCGATGAAGGACCACCCGCTGTCGCTGCTGTTCGCCCGCGAGAGCGGTGCCTATCTCGCGGACGTGCAGGTCACGGTGACGGACGCCCAGGGCGGCACCGCGCTCTCGATGCGCGCCGATGGACCGGTCTGCCTCGTGGACCTGCCGGCCGGCCGCTACACGGTCGCGGCGGCGAGCGAAGGCGTGACCAAGTCGCAGGTCGTCTCACTGGGCAACGGGTCGAAGGTGGCCGACTTCCGCTTCTGACGACCGCGCCTGGCCATCAGGCCGCCAGCGCAGCCTCGATGTCCGCGCTGATGGATTCGGGCTTGTCGATCGGCGCATAGCGCTTGATCACCTGCCCGTCCTTCCCGATCAGGAACTTGGTGAAGTTCCACTTGATCGCCGCGCTGCCGAGAATGCCGCGCGCTTCCTTCACCAGCCACTTGTAGAGCGGCGCCGCACCCGGGCCGTTGACCTCGATCTTCTCCATCATCGGAAAGCTCACGCCGTAGTTGCGGGTGCAGAAGGCGCCGATCTCCTCGTTGGTGCCCGGGTCCTGCTTGCCGAACTGGTTGGACGGGAAACCCAGCACCGTCAGCCCCTTGGAGCCGTACTTCTCGTAGAGCGCTTCGAGCCCGGCGAACTGCGGCGTGAAGCCGCATTCGCTCGCGGTGTTGACGATGAGCAGCACCTTGCCCTTGAACTCGGAAAGCGAAACGGGCTTGCCGTCGATCTGCCGGGCTTCGAAGTCGTGGACGCTGGTCATGGAGATTCTTTCTGGAGTGCGGACGGCCCATCATCCGCGTCGCCCGGTGATCGTGCAAACGCCGACCATGCGGCCGCGATCACGATCAGCGCGCCGCCCAGCCAGATTTGCGCGCCCATCGTCGCCGCACCGAGGGCGACCGACGACACGCTCGCGAACAGCACTTCGGACAGCATGATCACCGCCGTCACGTTGCCCGCGAGCCGTGCCGCGCCGTACTGCAGGCAGATGTTGGCGAAGACGAAGCCGGTGCCCAGCACTGCGGCCCAGCCCCACCAGCCGGTCTCGGTCCACGGCGGCGCGGGCATCGCGCCCAGCGCGGTCCCTGTGATCGCGGTCGTGCCTGCGACCAGCGCGCAGCCAGCGAACATCGCGAGCGCGCGCGATTCGCCCGGCGCATGGCGCAGGCCGCGCAACAGGATGTTCGTCACCGCGAAGCAGAAGCCGGCGGCCACGCCGAGCCAGTCCGGCAGGCTGGACGGCACCGGCCAATCGACCTCCGGCGTCTTCAGCACCACCGCCACGCCGACCAGCGCCAGCGCCACGCGGATCAGGGCCGAAGCGGTCGGGCGCTCGCCGAGCAGCATCCACGCGAGCAGCACGCTCCACAGCGGCATCAGATAGAACAGCAGCACCACGCGCACCACGTCGCCCTGCGTGACCGCCCAGTTGAACCCGACATTGGTCAGCCCCGCCGCCAGCCCGAGCAGCACCAACCCCGGATGCCGGACGAACATGTGCCACATGCTGCGGCGCAGCACAGCGATCACTCCCGCGATCGCGACATAGACCAGGAACGTCGTCCACACGGGATGCAGCCCATGTGCCTCGATCTGGCGAAAGGGAAACCACGAAACGCCCCAGACGAAGGCGTTGAACACAAGCGCAAGCGCAGCCAAGACGGTCGAAGCCCGGAATCAGTGGTGCTTGTCGCTGCGGGCAATGGCAAGGAGGTGCTCGACTTCCTCGGGGTATTTGCGCAGGTTGCGTTGATGCCACCGCTTGATGAGCCACATGAACCCGGCCACCACCACGCCGAAGGCGGTGATCGCGGCATACGCCGACATGCCCAGCCCCGTGCACGCGCTGTAGAACGCGCCGAGGATCAGGATGCAGGCCTGCTCGTTGAAGTTCTGCACCGCGATCGAGCGGCCCGCGCCCATCAGGTTGTGGCCGCGGTGCTGCAGCAGCGCATTCATCGGCACCACGAGGAAGCCACCCAGGCCGCCCAGCAGGATCAGGAACGGCACCGCCACCCAGATGTTGCCGATGAAATTCATCCCCATCACCAGGATGCCCATGCCGATCCCCAGCGGAATCACGCGCGTCGCCATGTCCAGCCGCATGCGCACCGAAGCCACCACCGCGCCGATGGCCGTGCCGATCGCGACCACGCCGGTGAGCGACGAAGCCTGCGCGGTGTTGTAGCCCAGCGCGAGCGACGCCCAGGCCAGCACGATGTACTTGAGATTGCCGCCGGCGCCCCAGAACAGCGTGGTGGTCGCCAGCGAGATCTGCCCGAGCTTGTCGCGCCACAGGCGCGAATTGCAGTGCCAGAAATCCGGCAGCAGCGCCACCATGTTGCGCACGAAGCCGTATTGCAAATTGGCGCGCAGCGGACGCATCTCGACGCCGGTGTCCGGAATCCGCGTGTTGAACCAGGCCGCGACCACGTACACCAGGATCAGCGTCGCGATCGCGGCCTCGGGAGGCGTCTCGACGCCGGTGTCGATGAACGGGAAGTCGAACGCGAGCAGGTGGCTGGAGAGCGTGTGGCCCACGAGTTGCCCGCCGAGCACGATGCCGAGAATGATCGACGCGATCGTCAGGCCCTCGATCCAGCCGTTGGCCTTGACCAGTTGCGACGCCGGCAGCAGTTCCGTCAGGATGCCGTACTTGGCCGGCGAGTACGCCGCCGCGCCGAGCCCGACGATTGCGTAGGCGAACAGCGGGTGCGAGCCGAACAGCATCATCACGCAGCCGACCACCTTGATCGCATTGCTGATGAACATCACCTTGCCCTTGGGCAAGGCATCGGCGAAGGCGCCCACCAGCGGCGCGAACGCGACATAGAAGATGGTGAAGATCGGCACCAGCGCGGCGCGCTGCCATTCAGGCGCGCCGTTGCTTCGCATGAGTTCCACGGCAGCCACGAAAAGCGCGTTGTCGGCCAGCGACGAAAAGAACTGGGCCGACATGATCGTGTAGAAACCGCGCTTCATCGATGGGCAGACTGGCCAGCAACGAAATCTGGCGATGGTGGAAGAGGGGCCGCTTCAATGGCGGCTGCGCGGTTATAGCATGGGGGTGCGATGTCAAAATCGCGCGATGTCCCGTAGTGCGGGGCGTGTTTGTGTGCGTGTTTTCAGCTTTCCTCGGAGTTTTTGCCGTGCCGCGTCCGATCCTTGCCACCATCCATTCCGCTGCGTTGCAACACAACCTGGATCGCGCGCGCCGCGCGGCCCTCGATTCGCGCGTCTGGGCGGTCGTGAAGGCCAATGCCTACGGCCACGGCATCGAGCGCGTCTTCGATGCCTTCCGGGGCGCCGACGGCATTGCGCTGCTCGACCTGAACGAAGCCGAGCGGGTGCGCTCGCTCGGCTGGCGCGGCCCGGTGCTGCTGCTCGAAGGCGTGTTCGAGCCGCGTGATCTCGAACTCTGCTCGCGGCTCGACCTCTGGCATGCAGTGCATTGCGACGCGCAGATCGACTGGCTGGCCGCGCACAAGACGCAGGTGCCGCACCGCGTGTTCCTCAAGATGAACTCCGGCATGAACCGGCTCGGCTTCACGCCCGAACGTTTCCGCGCCGCCTGGACGCGGCTCAACGCGCTGCCGCAGGTCGACGAAATCTCGCTGATGACGCACTTCAGCGACGCCGACGGTCCCCGAGGCATCGCGCACCAGCTCGAAGTGTTCGACGAGGCCACGCGCGACCTGCCGGGCGAGCGCTCCGTCGCCAACAGTGCCGCGACCCTGCGCCATGCGGCGGCGGCGCGCGCCGACTGGATACGGCCCGGCATCCTGCTGTACGGCAGCTCGCCGGATTTTCCGGAGCACGACGCGGCGCACTGGCAGCTCCAGCCGACGATGACGCTGTCGACCCGGCTGATTTCGGTGCAGACCCTGGAGGCGGGCGACACCATCGGCTACGGATCGCGCTTCACCGCCGAAGGGCCGATGCGCATCGGCGTCGCCGCGGTCGGCTATGCGGACGGCTACCCCCGGCATTGCGACACCGGCACGCCGGTGCTGGTCGATGGCGTGCGCACCCGCATGGTCGGGCGCGTGAGCATGGACATGATCACCGTCGACCTCACGCCGGTGCCCGAGGCCGGCTTCGGCAGCGAGGTCACGCTGTGGGGCCGCGGGTCGAACGGCACGGTGCTCCCGATCGACGACGTCGCCAAGGCGGCGGGCACCGTCGGCTACGAGCTGATGTGTGCCGTGACGCGGCGCGTGCCGTTCGCGGTCGACTGAGTCCGGCCAGCGGGTGAAGGTCCTTTCGGACTGGCGCTCGGTGCGCCTGTGGGAAACGCAGGTCGAACGCGACCTGCATCGCAGCTACAACCTGCGCGTGCACGGCTTGTTGATCGGCACCTTCACGCTGCTGGTGACCTGGGGTGTATCGCACGCGTTGATGATGCTCGGCGTCGATTCGCTCGCGCTGCGCTACGTGGTGGCGTTGGGCGCGGGCTACGGCGCCTACCTGCTGGCGCTGCGCTGGTGGGCCGAGCGGCTGGTGCGGCGCAATGCCCGGTTCGATCCCGACGTGCCGGACCCGGGCGTCTTCGAATGGAATTCGCCGCGCCCGAGCGGCGCGATCCACCAGCCTTCGGGCACCGGCGCCTCCGACATCGCGAGCGGCGCGCTCGAAGCGGCGGGCAGCGCGGACGAAGGCGTGGTGATCGTGGTGCCGGTGGTCGCGATCTTCCTGATCTGCGCCGCGATCGTGTTCGGCGCGGGCGCGCTCGCCTTGCTCTACTTCGGCTGGGATGCGCTGCTCGCGGTCGCCATCGAGCTTGCGTTCTCGTACGCCTCGGCACGCACCGCGATCCGCGTGGCGCGCGAAGGATGGTTGCAGGCCGCCGTGCGGCTCACCTGGAAGCCGCTGCTCGGAGCCTTGTTCTGTGCCGTGGTGCTGGGCGCAGTCATCGACCGCTTCATGCCGCAGGTGAATTCGCTGCCTGCGGCGGTGCATCAGCTGCTCCACCGCTGACGGCGTCGGTCGGCTTCAGTAAAGCCCCAGCTGCCGCGCACGCAACCGCGCCAGCCCCAGCAGCGCATCGGTGAACGGCGTCTGCACGCCCGCCAACTGCCCGAGCTCGCGCACCGCCGACACCAGCGCATCGAGCTCCACCGCGCGGCCGGCTTCCACGTCCTGCAGCATCGAGGTCTTGAAGGCGCCGAGCTTGCGCGTCACCGCGTGGCGGTCTTCGGGGCTCTCGGCGATCGGCACGCCGATGCACTCGCCGATCGCCTTGGCCTCCCGCATGATCGTGGAGATGAAGCCGCGCACCAGGTCGTCATGGAGGATCAGGTCGGTCGTGGCGCCGGTCAACATGCTGATCGGGTTGACCGTCATGTTGCCCCAGAGCTTGTACCAGACGTCCTTCTGGATCTGCGGCGAGATGCGGGTGTCGATGCCCGCGCGCGCCAGCAGTTCGCCCAGGGCCTGGACGCGCGAGGTCGATTCGCCCGAGGGCTCGCCGATGATGAGCCCGTTGCCGAAGTGATGCCGCACCACGCCCGGCGCATCGAGCGAGCAGCTCGCGTGCACCACGCAGCCGACCACGTGCTTGGCCGGAATCCCCGCATCGATCTTTCCGCCCGGATCGACCGCCTGCAACTGCGCCCCCGCCACAGGGCCACCGAAGCCGCCTTGCAGGAACCACCACGGCACGCCGTTCATCGCGGTGAGCACGATGGTCTCGGGGCCGAGCAGCGGCGCGATGCGCTCGGCGACCGCGGGCAGGGCGGGTGCCTTCACCGCGACGATCACCAGTTGCTGCACGCCCAGCGCCGCCGGATCGTCGCTGGCATGGACCGGCACGGTGACGCGCTTGTCGCCGCTCACCAGCGTGAGTCCGTCGCGCTGGAGCGCTTCGAGCGTCGCGCCGCGCGCGACCACGTCGAGCACACAGCCCACCTGCGCGAGCTTCGCGCCGATCCAGCCGCCGATCGCGCCGGCGCCGTAGATGCAAACCTTCATGATCTAAGTCCGGGCTTTCAGTTCTTGTAGGAGTCGTCGATCCGATCGACCTGGCGCACGAGCGCGTCGAACACGTCCTGCCCGGCGCCATGGTTGGGATTGAACTGCAGCGCATCGCGCGTGCACTTGCGGGCAATGTCTTCGGGCACCGGGATCGCCGCGCCCATCGAGAACGTCGCCATCTGGATCTCGCACGCGCGCTGCAGGGTCCAGAGGATCGCGAAGGTCTGCGGCAGCGTCTGCCCCCAGGCCAGCAGGCCGTGGTTGCGCAGGATCACCGCCGGCTTGCTGCCGATGCTCCTGAGCAGGCGCGGACCTTCGTCGGCATGGATCGTGATGCCTTCGAAGTCGTGGTACGCGACCATGTCGTGCAGTTGCGCCGAATAGAAATTGGTCTGCTGCAAGCCGCCCTGCAGGCAGGCCACCGCCACGCCGGCGGTGGTGTGCGTGTGCATCACGCAGTGCGCATCGGGCAGGCCGTCATGGATCGCCGCATGCACGGTGAAGCCCGCGGGGTTGACCGGGTAGGTCGAGCCGTCGAGCACGTTGCCGTGCAGGTCGATCTTGACGAGGTTGCTCGCGGTGACCTCGCTGTAGTGCAGCCCGAACGGGTTGATCAGGAACTGCTTCTCGCCGCCGGTCACGCTATCCGGCAGGCGCACCGTGATGTGGTTGTAGATCATCTCGGTCCATCCGAGCATCGCGAACACGCGGTAGCAGGCGGCGAGTTGCAGGCGCGCGGCGCGCTCGTCGGGGTGGATGGCCGGGTGGACCAGCGCGGAAGGCGCGGAGGGGGAGGCAAGTGTGTTCATTCCAGTTCCTTCAAGTACCAACCAATTCCCCCACCTTGCCCTTGTCGCTCTACCAGGGATACCGCGGAACCGGCTTGGCCGGGCCGCTGGTATCGCCCCCTGCAAGGGGGTGGAGAGCGACACGAAGTGCGCGAGCCTGGGGGTGTTTCAACTTTCAGCCGTGAAGCCGATCTCCTTGACGATCGGTGCCCACTTGGCCGTGTCCTTCTTCAACAGATCGGCCAGTTCGCCCGGCGACGACGACATCGCCTCCAGACCAAACCCGGCGAGCCCATCGATCACGTCCTTCTGCGCGAGCGCCGACTTCATCGCGGTGTTCAGGCGGCCGACCACTTCTTGCGATGCCTTGGCCGGCAGCAGGAAGGCGAACCACTCGCTGTGCGCCATGTTCTTGAGGCCCTGCTCGCCGAACGTGGGCACGTCCGGCGTGAAGCGGCTGCGCTTCTCGCCCGAGACGCCGAGGATGCGCACCTTGCCGGTGGGCAGGTGCTGCATGATGTCGCCGATCGGGCCCGACACCGCCGAGATGTTGCCGCCGAGCAGGTCGAGCATCGCGGGCTGCGTGCCGCGATAGGCGGCGTGCTTGAGTTCGAGGCCCGCGCTCTTGCCGAGCAGCGCGCCGATGAAGTGCGGCGTCGAGCCCGCGGCCGGCGAGCCGAAGTTGCCCGCGGTCGGATTGGCCTTTACCCACTGCAGGAATTCCGGAACCGTCTTCACGCTCGCCGGCACCGCCGGCCCGACCGCGAAGCCGAAGTCGAACACGCAGGCCAGCGACACCGGCGACAGGTCCGCCACCGGGTCATACGGCAGCTTCTTGTAGATGTGCGGGTAGATCGTGAGGATCGAGGTCGGCGTCTGCAGGATCGTCGCGCCGTCGGCGGGCTGGGTCTTCACGTAGGTCACGGCGATCTGGCCGCCGGCGCCGGTCTTGTTTTCGACCACGACGGACTTCGCATAGCCGGGCGCCATCGCCGTCGCGAGACGGCGGCAGGTGGTGTCCGAGGTACCGCCGGCCGCGAAGCCGGTGATGATGCGCGCGGTCTCGAATCCCGCCTGCGCGAAGGCCTGCTGGCCAATGCTGGCGAGCAGTGCGGTGGCGCCGGTGGTTTGCAGCAGGCTGCGGCGAGTGAGGGTCATGATGTCTCCAAGGGGGTGTGGCTTCAGGACTCGTCGCGCAGCCACGTGACCGCGCCCGAGTGGGTCACCGCGCCCTGGTGAGCCGGGCGCACGGTGTGCGCGTATTTTTCCAGCAAGCCGCCGTGCCGGACCCCCGCGTTTACCTGACGTTTGGCGAGCCGCGCCGCGATTTCTCCGTCCGTCAGTTCGACCGTGATGCTGCGTGCCTCAGGCCGCGCATCGATCGCGATCAGGTCGCCATCGGCCAGCGCCGCGATCGGTCCGCCGTCGGCCGCTTCCGGCCCCGCGTAGCCGATGCACAGCCCGCGCGTCGCCCCCGAAAAGCGCCCGTCGGTCAAGAGCGCCACCTTGTCGCCCATGCCCTGCCCATAGAGCAGCGCGGTGATGCCGAGCATCTCGCGCATGCCGGGGCTGCCCTTGGGCCCCTCGTTGCGAATGACGATCACGTCGCCCGCCTCGTAGCGGCGGTTCTGCACCGCCGTCTGTGCCTCTTCCTCCGAATCGAAAACCCGCGCCGGACCCCGATGGACCAGCGTCTTCAGGCCCGCCGTCTTGAGCAGCGCGCCGTCCGGGCAGAGATTGCCCTTGAGCACCGCGAGCCCGCCGTCGCGCGAGATCGCATCGCCGGCCTTGCGCACCACGCGCCCGTCGGGCACCGCGGCGTCGGCGACTTCCTCGGCCAGCGTGCGGCCGGTAAAGGTCATCGCGTCGCCGTGCAGGAAGCCCTGTTCGAGCAGCGTGCGCAGGATCACGCCGGCGCCGCCGATGTAGTACACGTCGCGCGCGAGGTACTGGCCGCCCGGCCGCAGGTCGGCAACGAGGGGCGTGCGCGCGAAGACCTCGGCCACGTCGTCGAGATGGAACTTCACGCCGGCCTCGTGCGCGATGGCCGGCAGGTGCAGCGCCGCGTTCGTCGAGCCGCCGGTCGCCGACACCACCGCGCAGGCGTTCTCCAGCGCCTTGCGCGTCACGATGTCGCGCGGCAGCGGGCCGTCGTTCATCACCGCGCGCATCAGCGCCTTGGCGGCGCGGCGCATCAGCGGCGCACGCTCGCTGAACACCGCCGGCACCATGCTGGAGCCGATCGGCGCGAGGCCGAGCGCTTCGGACACCATGCCCATCGTGTTCGCGGTGAACTGCCCCGCGCAAGCGCCGGCGGTGGGCAGGCAGGCGCGGCTCATCGCTTCGAGGTCCTGCGCGGTCGCGTCCCCGGCCAGCACCTTGCCGATGGTCTCGTAGGTGTCGACCACGTTAATGTCGCGGCCATCGGGCCCTGGCGTCTGCCCCGGCAGCGCCGAGCCGCCGTGCACGAACACGCTCGGCACGTTGCAGCGGACCATGCCCATCATCAGGCCCGGCAGGTTCTTGTCGCAGGCGCCGATGCCGAAGATGCCGTCCCACTGGTGCCCGCGCGTCGAGGCCTCGACGCTGTCGGCGATCAGCTCGCGCGAGATCAGCGAGAAGCGCATGCCCGAATGCGCCATCGTGAGCCCGTCGCTCACCGACACCACCGGGCATTCGTGCGGCGTGCCGCCGCCGGCGTAGATGCCCGTCTTGGCGTGCTGCGCCTGTTCGCGCAGGTTCAGGTTGCACGGGCTCATCTCGCCGCCGGTGTGGAACACGCCGACGTGCGGGCGCGCGATGTCTTCGTCGTCCTGCCCGAGCGCGTGCAGGAAGCTGCGCGTGGTCGCGCGGATCACGCCGTCGCGGATGATCGCGGAACGGAAGGGCTTGCGCGGGGAACCGGCGTCGCTCATGGTCGGCGAACGCTCAGTAGGTGCCGCCGGAATGCGGCTTGGCGGCGGCGCCGCTCTTGAAGCGGGCCGCGAGCGCGGTCGTGTGGCGCACCAGCAGGTTGGTGTCGAGCCCGACCGCGACGAAGAGCGCGCCGAGTTCCAGATAGCGCTTCGCCAGCGCTTCATCCGGCGTCAGGATGCCGGCGGCCTTGCCCGCGCGGTTGATGCGCGCGATCGCGTCCTCGATGGCTTCCTGCACTTCCGGATGCCCCGAATTGCCGAGATGGCCCATCGATGCCGAGAGGTCGGCCGGGCCGATGAAGACACCGTCCACGCCATCCACCGCGGCGATCGCATCGAGATTCGCGAGCGCCTCGCGCGACTCCGCCTGCACCAGCAGGCAGACGCGGTCGTTCGCTTCCTTCGCGTAGGCCGGATAGCGGCCCCAGCCCGAAGCGCGCGCACCGCCCATGCCGCGAATGCCATGCGGCGGATAGCGCATCGCGCGCACGATCGCCTTCGCCTGCTCGGCGGTATCGACCATCGGCACCAGCAGCGTCTGCACGCCGAGGTCGAGGTACTGCTTGATCAACGCCGCGCCCGCGTCCCCGTGGCCCAGCGGCACGCGCGCGATCGCATTCGCGCCCGGATAGGCCGCGATGGCCTGCGATTGCTGGAGGATGCTCTGGAGCCCGTTCGGCGAGTGCTCGCCGTCGATCAGGAGCCAGTCGAAACCGGCGCCGGCGCAGATCTCCGCGCTGTATGCATCGGCGAGCCCAAGCCAGAGGCCGATCTGTGCGCGCTTTTCGATGAGCGCCTGCTTGAAGAGATTGACGGGGGTTTGCATGTGGGTTCTTTCAGTCGAGGACGTTCAGACGAAGCGGAAGGCGATCGAGCCGAGTGGGCCGTAGTCGGCGTGGAAGGTATCGTCGGGCACCGCGTGGGTCGGCCGCGTGAACGAGCCGCCCAGCACGATCTCGCCCGCTTCGAGGTGTTCGTCCCACGGCGCGAGCTTGTTCGCGAGCCAGGCCACGCCGGTGGCGGGATGGTTGAGCACGGCCGCGGCCACGCCCGATTCCTCGATCACGCCGTTCTTGTAGAGAAGGGCGCTGACCCAGCGCAGGTCCACCGCGTCGGGCTTCACCGGACGGCCGCCCATCACGATGCCGGCATTCGCCGCGTTGTCGGCGATAGTGTCGAAGACCTTGCGCATGGCCTTGGTGTGGCGGTCGAACTGCTCGATGCGCGCGTCGATGATCTCGATCGCCGGCACCACGTAGTCGGTGGCCGCGAGCACGTCGAAGATCGTCACGTTCGGCCCCTTGAGCGGCTTGCCGAGCACGAAGGCCAGTTCCACCTCGATGCGCGGCGCGATGAAGCGCTTGAAAGGAATGTCGCCGCCCTGCTCGAAGAACATGTCGTCGAGCAGCGTGCCGTAGTCGGGCTCGGTGATCTGGCTCGCCTGCTGCATCGCGCGCGAGGTGAGGCCGATCTTGTGCCCCTTGACGGTGCGGCCCTCGGCGATCTTGGTCTTCACCCATTCGCGCGAGATCGCGTAGCCGTCCTCGATGGTCATCTCGGGAAAGCGCTTGGAGAAATGCTCGACCTGCACGCGCGACTTCTCGCTCTCGTGCAGTTCGGCGGCGAGTTGCTGGATGACGTCCTTGGCAAGCATGGCGGTCTATTTGTTGAAGAGTGGATGCAGGTTGCTGTGCTTCCCGTCGTACACCTGCCCGGGGCTTTCGTCGACGTTGAGCGTGATGCCGATGAGGCGCTGGGCGAAGACCGGCTCGAAGTGCCGCTTCGTCCTGTCGAGGATCGCGTCGCCGGCGCGCTTCTTCACCGCGTCGCTGCGGCCCGCGCCCATGCGCAGGTTGAGGTAGACGAAGGCGTAGTCGCCCTTGCCGTCGGCCACCGCGTAGTGCGCGGCCGGATAGGCGAGCACGCGCGTGCCGCCGGTCGGAAAGACCTGCTTGCCCGCTTCGTCGCGCTGCTCCAGCATGGTGTCGGCCAGCGTGCGGCAGAGCGCGCCCATGTCGGTTTCGCGCTCGATGTTCGGCGTGTAGAGGATGACCAGGTGTGGCATGAAGACCTCAGAGACGTGAAACCGCCTGGAAGCCTTCGGCGCTGGACGCCTGGGCCTTGGGGATGGCGCCGCCATCCTGCGGCGTGACGGGCAAGATCGCGTTGATCTGGCCCGTGCCCGAGGAGCCGAAGTAGGGCGTCACCACCTCCGCCTTG
>NZ_JBBKZU010000035.1:0-18664 GCF_037889935.1 Variovorax ureilyticus
CGGAAGGGGACTGCCAGCGGGCGCTGGCGCCGCCTACGCCGTCACGGCCCGATGGCCGCGGCGGGGGAATTTACGTGTCGATAGCTGGGGGAGTTTGGGTGTCGTTCGGGGGACAAGGCGCCGAAGAACGCAGGCTACGACCCCGTGGCGCCGCTGCATTCGTTGCTCGAGCCCTTCACGGCCCAAAAAGCGCGAGACGCAGCCCTGGATCTTGAGTTCGACGCCAGCCTTGCCATCTACATCGCGACATCGAACAACCCCACCAAGGTCCCGGAGTCGCTCCGCTCCCGCTTCTGGGAGTTTGAGATTCTTCCGCCGACTGGAGAAGAGGCCCTGCAAGCGGCCCGAGCAGTTGTCGCTCGTGCCGTCGCCGAACTGGGAATTCCGGAGTTCGTACTCCCTGAGGCGCGGTGGGCTCACAAGGTGGCCCACCTTACGCCGCGGGAGATTTGCCACGTCGTGCGGGATGCCGTCGCGCGTGCGCTTCAATGTGGTCGTCTTCATCTCACGTTGGATGACCTTCCGAGTGATGAGGGCGAGGAGGCAGCGACTCAGTGGCTTCATTGACGAGCCGCAATGCAGCGGTGAAAGCAACGGCTCTTGAAGCTCTGAGAACGGCACAGAACGCCTATTGGCGTTGATCGGGGGTGCGTATGAACGATGGACAGCGCTGCGTGCAGGGGAAAAGGTACCGATCAACGTCGGAGGTGGCGGCCTTGATGAAGGATGGGGAACGACTTCGGTCCGGGCGCCTGAAGGCTGCTGACATGATGACCCTCGCGGAAGCTGCCGCGGAGCTCGATATCGAAGCGTCGGCAATCGCGAAGGCGCTAGCTGAAGGCCGCTGCATTGGCATCGTCGATTCAGCCGGAGACCTGAGACTGCCGATCTGGCAATTCGAGCCCACGGTTTGGTTCGAGATTGAATTGATCGGCGAGCAACTTGGCTCAGTCGACGGATGGACCCTCCTGCAATTCCTTGAAGTGCCTTCCGCATCTCTCGAAGGCATATCACCGCGGATGGCTCTAGAGCGCGGCGTCCCACGCGAACGTGTGCTCGCGGCTGCGGCCTCTTACGCGCATTGACGGAGCCGCGTCGAACGCGGAGCTCCCGTTGCGCAACAGAAGTGCCCTCGGAGATTGATGAGACCTCTGGATCAACTCTCGTTGCTCAAATGGCTTCCCGACGAAACGCTCTACAGCGTTTGCAGCCGTCAGCATCGTTTCTGGGGACACAGCAGCCCTCTTGAGACCTGCGAAGCTCTATTCGGCCGCCAGATCGGCGGCGTCTATCATGACTTGCCCAGTCACCTTGGTCTCTTGGCTGCGCGGGTTCAGGAACGATGGGGCGAACCGGGCGCGCTTGCGATGGAGAAAACACTGCTCAAGTACTACGCAGCGTGGAAGCCCAGGGAGGTGACGATGGCAGCTGTGGCAACAATGGCGGCAGGTGCGGTTCGTCATCTGAAGGTCCGTCTTGGACTGCAGAACAGCCGCTTCCGGGCGAACCATCCGCTGAAGGCGTGCGTGGCTTGCATTCAGGATGACGTGGGGCAGTACGGTTGGGCCTACTGGCACATGGAACACCAGTACCCGGGAGTGTGGGTCTGCACAAGACACGGCACTCTCCTTCACGAGTCGCTTTTCAAGTCTACGGGCGCGGGGCGATACGACTGGGTGCTGCCAAGAATAGATCAACTGACCCGATCAATCGAATGGCCCGTCGAAAGGCCGCCCCAGGCAGCAGCCGGCTTTGCAGCGCTGACAGTCGATCTGATTCGGAGCGGCGCCAGCTTCGAGGTCTCGCGCTTCCACGAGGTATACAGGCAGCAGCTCGATCGTGCCGGCATGACATCGGTCGCGGGGAATGCGCCGATGCGCGAGCTTGCTGCAGCGTATTTTGACAAGGCACAAGCGCTGCGGTTGGCGTCCGACCTCAGAGCGTTTCCGGCAACCCTCGGGGAGGCCTATGCCCATGTCCAATACTTGCTTCAACGTCCCAGAGTGCTGGTGCACCCGTTGCGGCATGTCCTGATGATCAGTTGGCTGTTTCCGAACGCCGCTGGATTCCAGTCCGCCTATGCCGCCGCTGCCGAGGTGGACGCGAACGGGAAATGCGCCAGTTCGCGCCTGAGAAGTCACGAGATGAAGTATGTCGACGATGCCGCTCGCAGTCAGATCGTCGCTGCGCTGGCCTCGGGTCTTAGGCCGGGGCAGATCGCCGCGCAGCACGGGGTGCGGCCATCGGTGGTCGAGCAGTTGCTGGATGAGAACGGATTGCGATTGGTTCGCAGGAAAGCCAAGGCAAAACAGGCCCGAAGCAACGCGCGAAGCCGATGGCTCTCAGCCGTCGACATTCATGGTCGTCTCGGCGTCACCCGTGTTCGCATGCTGGAGCCGGCCGCATACTCATGGCTCTATCAGAACGATCGCGAGTGGCTGAGCAGGCATCAACCCAAGCGGCCGAACCACAGAGCTCGGCCTGGTAGGTCACTTCAGAAGGAGCGAAACGAAGGCCCCCTGACACCACAACCTAGTGCATGAATGGGCAAGCTCAAAGCGTCTCGATCCTGTTCCAAAAGAGAGCCCAGAAGTCATCGTCTCGGGGCACCAGGTCCTCATAGCGAGACCTCGCATCGGGCGTGTTGGACAAGAGTGCCTTGACGCAGGGTTGTAGCAGCTTCAGATACGTGTTCGCCGCGTTGTCGAAGTCCTGAATAAGGAGGTTGTCGACCTTCGAGCGTGAAGCGCGAGCCCTGTCAAAGGCAACGCGATGTGCCGCAATCCACAAAGCAATGATAAGCCGCTGGATTCCAGCAGTTCGGTCAATCACCAGCCGCGCCAGCTTATCGATATCCTCGAGGGGGACAGGATCCTTGACGAACTGAAGCTTTAGCAATTGTTTGAAGAATATCCTTCTGAAGTAAGATTTCGGATCGATGCTGTCAAAGCGCTCTGTAGAGAAGTAGCCCATCGTGGAGATACGGGACATTGTGCTAAGGCGGTTCGTCAGTGCACCTATGCCGTCGGGCGTCCCGCTAAAAAAGAGAGGAATACTCCAGATATTCATAAAAGTGAGAAGCCATTTGAGCGTCTCATCGTCGCTTATGTGCAAGATCGGACCGGGTTGTCCGGGAGCCCTTATCTTTTTTCTCTCTTTCACTGGAGGAATATGAAAAAGATTTTGTACTTCATCCAAATGCAAAATCCCAAGTGCATGCGCTCTTGCGATCAGTGTCCATTCGTCTAGCATTTGCTCGCCCTTGGGATTTTTGAGATCTATGAATCGCGCAAAGCGAGTGCCTTGCGTGACTAAATCCCACTGAATCCCCAGGGCGCGCGCCAAGTCATGGCTTCGTCCCCCCGCAGGCACGTTGACCGATAAATAAACGACCTGCTTATGCGACCCGATGATTCCCGGATATGACTCGTGTTCGATAACTTGGGGATACAGTCCGAAGGATTGATCCAGCAACTCAGTTTTTCCAGTTCCGCTGTCGCCCGTAAGTACCGCCGCAGTTGCGGGCGCGGCTTTGAGCTTCGTCAGGGTCCGATAACCTGCGAGTTGGGCCCATGTGCGAGGTTCAGCCGGATTTCGGTAGCTGTATCCTTGTCTGAGCATGAGATCGGCCGTGGTCGCGACGGGCTCGGCTTGTATCGGCGGAAGGTACAGTTTGCGGATGAACATTACCCAATGAAGCCTTATGTGCCAGGGTATTGATTCGACTAGCTTCGGAAGTTGGGGAATGACTGTCATCAATTCTAACATTTCCGCAGGCGTTCGAATTTTCAGGTGATCCATCAGAATATTTTGACCGTACGGATTCAAATCCGCGGGGTCAATGATGCTTGAGCTTCGCATGAGACATCTTCTCGATAATTTTGCTCATCATGGCTATGTGCAGATCATCTGATTCTGTGATCTTTGCTGCATTGCCGTTGACGGTAGCAGGGAGGATATTTTGATTTTTCCCAACCTCGATTTGCCGCGCTGTCGTGATGCTTGGAATCTCTTGCGGAACAGTAAGTACTTCTTTTGTCAACTCTTCGGCAATCGAAATGATCATTTTCGAGATTTGGCCTAGCTGATTGTTCAGAACTACGCGACGGTGCTCATAGTCCGCATTATTCAGGGTGCCGTAGTAGAAGGAGTCCATGACGTCATCCAAGGTCTGAAAGCGAGTGGCTCTCGTGAAATCGGATAATTGAAGGTCAAGAAGCCCTTTTCCTGTAGAATTGGGCGTCCAGATTCTGGAGACGGATCCAGGAAAATGGTTGGCTCGGATTTTTGTCGTCCCGAAATTCCTGGCATACGCGGTCCATTGCTCTTCTTCAATTTGTGGGCATGAATAGTCCAGGCCAGCAAAATTCACGCCGATACGGTTGATGATTGCGGTTTCTGTCGGCAGGAGTGAGGTGATGAGTTGGGGAAGAGTTGTTGCTCGCTGTACCCCGGCGCCAATCGCATGCCCATAGCTCCAGAGCCCGGCAGGCGAGGGGTGGACGCCTGCTTGCACCATGTTGGCGTCTAGCCGATTGGTCCGGTCGGCGTTCAAGTTGTAGAGGGTGAAGATGACGTGGAGGTACGCGGCGAATTCGGGGACTGTAAGAACCCCTTCTTTGGGGTTGAAGCGCCGGAGCTCATATTCCGCGCGTCGTGCGTCAATGGCGCCGGGTACAAAGAAATAGATCTTGTCCTTTTCGATGCGGTGGAGAACTTCGTTGATTCCTCTCAGGTCGGGGCGGTAAGGTGGCGTGTACTGCAAGTTCACTTTCAATTCGGCCCCGAACTGCTTTGCCCCCTTGGAGAGGTACTCGCCACGATCGCACCAGAAGTAGTACGGCAGGGTGGGCGAGGGCTTCAGGCTCAAGATCGGCACGTAGTGCCATAGCTCGCCCATCAAGCCTGGCGGCGCAGCCGCGGAGAAGATGGCGAGCTTGGCCATTGCCCAACTGGGGCCGCTGAGGCAGACGTGGAAGCCCACGATAGCTGTCGACCAGACATCAACGACGATATAGACGATCGGTCTCCCGACGAGCCAGGCGCGGTTCACTGTCGATCGCAGGTACACGTCGCCGATTGAACTATCGATCGCGTACGTGTGGCCTGGTCCTGACACTCCCTTCCAGCTTCGCGCCTTCAGGCCACGCTTCGCCCGGGTCATGTGTCCCTCGGTGGTGCTCTGCGCCAGGCGCACGAGACGATCTATATGGCGCTCAAGGAAACGTGCGATCTGCCGCCTCGACGGATATGAGCCTTTCGGCAACGCGATTGCGACCAACTGGCCGTCAACCTCCTTGTATTGCGTGAAGAAGTGACTGTCGAGGATCATCTGCGCCCGATCTGGATAATCCGGCTTCGGGCATGGAATCTGCGCGTCCCCTGTGAGGATGCGCACCTGCCAATCGGTGCTCATGCCCGGTTGCTCTGGTGGCAGAGCGCTCCCAGTCACGACGTAGTGGAGGCGCTGCTTGTTCGTCCAGCGGCCGGCCTTCTTTCGACCTCCCGGATCGCACGGCCTTGAGATGCCCCGCGCTCCAGACTGGAAGTAGCGATCGATCAGGCTGCTCTCTTCGAAACCGTAGCGACAGAGCAGCGAAAAGTACTTGTAGATGGTGCACGTGGCGCGCCCACTTTCCGCTGAAGCGGCCAATACGAGCTTCGCAAGAGAACGCGCCTCAAGGAGCTGGGCCTGGAGGTTTTCAATGTCTAAGAAGCTCGCCATGGCAAGGCAGCGCGCCTTGTGCTCCTCGTTCTCGTACCGCTCGTTACCCTCCGACTCGTTGCTCGTCGCGTCCTCCGTCAGAACGGCCTGGAATCTGTAATACCGAGAGTCATTAACAAGTTGCACCGGCAGGACCTGGTCACCGAGCTCCTCAAGCTCCGTGGCGGTGGTCCAGACAAGTTTTCCCACGAGTGGAAGGGGGGATTTTTTCCGGGGCTTCTTGGTTGTCTCTGACCGCTTCCTGCCTCCGTGCATGCGTCTGATCGCGCTCGCGGGGGTCGCTATCCGCGCCAAGGCGCAGCTGTCCAGGGCCTTGCTGACCGCAACGATTCGAAAGGTGCCATTCAAAGGCTCGGCTGAGGTGATACGGATCACACCGTTTTGCATCAACTCCATGATGATCTCCTCATCGTGATTGGATTGAGCTCTCGAAAATCCGACAGGGAAAGTAGTGAGTAGGGAAAATTCAGGTTCCAACCCATTCGCATGTCAATCGGTAGGGCCTCATGCCAGACCGACTGCCAGAATGCCCGTTGGGCGAGTTCCATGCTGCCCAATTTGCATGCCATTCTTTGCAGATTGATATAAAGTGGCGATGCCTGATGAAGACGAAAAATGGCTTGCGCGATTGCTATCGATTCGTCCCCCGCTTCTTTATCAAATGCCCAGGCAGCAGCAGATCTGAGAACATCGCTCACGCGAGGGTCGTATAGCTCACGCGTGAAGAAAATCCAAGGAACGCCTCTGATTTGCCAATAGGCCCTTTCAAGTGCCAATAATTGCCTCTCTCTGGGGGTTAGCTTCTTGTTAGGCTTGGCGCCGACTGCTAAGGCAGAAAGATCCCGGCTGCAGTTGCCTGCGGGTGCATAAACGATCAAGCGATCAGTCGTGAATCTCCAGGGCTTGGTATCGGCGTCCCCTGCGATTACAGGATGCTTGATGCCCAATAATGCGGCTAACTCCAAGGTTCCGAGATATTTTTTTCGCGGATCGACCATCATGTAGGTCGAGAGGTCGTGAATGGCAGATTCAAGCGAAAGAAGTCGCTGCTCCGTGCTGTCTTCTACAGTGGGGTCCAAACTCGTGAATAATAGACAATCCCATTCCCCATCGCTCAATAGCGCCTGCTGTCTACCACGCCAAAGATGAAGATGAGAGCGACCGCTGCTCGCTGGATCGCTGCGGGAAACGCCATGCCAAGGTACGTAGTCAAGGTACGCTCCGAAGCCGCGCCCTTCGCGCAAAAATCGGGCGAGAGTCGTCGGTGTAAACCGCTTGGTTGTTGGCATGGTCTAGACCTTTCTCCATGCAGTCGCATCTTTTTTCGTCAAAAGAATCGCCAAGATCTTCCAGGTCTTCCAAATCGTTGAAGTCCAAGCCGTAATCATCGAAATCCAAGTAAGACTTAGCGTTTTCGCAAGTCTTCATCATATCTATTGCCTCGCTTAAATCCTCCCAAAGTGTTGACACAACGAGCGGATATAGCATTCTGTCAGTGCAAAATTGCCGACCAAATACGATCGAATCGATAGAGGCGTAAAGGTCAGTTTTCGAATTAGGGATTCTTGGTATTAACGAGAGCCATTCTTTTGGAAATGTCTTCTTAATGTGAGTGCCGAGACGTCGGATGCGTCCTTTAGAGTAGCCAAATCCCATCTGTCTCGCTTTTTTCGAAACTGCACAACTGAAAAAGCCCCACGGAATCGGTTTCGTACGATTGAGAAATGCACGACACACCGAAAAATAGTGTTGGATCGGCCGATGCGATCGCCAACACTCAAGGAGTTGTTGAGACGGAGTTGCCGGGTTTTTAACCAAACTGGGTGAACGGGCGGCCGCATTAGACACCAGTTTTAACTCACAATTTTGATGTAAATCACACCAAAAACAGGGCGAAATTTGATGCGATCGTCGCCAAATGAATCGTCCAAATGATTTGTAACTGTCTTCCATGCAGATTTCGCAACAAAGCGTTTGTTGCCATATATTTCCTCTGGCTAGCAATGCGCAAGCCGGACCTAAAAGAAACGTCGTGGCATCATTTTTGTTTATCGCTTCGTATAGCGGATACATTGTATGCTGCGAAACGAATTCTTCTTCCTTTAGATTGCATGCCCAAGAGAGGGCTTCATAGATTTTCGATTTTCCTTTAGTTGTGTCCACATATCTATTTAGCCTTTTGGAGTACCGAAAGGGGATAAATCCATTTATTTTGCACAACCAACAATAGTAGCTGTGCCACAGTTCGTCAGGACCAATTAACGGTCGCGAGATATCCGATAGCGGAGCAAATTGCGTCAAGAATGATTGGGGGTGTTGGGCAAGAGATTCCACGGCCTCAGATTAGGTCGAAAAGAATGGGCCTAAAAGTTGGAGAGGTCTCAGGACGTATCAGGCCCATCGGCGCGGGTTGAAGCGCAAGCCCGTAGGCGCAACGGAAAACGGTCGGCTGCTCAGGTCCTTCGGGCGCGCGGTGAATCGCATAGCCGCGTCATATCGCGCGCCGACGAGAGCCGTCACCCAGAGCGGAACGCTCTGATCTCACGATGTTTGCGACTGTCGGAGTCAGACGCGTAAGATTCGATTGCACATTTACGACTTGAGGAAGCCGTACGCCCCCTTAACGCGGCTTACGCCGTGTTTACGACTTTATTGGCCAAGAACAGCTACCGGGACCGAGAGAGCAGCCATCGCCTTAATCGCCCGAGATGCCTAGATCGAAGCGCAGAACATATGCAGCTGGCATCATCTCGCCTCGAGCGTACATTTCGGCAGCCGGCATCGCAACAACGCGCTCAGGTTTCGACTTGCCATCGAAGAAGACCAAATAGAAAAAGTAGCCCGGCGCATGATCCCGCGAAACGGAGACAACATGTTCGTTGTCGGACAGGAAGAATCTGTGGCCGTCGCCACCACGCAGGCATCCGACGGCCTTCACCTCCACGTAGCGCTCTTGTCCGTCTCCACTGTGGCTCAGGTAGTCGTAGCCGTAGGCTGGGCGATCGCGCCTATCATCGATCTTCGCGACGAGATTCCCGAGACCAGCTCCTAGCAGGCGCTGCTTTTCCCATTCGAGCGCAAAGAGCTCGGCTGCCTCGCCAATCTCGGACCGGAGCTTCTGGACTTCCTCGAAATTCACGCGCCGTTTGGCTTTCTTCCGCGGACTGACAACTCCGTCGTCCTCAGTGTCAACCTCGTCGAGGTTGATGTATTCGACATACAGGAACGACATGAACTTCGGATTGCTCCAGTGCTTTGTCATGGAATTTCCGTTCTTCACGTCCATTAGCCTATGCTGGATCTCACTGAGCGCAATGCCGGGCTCCATTCCCAGCTCTGCCGCAAGTGTCTCGAGATGATCCTTGCTGCAGACATTCAAGAACTTGTCGGGGAAGTAGAGACTGAGGACTTTCGCCTTTAGCATCTGGGAAAGTGGATTGCTGTCAATCGCCTCAAAGGAGATCGAAGAGTTGCTCGCCAGCTTTCCGAGATCTCGCAACGCGCCCTTTACGGCCTCATAGGCTTCGGACTGCGTCGACCCGAACTTCTTCGAGAAGCGATACTTTTTTGTTTTGTCGGATTTCGTTTCACCGAAATATATTCCAAACTTGAGTGCCGTGGCGCCGTAGATACTTGCCCAAGAGCGTGTCTTTACCTCCAAGAACGTGCAAAAGGTGGGCGCCTGGCGGCCGATGACATAGTCCTCAAGCTCCAGCTTGCCAAGAGTCTTCAGAGGAAACGCATGCAGAAACTCGCCGCGGGCCTGGATAGCCTCATCCTCGTAAGTTGTCGAGAAGATTTTGTTGTAGGCCCGAAGCTTGACGAGGTTGAGCGGACTGGTGATTGCCATAGATGGTAGGAATAGAGAACCGCTCAGCGCGGCAATTGGAGGTCGGGGAAATCTTGGGCTCGATGCGAGAAGACAAGGTACTGCGCGAAATCGCCTGCAACACCGATTGCATTCTTGATTTCCATTGAGGAGTCTTCCCTTCGTGTGAGGCAAGTGCAAAGAGTTGTGCATGGCGAGGCTGTTGTGCCCGTGGGCCAACGCAGGCCACGACCTCACATCGACCGAAATCTCCGGTCGCGGCCGGCGAAACACCGCATCGCCCCATACTGTTTCCAACTGTAGCCTCAGGCTCGGAGGCCTCCTCGGAACAATTTCACGCAGCTACGATCTCTTCGGTCTTGAGCGACCAGCTCTGGCCGTTTCCTTGACGCCGGCCCCGCGGCGTTCCCGCCGGACAAGGACGAAGACTTTTGAACCCCCTGCGGCGTGCTCCGCCCGCGGTGACCTGAAAGCACCCGGCCGCACCGCGCGACGTCCCGCATTGCAGCGCAGGCCCACTGTTCGACCACGTCGTGCGCGACCTTGTCCCCGACGACCGTCTGCCGGATCGTTGAGAGGATCACAAGCTCGGTCACAGGGACAAGCGATCTGAACTGAGCGTTGAGATCCATCTCGTCGATCGTTATGTCACTCGCCCCGGGGCACGTCATCCAACTCGCGCGACAGTTCCTCCAGTTCGGGCGGCGCAATCCGGTAGCTCACGATGCGCACATCCAGATCGAAGCTCAAGACTCTCCGTAGCGCGCGTCGCAGGGCGTTGTGGATCCATTGCGCCTCGTTGCCAAACGCACCGCCACTCAGCCGCGTGAGCAGGACGATGTTCGACGCACTACGACGAGCATTCAGGACCCCAGCCCAGAGGGTCGCCTCGTAGGCGGCCTCGAGTATCAACGCAGCGAAATGCGGCCAAATGCTCCTTGGGGAGCTCCCCATAGGCGACCGGCAAAGCCGAGCAGAAGGCCTGTGACACGATCGGGCCGGGTGTGGTTGGCGCATCGGTTACCTCGACATCGCTGTGAACACCAATGCGCAGCTTGCCGCGCAGCGCATCAAGCTCTGCATCGCTTCGCGACTTGAGATGTTGCGTCAGCAGGTTCAACCGATCTTGTGAACACAAGGCATAGCCGTTGCGCATGGTCCAAAGCTCATCCAGCGGTCGCTGCATAGCCACGCTCAATGCCTGCCCGAGGTCTGCGAGCCCATCCAGTTGGCGATTGCAGGTTTGACCCAAACCACCTGCAGTCGGCGCGAAGTAGTTGCGATAGATCGTGGCCGCCCCCGCCGCCATCGCGCACGCGGGTCCTTGTGTCGGATCGTTCTGATAGATCGTCACGCCGTCCTCCGGTGTGACCCCTGGCCTGCCCCATCATTTCGAGCAGGTTGAACTGCGATGCGACCTGAAACAGCGCACCGCGGAACTCCGGGGCTTGGTGCAGCGCACGTATGTCACCCCTGGTCAGGCGCACACGCAGCCGGCTTTGATCCGTTGGCGGCACACCCACACGCTCCCGGAGTTCGTCCAGCGAAACCAGCTCGAGATCGCCGATTCCGCGCCGGGCGCCCGTGACAGTGGATACGAGCTGCTTTCCCTCGATCGCCAGCCGCGCTCGCGTCTCGGCGTAGCTGGTTTCGCGGAATCCCGTGAGTCGTTCGAACCAATCCATCCTCCTCTCCTCAGTGATCGAGGGTCCGTACAAGAGCCGGCAGACCGACCGCCGCCGATACCTGCCAATCCAGACCGTTGCGGCCCGACAAGGTGTCGGCATCGGGATTCAATACCGCCACATCGCAGCCTTGCCGACGTGCCGCTGTCAGCGCCGGTTGAATACTCCCCACTTGGGGGTTTTCAACCGGCGCTGACAAGCGCAATTCGATGCCCTGGTGGTCGGCCTGCCATGGGAACGACTGCCCGAGATGAAAGTCATCACGCGCATGTGACCTCCGGCGTGCCTGCGCCGGTTGACAGCACTTGTGCCAGTGGTGCGAGGCAGGCCGCTCTGGCACCATGCTGCGCATGCTTGGCACGCAAGCCCCCCAAGTGCTGCTGAAGGTGCTCGGTTGGGTCGCTCCTACCCGACGGACGGCCCGGTCGAGATTCCCGACGGGTGTATCGGCGGCCTAAGCCGCCAGTGCCACGGCCTGGATGGCGGCAGCATCCCGCGCGGCTGAACCGGCGAGCGCCTCGAGCTCCTTAAAGCTACGCTGGGGTTAGCGCACCTTGGTCGCCGTCTCGTCACCGCCGGTTCCCCGCGAAAGCCTCGGCGTAGAGCTCTTGCCTTCGGCCCGGACCTTCATATTCCTTCAGACCCACGGCCCATATCCGTTCTCGGACTTCGTCACTCAACGTCGAGGCGGTGTCGCTAGACGCCGGAACTTCTGGCCTCGCCTGACGACCCGTGTGCCTCGTGCGGAGCGACGTGCGGCTCCGGATGCAACCGCCGCCGCCTCGCCCGTGGGGCGAGGTGGCTCATCAATCGAGAGGGTGTCGGCAAAGGACAGGCCGGATAGAACCAACCACCTTCGACTATCAGCTCAAGAACAAACCCTGGAGGGCATGGTGATGAACAACTACCTCAACCGCGTGTTGGAGGTCTCTTCGGCATTGACCTTGGTCGGCCTCACCGGCTGCGCGGGCGTCGACTTCTACCAGGACAAGAAGCTCGAGAATGCAACCGGTATCCCGATCTACGGCGCCAAGCCCTATGTGCTCGTGGTCCGCACCGGGGCCGAGTCAAAGCCGGTGGAGAGCTCCATCGTCTATATCACCGACCCCTCCCAGATCATCTATGCCAAGCCCAAGTCCGGCTTCGGGACGGCAAAGCTGACGCTCGGCTTAACGGGTGGGCAGATGACGTCCTTCGGCCAGGAAACCGATGTGAAGGTCCCCGAACTGCTCAACTCTGTCGCCGGCCTGATTACAGCGCGGGCAGGTGCCGCCAAGACTGCCGCTGATGCCGCAGCCGTTCTGGCCGGCATTACCACAAAGCAGGCGGCGCCGGTCGCGACGGACGTCGCCAAGAAGACCCTGGACATTGCTGACGACATAACGAAGAAGCTGGATGCCAACCAGCTGGACCTCATCGATCCGCAGAAGCAGACCCTTCGTTCGGCAGCCGCAGCCCTGAGGATTGCGGGCAATACCCTCAACGACCCCGCGAAGGCACCCCAGCACGCGCAGCAGTATGAGGTCATCAAGGCGCAACGCGAGGAGCTGGCCAAGCTTCCAAAGCCGACGGGCAGCACGAGCCGCGACAAGGCACTACAGACCGTGCAGGATTGGGTGACTGAACTGGGCAAGCTGGTCAAGGCCACCGAACCGCCCAAGGAGCCCCAACCCGACTTTGAGCTCTACGAGATCGTTCAGGATATCGGGCAGCCCATCAAGCTCCGGCGTGTGGTCCCGCAATGAAGCGCGCTCCAGTCATGCGCCGCGTCAAGTCTGTCGCGAGCCTGAGGGCGGAACTGGATGATCGGGTAGGAGCCCGGGCCGATATCCTGGGCTCGATGCTGGGCGTGAAGGTGCGCGACGGTCGGGCCACCGACCAGGTCGGCATCACCTACTTCGTCCGGGAGAAGGTGCCCAAGGCGGAGTTGAGCCCCCGCAAGCGCATTCCCATGAGTCTGCGGGTCGGCGATCAGGTCGTGAAGACCGACGTCATCGCCTGGCCTCGCATGGCGGAGCAGGCGCTCCAGGCGGCTCCGACCATCGTCAGCGATGGTCGAACACAGGGCACGCTGAGTTGCTTCGCGCTTTCCAGCAGGACTCTGTTCGGGATTACCTGTGCGCACTGCCTGGAAGGTATGGACCAGAACCCCGCGACACCGACTCCGGTCGTGTACTACGGCGCGGGCAACACATGGCTTCCGACGGGCCAGAGCATCTACCTTGCCTACTCCCCGGGCACGGCGATGTCCGGCGACTTCGGCTACCTTGATTGCGGGCTGTTTGAGCTCCGCGACGCGGTGCTGGCCGCTCGCGCGCGCGCCAGCAAAGTGATCAGGGTTGTCGTCGACCTGCATTCGCTGGTCAATCAGGACGTGTTCGGGTTCAGCCCCCTCGAGCCAACAGGCTCGTCCAGTCCTGTCCGCAAGGCCAGGGTGCTGGGCGTCGAGGCCGTGGCCATGGGCGAACGGTGCGATGTCGTGCTGAACGTTGACCCGCCAGGCACTTTTAAGGGAGACAGCGGCATCCTCTGGATCACGCAGGACGGCCGTGCGGCCGCGCTGCACGCGCGCGGCGAGATCATGGCTGGTATGCAGGGGAGTCGAATGACGTCCGCGATGTCTGCCAGGCGCGTCAGTGAAAGCCTGGGCTCGCAACTGCTGGTGGGTTGACAGCGCAGGAGGTCGCCTGTCTTCGGTACCACCTGGCGAGCAGTTGTTGGCTCGACTCTACGAACATGAGGCCGCCGCTCGGACGGGACAGTCGCGGTCAGCATCGGCAATGGCGCGATCACGAAGGCGCTGCTCGACAGCCATGGCTCGTCCATGGGGAGCGGCTGTTCGGCCAGCCATATGCGCCCTTTGCATCCGAACAGATCGCTTGCCGGACAGGACGGGATCAAGTGCGCCGCCAGGACCGCACGGATCTCGTTCTTCAGGCGCGCGCGGTGGCGAACAATTTGTGAACGTCGTGCCACTTGGCGGCGCAGCGCGAGGGTCTGCTCGTCGGGCATCCAGACCTACCGCAGAAGGCCACTGGCATGCAACTGTGCAAGGACGGCCGCGTCGATCTTGTCGGTCTTGACCCGGGCCTCCGCAATCAGGCGCACCTGCCGCGGGTTGGCGATCACAACCCTTGAGACAGGCGGTTTGAGGGCTGTCACGATCGCGGCTGTGTTGCCGGTGGCTTCGAGGACCACTTCGTCGTCGGCTCCCAGCAGGCACACCACGCCACGCGGTAGGCGGTACGCGGTACGCGGTACGCGGTACGCGCAAGGCTACCTCGGCCAGAGAGCGGTGTTCGCTGAGCGCTCGTCCCGGCAGGAGCGGTCAGTACTCCTCCTCTTTCGTAAGGGCGTGACATCCCGATCATCTTCACATAGATTACGACTTTCGTTCCCGGAAGCCGCTGAGACGAACCCACCAAGATTGATTTCATCTTTAGGAGCTAGCGGGGCTTTGGGGGGATCTCCTTTCTGTGACCCAGCGATCCCAATGCGTCGACGTTGACGTAGCAACGGATATGACGGCCTTGACGACTATCAAGTGTTTGAGGTGCGGGCATGGCAACTTGCACATGCAGAATTTCTGCGGGGAATGTGGCGCGAAGCTTGGGACGCTCGGCCATCCCGAAGTCGATTCGCTTTGTTTTGGGTCGTATACGCCACCACTTCTTGCGCAGCAAGATCTCTTTACGCGCTTTGCGGTTGAAGGCGAGCGCAAGTTTCTAACGGTGATGTTCTGCGACATTGCCAACTCCACTCCACTGGCGATACAAGCCGGGGCTGAGGCAATGCATTCCCTGCTCGATGGCTTTTTCAATTTGGCGCTGACCGAAGTTCATCGCGTCGACGGAACCATGAACCAGTTTCTCGGCGATGGCTTCATGGCCCTGTTCGGAGCACCGATGGCGCACGAGGATCACGCACGACGCGCACTGACGGCAGCCTTAAACATTCGAGAGCGCCTCCGCCACGCGACGTCCGAACAGTTGCGAACTTTGCAAGTTCGCTTCGGGGTCCACACCGGAAATGTCGTGGTCGGCATCATTGGCGACAAACTGCGCCTGGACTACACAGCGATCGGAGATACCACCCACCTGGCAGCTCGCCTCGAGCAACATGCTGAGCCTAATGCCATTAACGTCAGTGAAGTCACCCAGCGCGCGGCAAGGTCATGGTTTGACTTTGCATCTCTCGGAAGACCGGCACTTAAAGGCATTTCCGAATCGCCCGAGGTTTTCGTCCTGCTGGGAAATCGAGCTTCACCTCTGCCGCCTGGCCTAGAGTCGTCACTGGTCGGGCGTAGGCTTGAATTACAGGCGCTTGAGAAGTCGCTCCAGCAGCTTCGGTCCGGCCAAGGGTCGGTGCTGATCGTGAGCGGCGAAGCGGGGGTTGGAAAATCACGGCTCGTCTCTGAATCGAGGCGCGGAACAGGATGCGAGCTTTTCGTTGAGGGTCGATCATTGTCGTTTGGTCACAAGCTGAGCTACTGGCCGTTCATTGCAATCATGAAAGCATGGTTTCAGATCGACGACAAAGACTCAGAAGCAACGGCTTTGCAGAAGATCGAGAAGTCTGCAAGTGATCTCTTCGGGAATCGCGCGGGCGAAGTAATACCTTATTTCGCAACCGTACTATCGCTGCCGATGCGCGAGGAACACGAGCAAAGGGTCAGATATCTCGATGCTCGCGCTTTGGGCTCACAAGTGCTCCTCTGCCTGCGCGAGCTGTTTGAGCGGCAGGCGAAACGCGCTCCGAGATTGATCGTGATGGAGGATTGGCATTGGGTCGACAACTCTTCCATCGCGCTTTGTGAGCACCTACTGCCACTTGCGCGCTCAGCGGCGCTCAGCTTCTGGTTTGTCACCCGATCGGAGCCCTCGGAACCAGCCGCGCGTATGCGTGCGGCAGCGGTGTTGCAGGATGGACTGCCGCTATACGAGGTGACGCTGGCACCGCTCACTCAGAGCGACAGCGGATTCTTGATCGATAACCTCTTGGGAGCAACCAATCTTCCCGTCACAGTTCGCAGCGGAATTCTTCGTAGAGCCGAGGGGAATCCATTCTTTATTGAAGAGATCGTCCAGTCCCTTATCGCAAACGGTTCGCTAACACGCGAGGGAGATGCAGGTGGTTGGCGTGTCGCAAGGCCAATAGACACCACCCAGCTACCCGACACGGTGCACGACGTGATCGTTGCTCGGATCGACCTGCTCGATGAATCGGCGAAACGTGTGTTGAATTTCGCTGCGGTGATAGGGCGCAGCTTTTTTGTTCGCATTCTGCGGGCAATAGCCGATTCCGTAAGCGAAGTTGATTCGTGTCTCCCGCGGCTAGAACTCGCAGAGCTGGTCCGCTTGCGTCGACAGATCCCCGAACCCGAGTACCTCTTTAAGCACGCGCTCGTGCAGGAGGCGGCCTACGAAAGCATTCTGATCGAGCGTCGACGAACTATTCATCGCAGGGTCGCGCGTGCGATCGAAGTTGTGTTTTCCGACCGGCTCGATGAGTTCACTGGTCTGCTCGCCTATCACTGCGCACTAGGCGAGGACTGGGAGAACGCACGCGTTTACCTGATGAAAGCGGGGGATCAGGCAGGTCGCATGGCAGCAGACGCCGAAGCACTCGACTACTATCGTCAAGCCGAGACAGTCTACTTGAAGGTTGCGGGTCAGGAACTTTCCCCACTTCAGCGGGCGACGCTTGACCGAAAGCTCGGTCAGGCGCTGTATGGGGTCGGACGCTATGAGGAAGCGGTTGAACACTTCTCGCGTGCGCTATCAAATCTTGGGATCGCGTATCCTTGTACTCGCGCTGAGATTCGCCTTGGCACTCTGAAGCTTCTAGCCGCCCATTTCGTTCCACGGCTCGTGGGCAGCGTCGCTTCGCAGCGCCGCCTCAATCTTTCGGTGGCACAAGAGATTTCTACGATCTGTCAATCGCTCGCATGGCTGGACTACTTCGTAGACACCGAGCGATTTGGACTTGATAGCCTTATTGAGTTGAATGCTGGGGAGCGCAGCGAAGACGTAATAGGCAGGGTTCGCGGCCTGGGCACGCTCAGCGTCGCACTGATGCTATTTCGGGCGTTTGGTCTAGCTAGGCGACGTGCGAACGAGGCGGTGGCGCTAGCCGACCAGAGCGGAGCCGCAGCGGCGAAAGGTGGAGCTCGATTCGTCCGCGGTTGGCTCGATTGGCTCGAAGGGTCGCCCGATCTAGGGCATGACTCGTTCGTCATAGCTGCGGAGGCGTATTTGTCGATCGGTGACCTCCGACGTTGGGGCGGCCCCACTTACTTCATGTGCTGGGCAGCGCTGCAGCGAGGGGAATTTTCACGCGCTGCAGGTCTCGCCGCCGAACTCATTCGCGTAGGTCAAGATTCGGGCGATCCGCACGTTCTATCTTGGGGTCTAACAGCTCAAGGGGTCGTGGGCTTGGCGATCGGCCCACTCAGCGACGCGATGACCTGCTTGGCAAAAGCGCGTGAACTGTGCATTTCAATCTCGTCATTTCGTCAGCAGGCGGAGGCGGCAGGACTAATGGGTAGTTGCTTGTTGCGAGAAGGTCGCCTGGACGAAGCAGAGGTGATGATCCTAGAAGCGGTGGGATTGATCAAATCCCGCAGGCTTCGAGGGCAAGGATCGTGTGACCCTTTGAATGCATGGGCAGAACTGCGCATCTTGCAAGCTGAGCGTGCCACAACGGCATTGATACGACGTAACGCAATTCGCGATGCTGAACGCGCTTGCAAGATGGCGCTGCGTTTCTCTAGTGGCGCAATCCCTTGGCTCTCAGAAACAACGCGGTTGATGGCAGACCTTGCGTGGATTCGCGGCGATTCGATGGCGATGCACACACACTGGAACGCGAGTCTGAGGATCGCGACCGAGCTTGCGCTGCCAGTGCAGAGAGCACGCACAGTTCTCGGAATGGGAATCCGATTGGCGAAAGGTGCCTTGATCGAGGAAGCTATTGAGGTCTTCGCTCAAAGCGGCGCTAATGTGGACCTGAGGTTGGCGATGGACGCCAAGGAGGCACTAGTGCAGTGCGCTCGAAATAGTGCAACTTAATTTATGCGGCACACTCCGACCTCGATGGAGGTCGCAGCCATGCGCATTGCCCCAAGGATCGAACTGGATGCTGCTGTTCAACGAGAGTTGACGGCATTGACGCGGCGAGGCCGCGTCGAGGCCCGTGTGCAGCAAAGGGCCAAGATCGTGTTGCTCGCCGCTGAGGGCTGGCAGAACAAGGACATCGCCGTGGAGGTCGATCTGGACCGGCGCCAGGTGGCCATGTGGCGCCAGCGCTTCCTGGGTGAGCGTCCAGCCGATCCACCTTGACCCGGCTCGGAGCTCGTGATCGTCAAGGTGCGGTCGCGGATCCAACGAAGGCGACACACTCGACGAGGTTGAGAGCGGCCAGCAG
>NZ_JBBKZU010000036.1:0-17361 GCF_037889935.1 Variovorax ureilyticus
TTCCCACGCTCGGTCACCCTCACGCAGTTGCGCTTCACTTCGTTCGCTGTGATCAACTCACGACGGGACTTGCACCCGCAGGAGTGCGCCCATGCTGGGCGCACACAAAAAGCCCCTCGGCGCGAACCGAGGGGCGAAATCCACCAAGAGGGGTGGAGGAGACATGGCCTGAATGTAGGGAGCCCTTGCGATGACTTCAAGGGGCTTGCTCCACAAAAGACGCGAGCATTCGCGCACAAGAAGGAGGAGCCGCGGGCCCCTCCCCTCGCTTCATACGAGACCGCGCTCGGCCATCGAGCAAGTGTTATTGCCCGCCACGATGATGTGGTCGATGACGCGCACGTCGATGTACTTGAGCGCCTCGACCAGGGTCCGGGTCAGCAACTCGTCGGCACCTGACGGTTCTGCGAGGCCGCTAGGGTGGTTGTGCGACAGGATGACCGCGGCGGCGCCATGCGCGAGCAATTCACGCAGCACCTCCCGGGAATGCACGCTGGTATGCGCCAACGTTCCCCGGAAGAGCTCCTGCAGTGCGATCAGATGGAGCTGCGTGTCGAGGTACAGGACGACGAACGATTCGTGGCCCTGACCCGCGAAGTGAAGTTTCAGGTAGTCCATCACGCGCGACGGCGACTCGAAGACCGGCGCGCTTCGCATCGGCTCCGCCAAGGCCTCGGTCGCCAGGTTCAGGCCCGCAGCGAGAAGCCGATACGTCGGATGCGAGGATTCGCGCGCCACGCTCGAGAGTTGCAGCAGCGAACGGCCGCAGCGCTCGTAGACGGCTGGTGCCTCTTCTCTTAGGAAGAGACGAAGTTGATCGACCACGCGTTGCTCGACGGCGGAATAGGCGTTCATGGGACGCGCTCCTTTGAAGAACGCAGGCGGGATTGCCTGCGTCGCTCCGGGCTCACGCGGCAGCGCAGCGGTCAAGGCTCGAAGACGGCCGCAGGCCGCAAGCGCCAAGCCCACTTGGCGCGCCGGCCTTGACGGCGAGAACCGAGTGATACGGTCCAGTGACACAGGCAAGCCCACCCACCCCACCGTCCCTGTTCTTCTCTCGCCCGCCCCTCGCCCCTAACCCCTCAACGCCTCTCGCCCCATGCCCCCCGCACCCATCACCGGGCATCAATGCCTGCCTCGTCGGCGATGCTTGGATGCGCGCCGCACCTTCGCGCAGGCGCTCAAATTCCGCCTCGCTGAGTGGCGAGCCTGGGGGCCAGGTTCGCTGCGGCGATGGCCACCACTATCGCATCCTCGCGCAGGAGCGCGAGAGCGTCGCGCGCCGCTGCGGCGGGCACTTCACAGCATGGTCGTTGAATCCGTGGCCGGCCGGGTGCGCGCGAATGCAGCACGCCCATCGGCGGCGTATGCTGCAAGCAGGACACGTTGAAGGACTTGGAGATGCTCTATACCTACGTCAACGAAGACGAAGAAAGGGACCCGGTCGGCCGGCGCGACGCACTGGAACTGTTCAAGCAAGCGGCCGTAGAGGTCGGACTGATCCGGCCGGGCGATCCGCTCGACCAGAACGTGGTGGACTTCGCCAAACTCGTCGTGGAGATGTGCGCATCGATCGGCGACAACTACGTGCAGCCCGAGGGCGCAGATGGCGTTACGGTCGGCGATCGCATTCGAGGAGAGCTCCAGGGGCTCTGACGTGGCCTGCTTCAGTTTCAGCCTGGGACGATCGGCGGGCCGCCGTTGTCGAGCCGGCGGACGAAGCGTTGGCCGAATGGGCGGGCCGCGGCGTGCGCACCGTGACCGATCGTGCCGTCATCACCGTGTGCGATACGCGCCTGGTCACGATGCGCTACGGGCGCGACATCCTGGCTGGGTTGCCGCCGTTTCCCGTGGTGCGCGCGAAGATGGCGGTGCCGACCAAGACCGGCTCTAGCTCAGGATAGGCCCAATACTCGTCACTGGAGAATTTGAATCGTCTCTTGGAAGATGATCGACGCGGGACCTTGGAGCGATGTCGTCCGAGGGAGACGGTCCTCTGCGCAATAACTCACGCAGCGCCGGATTGGCGGAAAAATAGAGCCAGCGCGCATCCTCGCTGCCGGCTTGGAGGCCCCGCTCCATCCAGGCGAGGTCATGGGGACTGGCCTTGGCCCCGGCCTGGACAAGCGACGTGGCTTCCGATGGCGTCAGGTGGCCGACCCATTGGCTCGTCTGCGAGCGCTTGAGCTTGCCGAGAAAGGTACGGATGTCAGGAGTCGTCGGCGTCATGGGGGCGTATTTTCCCCGCGGACTGCAGCGGCGGACACTAGGGAAGGCACGACCATGGAAACGACAAGACCCGGAGGATCTCAGCGCCACCCTTGAACCGATTTGACGAGAACTTCGCGCTTTCGCTGGTCTACAGTGCAGCGCAGCCTTGATCTCGCCGACGACTACGCAAATTTCATTAAGAACCTATCCGTAAATAGGTAAACTACCGATCCGAGCCGCATTGGGCGCGGCGATGGATCGAGATCTTGGCGAAACGTGTTGAGTCGTGGGTGGTGACCGATGAGTTCTGGCAGCGTGTGGAGCCGCTGATTCCTGCGCGCTCGGCGGCAGACAAGATCTATGTGCGCAAGCCAGGCGCCGGTCGACCACCAAAGCCGGCTCGACTGGTGTTTGAGGCGATCGTCTATGTGCTGCGCACGGGTTGTCAGTGGAAGGCGCTGCCCAAGGAGCGCTTCGGCAGCGCAAGTGCCATACACAAGCGATTCCTCGAGTGGGAAGCCGCGGGATTTTTCGAAGCTCTGTGGAAGGCGGGCTTGGCCGAGTACGACCAGATGCAGGGCATTGCCTGGCGCTGGCAGAGTGTCGACGGCGCGATGATGAAGGCGCCGCTGGCACAGGAAGCCGTCGGTCGCAACCCGACGGATCGGGGGAAAAAAGGGCAGCAAGCGCCACCTGTTGGTGGACGGCCGTGGCGTCCCGTTATCGCTCGTCGTGACCGGAGCCAACGTCCATGACTGCAAGCGGCTTGACGAGGTGCTCGCCACCATCGTTGTCAGGCGCAAGGATCCACCACATCGACGAAGCAAGCATCTGTGTGCCGACGCGGGCTACCGTGGAGCCGAACACCTTCGCACTATCGAAGACCACGGCTACATCCCTCACGTCGTGGGTCGACGCACAGAAGCCGACATCAAGCAGCGCGATCCGGGCAAGAAGGCTCGGCGCTGGGTGGTCGAGGTCTGCCATAGCTGGTTCAATCGCTTCCGCAAGCTGCTGGTGCGCTACGAGAAACTCGAGCGCAGCTTCGTCGCCCTCAACCATCTCGCCGCTGCCATCATCGCCTTCCGCAAGGTACCTGCAGAAGTCAACATAATTTACGGATAAGGTCTAAGACCTTGAGGGAGCGCGTCGCCGCGGCGCGCCTGTCGGCCGCGCGCGGTGAACCGCGAGCTGTTCGCGCTCTACTGGGACATCGGCAAGGCCATCGTCGAGAAACAGCAGGCGCTGTGGGCCAGTCGGTGGTCGAGCAGATCGCGCGCGACCTTCGCACCTCGTTCCCAGCCACCCAAGGTTTCTCGGCGCGCAACGTCTGGGACATGCGTCGCTCTACGAGGAGTACTCGAGCGCGCCGGTTCTGCGACAGCTTGCCGCAGAAGGTCCTTGGGGCCATCACCTGGTGCTGCTCGGCAAGGTGTTCGCGGGACCGCCGAACCTCGACGCGAAGGCAATATCCCCAAAAGCCAGCGCCATGCTGCCGACGCCGCAACGGTTGCGATCGCGGGGCGGTTCCGGTCGGCTTGGCACGTGGAGCGCGCCGCGAGCATGGAAGCTCACTCGTTGGTCGCACCGCCGGATGCTTGCAAGGTTGGCCCTGCAAGTCGACGAGCGGGTTGGGACGCGCGCATCGAAGATGCGGCTGCAATGTTGCTACAGTCGCGCGCCCCAACCTGAACGCTGCATGCGATCCTTTTTACTTCCTTCCTCGCGCCGTGCCCTACTCGGAATCACCTTCGCGCTCCTCGCTGGCTGTGCCAGCTCACCCGGCCCCCTGCCCTCCGAGTCGAAGATCGAAGTCGCCTTCTCGCCCGATGCGGGCTCCGAAGCGCTCGTGCTCAAGGTCATTGACAAAGCTCGCAGCTCGATACGGCTGGCGGGATATTCCTTCACTTCGCCTTCGATTGTTCGTGCGCTGATCGATGCGAAGCGGCGCGGTGTTGATGTGCGCGTGCTGCTCGATGAGAGGGGCAACCGCGGCAAGGCCAACATCGCGGCGATGAACCTGCTCGTCGGCGCCAACATACCGACCAACGTGATCTCGACCTATGCGATCCACCACGACAAGAACATCGTCGTGGACGGCAAGCACACGCAAACGGGCTCTTTCAACTACAGCCAAGCGGCGGCTAAGTCCAATTCTGAGAACGTGCTGGTGGTGTGGAGCAATCCGACGGTGGCGGCAACCTATCTCGCACACTGGGAGAGCCGGTGGGCCCAGGGCATGGCCATCGAGATGAGCTACTAAATTTCCGGGGGTGCGTGGATACACACTGTTCGCCAGAGTTTCTCGCACAGCCTGTGAGATAAAAAGGAGCGCGTGTCAAAGGCTTGAAGCACAGGTGAAGCGATGCAACTCGACATCTTCGAAAACGGCCGCGAGGTGATGCTGAGGAACGATGCGGTCCTTGCGCTCGAGCGGCGAGACGCGTTGGCCGCTCTGCAAGCTTGCGATTGCCTTTCCCAGGAATATCCTGACGACGAATCCCTGCCCTCGCTGCGCGTCCTCGCCGATTGCATCGGGGCCGCCGAAGTCGGCCGCGATCAGGCGTTTCGCGACCATGCATCGTTGAGCGAAGCGAGACAGATGCTGCAAGGACCGATCAGCGACGCCGCGCAGCGCACGTTCGGCAAAGCGGCTGGGGCGGCCTGGCTCGCCGTGAGCTGGCAGGAACTCGCACGGCGCGCCGGGTCGCTGGCATTCGACGCGCGGAAACCGCAAGACCACGCGGCGCCGATGTGGCTGCTTGCAGGCCATTGGGAGGCCGCCGCGCAGGCGGTCTCCACCATCGAATCGTGGCGACGCAAGCCGGTCCCGCTGGCCTGGATGGCCGAGGCCCGCCTGCATCTGCTCGGTCTGCGCGCGTGCTGGCCGCTGCTCGCGGAACTGGGGTGGCTGTCGCCGGCGCTCCTGGAGGACGTTGCGCAGCGCTCGCCCGATCCCCTCTTGCCACGCTTGATACGCAACTTCGAGGCGAGCACGGGCGGTGCCGAGATCGACGATCTGAGCTGGTTCCCGGCATGGGTGCTCATCGACCGCCCCGACCTTCGCGAGCATCTGGCGCCCGCACAGGCCTCGCAGCACAGCCCGCCGGAGCAGGCGATGCGTCTGCTGGTGGAACTGCTGGGCCTGGAGCGGCAGGGGCGCCACGCGGACATCGTTGCTCGACGCAAGGTGCTGCGCGACCTCCAGCCCTCGCTGTACGCGGCCGCCGCGCTCTCCACGGCCTCTGTCAGGGTCAGCCAGGTCTTGTAGTCGAACAGCAGAAGCTGCCTTCGGGACGACCGAGCACGTGCCGAAGTGCCTTTGCGGCGAACGGGCGCATGCGCAGCCTTCTTTTCCCCGCAAAGGGGAAGTTCGAGGTTCTTGTGACGATCATTAGCCATAGCGGGAAGGCTCGCGGTGCCTCAGGCAGTGAACGGAGGGTATCGCGCGAAGCTACGCCTCTGGTGTGGGTCAGTATGAGTGGTCGAGTTGCACGATCAATACCAGCGTCGCGGCGGCCGGCGCGAAGATGATCTGAAGCTGAGATGACGTCGTCATCCAGGCCGCATTTCGGCGCCAACGCGAGACATAGCGACCTCAACCACCAGGAAGAGAAGAGAGAGTTCTATCGAACCATCGGCTACTTGCCCGCTTCCGCATCAAACAGCTGCCGATCGACCTTCCAGTCCGGCCCGTAGGTCGCGTCCGCATACGCATAGACCACGGCAGAGCCGAGCAGCCCATGCAGCACGTCTCCCTGCGCCGCCCGCCGGCTGATGACTGCATTCAGTGCACCCTTGCGCGCCAAGTCCTGCAGCGCCCGGTTGACCCACTTCTGCAAAGTCGTCGCGTCCAGCGCCGCGACCTCCTGCTTCATCCCCTCGATGCGCTCGCGCAACCAGGTCGACTTGTCGCTTGCCGGCGGCTGCACCGGCCGTGCAGGCGGCGCCTCGGGGACGGCTGGGGAAGAAGGTGCAATCCCCGGCGGCGCGCCCTCCTCCGTTTCGTTCCGTAGCAAGGACCGCAGATAGGAGAAGGCGTTCTCGATCGAGCGCAGATTTTTGCTCGCCGCCCGCCGCTCCAGGACGGCGATCTGCTCGCGCACGCGATCGTCCCCGAATTCCTTGATCAGCCCCTCCAGCTTGATCTCTCGAATTCCCAAGGTCTCAGCGCGAAAAATCAGATTCGCATCCACCGGCTGTGCGGTGGCAGGCTGCGGCATCGCAGCCGCCCGCTTCTTCCGCACGGCGAACTGCACTTCGTTGATCAACCTTCCCTGCTTGTGCTCGATCAGTTCGATCTCGAGCTCGGTCTCGGCGTTGATTTCCAGCACCGCGTCCTTGACTCGCTCGTTCTTGAACTTGCGCCACTCGCGCCGTTCGGGCCCCGGGCCATTGCTCAAGGCATCGACCCACCAGGCCACCGGCTTGCGGCTCGTCACTCCGCCGGGATTGTCTCGATAGCGCACGCAGATCTCGTAAAGCGCGACCGCGGTGTACGACCCCAGCTTGCCGAGCACCTCGAGATCGATCGTTGCCCAACGTTGCGGCTCGCGAAGCGCGGACATGATGGTCGGCGGGTAGGACCAACTGACCCAGTTTTCGCCGCGTCGCACCTCGAGCGCCACTTCTGACAACATCGAGAAGCCGCGCCACTTGACTCCGTCCCCAGGCGCCGTCGACTCCCAGTCGACTTCCAGGCTGCGCATCTCGATGAGATAGCGCTTGGCCGCCGTCCGCTCACTGCCACTCGACCCCGTGGTGCGCAGCACCGCCGCCAGTGGCGCTTCGAACATGTAGTCGGCCGTTGGCATCGTCGGCATGGCCACCAGACGCGTCTGCGCGATCTGCAGGAGCGCCGTATAGATACGCCGGCCAGTGAGCGTCACACGAGCCGAGCGCGGCATCATGACGATCATCTCGTGCGGCTTGCGCAGCTCGAGCGGATCCTCTGGGCCGGGAATCTGGGTGACGATGTTCTTTGACGCGCTCATGAAGGTCTGATCGTATGTCCAACCCCGCTTGGACACAAGACGGCAGTTATCACGCCGGCGCCTCGAAGCTCAGAACCCCGCGGACAACGACATCCTGGTCACCTCGGGCGATTAAAAGCTGGACATTTTGCGTGCCGCGGACCCGAAGCGATCACCGACCAAAGCGATCAAAACCCGGACACTTCGCCCTTCGCGCCTTCTCGGACCCCGTTTTCTGCCCGATTAGAAGCTGGACATTGTGCTTCATACGCCACTTTGACGCCTTTTCGCCAGCGATATGGCGCCCTGTGGATATCTACCCTCTCCCCGATCAGCTTCCGGACACCCGCCGATCAGAACGTGGACGTTTCCGATCAGAACCTGGACGCGAGCGATTGAAACCTGGACGTTTCCTCCAGCCTGACGTCCGTAAGTCATTGATTTATATGCATAAATTTCGAATCCCCGCATGCCTTAATCTATCTAAGGTATTTAAGACTTCTTCTTAATCTCGGGGATGATGAACAAAAATCTCCCTGAAAGTCTCTCTCCAGGCCTCGAGGGACCTGAGATGCGCGTGCGATTCTTCGTTTTTTCGAAGGTGGTTGGCATAATCGCACGACACTCAAACTTTCAAGGCAGATATCGTGGACATTAAGAAGACCATCCGGCGACAGAACCTTGAGGATATCGAGCACCAAGCACACAAGGTTGCCGGCATGATGGAGCGAATCCGCGCCGCAATGCTGGCACCGACCGCCGCGAAATCTGCTCCAACCCTCAAGGCAGTACAACTGGCCGAGCTCTGCGGCGTCGACAAATCCAAGATCGCGTATCGCCTCACGCGCGGCGACCTGCCTGCTGGGGAAATTCAGGGCAACAGCCGCGAATGGACCATGGCGGAGTCGCAGGTCTGGGCTCGCGAACTGCGTGCCGAGCACCTGCGTCCCGAGGGCGCCGCCGGCATCACGATCACCGTGGCCAATTTTAAGGGCGGCGTCGCCAAGACCACCTCCGCCGTGACGCTTGCGCAAGGCCTGTCGATGCGTGGCCACAGGGTTCTCCTGGTCGATCTGGACCCCCAGGGTTCGGCCACCACGCTCTTCGGCGTGCTGCCCGATGCCGAGGTGGAGACCGAGCACACGGCCATGTCCCTGTTCACCGGGGAGCAGGACGACCTTCAGTACGCGATCCGCTCGACTTACTGGCCCAACATCGATCTGGTGTGTGCCGCTCCCCTCCTCTACGGTGCCGAGTTCCATCTGCCCGCTCGTCAGGCCCGCGACCCCGGCTTCGAGTTCTGGCGAGTGCTGGACCGTGGGTTGGATCTCACCCGGGAGAAGTACGACGCCATCGTGATCGACACCCCACCCTCCTTGAGCTACGTGACGATCAATGCACTGATGGCGGCTGATGGGGTGATCATGCCCCTGCCCCCTTCGGCCCTTGATTTCTCGAGCTCGGCCCAGTTCTGGGACCTGTTCTCCGACCTGTGCAACCAGCTGGTGCGTAGCCGCGGCAAGGACAAGAGTTTTGAATTCATCGATGTGCTGCTTTCGCGTGTCGAGGCCTCCGACACGGCCAGTTCGGTGGTTCGGCAGTGGATCCTTGAAGGTTATGGCGACAAGGTCCTGCCTATCGAAATCCCTAAGACCTCCGTCGCCGCCACCGCGAGCGCCGAGTTCGGGACGGTCTACGACCTGCCCCGCGGTTCGGTGAACTCGAAGACCTTCTCGCGCGCGCGTGTCGCGTACGATCGCATGTGCGAACTGATTGAGCAGCAGATCGAGGCGGTTTGGGCCCGGCAAGTGGCGGAACGACAAATCCTGGAAACGGCGGTCTGACATGGGACTCAAAGACAAGGCATCCAAGATCGATTTCGCTTCATTGATGCCAGTACCGGCACTCAACCCCGAAGCCGCGAAGCCCAAGACTGCGCCTGGCGCCATGATGGCGCTGGCCAATGATCAGCGCTCTGAACTGCTCCGTGAGAACGACGTTCTGCGCGAGCGCGTGGCCAAGGCGGCCGAATTGGAAGGTCGCCTGCAGAGCGCGGTTGAGGAACTCCAGAGCTGGGACGGCGCGAAAGCAACCCGGCTGCTGGATCCCAAGGCCATCAAGCGCAGTGTCTATGCAAATCGGCATGAGTCCAGCTTCAAAAGCGAAGGCTTCGAGGCGCTGAAGCGGGAGATCAAGGAGGCCGGCGGCAACGTGCAACCGATCAAGGTGAGGGCAGTGGCCAACCCAGGTGACGGACCGCAATTTGAAATCGTCTTCGGGCATCGCCGCCATGAGGCCTGTTCGCAGCTGGGTCTGCCGGTCCTCGCATTCGTGGACAACCTTGATGACCAGGCGCTGTTCGAAGAAATGGAGCGTGAGAACCGCGAGCGTGCAGACCTGTCGGCATGGGAGCAGGGGGTCATGTATGCCCGTGCCCTGGATCGAGGTCTTTACCCCTCGATTCGTCAGCTCGCCGCTGCGATCGGGATCGATGCGACCAATCTGTCGAAGGCGCTGGTCCTTGCGCGGCTTCCGGCGCAGGTGCTGCAGGCGTTTGCGTCGCCATTGGACCTGCAGTTCCGGTGGTCGACCGCGTTCAAGACGGCCGTCGAGAGCGATTTGGCAGGCCTGGAGAACAGAGCGGCCAAGATCATCGCCAATCGCAACGGCATGACGCCCAAGCAGATCTTCGCGGCGCTCACCGGCCCGCAGGAAAGCCATGCCCAGGCACAAGCACCTGCAACAGTGCAAGCCTTTGCGAGAGAAGGCAAGACCGTTGCCACAATGAAGACTGATGGGGAAGGGCGTTCGGTGATCCGAATCCACGTGCGACTCACCAGCGCCCGTCAACGCGAACTGGCCAAACTGCTGGAGCGCTTTGTGGACGAAAGTTAGGTCGTCAATTCCTTCCATCCATCCGGGGCGCATTGGCGCCCTTTCTTCTTGGTGCCCGCACGCCTGGGAAGGTGTAGTACGGTACTACGCCCTGACGCTGGGGGTCTGCGGCATCCGTGTTGGAGGGTGCCTTCGGGGGCAGCGAGATGCTGTAGTACGGTACTACACCTAGTTTCGAGATATCTCCGCGCAACCGGAAGGGGCAGGGGCGTAGTACCGTACTACAGGGTCGTCCGCTGCGCTTCGCCCTCCATCGACTTCAGAACCCTCCCATGCCGCGATTCCGGCGCGGCTCCGTCAGCAATTCCGGGTTGTGCCTGCACTCGACTTGAAAGAGTCTGCTGGGCCCGCGCGGCCGCCTCGTCTGGCCCAATGATGAGGTTGTTTTCTAAGCGATCTCGGAAAGGCCTTGACGCTGTCTACTTGAGGTTGTCATGACTGCGTCTACGAGTCCGCTCGATCTGCAGTTTCGATGGGCGAAACTGCAGATCGACGCCAACCAGGCGGACCCTGGAGGACTGGTGGCGAAAGCGAAGGCCCTCGTTGCCAACGGGCGACCTGAACCGGGCAGTGCTGCAGTGGCGAAGCCAATGGGGTAGAACGCGGGTGCCATCTGGATAGGCCGCAGGAAAACGGGGGTAGGACGGACCTACCCCAGACACGTGGGGCGCGAGCAGTTCATCGCCTCCCGGGGTATAGAGAGAGGCGCTTGTCTCTCGCGAGTCAACGAATCGGCGGAGATCGCCAAGCGCGAAGCGACGCGGCGTGCCCCGGCGAGACTTCTTCGCGACACCTGCGCGTAAGACCTAACGTTTAGGCCGCATCGCTTCGTGTTCCGCGACCAAGGATTCAGACGCGTGGAGATGCACGAATTTCTGCGGCGATGCTCACGTCGGTACCGTGAGGGGAACGCTCTCGTCCCTTGCAAAGACACACACTGTGAGCTTCATGACGCACACTGCTTTCAGCACCACGCCGACTGCAGTTGCCCGAACTGGCCCACGGCTCTTCGGCTTCAGTGCAAAGGGCAACAGGGGGTAGTCTGCTGGCCCATCACTAACGAACATGACCTAGCAGTAAATAAAGTAAACGCACACTCATTTCTAACGCGCGGCGAGTTGTAGCGAACGGAAGCCCGGTCGAACCCGCCGCCAGAACCTCTGAAGCCTCGCTCCCACCGCAGTGATCGCCTGTCTGGACGATCAGGTCACCGACCATCTGTCCATCAGCGCCGTCACCGTCATGGAGATGCTCCACGGCTCGGCTGTGGCGTCTCGAGGAAGCCATCAAAAGCCCGATAACGGGGCCCCCAATGTCTGCCATTCGACGGTTCGCCGCCCGGGTCCTATGCGCAAATGCCGGAAAGAGCGCGTTGGGAGGGCGCACCATTTTTCACGGGCGACCCCGCCCATTGCGGACGCAAATGGCATTAAAGCCGTCGCGACCCGCGACAGGGCCGTTCGGGGCTACGGGCCTAGAAGTGCTCAACCCATGGACTGCCTCTTGGGGAGAGTGCCTGCCTCGCCCTCTGGAACGGCGAGCAGCACACCGCTGACCAAGCGACACCTTCGAGGACATGCCCATGAAGTTCAAACCCGTCTCCGACACCCGCAGAACGGGAATGTGAGGTCGTCGTTGGGAAACTGAGCGCGGGTCGCGGGCCCCCGCGTCCCGAGGCAAGACCCGGGGTTCAATGCGGCTCCCCGGCAGGCGGGCAGTGGAAATGGCTGGCGACACGCACTTCCGGGGCTAACTTGAAGCCAGTTCGAACTCCGAGACTAGGCCATAAGTTGTTGATATAAAAGAAGAATTATTCTTCCCATATTCCCGGTCGCCTTCTGACCCCATAAAATGACGCCAATGATTATTGGAAGTCTAGTCGGGCCTAAGCCCGGCCCCTCCCATGGCGCGCCCTGAGGAAGTCGCCGAGCTAACTGACGAGCGCCTCGGCGAACTCGCGCGCGAGTGGCGCCGCCGCGCCGGGCGCGGCGACGCGGAAGCCTTCGGGATCGCCCATGTGCTGGAAGTCGAGCAGCGCCGACGCGCCAAGACAAGTGAACGGCCGCAGATGCCCGAGCCACTGGCCGGGCCGCAGCGGCCCCGCTGGAAATTCTGGAAGGCCATCCGGCCTCGCCATCGCCCATGACCGCCGCCGCAGCACGGGGATCTAACGCCAGCAGGCGACTCCATCGCGGGCACTTCGCCTTCATGCGCGCCTTGATCCAGGGCATGGAGGAACGCGCCGCCTGGGAGCGCTACCTCCAGCATGAGGGCGAAGGCGGCGACCGGCGCCGCATTCGCAGCACCATCCACTGGATCCGCGACACCTTCGCCGCCGCGGCGCGGCGAGAGCGGCGCCCCGGCGTCGCGCGGCTCATCCACCTGGACGCTGCACGCGTGGCGCAGCGCCCCGCACCCAGGCAGCCCAGCCTCGAGGAGTTCGCGCTTGAGCAGGGCCTCGAGGACTTTTCCGAAGACGAGCAGATCGAGGCCTATGCGGCCGCGTATCCTAATGCGAGCCAGCGTGGGCCGGGCGCCGGGGGCAACCGTCGCGCCCGGCTCATCGAGCGGCAACTCGAGGCCCTGCGCTGGCTGGAGCATCTGGTCGTCCACGACCCCGAGCCGGGCGATGCCGTCGAGGCTTGGCTCAACCCGACCCTGGCCGCGCGGCTGCATCGCGCCGGCATCCACACCATGCACGAGCTCGTCGAGACCATGAACCGGACCGGCGCGCGATGGTGGACGCGGGTGCCCGGTATCGGGGTCCACAAGGCCGCCCGCATCGCCGATTGGCTGCGCGCCCACGCGGCGCAATTGAAGCTTCCAGTCAGTTCACACGCACTGGTTCCGCGGACCCAGGTGCCGCCGGCGGTGCTGGACGCAGTGGTCGCTCCGGCGACCGCGATCCGCCCGCTGGAGAAGTTTCTCTTGCCTGCAGACCTCGACGGCCGCGCGGGCCTGAACCGCGAGACCGCCGCAACCTGCCTGACCGGCGCGCGCGACGACCGCGAGGCGGTGCTCGCGTGGATCGCCGAGCGGGCAGCGCCGAAGGACCAGAGCAGGGCAGGGCAGGGCGCCGTGCCGCTCTCGGCGACGCAGCGCAGCTATCGCAAGGAGGCCGAGCGGCTGCTGTTGTGGTCGGTGCTCGAGCGCGGCAAGTCCCTGTCCTCGCTCGATGCCGAGGACGCGACGGCCTTCATCCGTTTCCTTGCCGCGCCGCCGGCCGAATGGTGCGGCCCGCGCGCGAATCCGCGTTGGTCGCCTCTGTGGCGGCCGCTCGAAGGCCCGCTGTCCGCGTCGGCGCAACGCCAGGCGATCGTCATCCTGCATGGCCTCTTCGCTTCATTGGTGCGCAACTGCTATCTGCGCGGCAATCCGTTCCGGGTGCTGCTCCGAAGTGCCGGCCGGATCTCCGCCGTTGCTGCCGGGGGAGATCTGGATGAAGAATCCGTCGCGCCCGACCTGTCCGGCCCTTGCGAGAAGCAAAACCGGCTGCTGGCAATGGCGGGATCCATGGTCGTGAGGTGAGCGCCAACTACTATTCTTTGATGGCTGCAGTTACAGTTACCGACGCTGTGTTTTCAAAGATCAATCTTTCCAACTTAACGAACTTGACAGAATCGCGTGGACTTGATGGAATGCCTCTGGGTCCATGCAGTCTGCAGGTCCCTCGGACAGGAGTTGAAAAGTGCTTATCTGGAATGACGGGTCGGACGTCGATGTCGACGCCGCCGCCGCATCACCGTTGAAAAACTACATGGTCGTCCGCCGCTCCGGTTCAGTGGTTCCGTTTGAACCGAGCGCGATCGAAGAGGCCATGTGGAAGGTCTTGTGCGCCCTTCGCGGTTCGATGGAACATCGCTATCGCTCGTTTGCCGAAGGCGTGCTCGAGGCGGTGCAGTTCCAATGCAAGTGCCAGCTTGTCGCCGGCTTCGCCGGCGTGCTGCGCCTGCTCTTCAACCATGGAATCCAGGCGCGGCGCCTGGCCCGCCGCACGCGGCCAGTGCCGGGCGTGAGTCAGGGATTCTTCTCGGCGGTCAAGCCGAATCTGCGCAACGCGCCCTGAAGCGCATCAATTTGATCGAGCGCAATGAACATCCTTCCCATCACCTCACCGTTTGCCCCTTTCAACCAAGAGCGACGAGATGCTGTCGATCCCTACGCCAGTGCGGCCCAGTCCGCCGCGGTGCTCAGATCCGGCCTGCAGTACCGCCGCGAACGCATCGAAGCGAGCGACATGATCACGACTGACGAGGCCGCGCAACTGGTCGGCACCAGCCGCGTGACCATCAACGCCTGGATCAAAGCCGGGCGTTGCATCGGCGTGTCGAACCTGCGCCGCGGCTTCAAACTGCCTCGCTGGCAGTTCGAACCGGCGATCTGGCCTGTGCTCCAGCCCTTGGCTAAGAGCCTGGACACCACGGATGGATGGCAACTGCTGTCGTTCCTGGAGTCGCCCTCCATGGCGCTGGATGGCAAGACACCACGCGCCGCATTGGAGCAGGGCGTGTCAGTCGAACGCATCTTGGCACTGGCAACGGCTGGGGCGCATTGACCTCCAGGCCCATGAACCTCAACGACCTAAATCCGCCTCTTGTTGAGCTCCCCCCAAACCTCACCTGGTATCGAATCCAACGTACGCGAGCGCTGCGCGGCAGCGTGCGCTTGCGCGGCTTTGTGCTTCCGCCCAAGGGCGTCATGGCGGGTCGCTTCGACCTGAGCGACGAAGCGACCGCCTACCTGGCAGACAGCGAACTCACCGCCTTGTACGAGTCCGAGTTCCGGCGGGAAGCGACCAGCTGCCATATCGAGCGGCTTCGCAAGCGAAGCCTGACGAGCTTTTCCGCTACCGCGACCTTGCGTCTGGTCGACCTGCGCGGCCTGGAAGAACAGTTTCCGGTACTTCAATCACTGCGCTACGAGGCGACTCAAGCCTTTGCGGCCGACTGCAGAAGCGCTGGAGCGCACGGTGTTCTCTATGCCTCTGCCCAGCACTCCTATCACGCGTGCGTGTGTCTTTTCGAAGCAGGCATCGATCGTATGAAGCGCATCGCGCAGGTGGACCTTGTCTTGCCTGGCACGGGTCGTCTTCATCAAAGTGTGGTGCTCGCAGCAAGGGGTTCCGCAGTACCCCTCATTGGAATGGAGAAGAGCGAATAAGACCCCATCAGAAGGAGCGTTGGTACGAGTCTGAGTGCGGCCCTCGTGTCGGTTTCCCTTCAAGTTGTCACTTTGCTCTTTCATTCTGTCAGCGCCAGATCAGGGGTGAGCCTTGATACACGCCACATTCATGACGAGCGCCCGCTTACAAATGGGCTGTGTCATCGCCCTGGTCCTACGGGGCACTTGCCCTTTTAATTGTCACAACCTTGCGTTTGACCCTTTCAAGCTGTCAGCAAGTGAGAACAGTTGAACAAGGGCCAGAACGGGTTTGGCGTCGTCGCGGAGACTCGGGACGACCTTGCCATTGTGGATTGTGAGCAGTACTTGGTAGCACTGGGCTTAGGTGGCCGAGTCAATAATCTTCTGCACGCTCGAGCCGCGAAGCAGTTGTGTTTCTGCGGTCTCGATGACGCCGTCGACGAACACCAGCGAGTTCGTCGCCCTCGCGACCCGGGCGCGGGCTTCGAGGAACTGCCCTTCGCGCGCCGCAGCCAGGAACTGCGTGTTGAGCTGCACCGTCACGCATGCGCGCCTGCCGACGGCCTCCCATGCGACGGCACTCACGACGTGGTCGAAGAGCGCGCAGAGCCCGCCTCCATGGACGAAGCCCGCCGGATTCAGATGCTCCGGCGTGGCAAGAACGCCGTAGGCCCAGCCGTCGGTCTCTTTTCTGGTCCAGATGGGGCCGATTCGGTCTGCGAATCCGCCGAGAGCTCGCTGCTTCCAGCCGGCTGCTTGCAGTGCTTCCACTCGCTCAGGCAAATCGTCCATGTCCGCTTTCAGATGTGGTTTGGAGTCACTGTGTCAGGCCCGCGGCCTCGGCCTGCATGTCCGTCGCCAGGGCTTGCACCGTTGAAGCGGTCAACGTGTCCGCCACGCCCAGCGCGGCAATCGCGTGCGTCACGCGACGTTGCGCATCGAGGATCGGAACGGCCAGGACCGAGATGCCGTTGATGTAGTTGCCACGATCGATGGCGAACCCCTTGCGCTCAACCGACTTCACTTCCTTCAGCCAGGTCTCGAACGAAGGCGGGTTCTCCCAGTGCAGCGACTTGAACCGGCGGGCGAGCTCGCTATCGGTCAAGCCCGCGTAGTGGGCAACGATCCGCCCGGTCGCACTGGTCAGCGCGGGCACCCTGCTGCCCACTTCCACATACAGGCGAAACGGCCCTCGTGACCGGGCAAGGGCCAGCACCACGAGGTCGTCGAGGCCCGAGACCTTCATCCCGATCGTGGTGACGTTCCATTGCTCGGCAATGCGGTCGAGTGCGCTCTGCACGCGCGCGGGGAAGGGATTGTTCTCCACCACGCTGCGCGCGAGGGACAGCACGCCGACATCTAGGCTGTATCGCTTCGTCCCCGCCTCGACCTTGACCATTCCTTCTTCGACCAGGACGCGAAGGATGTGGAGGCAGGTGCTCGTCACCAGATCGAGCTCCTCCGAAATCGTCTTGAGCGTCATCGGCTCGGCGTTCGCGGCCAGCAAGCGAAGGATGGCGAGGGCGCGGGAAACCGCGGGAACGGGGCGAACACGAGGACCCTTGGCGGGCGGAGTTGCGGGTGCTGCGACAGGCATGGGAATGGGGGATCACGAGGGTTGGCGAAGCATACGACGCTTTGTTGCGCGCGCACTTCCGCGGTGCGCTGCAGTGCCTTGAATGCATCTTCCAGATCTTCATCAAATTGTCTACCGACAACTCATAGACGCTATTGACAATTAAAACGCCGACGCGCAAAGTCTCTCCATCACGAGCAACGAGAGACAGCGATGACGAAACTGACGCAGTTCACCTCCTACGCAGATGCGCAATCGCACTGCAGCAGCGCGGGCCTGTGGGAGCTATTCGATGGAGACGCCCGGCGCATGAACATTGCGCACGAGTGCATCGACCGCCACGTCGATGGGGACAACGAGGCCGTGGTCCTCGTGCGTGCGAACGGCGAAGACGAGACGCTGAGCTTCCGGCAGATCTCGGAAGGCTCGTCGCGATTCGCGCACTTCCTCGCGGCCCCCGATCGACACTTCAAACTCCCCCACCCGTGGACACTCAAATTCCTCCAGGCAGGACGAGGGTTGCATTATTGATCTGTCAGGCCTCCGCGGCGATCGCCAGGCGCG
>NZ_JBBKZU010000037.1:0-15629 GCF_037889935.1 Variovorax ureilyticus
TACGATCAGCGTGAAATGCCGGCTACGTTCGTCTGAAACGCCGACTACGCTCGTTTGAAACGGCGGCTACGTTCGCCTGAAATGCCCGGCTACGATGGCCTGAAATACGCAGTGGTCTCCAGCAGGATCGTCCCATGCTGCTGGTGCAAGGCACGCTTCCAGGTCATGCCTTCCTTGTAGCCCACGAACGCCTTCGGGGGCTCGCCGCTTTCGTCCAAGGCCCAGTGCTCGAGGTAGGCTTTGGCGTCCGGCAAGTAGAAGTCCGGCCGGTACTGTCGGTAGTTCGCATCGGCGGTGTCGTGTTCGTAGTCCCCCTCATAGACGTATCGAACGCCGTTGTAGAAGAGCCAGTTGGCGAGCACCACTTCGCCCTGGCTTTTGACGACTTCCCCATTGAGCGTCCAGAAGCCTTCGCGGCGCGCCTCGCTGCTCCAAGCGTTGGGGTTTTCTTCTTCCTTGCCAAACTTTGGGAGGTCCTGCCAAAGCACAATGCGGTACAGATCCCACTGAACTCGGAATTCGGGATCGCGGTCTTTTAGGGCGTCAATCAGACCGACCAAGGTCTCCAGGTCCGTGCCGCTCTCCAGCCAGGGTGCGAGTGATGGCTTTCTACCAGTTGCTCTGCCGATGACATCAAGGCCGAAGGCGTGAAAGGTCTTCGCGACTACTTGATCAGCAGGTAGGCCCAAAGGTCCCAGCCTTGCACGGACGCGCTCGCGCAGTTCGGCTGCCGCGTCGGTGTTGAAGGCGAGAAGCAGCATGCGCTCGGGAGGAAAGTACCCGTGTCGAAGCGCGTAGCCGGCCTTGGCGACCATGGTGGAAGTCTTGCCCGAGCCGGCGGAGGCCACCAGGAGCACGCGATTGTCGAAGCACATCACCGCTTTGCGCTGCTCCTCAGTCAGTGGCGATTTCTCCACCTGATCAAAGAAATGTTGGTCCTTCTCTGCCGCCTGGATCGCGTGCCGCTCATTCGTTTCTTTGACGAACTCTTCAAAAGGGCGCTGCCACGTTTGCACCGCGTCCTGCACAGACAGTGGCTGGCGGGCCAAGTGACGCCGACCTGCCGTGGAATCCAGTATCGAGTTTGGGAACCAGGGCTTCGAACTCTCCATGCGCTGTGCAAATTCGAGACCGAGCCACCCGCGGCGAGCGATCTGTCGCCGGCAGGCTTGCGTGGTGGCGTGCACCCAATCCGCTATCTGATCGCATTGGCGCTTCGCCGCAATGGCTGCGGCGACTGCGTGTACACACTGCTTCGCGTTGTTTTTGGAGATTCCACCCAGTTGCAACTTCTTCCCATCGGGCAAGGGGATGATGAGCCTGGCCCAGAACACGCCGGCCTTGATCGGTAGGCCCTCCAACTCGTCGACGTCCATTTGGGTTGTCTCACCGTTCACCGCGAGATGGACGCGCCCGCCGTCCAACTCGAGCGCCCAGTCGGGTGCACGGGTGAGCAACTTGCCCAACGTGGACGGCTTCCAGGTAGTCGTCATCACCTGTGAACGCATTAGCAAAACGACTGAGCACCTCCCGCTCGGCCGATACGGTGCTAGCTCCAGTCGGCCTTCTGGACCGTACCTGAAGCGTCGTCTCCGATTGCACACAGCGCGAGGGGCTGCGATCTTCAGTGTAGACGCCGATCTCGATAGCTGCGACTGGGCCGCCCCACGGGGGCTCTCAGATGACGGCGCTTGCCCTGAGACCCAACGACGCGTTGGAAACCGAATCCGCATGCCATCGTGCCGTCGCCACCGGAGACGAACCTTGGGCTGTCACGTCGCGCGCGAGCCACAGTCGACTGTGAAGTATTTCCCAGTTGACCTCCAACAGGGCGCCTGCGCCAGCTGCTCCCTAGCAGAATTGGCCCAAACAACGGAATTGCCCATGGCCCGCCGCAAGAAGTCCAGTCCTGCAGAAGACCTCATCGATCTGGTTGCACTGCTCCCTTGGTATGTGGGCGTCGTCCTGGCGGTTGTCGCCTACGTCGTGCTTCATCGCATTGCAATGGCACCGCTGGTGGCGTTCAAGCCAGGTGACGTCAGCGGCGCCATGGTCGGCGGTGTCGGGCGAGGCCTCGCCTCGGTGGGTCAGTACATCCTGCCGCTCCTGTGCCTCGCCGGCGCTGCAATCTCGGCCTGGCGACGCCGCACGCGAATCTCCTTGCTAGACAGTGCGACGCGCTCGGATGCCCCCAGCGTGCTGAACGGCATGAGTTGGCGCGAATTCGAGATGCTTGTGGGCGAAAGTTTCCGGCTCCAGGGCTATGCCGTTGAGGAGAACCACACCCCGGGCCCAGACGACGGTGTCGATCTGGTGCTCCGAAAGAGCGGAGAGCGCTACCTTGTGCAGTGCAAGCAATGGCGGGCCTTAAAGGTTGGCGTGCCTGTGGTGCGGGAACTGTACGGCGCGATGGCGGCCATGGGAGCCGCGGGCGGGTTCGTCGTCACCTCCGGTCAGTTCACCTCCGAGGCGCAGGAGTTCGCGAACGGACGCAACCTCCGTTTGATTGATGGGGCCAAGCTGCACCATCTCCTCAGACAAGCCGAGGCGGCCAAGAGCACGGGACAACCGAAACCCGAGCGAAGTGCAGAGCGCGCCCCAGGCTCGGACACCGGTTCGGCGAATGCACCTGCGCCAAGCTGCCCCAAGTGTGCACAGACGATGGTGCGTCGCACCGCGAAGAAGGGTGCCAACGCTGGCCAACAATTCTGGGGCTGCTCGGACTACCCGCGCTGCCGCGGCACCGCGTGACCACGACGGCCAAGGTCCACTTGCTGGTGGATCTGGAAAATGTCCAGCCGTCCCCCGGCGATGTGGAGGCGTGGCTCGGCGGTGCAGGCCAGGCATGGGTCTTCTATGGCCCGCATCAACTCAAGCGCAAGGCCGATTTCGAGGTCAAGAGCCCACGCTCGACGCTCATCCCCATCTCGCGATCGGGATCGAACTCCCTGGACTTTCACCTGGTGTTCTACCTTGGCTATCTCGCCGCCAAGCACCCCCAGGGGCGCTTTGTGGTGCTGGCCAAGGACTCCGGCTACGACCCGCCGATCGCACACGCCCGAACGCTGGCGTTCTCCATCCAGCGCATGAAGGCACTGCCGGCCACAGTGACCAAGAAGGCGACGACAGGTGGGGCGGCCACAAGCACTGTGCCTTCCAAGCCTCCCACACCCGCACCGATCAAACAGGGCAAGCAAGGCAAGCCAGTGGCAGTTCCCAAAAAGAAGGCGGCAAGTAGCGCAAAGCCGGCAAGGCAGCAGGCGGCGGCTGCAAGCAGCAAGGCGTCGCCGCCACCGGGACCAGCTGTCAAGAAGAAGTCTAGCGAAAAGCCGCCGATCGCGATGTACCGGGACTTGTTGAAGGATCTGGGGGCGGCCAATCGCCCCAAGAGCCTGTCGGCGCTCAAGCACCACATCCAGACGAAATTCGGCCCCGCGCCGGTCCCGCAGAAGGTGCAAGGGATGATCGACCGTTTGCTCACCAGCGATGTGATTCACTTGGCCAACGACAAGTTGGGATACGGTCCGCCAAAAGCCTGAGGCCGGCTGGGCAGCGACGGGAGGCCCCACTCGGCGTGTCCGCGTACTCCGTGAGCCGCAGCTGCGACTTTCAGCGTCGGCAATGGCCGCAGATCGGCAGGAAGCGGTCGACAAGACAGGCACCGCTGAAGGTCGGCTCTCGTTGCAGTCGTGCCGAAGCAGCCCGACAACGACACACAAGCTATGAAGGGCTTTTTGCTAGCGTCCCGTTCTTGTCACGCCGAGCAGGCCGCCCTCAACAGTAGATCCGGACGAGTACAGAGTCCCCCGACACTCATTGCACAATCGGGCCCAATCTAAGCAGAAGCGGGCCAACAGCCCGTCCCCCTATGCAAGTTTTGAGCTCAAAGACCATCGGCCAATGGCTGGCCATGCTTCCACCCGCTGCCCCTGGCGCGGGCGGCGCAGCCGCGCCTGGTGCACCTGTTACCGAAGACCCCGCGAAGGCGGAGGCAAAGCGCGCGCTTTCAGACATCATGCGCTGCACCAACCTGGTTGTACTTGCCGGCCTGGGCACGTCGCTTTGCGTGCAGCCTTCCGTAGCCAACGGACCGAAGGCGCCCACCATGTGGGACCTCTGGCAACAGATTAGCGCCAAGCAGGATGCAGCAGCGGCTGCGGCCGTCAATCCAAACGGCCAGAACTTCCAGCAGCTTCTAGCGTTGGTGGGACACCCTCCCGCCAAGACCGACATCGAGGCGTTGATGTCGCGGTGCCGCCTGGCGGAATCGTTCCTGACCGGTGCTTCGAAAGAGGCGGTGACGCAGTTTGTAGCCCTCGCCGAGGCCCACATCATGGCCGCCACCAACTTCGTGGCGCAGAACCACCCCTTGCCAGTACACGCCGAGTTTCTGCGGCGCGCTGCACGCCGACCTCAACGCAAGTCGCGGATGAAGGTGTTCACCACCAACTATGACCGTTGCTACGAGGAAGCAGGTAGACAGGGCCGCTACGTTGTAGTTGACGGCTTCTCGCAAACGGTCCCACCAACCTTCGATGCTGTCCACTTCAGCTACGAGACCGTTCGGCGACTGGATGACACCGAATCCTTCGATCCTATTCCCAACTGCTTCCACCTGTACAAGCTTCATGGCTCAGTCGATTGGCAGCGGCAGGAGCCCTCAGGCGAAATCACGAAATGGACGATTGGCGGCAAGCCGGTGCTGATCTATCCGCGGAACTCAAAGTACGAGCTGGCGTTTGAGCAGCCCTACCTTGAGATGATCGGCGCGTTCCAGACGGCAGTCCGTGCGGCGGACACCGGGCTGCTGGTCGTCGGCTTCGGCTTCAACGACAACCACCTGGCTGAACCCATCATGTCTGCCATTCGGTCCAACCTGTCGTTGAAGATTGTGGTCGTAAGCCCGGGTCTCGCACCCTGGAACGACGGGCAGCAGCAGAAGCCTGGCGAATGCCAGTCGAACAAGTATCTGGGCCAACTGAAGAGCCTTGCGGACGCCGGCGATGCCCGGATTACGCTGCTCAACTGTGGATTCGAGGAAATGGTGCAGTACGTGCCCGACCTCGCCGCGGAGACCGACCTTGAGCGACATGTGGCGCGGCTGCGCAGCATCGGAGCAGCATGAGCAGGCTCGCCGTATCCCCTTTTGATAGGCAACGGTACGTCGGGTCTGTGTGCACTGTCCGACCGGCTTCTGTCGAAGTGAATTTGCCGTTCGCTCCACATCCAGGGAGCACCCACGTCGCCGGCTACCTGCTTCAACGCGGGCAGGTCGGGGAGTTCGTCATCATTGAAGGCGAGGAGCACGCGGTGCTCGGTCGCCTGATCGAAACTCGGCTGCCTGAGCGCGACCGTTTGACTGTCGAACCAACACACGAGAGCGAGGATCGCCCAAATCCCCTTGGGGTGGTTCAGCTCCTCACCGCAGTCGACCTCGAATCCGGCATGCCATTGCGAGGTGTACCTGTGTCGCCTCGAATCGGCCAACATGTCTTCTCGGCACATCCATTGGTCGTCAAGCAAGTGGTCGAAGCTGGCACAACCCCGGAAGCCAAGCGAATCAACTTAGCCACTTTTCCCCATGCCCGGGACACCATGGTGTCGCTCACGCCGGGTCAGCTCCTTGGTCGGCACTGTGCGGTACTTGGTGCTACCGGCGGCGGGAAGAGCTGGACCTTGGCACTTCTCGTTGAGGAGATTTCGCGGCTCGGTGGCAAGGCGATTTTGTTTGACGCCACAGGGGAGTTCCAGACTCAGATCGGCCCTGGGATCACACATGTTCACCTTGGTGGACGCAAGGAGAATGCAAACGACCCACGACGTTTTCTCAGCTTCCCGTACTGGGAGTTGACGGAGTCTGACCTGTTCGTCCTCCTGCGTCCGAGTCCTGGTGTGCAGGCACCCAAGCTGAAGGAAGCACTTCGAAGTCTGAAGATCGCGCAGCTGGTGCCAGGCTTGGCGGTGAATGGTTTGATTCGCAAAGCCGGTAACGCTCGGCAGCATTTCGAGGCCGCTTGCGTGCACCACGCGTTGGCGCTGAGGCGCCCAGGCACATTCTTCGACGTCGAGCAACTTTCAAACCAGATATGGGAAGAGTGCGTCTGGCCGTCGGGCTTCAACGCCGCTCAGGCCGGAAACTGGGGCGGCGCCAACGCCAATGAACAGTCCGCATGTGCCACGCTCATGTCTCGGGTTGAGAGTGAGCTTGCCTCGCCCAACTTGGAGTGCCTGTTCGCGCCTGCTGGTCTCGACCCCCTGCCAGACGTAGTGGAAGCCTTCTTGGCAGACCCAACTCAGCGAGTGCTCCGCATCAGCTTGGAGCTCCTTTCCTTCGAACACAACGCCCGCGAAGTCGTTGCGAACGCCGTCGGACGCTATCTGCTCGGCCTTGCTCGTGAGGGGCGATTCCTGGCAATGCCCGTAGTGACGCTGCTCGACGAGGCCCACCAATTTTTGGATAAGTCGGTCGGCGACGAGTTCTCGAAGACAGACCTGGATGCTTTCGGGTTGATTGCCAAGGAGGGCCGTAAGTATTCGCTGACCTGCGTGCTGGCGACGCAGCGGCCACGGGACATTCCCGAGGACGTGCTGAGTCAGATGGGCATGTTCATTGTCCACAGGCTCATCAACGAGCGGGATCGGAACGTCGTGGAGAAGGCCTGTGGCGACCTTGATGCCTCTGCAGCTTCATTTCTTCCCACATTGGGCCAAGGCGAAGCCATGGTTGTTGGAGTGAGTTCGCCGATGCCACTGCCTATTGCCATCAATCGGCCAATGCGGCCCCCATCTTCCAGGTCTGCAGACTACGAAAACTTGTGGGGCTAATAGGTCAATGTTGCGCCGGCCGCCGAAGTCACAGTCGGCTCACGCTGCTTACCGAGAGTTGGTGACCGTAACAGGCGCGGTTTCGTCAATCGCGTTGAACGTCAGGTCTGCCTGGCCCTGAACAGCTGCTGTCCAGCGGGAAGCGGTCGAATGGCCGATCTGGTTGTACTGCGGGTTCCCCTTGCTGTCCTTGACGATGGCTCCACAGCATGAACTCGTGCGAGTAGTCCGCCAGGTATCGCCGGGCGTAGGCGATGTCCTGGGTGAACTTCTCTACCAGCTTGTTGACGTTGTTAGGTCTCTTGTCCTTGACGTACTGCAGCCCCGTCGTAAGGTGAATGGCCACCTCGCAGATGTACACCTTCTTTTCCCTGAGGTTGATCCCCACGACGTCAATCTCCCCCTGGACGTCGACGGTGTATAGATTCGTCTGGATGAAGTCGCACTTGCGGATGTACCTGAGGTACGAAGAGACTAACTGCTCGCCAACGTTCATGGGTTCCTCACATTTCAGGCGGATTCTCAGCAAGGTGGCGGCCTGGCAGCCCAGCTGCCGCCAACCTGGCAAATTGCCGCGAACCGGGCGACCCTTGCACCTATGATGCGCGGCATCATGAGCAGCACCCTGACAGCCACTCGGCCAAACGAAAACCCCACTCCTAGCCAGACCGACGATGCGGCCGCCTTAGCGTTCATTCAGCGCTGGCGTGGGGTCACTGCCTCCGAGTTGTCGACAGCACAGAGCTTCGTCATCGAGCTGTGCTGCCTCCTGGACGTGCCTCCTCCGCACCCCACTCCGGAGCAGGACTACATGTTCGAGCGACCGCTCACGTTCCAGCACGGCGACGGCAGCACCAGCCCCGGTCGGGTGGACTGCTACAAGCGCGGTCACTTCGTCTGGGAAAGCAAGAAGCTCAAGCAGGGTGTGGCGCTCCAAGCCAAGGGCACGACCACTAAGGCGTTCGACGATGCCTTGCTTCGCGCCCGGCAGCAGGCGGAAGACTATGCTCGTGCCCTTCCAGCCTCGGAGGGGCGCCCGCCCTTCGTTGCGGTGCTCGATGTAGGTCACGTCATTGAGCTGTATGCAGAGTTCACACGGTCTGGGGGCACATATGTCCCGTTTCCTGATCCTCGCAGCCATCGAATTGGCTTGAACCAACTTGTTGACCCTGCGATTCGGGCGCGCTTGCGCGCGCTATGGGTCGACCCGATGAGCCTCGACCCCTCGCGGGTCAGTGCGAGGGTGACCCGCGAAGTCGCGGCGGAGCTTGCAGAACTGGCGAAAAGCCTGGAGGCCGCGGGGAATGCACCCCACCACGTTGCGGCCTTCCTGACGCGGAGTCTGTTCAGCATGTTCGCTGAAGACGTGGGGCTATTGCCAACATCAGGGCAAGAAGGTGTAGGCAGCTTCGTCCATTTGCTGAGGACGTATCGCGAGCAGCCCGCCACTCTGGTGAAAATGTTGAAGGTCTTCTGGGCCGGCATGGACCAGGGTGGCTTCAATGCTGCCATCGCCAAGGACGTCCTGCGCTTCAACGGCAAGCTGTTTAAGGGTCCGGAATCCGCGGGCTATGCGCTGGAGCTCAGTCCCAAGCAAATCGACGGGTTGCTTCGCGCGGCCCTTGCGAACTGGCAAGAGGTCGAGCCGGCCATTTTCGGCACCCTCCTTGAGCGCGCGCTGGACCCTACCGAGCGGCACTCCCTGGGGGCGCACTACACGCCTCGCGCGTACGTCGAGCGCCTTGTGCTCCCGACGGTGGTCGAGCCTCTTCGCAGCGACTGGGTCAACGTCCAGTCTGCCGCGGTGCTGCTGGCCCGCGAAGCGGGCGAGCTGGAAGGAAAGAAGCGCGAAGCCAAGCTCGAGGAAGCTCGTGACGTCGTTCGCCAGTTCCACCACAAGCTGTGCACTTTGCGTGTTTTGGACCCCGCCTGCGGAAGCGGTAACTTCCTCTATGTAACGCTTGAACACCTCAAGCGCCTGGAAGGGGAAGTTCTAAACCAGCTCGAGGCGCTAGGCGACACCCAAAACCGCCTGGGACTTGAAGGCGAGACGGTGACGCTGCAACAGCTCCGCGGCATCGAGCTCAATGAGCGCGCTGCGGCCCTCGCCGAGTTGGTGCTCTGGATCGGCTGGCTGCAATGGCACGTGCGCACCAAGGGACTGAGTGGCGTGGCCGAGCCTGTGGTGCACGACTACGGGAACATCGAGCACCGGGATGCCTTACTGGCGTACGACCGCACAGAAGTCGCGAGAGATGGCTCAGGCCAAGCCATCACGCGTTGGGACGGTGTGACGTTCAAGAAGCACCCGGCGACCGGAGAGGATGTCCCCGATGAATCCGCACAGGTTCCCCAGCGAATCTACGTGAATGCGCGGCCTGCAGATTGGCCGGCAGCGGATTTCATCGTCGGCAATCCGCCCTTCATCGGCAACAAGCGCATGAGGGGAGCGTTGGGCGATGGATACGTTGAAGCGCTTCGTGGCGCATGGACCGACATGCCCGATACGGCGGACTTTGTGATGTTCTGGTGGGAGCGCGCCGCGGAGGCCACCCGCCAAGGTGCGACCCGGCAGTTCGGCTTCATCACGACGAACAGCCTGAAGCAGGTCTTCAATCGAAAGGTTGTGGATCGCCACCTATCAGCAAAGCCGCCCTTGGGGCTGCGCTTCGCAATCGCCGACCACCCCTGGGTCGACAGCGCAAACGGTGCGGCGGTGCGCATCGCGATGAGCGTCGGCGGCCTTGGTGCCGTCGACGGCACCGTGCTCTCGGTAGCAGCCGAGGAGGTTCAGGAGGAGGGCGATTCCGTCGTCAACTTTAAGACCGCGACGGGAATGATCCATTCGGACTTGGCTGTCGGAGCGAACGTCGCCTCAGCCAAGAAGCTGATGGCGAACAGCGGCATCTGCTTCCAAGGCTTTGTGCTTGTCGGGGAAGGCTTTGTCATTGATGACGAGCAGCGAGAACGGATTGCCGCGGCCGCGCCGAGCGAATTGACGGCCATCCGGCCGTGGAAGAACGGACGAGACCTGTCGCAGGGCAGTCGCGGCCATTCGGTCATCGACCTCTTCCCGTTGACGGAGGAAGGGTCGCGAGCGCGTTACCCTCACCTCTACCAGCATCTCCTGGATCGTGTGAAGCCTCACCGTGACCAGGTTGCGCGAAGGAACCATCGGGAGCGGTGGTGGATTTGGGGTGAAGCCCGACCTGGACTTCGGGCTGCCACGGCGGGCCTGTCGCGCATCATCGTGACGAACTTCGCGGCAAAACACAGATACTTTGTCTTCGAATCGCCGGCGACGGCGCTGGATCACAACATGTACCTGATTGGGGCTGACGACGCCATCGTTCTTGGCGTGTTGTCCTCCCAGCTTCACGTGCAGTGGATGTTGAGGGCCGGCAGCACGTTGGAAGACCGACCAACCTGGATCAATTCGACGTGCTTCCTTCCTTTCCCGTTCCCGCATGAAGACACGGGTCTCACCCCCCCAATAGCAGAACGGATTCGCGGAATCGCCGAACAGCTGGACGCCCACCGGAAAAGGCAGCAGCTTGCACACGAGGAGGTCACTCTCACCGGCATGTACAACGTGCTGTTCAAGCTGCGCAGAGGCGAGGCTCTCACCGCGAAAGAGAAGAAGCTCCATGAGTTGGGTCTCGTAAGCTTGCTGCAAACCTGGCATGAGGAGCTCGACGCTGCAGTTCTCGCCGCCTATGGCTGGAGTGACATGGGCGCCGTGCCTTGGCAAGACCAGATTGCACTTGAAGCTTGGATCGAAACCTTGCTGGACCGGCTTGTGAAGCTCAATGCGTTGCGCTCCAGCGAAGAAGCTGCGGGCAATGTTCGATGGTTGCGCCCCAACTTCCAGGACCCCGATCAGCGCGAACTGGTCGTTGCATCTCAGCCAGCCGCTGTTGTCGAGGCCACGACGGCCCCCGAGGAGAGCAGCGAGCCTCTCGAGGAGGGGCCAGCGCCTGTCGCCTCTGTTTCGATCCTGGCGCAGCCGTGGCCGCATCAGTTGCCCGAGCAGGTGCGTGCGGTGGCGGACTTGCTTGCCAGCAGCCCCGCACCATTGGACTTGTCGAGCATCGAGAGTGCCTTCAAGGGCAAAGGCCCGTGGAAGAAGGGCCTGCCACGCATCTTGGACACGCTCGAAGCCGTCGGACGCGCTCGGCAGACCGAGGGCGGCTGGCGCGGGTAGCTGCGCATTCGGTCCGGTCTTAGGGAACCAGCCATCAGCCTGTCGGCATTTCGGGCCGCGGCTCAACTACTCAACTCGACGATTTCAAGGGATTGCTAACGCCTCATGCGCCGCATGCTCACCGAATAGCCATCGAAGTTCAGGTCGTACCGGATAGCAGGAGGCGAAGGCTTTGCGTCTGGCGCCTCAGCCGCGGTCGACGGCAGTAGAGGAGATACAGAGCGTGGCTCGTGTAGATCACGCCGGTCGCGTTGCTCTGTACCGACCTCGCCGCGAACGTGAGCGGCGTCTCAGGCACGGGGACAAGGAACTCTGTCGATGGCACATGCTCGTCATCGTGAACCCAGAAAAAAAAGGAGCGTATGAGGGTCGGCAGAGTGCCACCTTGCAGTCATCCACAGCCACCGGGTTGTAGGACTGCTTTCGCTGCAGATCGGCATTCCCCGGTCTGCCTTTCGACGGCAATTCCGGGCCCCGTTCCAGCCGTTGGGCGCACGACGGAGGAAGACTGCATGCGGCCAACCAGCAGTCATTGCGGCGTTCAATGCCGTTCGCTTCCCAGCACAGTCAAAGGTGGATGAACGCATCGCAGTAAGCCGTCGGCAAGCCATCGTAGACCCTACCGGCCTGTTCGAGGAACTCATGGATCCCCGTCACCAGCAGCGCAAGTTCCGCTTTTGACGGTGATGCGTTTCGCCGGGAGGCGGTCTAAGAGTCCAGATACCTTTGAGCATCCAAGGCAGCCATGCAGCCGCTGCCCGCACTGGTAATAGCCTGCCTGTAGATATGGTCCTGTACATCGCCAGCAGCGAACACGCCGGGAACGCTTGTCATGGTGGAATAGCCGTCCGTGCCAGACTTCGTCTTGATGTACCCCTCCGCCATTGAGAGTTGCTCCGTGAAGAGCGTCGTGTTGGGTTGATGGCCGATGGCGATGAAGCATCCGCTCACCTCAACCGTCTCCCTGGAGTCGCGCACGTGGTTGCGCAATTGCACTCCAGTTACGCCACAGTCGTCACCCACCACCTTCTCGATGACGCAGTTGGTCCTCAGTTCGATCTTCCCGTCTTCGATCCTTCTCCGAAGACGGTCGAGAAGGATCGGCTCAGCCCGGAATTTCTCGCTCCGGTGGACCAGCGTGACCTTCCTGGCTATGTTGGACATGTAAAGGGCTTCCTCCACCGCACTGTTTCCCCCGCCCACGACGCACACGTCTTGATCCACGAAGAAAAACCCGTCGCATGTTGCGCATCCCGAGACGCCACGGCCAAGGAACTCAGCCTCTGATGGAAGTCCGAGATACTTTGCCGAGGCACCCGTGGCAATGATGAGCGCGTCACATGAGTAGCGGCCAGCCTGCCCTTGGAGCACGAACGGGCGACTAGCAAGTTCGACGTTGACGATGTGATCTCTCACAACATGGGTGTTGAAGCGCTCTGCATGCTTCAGGAAGCGCGCCATCAGGTCCGGCCCCATGACCCCTTGCACGTCAGCCGGCCAGTTCTCTACGTCCGTGGTCGTAGTGAGCTGCCCACCCTGGACCTCCCCAGTGATGAGCGTTGGGGACAGATTCGCCCTCGCCGCATAGATGGCAGCGGTGTATCCCGCTGGGCCCGAGCCGAGAATTATCAGTTTGGAATGATCAGCCATTTGACGCTCCAAGGGAGTTTTCACAAGGCGACCTTTTCGACCCGCTACTCCCACAGGCCTTTCGGCATCGGCAAACCTTCCAGAACCTCGTCTGTCAATGGTTTCTCGATAGGCAGGCCGTTTTCCTTGCTCCACCAGAGCAGCTGGCGGGTGTGCTGCGCGGTGTGCCAGACTGAGCGCTCCAAGAAGGAGTGCATGGGATGAACCCCATAGAACATCTTCAACGGGCGCTTGCAGCTTCGGTCTTCGAGGGCATCCCACCACTGAGAGACGCCCTTCCTCTGCTCATCCGCATAGGCAAGAATGCCCACCGTGTCGAGCTCTGGCGGCGCATCCACATTCGCCACCACGGTCCAGTCCTCCAGGCCGTCATTGACCACCTGCAAATAGGCGTCGGGCACTTGGAAGATGTGATATGCCACGTCCCGAACGGTGCGAGCTCGTGGGGGCGCTGGCAGCTTCTCCAGCATTTCGGCCGGAATGTTGGCGATTGCTAGGCGGGCAATCTCCATGATTTCCTTCCAGCGCGCGACGAGGACGTCGGGCGGCAGCACGTCCACGGCGTGCTCGATACCTACGAACTTTGCGACGTCATCAAGCGACTGTGCAAACGTGAACTCCCGACCGCGAACAACTACGGGAATCGATCGAGCGCCGAGCGAGGCCAAGAACTTCATCGCTGCGGGGTCTGAAGCGACATTGATCGACTCGAAAGGAACGCCCTTTCGAGTCAGAAATTCCTTGACCCTGACACAGCTTGAGCACCCTGTTGTCCAATAAACGCTGATTGCTTCCATGACGTGGCTTTTCTTGAGTGGTGATGGCTCCACTCTAAAAAGTCCAGCGCAACAGCGCTATTCAAGTTGCAGAGGGGGGCTTCGCTGAAGTCGATGGCGCGTCGCCTATGCGGCGGATACCTTCCCACCCGCCTTGATCCAATGCTTGGTTGATGACGTCCTCCAGCAACTGGTAGACGGCGGTCGCCGTAGCGCCAAGCGGAAGATGCTCCGATGTACACAGCACTACGTTTCGGGAAAGCTCCAGAGGATTGATGACTAGGCGATGAGCAGCTTGCTTGCGGAAATGCCTCTGGAGAGCGGATGCGGGCAGCAGCGTATGGGCGTACCCGGCTTCAACGACATCCACGAGCGTCCTGAGGGAGTCAACCTCGGCGACCGGTTCCAGAGAAAGACCGTGCGTGGCAAACTCGGATTCCACAAGGCGCCGCATCCCCGTTTGACGGCTCGAAAGAACCAGCGGGTATTCAGCCACCTCGGATACCGACATCGGACGATCAATCGCTCTGACTGTCGACTTTGCGGGGGACACCAGGTATATCTTCTCGTTGAAGAGAGGCTGCTCGAGGATGCCAGGCGACGTCTCGAACTGGTATGTGACGGTCATGTCGAGCCTGCCCTGCAGCACCATCTCTTTCAACAGGTAGCTCATGCCCTCGGCCAGATGGAGTCGGACCGAGGGAAGTCGCTCTCGCGCTGCGGCCAACAAATCGATTGCAAGGAGATCCTGAACGACCACCGGTAGGCCGAGAGATGCGGGTCCGCTGACCTCAGCGGCCGACCGCTCCACGTCGAGCGCAGCGCGTTCTACCTGACGCAGAATTGCGACTGCATGGTTGTAGAGAGTCTGGCCGGCCTTCGTCGGGAAAACCCCAGTAGAGCGTCTGACCAGAAGCTTCTGCCGCAGCCGGGTTTCAAGGTTCGAGATCTGCAAGCTGAGCGCCGATTGGGCCACATGTAGTTCTACCGAGGCCCGCGACATGCTGCGTTGCTCGACGATCTTGACGAAGTACTTGAGTTGTCGAAGGTCCATGATGCTCTATACAACGCAATGGTTGGAAACCATCTTCTGTTTCGATCCCCGCATCTGTCGATTGAATAGCGGGCACCAACGGCGAGTCAGATACTGAGGCCCTTACTATTCCAAGGCCACAGATGAGACAAGATCCCCTGTTCCGCCGGCGCACGCTGATCGCAGCCTTGGCTGCTGCCTCCGGATTGTGCGTCCTGCCAGCGTACTCCCAGAACCCCAAAGCGCTTCGCCTAGTGGTTCCTTATCCGCCGGGGGGAGCGGTCGATGCTCTGGCTAGAGTGCTTGCGGACAAACTGCCGTCGTCGCTGCAAGGCAGGACCGTCATCGTTGACAACCGCCCCGGCGCCGGCGGCAACATTGCTGCCGGCGTTGTCGCCAAGTCCGATCCCGATGGCAGCAGTGTGCTGGTCACGTCGAACAACCACACCATCAACCTTGCGCTGTACCAGAAGCCAGGCTATACCCTTGAGGAGTTTGAGCCGATTGCCCAGATAGGGGTGACAGGCTTTGCGATCGTTGCTCATCCTTCAACCAAGTTCAGAACGCTCGCCGACATGTTGAGCGCGGCGCGAGCGAAACCGGACGCAATCTCCTTCGGTACCGGCGGGAATGGACATCCTGCACACCTCGCTACTGAATTGTTGAAGGATCGTGCCAAGGTGTCCATGCAGCATGTCCCTTACAAGGGATCTGGGCCGCTCACGGCTGACCTCGTTGGCGGGCAGTTGCCTGTTGGCGTTATCTCCGTCGTCGCAGCCCAACCCTTCATACTTTCTGGACAATTAGTCGGGCTAGCCGTGACGACGAAGGAACGGTGGCCGGACTTGCCGAACGTGCCAACCGTCGAGGAGTCAGGGTTCCCGAACTACGAGTACAGCGCATGGATGGGAGTGCTTGGGCGCAAGGGCATGCCGGAAGCGGAAGTCGCGGAGCTCGAGCGTCAATTGCTCGCGATCGCCGCGGCTGATGAAGTGCGCGCAAGGTTATACAAGCAGGGCATCGTTCAAGCGTAAGCGGATGGCCGTACCCAGGTCCTCATTGACACGTGACGCCTGCTCTTTGAGGAGTCCGGAGGACGTTCAGGCGGCGGGTTGCCAGCGATGAGGCAGGAGTTCGTCGA
>NZ_JBBKZU010000038.1:0-11307 GCF_037889935.1 Variovorax ureilyticus
GCCGGTGTTCTCGCCGATCGACTGGCTCATCCTCATCCTCATCGTCATCGGCGCGGTCGTGGGCCTCTACGGCCTCGCCACGGGCGTCATCACCATCTGAACAGGAGACTCGAACCCTGCATGAGCGCTCCCCGGAACCAGCAGCTGTCGCTCGGCGCCCTCGTCGCGCTGGTCGTCGGCTCGATGATCGGCTCCGGCATCTTCGCGGTGCCGTCCGCGTTCGCGCGCTCGACGGGCGCGGCCGGCGCGTTCGTCGCGTGGGCGATCGCGGGGTTCGGGATGCTGATGCTTGCCTTCGTGTTCCAGACGCTCTCGCGCCGGCGGCCCGATCTCGACACCGGCATCTACGCCTACGCGCGCGCGGGCTTCGGGAGCTACCTCGGCTTTGCCTCGGCGGTAGGCTACTGGATCGGCTGCTGCCTCGCGGACGTAGCGTGCCTGGTGCTGATCAAGGCCACGCTGGGCCAGTTCTTCCCGGTCTTCGGCGATGGCACGACCGTGACCGCGATCATCTCGGCATCCGTTCTGTTGTGGGGCGTGCACGTGCTCGTGCTGCGCGGCGTGAAGGAGGCGGCGGCGCTCAACACCATCGCCACCATCGCGAAGATCGTGCCGCTCTTCGTCTTCATCGTGGTCGCCGTCGTGGGCTTCCGGGCAGACATCTTCGCGCTCAACTTCTGGGGCGGCGACGAGCCCAGCCTGTCGAACGTCGCGAGCCAGGTCCGCAGCACGATGCTGGTCACGGTGTTCGTGTTCGTCGGCATCGAAGGCGCGAGCGTCTATTCGCGCTACGCCAGGCGACGCGAGGATGTCGGCATCGCCACGGTGCTCGGCTTCCTCGGTGTGCTGTGCCTGCTCGTGCTCGTCACCATCCTGTCGTACGGCGTGCTGCTGCGGCCGGACCTCGCCGTGCTGCCGACGCCGGCGCTGGCCGGCGTGATGGCGGCGCTCGTCGGCCCGTGGGGGCTGGTCTTCATCAGCGTCGGCCTGCTGATCTCCATCCTCGGCAACTACCTCTCGTGGTCGCTGCTGGCGGCGGAGGTGCTGCATTCGGCCGCCAAGAACCAGACGATGCCCGCCTTCCTCGCGCGCGAGAACGCCAACGGCGCGCCCGCTGCCGCGCTCTGGATGACCAACATCGTCATCCAGGTGTTCCTGCTGGTGACCTGGTTCGCGCAGTACGCATTCACGCTCGCGCTGAAGATGACGAGCGCCATGACGCTGGTCCCCTACTTGCTGGTCGCGGCCTACGGTCTCAAGCTCGCGTGGAACGGCCTGACCTACGAAGCCGATCCGCGCGGCGCACGGAACCTCGACCTGGTGCGCAGCGGCGTCGCGACGGTGTATGCCCTGGGCATGCTTTATGCGGGCGGCCTGAAGTTCCTGCTGTTGTCGGCGGTGCTCTACGCGCCGGGCACCGTGCTTTACTTTCTCGTGCGGCGGGAGCAAAAGGCGCGGATATTCACGCCTGCGGAAACGGTGGTCTTCGCGGCCCTGGTGGTTGCCGCGATCTCGGCCCTCTTCGCGCTCTCGTCCGGCGCCATCACCGTGTGAGGCGGGCGCGATGCACCGGCAGACGTTCTTGATTTCTCATGGAGCCCCCGTATGACGCGCTATCTCTACATCGCCCTGATCGTGATCCTTGCAGGCATCGTCCTGACGTTCAAGGTTCAGAACATGGCGTCGGTGACCGTGTCGCTCTTCTCGATGAGCGCGACGCTGCCGACCTCGGTGCTGGTGCTGCTGGTGTACGTGCTGGGCATGTTCACCGGCGGCTTCGTGCTCGGGCTGCTGCGCACGTGGACGAACAAGGCCACCGCGCGCTGAACCGCTTTCCAACTTCACCACGTCGAAAAAAGGAAATCCAATGAGCAACTTCTGGGACCTGATCCAACTTCTGCTGTCGACCTTCGTCCTCATCGTCTACCTGCTCATCCTGTTCCAGATCATCGGCGACCTCTTTCGCGATTCGGAACTGGGCGGCGGCTACAAGGTGCTGTGGATCATCGGCCTCATCATCCTCCCGGGCCTGACGGCGATCATCTACATCATCGCGCGCGGCCGCGGCATGGCGGAGCGCCAGCGCGCGAGCCTCGCGCGCGCCAAGTCGGACACCGACGCGTACATCCGCCAGGTTGCCGGCAAGTCGCCGGGCGAGCAGATCGCCGATGCCAAGGCACTGCTCGATGCGGGCACGATCACGCAGGACGAGTTCCAGCGGCTGAAGGCCAAGGCGCTGTCCTGATCACAGGTAGTCCTCGGGCACCAGCGGCTGCAGCAACAGCCGCTGCAGCGTGTTGAGCGGCGAGATCCCCGGCTCGCCGCCTTGCACCGGGTCGTCGTCATCCGCATCGGGCGACACCCAAGCGAGCGTGCCGCCGCCACCCTCGGATGCGGGACGAACGCGGTAGGCCTCCGACTTCATGGCCTCGACGATGCGCAGCGCCTGCTGCGCAAGCGCGGGGCTTTCCACGGCCACGCCCACTTCAGTGTTCTTGCGTGCCGAACGGGGGTCGAGGTTGAGCGAGCCCAGGAGCACCACCTCCTTGTCGATGACCGCCAGCTTCGCGTGCAGGCGGCCCTTGGACGATCCGCCGAAGATCGTCTTGCTCTCGCGCGGCGCAATTGCGCTCAACTCGTAGAGATCCACGCCGGCCTTCAGGATCGCCGGCCGGTAGCGCGCGTAACCGAAGTAGACGAGCGTCGAGTCGCTGGCCGGCAGCGAGTTGGTGACGAGCGTCACCTGCACCCCCTTCTGCTGCAGGCTGCGCAGGACCGCCAGGCCGCGCTTGCCCGGCACGAGATAGGGCGAGGTGACCACCAGCTCGGTGCGCGCGCCGAGCATCTGCGAGACGGCCCCGGTCATGAGGCTGCTGTTCTCTATCTCCTCGCGGTCCTCGCGCCGCTTGGAGGGCTGGTCCGCCACGGCATAGGCGAGGCCGGGCACGAGCGTGAGACGCCGGTCGTCGAGTTCCGTGCCCACCGGCACTTGGCCGAGGATGTCCTTCTCCGGAAGGTCGATGGGAATCTGCGTGGCATCGGCCGGCAGGAGCTGCCGCAGCGTCGCTTCGCGTGCGGCGGGGGAGGCGGGCGTGGAGAAATAGCTGGCAGGAAACGATTCGTCGCTGTTCCAGTAGCGATCGAAGATGACGCCAAGTTGCGGCACGACGCGCCCGGCCGCGACCGCGTCGAGATCGACGAAGTTGGCGATCGCGCTGCGCGTGAAGTAGTCGTCCGCGATGTTGCGTCCGCCGACGATCGCCAGTGCGCCATCGGCGATCAGCAGCTTGTTGTGCATGCGATGGTCGAGCCGCGGCAGGTCGCCGAGCGAGGTCACGATGCGGCCCGCCAGGCTCGAGCGTGCGCAGCAGAAAGGATTGAACAGGCGGATCTCCAGGTTGGGAACGCCCGAGAGCGCCTCGATCAAGGGCTCGGCACCGGTGCTGTTGATGTCATCGAGCAGAAGTCGCACGCGCACGCCGCGGCCGGCCGCTTCCTCCAGCGCCCTGAAGACCGCGCGCCCGGAGGCGTCGTTCTCCATGATGTAGTACTGCACGTCGAGCGTGCGCGTCGCCTTGCGGATCAGGGCCAGCCGCGCTTCGAGCGCATACCCGCCCAGCGGCAGCAGCCGGAAGCCGGATTGGGCGCCGGGCGGCAGCTGTGTTTCGGCAATCCTCGCGAGCGGGCTGGCGTTGGGCGACGCCTGAAGACTGCGGGACGCCGGCCGCTGCACGCCGGTGGGAAGCGAGCCGCACGCGCTCAATGCGAGGACAAGAAGAACCATCCACCAACTGGAAAACCGCAGTGCCATAGATCCGAAGCTCGTTGTTGTGGGCCGAATATCCCTTCGCGACAGAAGCCGGCCGATCCGGGTGAAGATAACGAAATGGTCCCGTTCTCGATTCTCGATCTTTCCCCCATCGTCGAAGGCGGCGATGCCGCGCAGTCGTTCCGCAACTCCCTGAGTCTCGCGCAGCATGGCGAGAAGCTCGGCTTCCGCCGTTACTGGTTGGCCGAGCACCACGGGATGCCCGGCATCGCGAGCGCAGCGACGGCGGTGCTGCTGGCATTCGTCGGCGCAGGCACCTCCACCATCCGCATCGGCGCCGGCGGCGTGATGCTGCCCAACCATTCGCCGCTGGTGATCGCCGAACAGTTCGGCACGCTGGAGTCGCTCTATCCGGGCCGCATCGACCTCGGCCTCGGCCGCGCGCCGGGCTCCGACCAGCGCACCGCGCAGGCCTTGCGGCGCGATCTCCAGTCCGACTCGGACCGCTTTCCGCAGGACGTGATCGAACTGATGGACTTCATGTCCAAGGAGCCGCGCCAGCCCGTGCGTGCCGTGCCCGGCATGGGGCTGGAGGTCCCGGTGTGGATCCTCGGCTCGAGCACTTTCGGCGCGCAGCTGGCGGCGCATCTCGGGCTGCCGTATGCATTCGCTTCGCACTTCGCGCCGCAGCAGCTGATGCAGGCGATCCGCATCTACCGCGAAACCTTCAAGCCGTCGGCACAACTTGCGAAGCCCTATGTGATGCTGGGCTTCAACGTGTTCGCGGCCGACTCCGACGAGGAAGCCCAGTTCCGCGCGACCTCGTGGCAGCAGGCCTTCGTCAACCTGCGCAGCGGCCGCCCCGGCCGCCTGCCGCCGCCGGTGGCCGGGTATCGCGAGCGCGTCGGCCCGGCCGAGAACGCGCTCCTCGATTCGGTGCTGTCGTGCTCCGCGGTGGGGTCGCGCGAGACGGTGCGCGCCCGCCTGCAGGCATTCATCGACCAGACCGGCGCGGACGAGCTGATGATCACCTCGCAGGTCTTCGATCACGAGGCGCGGCTGAAGTCCTACGAGATCGTGGCCGGCGTGCGCGGCGAGATCACCGCCAGGGCCTGACCGCGATTTCCCCGGTGCGCGCACCGGCTTGGCCGGGCTGAGACAATCCCAGCCCTATGAAAAAGCAGCGCATCGTGGTGGGCCTGAGCGGCGGAGTGGACTCCGCGGTCACGGCGCACCTGCTGAAGCAGCAGGGCCACGAGGTGGTCGGCATCTTCATGAAGAACTGGGAAGACGATGACGACAGCGAATACTGCTCGTCGAACATCGACTTCGTCGACGCCGCCAGCGTGGCCGACGTGCTGGGCATCGAGATCGAGCACGTCAACTTCGCGGCCGACTACAAGGACCGGGTCTTCGCCGAGTTCCTGCGCGAATACCAGGCCGGCCGCACGCCGAATCCCGACGTGCTGTGCAACGCCGAGATCAAGTTCAAGGCCTTCCTCGACCACGCGATGCGCCTGGGCGCCGAGAAGATCGCGACCGGCCATTACGCCCGCGTGCGCTTGGACGAGGCGACCGGGCGGCACGAGCTGCTCAAGGGCCTCGATCCGGCCAAGGACCAGAGCTACTTCCTCCATCGGCTGAACCAGCAGCAGTTGTCGAAGACGATGTTCCCGGTCGGCGAGCTGCGCAAGACCGAGGTGCGCCGCATCGCGGACGAGATCGGCCTGCCGAACGCGAAGAAGAAGGATTCGACCGGCATCTGCTTCATCGGCGAGCGGCCGTTCCGCGAGTTCCTCAACCGCTACATCTCGAAGGAACCCGGGCCGATCCGCGACGAGCGTGGCCGCAAGATCGGCGAGCACCAGGGCCTGAGCTTCTACACGCTGGGGCAGCGCCAGGGCCTGGGCATCGGCGGCATCAAGGAAAAGGGCGCGCAGCGCGGTGGCGGCGAGCATGCACCGTGGTTCGTCGCGCGCAAGGACGCCCGGAACAACACGCTGTGGGTGGTGCAAGGGCACGACCATCCGTGGCTGCTGTCGAATGCGCTGGAGGCGGATGACGCGAGCTGGGTCGCGGGCCGGGCGCCTGCGCAGGGCGCGTATGGGGCGAAGTCGCGCTACCGGCAGGCGGATTCGGACTGCGATCTGGCCGAAGGTTGCAATGGCGTGTTCCGGCTGGACTTTGCCCAGCCGCAATGGGCGGTCACGCCGGGGCAGTCGGCAGTGCTCTACGACGGCGAGGTCTGCCTGGGCGGCGGCGTGATCGCGCGAGCTCTGTAGCTCGCCCCCAGGCTCGCGCACTTCGTGTCGCTCTCCACCCCCGGCCGCGGGCAACCCCTGCGGCCCGGCATAGCCGGTTCCGCGGGGTTCCTGGCATTCACTGCCCGTCGGGCGCCGAGACCGACGCGTCGAGGTGAATGAGGTCGAGCGGGTAGCGCTTGCCCACGAGGAAGTCTTCCACGCACTGCAGCAGCAGCGGGCTGCGATGCCGTTCGCGGCTGGCGCGAAGCTCGTCGGCGGTCATCCACAGCGTCCGCACGATGCCTTGGTCGAGCGTTCGATCGGCCTCGAACGCGCCCAGCGTGCCGGTGAAAGCAAAACGCATGTAGGTGATGTCGTCCGCGCGGCGCGTGCGGGCCATGTAGACGCCCAGGAGCGCAGTAGGCGTGAAGTGGTGCGCCGTCTCTTCGAGCGTCTCGCGAATGCAGCCCTCGGCCGGCGATTCACCGGGGTCGAGATGGCCGGCTGGCGTGTTGAGCATCAGGCCGTCGCTGGTCTCTTCCTCGACGAGCAGGAAGCGACCGTCTCGCTCGATCACCGCCGCCACCGTGACGTTGGGCTTCCATCGCTTTGCCATGTGCGTGCTACTCCTGGAGTGATGCCAGCGCTTCGAGTTCGGCGGCGGTGGGCTTCGGCAGCACCAGCGTGACGGTGCAGCCTGCGCCCTCGGCGCTGTCGATCTCGACCGTTCCGCCGTGCCGCTGCACCACGGTCCGCACCAGCAGCAGTCCGAGGCCGACGCCGTGGACTTCGGGATGCGCCTTGTGATGCAGCCGGTGGAAGGGCTGGAAAAGCTGGGACTGTAGCTCGACCGGGATGCCGGGCCCGTGGTCGCGGAACGCGATGCGCCAGTGCCCGTCTTCCTCCCGCACGCTGCATTCGAGATCGGCGCCCTGCGGCGAGTACTTGAGCGCGTTGCCGAGTACGTTGGTCAGTGCGCGCATCAGCAGCGTGCGGTCGGCGATGCCGAGCGCCTCACCAGGTGCCGCCGCCAGCAGGACGCGCACTTGCGCCTTTTGCGCCTGGGCCCAACCGTCGTCGATCGCCTGCTGCGCCAGCGCCACGAGGTCGAGTACTTCGGGGCGGAAGCGTTCGGCCTCCGCGCGTGCGAGGTTCACGAAGCCATCGGCCAGCTCGAGGCCGGTTCGCGCCTTGCGTTCGATCGCGGTGAGCAGGGCATCGAGCTTCATCGAACCGGGGCGCTGGCGCGCGAGTTCGAGGATGGTGAGGATCGATGCGTTGGGCTCCCGCGCATCGTGCGAGATGAAACGCAGTGCCTCATCGCGTTGGCTCTGGGCGCGGCGCATCCCGGTGATGTCGACCAGCGCGATCATCCAGCCGGCATGCGCGTTGTCGGCGTTGAAGAAGGGCACGCAGCGCAGGAGTAGCGCGCGTCCCTGCGCATCGGTGCCCTCTCCGCTGATCGGCTGGAGTTCCCCGAGGAGCGCGCCGGGCGGCATCATCGGCGCGCCGGTGGTGCGGCGGCGAAGGCCGGCCAGGAGGGCGTGCGCATCGGCGCCGATCATGGCCGAGACATCTCGCGCCCAGTAGGCGAGCGCCGCAGCATTGGCGAGCACGACGCGGCCTCGGCTGTCCAGCGTGATCGTTGCGTCCGGAAGGTGGTCGATGCCGTCGCGGACGAAGCGGTGCATGTCCCGCATGCCGTCGACGGCGGCGCGCGTGGCTTCCATCTGCCGGTCGAGGAAGTCGCCGGCGAACCGCTTCGGCAGGGCTGCCGGACGCCGGGCCGCGTCGCGGAGGATCTCGGCGGTGCCTCGCCGCAGATATCGCACGGCAGCCGAGAGCCGCATCAGGCTCCAGAGGGGATAGAGCAGGAGCAGTCCGGTGACCCCGGCGGCCGGTGCGAAAAGCACGCCGATCGATGGGCGCCCGAGGTGGATGCCGAGTTGCAGCGCAAGCATGGCGCCGATCAGCGCGATCAGGCCCAGCGGCCGCAGCCGGAGCGCGCCGAGAAGCGCAACCGCCAGCGGCACGAGATTGAACACGAGGTCCTGCCACGGCTTCGCGATCACGACGGGCCGCCCGTCGATCAATGCCTGCAGCACGTTGGCGAAGATCTCTACGCCGGACATCAGGCCCGGCACGTCGGGCGAGGTGTTGGCATGCACGTCCCCGAGGCTGGGCGCCGTGGCGCCCACCAGGACGTAGCGATTGCGGAATGCGTCGGCCGGCACCGCACCTTGGAGCACGTCGACGTACGAGAACGTCCTGAAGCGCCCCGGGCCGCGCGTGAACAGCAACACCTGCTGGTCGCTTCGCAGCCAGGGCCCGGGCATCGCGGCGGGGGGCTGCTGCTGCGGCGGCGGGGTCCGCGCGCCCAGCGCCGCTTCGCGCAGCGCGAGGGCGAAATGCGGGCGCATGCGCCCTTCGGGGCCTTCATGCAGGTAGACGCTGCGCACCACGCCGTCCTGGTCGAGCGCGAGGCGTGCATGACCGATGCCCGCGGCGGCCTGGGCGAGTACGGGATCGGGTGGCCGCTCCACCGGTCGTTCCGGGTTCAGTGCGCTGACGGACGCCGGCAGCACGACGCAGCCGTCGTCGCGCATGGCCTGTGCCAGTGCCGTGTCGTCATCGGGATGCTCGGTGTCCGGGCCGATCAGTCTCAGGTTCAACCCGATGCATCGGGGCGATTGCGCGGTGATGCGGCGCAGCAGCTCGGCGTGGACGGCGCTGCGCCAGGGCCAGCGGCCGATGGCGGCGAGGCTTCTCTCGTCGATCGCGACGATCACGATGTCATCGGACGGCGGCGGCGCCAGTGCCGCGCGGGCGCTGTCCTGGAGAAGCCGGTCGACGCGGGGAAGCGGTTGGGTCAGGCTGAGAAAGGTGACGAGCGCGAGCAGGCCGATCGCCAGCAGCATCCACGACCCGCGACGCCGCAGCCAGGGGCTTTGCCCGGGATCGTCGCCGCCCTGCCGAGGGGCGGCGCCATTCATTTCGACGTATCGCCCGCCGAGGGGCTGCGCGTCGGGTTGAATGGGTCGATCAGATCGTCGCCGGTGCACTCCAGCCGATAGCCGAGGCCGTAGACCGCCGACAGCAGGAAGCCGTTGGAAGGCACCAATTCGAGCTTGCTGCGCAGGCGCGAGATGTGGGTGTCGAGCGTGCGGGAGGCCCGCTCGTTGATCTCGCCCCAGACAGCCTCGCGGAGGTGTTCGCGCGAGAGCAGCCGGCCGATGTTCTGGAACAGCAGGAACGCGAGGTCGTATTCGCGGTGGCTGAGCTCCACGGCCTGGCCCTTGATGCGCAGCGTGTGCGTCGCGGCGCTGAACTGGTAGTCGCCGACATGCAGGTCGGTGCCATGCAGGGCCGAGTACGAGCGGCGCAGCAGCGCACGGACGCGCGCCTCCAGCTCCCGCAGGCGGATCGGCTTGACCATGAAGTCGTCGGCGCCTGCTGCGAGGCCCTCCACCATGTCCTGCTCTTCGCGGCGGTTCGTCACGAACAGGATGGGGATGCGGCTGTTGAGATCCTCGCGGATCCATCGGACCACGCTCGGACCCTGCACGTCGGGCAGGCTCCAGTCGAGGATCAGCAGGTCGTAGCTTTGATGCCGGAGGTCCCGCAACAGGACCTTGCCTTCGGTGAAGCCATGGCATTCGTGGCCAATGGCTTCCATCGTGTGCCGGATGAGGTCGAGCTGGCACGGCTCGTCGTCGAGCGCTGCAATTCGCATTCCATTCCCTGTATCTCGTTTTTTTGAGCACTGCCCGGGCATGTCGCCCGTGGCGTGCGGGAGTCAGTGTACCCATTGATGAGATGAACTCGAAGAAACCGGTTCATGATCCGGCGACCTGCTGCGCATGCTGAAAACGCTATGAATTCAGTAGCGTCAATGCGAATGAGGATGCGGGTTGTCGCGCTTGTCGGTGCGGGGACAGAAGGTGCGACTTCGGGGCGGCGTCTTCATGTAAGCTCGGCGCCAATTCCAACGCTTCCCGAGGAGATCTCCCATGCTCATAGGCGTGCCGGCCGAAACTGCGCCAGGCGAAACCCGAGTGGCCGTCACGGCGGAAACCGCGAAGAAACTGGTGGCGCAGGGCCATACCGTGCGAGTGCAATCGGGAGCGGGCACGATCGCCAGCGTCACCGATGGGGCCTTCCAGGCAGCGGGCGCGGAGATCACCGATGCGCAAGGTGCCTTCGGCTGCGAGATCGTGCTGAAGGTGCGTTCTCCTTCCGAAGCGGAACTGGCGCTGATGAAGCCTGCTGCCGTGCTGGTCGGCATGCTCAACCCCTTCGATGGCGCGGGCCTGCAGCGCCTGGCGTCCGCCGGCCTCACTTCCTTTGCTCTCGAAGCCGCCCCCCGCACCACGCGCGCCCAGAGCATGGACGTGCTGTCTTCCCAAGCCAACATCGCCGGCTACAAGGCCGTGATGATGGCCGCCGACAAGTACCAGCGCTTCTTCCCGATGCTGATGACGGCGGCCGGCACCGTGAAGGCCGCGCGCATCGTGATCCTGGGCGTCGGCGTGGCGGGGCTTCAGGCGATCGCCACCGCCAAGCGCCTCGGGGCCGTGATCGAAGCCTCGGACGTTCGCCCCTCGGTCAAGGAACAGGTCGAATCGCTCGGCGCCAAGTTCATCGACGTGCCCTATGAGACGGCCGAAGAGAAGGAAGCCGCCGAGGGCGTGGGCGGCTATGCGCGTCCGATGCCCCAGAGCTGGCTGGATCGCCAGAAGGTCGAGGTCGCCAAGCGCGTGGCGCTGGCCGACGTGGTCATCAGCACCGCCCTCATCCCCGGCCGCGCGGCCCCCACGCTCATCACCGAGGAGATGGTCAAGGCCATGAAGCCGGGGAGCGTCATCGTCGACATCGCCGCCGGCAAGGGCCCCGAGGGCATCGGAGGCAACTGCCCGCTGTCGGAAGCCGACAAGACCGTCATCAAGCACGGCGTGACCCTCATCGGCGAAACGAACCTGCCCGCGCTGGTGGCGGCCGATGCCTCCTCGCTCTATGCGCGCAACGTGCTCGACTTCCTCAAGCTCGTGCTGCCCAAGGAAGGCGGGATCAAGATCGACCTCGAGGACGACATCGTCGCCGCCTGCCGCATGACGCAGGACGGCCAGGTCACGAAGAAGTAACGAGTCAACGACGAACGACGAGAACCCCGAGGAGAAGAAAAGCCATGGATCCCGTATCCCACACCGTCATCAACCTCATCATCTTCGTGCTGGCCATCTACGTGGGCTACCACGTGGTGTGGACCGTCACGCCGGCGCTGCACACGCCGCTGAT
>NZ_JBBKZU010000039.1:0-9264 GCF_037889935.1 Variovorax ureilyticus
GCCCAGCAAAACGATGCCGAGCTTGCTCGAATGAGCAAAGCGGATGCATCGTCATCGTCGGGTTCATTCAATCGCGTCCGCAGATCACGTTCTGCAGACCATCCCTAGGAGCCCGGCACTACGCCAGGATCGTTCATGGTTGGGTACAGGAAATCTGGCTGGACACGACGGAGTACGGGACCCACTCGATGCGTCGCACCAAGGCGTCCATGATTTACAAGAAGGCGAAGAATCTGAGAGCGGTGCAGATCTTGTTGGGTCACAACAAGCTTTTAGAGCACCGTCAAGTACCTTGGCATCGAGGTCGACGACGCTTTGGATATTGCTGAACAGCCCGACGTATAGGTCGCACACGCGCGGTCAGTTCGAGGCCGCTTCGCAGCTGACAGGAGTACTTGGCGGTTCCTGTCAAACTGGCCGCACCCACTGCGAAGTACTTTGTAGCGCCCCGAATCCGGAGGTCTATTCGAAAGGCCAATACTTCGACCGGCAACCGCCGCGGTCTACTCGCCTGCTAGACGACGCGGAAGGCTCGAATCACCACCGCAGCTCTCTGAGGGCGCAGACTATTGAGGGTGCCGACATAAACGAAGTCGTTGAGCCAGCCGTAGCGACCTTCCGGTGCCGTCAGTTCGATGTTGGAGAAGACATACGCCGGCGCGTCCTTCGGCCTGCGCGAGAGCACGCGGTTGCGCACGGAGATGATCACGCCATCATCCGTTTGCAGTTCATAGATGGCGTCAAGGGCGACGGACCCGTCGCGACGCACCAGTTGTCTGTCCGCGCCTCCTGGTATGACGATTCCTCGGAGGCGCGGCCCCTCGAATGTCCCGCCGGTGATCGGAACCATCCGGCGCTGGCCCAACGGAGACATCCCGAGCTGCACGGTCGGCGCGAGGTCAACGACCGATTCGTAGACGACTTCTGTGCTCGGCACGGCCATCGGGATTGTGGCTGTGGTAGTCGTCAATGGAGGCGCAGGCTCATCTGCGGCATGCGCCGTTCCAACTCCTGCTGCAGCTGCCGCGAAGAGAACACGTCGACGCGTGGGCATCGGGGCGAAAGAGGACGCATCGAGTTTGGACGGCACGGCTTGTCTCCTGATTTCTAAGAACTTATCCGTAAATTATGTTGACGTCGGCAGATACCTTGCGAAAAGCGATGATGGCGGCGGCGAGGTGGTTGAGCGCAACGAAGCTGCGCTCGAGTTTCTCGTAGCGCACGAGCAGCTTTCGGAAGCGGTTGAACCAGCTGTGGCAGACCTCGACGACCCACCGGCGGGTCTTCTTGGTCGGATCGCGTTGCTTGATGTCAGCTTCCGTGCGCCGGCCAACGACATGGGGGATGTAGCCGTGGTCCTCGATCGTGCGCAGGTGCTTGGCGCCGCGGTAGCCCGCGTCGGCGCACAGATGCTTGTTTCGCCGATGCGGCGGATCCTTGCGCTTGACCACGATGGCGGCGAGCACGTCGTCAAGCCGCTTGCAGTCATGAACGTTGGCCCCGGATACGACGAGCGACAACGGGACGCCCCTGCGCACCGGCTGGCAAAGCCGTGTGCGCATCAAGAGCATGCATAGAGATGGAAAAGGACGTCTGGGCGCTTAAAAAAGCTTCGGCTTCCACTCAAGCACGCTCACTAGCCGTTTCGTAGCGCACGGCAAAGGTACTCCGACAAGTGACGCTTTAGCTCGTCGGCGCGCGAAGCATCTGCTTGCCCATTTGACAAAACGAACATGCGGTTCTTGGGCCCGACATCCGTCATAGCGAGCATCACGGTTCCTGTCAGCAGCGTGTAGCGCCACAGCCAGTCAACCCTGCTGATCCGTTTGTCCGTCATGCATAGCGCATCGATGAATTCCATCGCGAACGGGTTCAGGTACTGTTCAAAAACCCGATGCGTCATCTCGCTTGGATCCAACCTGTGCTGAAGGATGAATCGCGCGAGCAAAGCGCCATGGACCCCAGGCTCGAAGTAGGGCCTGATGAAGCAATCGACCAGGTCTTCCAGCCGCAGAGGCGTCTTGCTCTGACGGGAGGCGTCCATGACCCTTGACAGATCAGCGAGCCGAAGCACGGTGACCCTCTGAGCAAGGCGCATGAAGATTTCTTCGGCCAGAGCTTCCTTCGACCGGAAGTAATAGTTGACGGAAGCGACGTTCACACCCGCCTCCGTGGTGATGTCGCGAGTCGAGGTCTTGTCCACCCCCTGTCGCGCGAAAAGAAGCTCTGCGGTGACAAGGATGCGCTCACGCGCCTCGCCTGCACCTTGTCCAGCTGTTGGTTTTGTCCGAGTTCGCATTGGCGTTATTTTAAATGCCTGTTTCAAATGATTGATTAGGGTTAGTACCGGCGCCTCGCGGCTGGGGCATGGCTACATTAAACACTTGTTTGATTCAACTGATTGGAGCGCCTGCATGAAGATCGATTGGGATGTCGAGATCGCTGTCAGTGATGGATCGGTCGTACGCGCGGACATCTTTCGTCCTGACGGCGATGGCCCGTTCCCCGTGTTGATGTCACACGGCCCTTACGCCAAGGGCTTGCACTTCCGTGAAGGCTTCCCGATGCAGTGGAAGGGCCTGACATCTGACTTTCCCGAGGTCTTGCGTGGCAGTTCAGGCCGCTATGCCAACTGGGAGACCGTCGACCCCGAACGCTGGGTGCCCTTCGGCTACGTCTGCGTGCGTGTCGATTCGCGCGGAGCCGGCCGTTCGCCCGGAGTCCTCGACTGCTGGTCGCTCCGCGAGATCGATGACTTCTGCGAATGCATCGAATGGGCTGCCAACCAACCGTGGAGCAATGGGAAGATCGGCCTGGCAGGTGTCTCGTACTACGCCAGCACGCAGTGGCAGGTGGCCGCCCGGCGACCCAAGCATCTGGCTGCCATCTGCCCCTTCGAGGGTTACACCGACATGTACCGCGACGCATGCCGGCATGGAGGAATCCTCAATACCTTCCTGATGAAGTGGTACCCGAACCAGATCGCGAACGTCCAGAACGGCCTGGGCTCGCGCGCCCGCGTGAATCCGAACACCGGAGTCTCGATAGCTGGACCCGACGACTTGAGTGACGAAGAGTTGCTCGCCAACCGCGTGGATATTCCAGCCAAATTGCTTGAGGCGGAACTCATCACCGACAGCTACTACAAAGAACGCACTCCGGATTTGGCAGCGATCGAGGTGCCGGTGCTCTCTTGTGGAAACTGGGGCGGCCACGGCGTGCACTTGCGGGGTAACGTCCAGGGCTGGCTGGGTGCAGGGTCCAAACAGAAGTGGATGGAATTCCACGGTCGCGAGCATTGGACGGAGTTCTACACGGACTACGGCGTCGCACTCCAGAAACGTTTCTTCGATCACTTCCTGAAGGGCGAAAACAACGGCTGGGACAAAGAGGCGCCGATTCGCATGCTGGTGCGGCACGTCGACCGATTCGTTCAACGCACGGAGCAGGAATGGCCATTAGCCCGGACGCTGTGGACGCGAAGCTATCTGGACGCTGCTTCGTTCCGCCTGACGAGCGAGCCCTCCCGCGTGGAAGGTCAGGCGCGATTCGACGGTCTGGACGGGAAAGCCAGCTTCAGCACCGCCCCCTTCGAGCAAGAGACGGAAGTGACGGGGCCGGTGGCGGCCACCCTCTACGTATCCACAACCGCCAAGGACGCCGATCTCTTCTTGACAGTCCGCGCGTATGACACGGCCGGCAAGGAGCATCTCATCGTTGCGGCTTCCGAGTTCAACGCACCCTTGGCGCAGGGCTGGCTGCGCGCCTCCCACCGCAAGCTTGATCCCGTGAGATCGAAACCGTGGCAGCCTGTTCTCGTCCACGACGAACTTCAATATCTCGAGCCCGGCGAGATCTATGAACTGCAAGTCGAAATCTGGCCGATGTCGTTCGTATTCCCCAAGGGATGGCGACTCGTGCTGACGGTCGGCAGTTCGGACTTCCAGCATGACCTTCCGGGGCCGTGGCCCGAAATCTACGGAAAGCCCTTGCGAGGCTCTTCCGTTCTCCTGCACGACCACCCCGAAGACCGTACCCCGGAGCGTTTCGGAGGCGAGATCACGATTCACACCGGCGGCGCACATCCATCGTTTTTGCTGCTGCCGGTCGTGCCCGCAAAGCCTTGAAGGAATTCCCATGGCCATCCAACGCCGCACGATCCTCTCCCGCGCCGCCGCCGCATGCGCCGTCGCAACCCTCCAACCCTGGCAGGCCGCGTCTGCACAAACGGTGTGGCCCTCGCGAACCATCAAGTTCGTCAACATGGGGCCACCCGGTACGGCGCCCGACACCTACAACCGGATCTACGCGGAGAGGCTGTCCAAGGTCCTGACCGTCCCGGTCATCGTCGAGAACCGGCCTGGCGTGGCAGGAAACATCGCGTCGGATGTCGTAGCCAAGGCTCCCCCGGACGGCTACACCTTCCTGTACACCGTCTCGAGTTCTTTCACGGTCAACCCGTGGATCTACTCCAAGCTCACCTTCAATCCCGAGAAGGATTTCCGGCCCGTCTCGCCGCTGCTGTCGCAGGGAGCCTTCATCGTCGCCAACAACGGCATGCCATTCAGGACAGTGAAGGAACTTGCCGATTACGCGACCGCGAACCCGGGCAAGCTGGCCTACGGCACCAACGGCGTGGGCAGCTTCCTTCATCTGATCATGGAGTTGTTCAACCAGAGCGCGCAAGTGCAGATGCTGCACGTGCCGTACAAGGGCCCTCCGATGATCGACGTGGTGTCGGGCCAGATCCCGCTGTGCGTCGAACCCGCTGCTTCGGCCATTCCCATGATCAACGCGGGCAAGGTACGCGCCATCGCCTACAGCGGTCCCCGCCGCCACGCGCAGCTGCCGAATGTGCCTACCATCTCGGAAACCTATCCCGCCGTTGCAGTGGTCGGCTGGCATGGCGTCTGGGCGCCGGCAGGCGTGCCGAACGACGTAGTCGAGAAGCTTCACGCGGAGCTCACCCGCATCACGCAGGCCCCCGACGTGCAGAAGCAAATCGCCGAGCTCGGCAGCGAGCCGATGATCGCCACCGTCGACGCCATGACGGCCATGCTGGGTCAGGAGAAGCGGATGTGGGGTGACCTGGTCAAGGCCAAGAAGATCACCATCGACTAATCCAGAGAAACGATATGACACGCAGTTTCATCGACCTGTCCATCTACCTGGAAAACGACGTCCTGAGCGACCCGCCTGCATTCGCGCCGCACATCGACTACGTGACGCATGAGGACTCGCCGGAGCAGATCGCCGCCTTTTTCCCGGGACTCAGCAAGGGCGATTTGCCCGATGGCGAAGGCTGGGCGGCAGAAACCGTCCGGCTCTCCACGCACAACGGCACGCATCTGGACGCGCCGTATCACTTCCACAGCACGATGAACAAGGCGCTGGGCAAGGCGGAACGCTCCACGACGATCGACGAAGTCCCGCTGGAATGGTGCTTCCAGCCTGGCGTGAAGCTGGACTTCCGGCACCTGCCCGATGGCCACGTGGTCACAGCCAGGGAGGTCGAAGAAGAGTTCGCGCGCATCCATCACACGATCCGACCATTGGAGATCGTCGTGGTCAACACGCGTGCTGGTAGCAGGTACGGCCAGGCAGACTACGTTTCATCCGGCTGTGGCATTGGTTATGACGCAACGATGTACTTGCTGGAACGCGGCGTGCGGCTGACCGGCACGGACGCCTGGAGCTGGGACGCCCCCTTCGTGCACACGGCAAAAAAGTACGAGGCCACCCGCGATGCTTCGCTGATCTGGGAGGGCCACAAAGCGGGACGAGACATTGGCTACTGCCATCTCGAGAAACTGCACAACCTTGAGGTGCTGCCCGCGAATGGATTCTTCATCAGCTGCTTTCCGCACAAGATACGCGGCGCCTCTGCTGGCTGGACTCGCGCGGTCGCCATCTTTGACGACGCACTGATACCGACTAACAAGCAAGCCTGATGCTGAACTTCACCCACGATTCCACGGCCCGCAGCTGGATCGCCGCTGCGCAGGCGCCAGGCTGCGACTTCACGCTGCAGAATCTGCCCTACGGGGTGTTTGCTCCCAAGGGCCGCCTGGAGCGGTCCCGCGGGGGCGTTGCGATCGGTGATCAAGTGGTCGACCTCGCGCAACTGGCAGCCAGCAGCCTTTTGCCCGAGCCTGCACAGGCGGCCTGCAGTGTGGCGGCCGGCGAAACTCTCAATGCATTCATGGGAATGGGGCCGGCAGGCTGGCAGCCGCTGCGCCACGCGCTGTTCAGACTTCTGTCCGCCGAAGCCGACCCTGCAACGCAGGCCAAGGTTCGCGTTTGCCTGGTACCCCTCGTGGACGCCGTCATGAAAATGCCGGCGCAGGTGCACAACTACACGGACTTCTATACCTCGGTGCACCACGCGCTCAACGTTGGCCGCGTTGTCCGGCCGGAAAACCCCCTGACCCCTAACTTTCAGTGGCTCCCGATTGCCTACCACGGGCGTGCGTCGAGCTTGGTGCTGTCTGGAACGCCCTTTCGCCGGCCGAACGGCCAATCAAGGGCTGCAGGTAGCCAGACGCCGGTGTTCGGTCCAAGCCGGCGGCTGGATTTCGAACTCGAAATGGGCTTCTTCGTGGGCCCGGGAACGGCGCTTGGCGAACCACTGTCACTCACCGAGTCGCGGGACCGCATCTTCGGGATGTGCCTGCTCAATGACTGGTCGGCGCGCGACCATCAGTTCTGGGAGATGGATCCGCTGGGCCCCTTTCTCGGCAAAAACTTCTGCACGAGCATCTCGCCGTGGATCGTCTCTATGGAAGCCCTGGAGCCGTTCCGCGTTCCATTCGGCCGCTCGGACGGCGACCCGCAACCTTTGCCATACCTGGATAACGCCACCGATCGCGCGACGGGCAGCGTGGACGTGCAGCTCGAAGTCCTGTTGCAGACTCGCCAACACCGCGCACGGGAACTGCCCGGCGATTGCATCTCCGCCACGAGCTTCCGACACCAGTACTGGACCGTTGCGCAGATGCTCACGCAACATACCGTGGGCGGCTGCAATGTGCAAAGCGGAGACCTGATGGGTACCGGCACGATCTCCGGTCCCACGCCAGGCGAGGCCGGCGCACTGGTCGAATTGAGTCTGGGCGGCACCCGAGCAGTGCCCTTGCCCGGTACGGGCGAAATGCGTCACTTCCTAGAAGACGGTGACTGCGTCGTGCTCAGAGGTTGGTGCGAGAACCCGGGGGCGGCGCGGGTGGGCTTCGGCGAGTGTCGTGGCGAAGTCCTGCCTTCGATCAACCTCAACGCGATGTGAGCAGAGCATGAACTCGATCTTCGACCAAGACTTACCGCCCACTTCGGCGAATTACGCGCCGATGACGCCGCTTCTGTTCCTCGAGCGCTCGGCTGAGGTCTATCCGCAGCACCCGGCCATCATCCATGGTGCGCTGACACGCACCTGGGCCGAAACCTACGAAAGGTGCAGGCGCCTTGCCAGCGCGTTGAAAGCCAGGGGAATCGGCCGCAACGACACCGTCGCCGTCATGCTGCCCAATACGCCCCCGATGGTCGAGGCGCATTTCTTCGTGCCGATGGCAGGCGCGGTGCTCAATGCGCTGAACACCCGCCTCGACGCTGCCACTATTGCGTTCATGCTTGACCACGGTGAAGCAAAGGTCCTTATCGTGGACCCGGAGTTTGCCGCCCTCATCGAGGAGGCAGTCTCGCTGCGGAAAAGTCGCGAGGACCTGCTGGTGATCGACGCGGAGGACTCTTCGTTCAGCGGAACAAGCAAGCGAGTTGGCGAGCTGACGTACGAGGAGCTCGCGGCAGAAGGTGATCCGTCACATGTGTGGGAGTTGCCAGGGAACGAGTGGGACGCCATCGCCCTCAACTACACCAGCGGGACGACAGGCAATCCCAAAGGCGTTGTCTACCATCACCGCGGCGCGGCCGTCAATGCCATCTCCAACGTCCTCGAGTGGGACATGCCCAAGCATGCGGTGTACCTGTGGACACTGCCCATGTTTCACTGCAACGGTTGGTGCTTCCCTTGGACGGTGGCCGCGCGCGCCGGTGTCAACGTGTGCCTGCGCCGCGTGGAGGCGCGCGCGATCACCGAGGCGATTAAGCAGCACGGCGTGACGCACTACTGCGGCGCCCCCATCGTGCACGGGATGCTGGTGAACGCGCCCGACGAACTCAAGCAGGGCCTGCCCGCTGGCGTGAAGGGGATGGTGGCGGGCGCGGCACCGCCGGCTTCGCTGATCGAGGGCATGGAGAAGCTCGGCTTCGACCTCACGCACGTCTACGGCCTCACGGAGGTCTACGGCCCGGCGACCGCCTGCGCCAAGCACGAGGATTGGGACGGCGTGGACATCGGCGAGCGAGCGCGGCTGAACGCGCGCCAGGGCGTGCGCTACCACCTGCAGCGCAGCGCGCAGGTGCTCGACCCCGAGACGATGAAACCAATTCCGTGGGACGGCGAGACCATGGGCGAGATCATGTTCCGCGGCAACATTACGATGAAGGGCTACCTGAAGAATCCCGCGGCGACGCAAGAAGCGTTCACCGGCGGTTGGTTTCACACTGGTGACCTCGCAGTTCAGTATCCCGATGGATATATCAAGATCAAGGACAGGAGCAAGGATGTCATCATCTCCGGGGGAGAAAATATTTCGTCCATCGAGGTGGAAGACGTCATCTATCGGCACCCCGATGTCTTGGCAGCCGCAGTCGTTGCAAAGCCAGATAAGAAGTGGGGTGAGACGCCGTGCGCCTTTGTCGAAATCAAGGACGGTGCTCGCTCGACTCCGTGGGACATCGTGGAGCATTGCCGGAAGCATCTGGCAGCATTCAAAGTGCCGCGCACGGTGATCTTTGGTGAATTGCCGAAGACGTCGACCGGCAAGATTCAGAAATTCGAGCTGCGTACCAGGGCTGGTTCGGTCGCAGCGATAACAGCTTCGGAATCAGAATCCTGATGACTCGGACGGTGCTGGCGCAGGTGTATTTGTCGGCAGGCCGACGCGATGACGCGCGCGTGGCCGCCGAAAGCGCGCTGCAGCTATTCAGCCAATGGGGCAACGCTTGGGACAAGCGCGTGCAATGGGAAGCCTGGGTGGCGTGGACCCGCATCCTGCTGCAGTCGGCAACCAACTGCACCTGGCCCGAGCGCCTGGACAAACTTAGAACTTATCCGTAAATTATGTTGACGTCGGCAGATACCTTGCGAAAGGCGATGATGGCGGCGGCGAGGTGGTTGAGCGCAACGAAGCTGCGCTCGAGTTTCTCGTA
>NZ_JBBKZU010000040.1:0-7462 GCF_037889935.1 Variovorax ureilyticus
CTGAGATACCATGCAACCCTTCACTCGCGTGTGCCTCCATTGGCCACGATCACGCTGAATCGCCGGCTACGATCAGACTGAAATGCCCGGCTACGATCGCTGAAATCCGCAACCACCATGGCGCAGCTCTGGTCAGGCAAAGCGTTTGCGTATCTCAGCGGTGAACTCCCCAAGCTGGGCGTCAACCTGGACCCGAACCCCGATCGAACGGCGCCAGGCCGCCAGCCCATTGAGAATCCTCGCCTCGCGGCCACCTTTAGAACCTTCCTCACCCACGTGAAGAGCAGCCGGCTGTCGATGCAGGACTTGCGCGAACGGCTGCAGCAACGGATCGCAGGCGACTTCCAGTTCCGCCACGAAATGTTCCTGCGGCTGTTCGAGAAGATTTGGGGCGCCTGGACGGACAAGCTTCGCGAAAGCGGGTGCATCGACTTCGAAGACATGTTGAACCTGGCTACCGACTGCTTGGAATCGGGCCAGTGGGAAAGTCCCTATGAGTTGATCATGGTGGACGAATTTCAGGATGCGAGTCGCGCGCGTGCCCGAATGGCGTCTGCGCTGGTTCACGGCGAAGACCGGTACCTCTTTGCGGTCGGGGATGACTGGCAGGGAATAAACCGCTTCGCGGGTGCGGATCTGGCAGTAATGACGGAGTTCGACGCCCTCTTTGGGGCGGGCACCACGCTCAAGCTGGAAACCACCTTTCGTTGCCCTCCTTCGCTGTGTGGCATCAGCAGCAAGTTCGTTCGCAAGAATCCCCGTCAGATTGCCAAAGAGGTGCGGTCATTCAAGACCGACATCGCGGAGCCGGTGCGGATCATCCGAGTCGATGATGAGAGACTCATCCGCGGGGCGGTTGAGCGAAGACTTCAAGAAATCTCGAAAGAATCGGCGGCGTTGAGAAGGAAGGCCAAGGTGCATCTGCTGGGTCGATACCGAAAAGACCAGCTGTACATGCCGGCCTCGTACGACCGACGGTGGGTGGAGGCTTCTTTCCTGACCGTCCATTCATCCAAGGGACTTGAGGCTGATCACGTTATCGTTCCACGGGTCACCTCGGAAACGCTCGGCTTTCCCAGCAAGGTTGCGGATGACCCAGTGCTGCAACTGGCGATGCCCTCAGGTGAGGGGTTCGAGTTCGCAGAAGAGCGCCGACTCTTCTACGTCGCGCTGACCCGGGCCCGCTCGACCGCAACGCTCATCACGGTCCGGCACATGGAGTCGACCTTCGTCACGGAATTGCTGAAGGATCACGGCCTTCGGATCTTGAATGTCGACGGTTCTGAAGACGACGCCGAACTCTGCCCGGCATGCGGCGACGGATTCCTAAGGCTCAGAAAGTCGACGTACGGGCCCTTCATGGGGTGCAGCAACTTTCCGCGTTGCAGGTACACGCGTGACGCCCGCCGTCAATCCCGGTGATTCGCCGCGCAGTGCGCTCCGCAGCGTTTGCGGTCGTTCGCCATGACGAGCCTGAATGACTGCAGTCCGACGGTCTCCGACCATGCCCAAGGTCCTGCCCTCTTGCCGGAGAACGAAGTCGAGCAAAGGCCCGGGGGCAATCGTAGGCACGTCACAGCCGCGCTAGGGGAGCGCGCTCGGGACGATTCAGTTCGCTAGGGTGGCGGTGCCGCGGGTGATCGCGTCATTGAGCCAGCTCAACTGGCGAACTCCCGCGACTCCACTTCATCCTTCGCGGCTTCCAGCACACGTGCGGGGTCGGATAGGAGAAGCTCGCGCGGACGCCTTCCGCCAAGAAAGCCGTTTGTGCTCTCGAACCACGTCGTCAGCCACTCGGCGCTCTGTTTGCCCAGCACCTGCAGGATGTTCTTCATCGCAGGCAGCGGATGAAAGTCGCCGCCTAGTGCGTAGCGTGGGTACAAGTCTCGGTTGCCTTGTCGAAGCGCGAAGACACGGCCCTGAGCCTTCCAGCGGCTGACGCTTCCTATTGGGTTGCCGGGGCGCAGCTTCGCAAACTCAGCCACTTGCTGCGCCGTGTACCAGTCCGTGCCTTCTTGAATAGCGCTACGGGCGCGCCCTTCCATCCGCGCTTGCGCGGAGTCGGCTGGCGTGATCTCTGCTCGTCCGGCAAACAGATTTACGAGCGTCGCGCGTGCAGCTAGGCGGCGCTCGTGCCGCACGGCCAATACAGCGGCGAGCAAGTCAGGCAACATTTCCTGAACCTGTTGAATGTCCTTCTCCGTCAGCTCATGGGATGCCTGGCGAGGGTCTAGATCTACGTGAAAGCTCAGGTTCTTCATGGCGGCGCCCTGTGGAGAGTGCGAGTTATGTGAGTCAGCATAGTCAACTCGCACAACTCACACAAGCTCGGCCATTTTTGCTGGATCCCGGAAGGCACCGCGGCGCAAGCAGCGAAGACTAGGCGGGTCTTGGCCATCCGAGCCGACACCGCTTTCATGTCGCGGCCGATGAGCGCTTGGGCAAGCGGTCGGGTGACGTTCGGTGGCTTAGCAAGGACCGCACGTGGCCGGGTTGAGCCGCGGGATTGCAGCGCTTGCGGTCCTTTGACTTGGCGGACCCGAATGGCTCGGCCGTTAGCCAACGCGAAGCAGCCAGTGCCTGTATGCGCGAGACGCGATCGCAGCGGACGCGCATCGGCACACGGCCGGCTACGCAGCACTAATCGAGAATCTGCTTAAGTTCGCGACTCGGTTGGCTGGTTTCAATCTTGTCCAAGGCCATCTTTGCGTCGCGATACGCGGCGCTGATGTCGCTATCGGCAGCTCGTCGGCGCTGCCTTTCCGCAAAGTTAAACTGCCCGAGTTCCTTACGTCCCGCGGCGGCGAGTGCTGCGGCTTCCAACGCCTGTTGCAATTCCATGTAGCCCTGGACAAGCGCGTAGCTGCCAAGCTCATGCAATGGGATGGCAGCAAGAGCTTTCAGGCAGGTGCGAAAGGAACTCTCGCTGTAGGTTTTCTGGTAGTAGGAATCACAGGGCTCGCGTTCAAGATCCTGCACGAGCTCGAACGCTCGGGCAGCGATCGGGAAGAGCGCGCGAACTCGTTCAACGTGTTCCCGATCCCGCAGTTGCAGTGCGTGCTCGAGCGCGGCTTTGGATTGAGATCGCCCGATGATCCATGCGCCCACGATGGCACCAATAGATCCAAAGGCCTGTACCCACGACGCCCAGTCGGCCACCTTCAGGTCTTCGCGGATGCCCCATCCAATGAGGCACCCCACCAAGGCGAGCGTTAGCGCGAACATCGCCGTGCGTTTGGAGAGTCGCCACCCGAAGGGAAATTGTCTGAAATGCGGATAGCGGCGATAGAGCCAATCTAGAGAGGTCTTCTGCATACGGCTGCTCACCTTAGCAGACCGCGGCGCCCTCCGATGTTGGTCAAGGTCGAATCTTGACGGATGGCGCCAGCCTACTAACCTCTTCGTCAGCGCTGGTGAGCCTTGGCTCCTAACGAGGTGCGTTCTTGCGGACCACCAGATCCACCAAAGAAAAGAGCCTGTGAAACAGATAGTCGACATGGTCAGTATCGATCACGGGTGTCTGGGTTCGTTCGTGATGGCGTAGCAGGTGGCTGTTCCCGATCTCTCGAAGCTCCAGGGCTTCCTTTTCCAGAAGTTGGCGAAATACCGGCTCAGAACTTGCCCTGTCCAGAACCAGCTTCGCCGATTTGGCCTTGTTGTCGTCGGCCAATGTCTTGATGCGCTCCCATGAGTCGAACAGCCGCTCCAGCGCTTCACGGCGAATCAACGGATCGGGGTCTGAGAACTTCCTGCGTGACTCTTCCAGCATGACGTCGAGCAGTTGATCCCCGGTCTGGAAATAGGTCCTTGCGAGCATGTCACCAATGACGGCCGGCAGTATCCGACGGACCTCGCCGTCTCCAGTGATCTCATAAGCCAGCCCGTTGCGCGCAAGGATGCGGTTCACATCGCTCACGAGCGCAGAACGCCCCTGCGTGCTATCGAACGAAAGATGGTGATGGCGGTAGTAGTCGTGAAGCTTCCCTGGAACCGGAAGGGCTACGCACCTCCAAACGAACTCGATGAAGTCAAGTGCCACAAGGGTCGGGGGCGCCCAAGGCTTTCGCATCCGCATGAAATCATCTTCGTCGAACTCGTCGCGTTGCAGCGGCCAAGACAACCCCTCAATCTCCGCCTCGATGGCGCTTTTAAGCTTGTCCGTGTCGTTGCCACAGATCGCATGACCATCGGGGCATTCCTTTGGAAACGAAGCCCCGAACGCTCCGGAACTCGCCAGCGACTCAACCAGGACCGCGATGCCTCCCCAAGCGGCCGGACTCATCGTCTGCTCGGTACGTGCTTTGGGACCGATCTCCCGATCGCTGAAATAGTTGCTCATGGGATAAGTCTCTCAATGGACCTTGAACAGGGGACTAGGGTTGGATGTCGGAACCACCAAGGTGAGCGACTTCTTCGCTCTGCTGAGGGCGACGTACATCTTAGATTTCGCGTACAGCGTCGACGTGAACTGGGCCTTGTCGCAGGCCATCAGCATCGAGTGGTCGCACTCCAGCCCCTTCGCCTTGTGAATGCTGCTGAGCACCTTCTTGGGTAGAGAAGGATGGGAATAGGAGCGCATGCGCGAAACCTCCGCAAAACCTTCGTCGGGACCTGAAAATTGGCCTATACGCACGGCATCCCGCAGCTCGGAACCATGATCAATTTTCACGGTATCGAAGCCCGCAGCAGAGTCCTTCACCAGCGCAGTGATTTTCGCGAGGGCGTCCGACACCCCCGTGTGCGACGGATTGTTCAGCAGGCATCGTGCGACCGCTTGAATGTTTGCCGGCTTTCCAATGGTGGGGCGAGCCGCCCCAGTTCGGATCTCTTGCAGAAGTCTGTCGCCATGACTGGAAAGACTGAACCCTGCTGCAACGCTGCCCATGAAGCTGATGACTCCTAACGCTAGTGCTTCCGGATTGCCATGACCGTCTCGTAGGGTCTGCACGAGTGCCCCCAGCGCATTTCGCGTATGTCCTTCCCAGATCGGGACTGCCCGAAACCAAAAGGCGCGAAGTGCCGCCACCAAGTCGTTCTGCGATGCGAGGACCATCAGCTGCGGGCTGCTTCTTAGCACCTTGTCAATCGGTGCTCTGTGCTCCTTGGACAGTTGGTAGCCTGTTCGCATCCGAGCCGTGTTGTTTCCGACAAGAACCCTAACGGATGGAGGCAGCCCTCTGGTTAGGTCAATCTGAGTTCCGCGCTCCAAGTTCTCCCGCGCCTCGATGACCCAAGCTCCCAACAGAGGGCAACCGGTTTGCCAACGATGAGGCGTGATCAGCCTCTCGCCAGCTCCCTGCGCCTTCAATGCGTCCCAGCGGGCACGATCCTCACGCGCGGCTTTATCGCTTTTGGCCCCGTAGATCCGCTGCATGGGATCGCCAAAGATCCGGACGGTTGCTCCAGCAGACAGCAGGGACATGACAACACTGTGCTGATCGACACTGGAGTCCTGATGCTCATCGCACACGATGACTGGGTAGCGTCGGGCGAGTGCACGAGCCACCATTGGCTGATTGCGCAGGAATCCCGCGACCTTGGTCGCCATAATCTCAAAGCCTCGCCCGCCATCCCGCAAAGCCCAGGATGTCAGATCCCGCGGCAAATCCAGTGGCTTGTGGTACGCGAGCGCGATCTGTGCAATTAAGGCATCGATGGTCTTGATTTCGACGCGTGACCCGGCCTTCTTCGTGCGTTCCGCGAAGACGGAACAAGCGGCGTGAGTGTGCGTCAGGATGAGCAAGCGGCCATCGCCAATCGCCCCCACCACCTCCTGCGCGTACGCAGCACCCTGGTATGTCTTGCCGCAGCCCGCCGCAGCTTCAATGATCACCAGCGGCTCGGGTGAGCGGAGAAGCTTGGCGACGGCCTGGTCGCTCATAGATCGAGCTTTTCCAAGGCCTCGCGTCCCACGGCTGCCAGTACCGCATTGATCAACGGAAGCAACTGCGGCTGGATGTCCACCCACGCGCCTAGCGTGACCATTTTTTGGGCCAACTCCTGTCCACCGACAGTGGACTTGAACCAATGCTGGGAATGCTTCTTCCAAGCCTTTTCTTGACTTGCGGGCGCCCCATCCTTGCTACCGCTGGCGGCTGCAATGATCAGTGCGCGCCACGATTTTCCAGAGGCTTTCAGCGCCGCATCTATCGCCTCGGTGCTTTTGTCTTGAAGTCCAAGGCGCTCCGCCAAAGTCCGAAGTCGATTGCCGTCCAGTTCGCCTTCTGCGTCCTTCAGCAGCTCGAGAAGATTCGCATCGGGAACGGCCCTGATCACATGATCTTCGGTGCAGCCCTTCGGCCACTGGTGCAACCGCCCTTTGAGCTTTTCCTTCAGTTTCTTCCACCGCTCTGGCGCGGTACCTTCGTCGTCAGCTAAGCCGGCAAACAGCAAACCGGAAGACGCGAGCGTCTCTAGCAGATCCAAGGTCGCTCCATTGCCCTGACCATCGCAGACTCGCACCCCGTGATCGAGCGGGTTGCCCTCGAAAGCCTTCTCCAGTAGATACTGCAAGAAGCCAACTTCGGTGGGTCCTTCCGCAATGACAGCCACGCGCGCCAAGAACGTTTCAGGGTCGCGCTTCTGCTGTGGCCCGATCTTGTCCCGAGGCAGCGTCCCGATGGAGCCCTGACTGTCCAGATACCAAAGGTGTGCGTCCTCTGCACACGAAATGGCGACAGGGCTATGTGTAGTGAGGAAGATCTGCCCGTGTTGACCGGCCAGGATGTTGATGAGCTTGCGCAGACGGTACGGTTCCAGTCCGCGCTCGATTTCATCGATGAGCGTAACGCTTGCTTCCTTGTCCGTTGACGATGCAATTTCGAGCGCTGCCATCCGTCTGGTACCCGCGCCCCAACTGCTTAGGGGCAAAGCCACCCCGTTCTTAGTCGCCATCAGGCCAATGAGCGCGCCAATCGACAACCCCTGGCTGGTCGTGAGGCCGAGTTTCAGTTCACTGGGAAGCGCGGCACCAGCCATGCGCGTATCCAGCTTTTCAATCGCATCCCTACCCTTGTCATTGAGGGAATCGTGCAAATTGAGCCCCGCCACTTCCTTGCCGATACGTGCCCGCAATGCGTTGTCGGCCAGCAACCGATCCAGCGCGGAGCCATAGACAAGGCGCAGATCGCGATCATTTCGCTCATCAGCGCTCATCCGGACTAGGCCGATACGTCGGCGAACGGCAGTCGAGAAATGATCGAACTCGCCGTTGGGCTGCATGACCTCCCATGCGAGCTCGAGCTCCGTGGTCCCTCGCACGCGCACGCGATACACCGGCTCGCCAGGCCCCGGATGGACGCCCTCGCCGTCGGCCGATGGCGCGACAGCGTCCTGGCCATCCCACGCCCATGGCCCCCGATCGACACTTCAAACTCCCCCACCCGTGGACACTCAAATTCCTCCAGGCAGGACGAGGGTTGCATTATTGATCTGTCAGGCCTCCGCGGCGATCGCCAGGCGC
>NZ_JBBKZU010000041.1:2500-5634 GCF_037889935.1 Variovorax ureilyticus
TTGGCGATGATAGGCGACGAAGGACGTGATAGCCTGCGATAAGCTTCGGGGAGCTGGCAAATTAGCTTTGATCCGGAGATTTCCGAATGGGGAAACCCACCGAAAGGTATCGCACACTGAATACATAGGTGTGCGAGGCGAACCGGGTGAACTGAAACATCTCAGTAGCTCGAGGAAAAGACATCAACCGAGATTCCGAAAGTAGTGGCGAGCGAAATCGGAAGAGCCTGTCAGTGATAGCACAAGACTTAACGGAACGGCTTGGAAAGGCCGGCCATAGTGGGTGATAGCCCCGTACGTGAAAAGACCTGTGTGGTACTGAGCTGACGAAAAGTAGGGCGGGACACGAGAAATCCTGTCTGAAGATGGGGGGACCATCCTCCAAGGCTAAATACTCATCATCGACCGATAGTGAACTAGTACCGTGAGGGAAAGGCGAAAAGAACCCCGGGAGGGGAGTGAAATAGATCCTGAAACCGCATGCTTACAAAAAGTCGGAGCCCGCAAGGGTGACGGCGTACCTTTTGTATAATGGGTCAGCGACTTACATTCAGTGGCAAGGTTAACCGAATAGGGAAGCCGTAGAGAAATCGAGTCCGAATAGGGCGTCCAGTCGCTGGGTGTAGACCCGAAACCAAGTGATCTATCCATGGCCAGGATGAAGGTGCCGTAACAGGTACTGGAGGTCCGAACCGACTAGTGTTGCAAAACTAGCGGATGAGCTGTGGATAGGGGTGAAAGGCTAAACAAACTTGGAAATAGCTGGTTCTCTCCGAAAACTATTTAGGTAGTGCCTCAAGTATTACCTTCGGGGGTAGAGCACTGTTTTGGCTAGGGGGTCATGGCGACTTACCAAACCAAGGCAAACTCCGAATACCGAAGAGTACAGCTTGGGAGACAGAGCACCGGGTGCTAACGTCCGGACTCAAGAGGGAAACAACCCAGACCGCCAGCTAAGGTCCCTAAAATTGGCTAAGTGGGAAACGAAGTGGGAAGGCTAAAACAGTCAGGATGTTGGCTTAGAAGCAGCCATCATTTAAAGAAAGCGTAATAGCTCACTGATCGAGTCGTCCTGCGCGGAAGATGTAACGGGGCTAAGCCAGTTACCGAAGCTGCGGATTTGCAATTTATTGCAAGTGGTAGGAGAGCGTTCTGTAAGCCTGTGAAGGTGCGTTGTAAAGCGTGCTGGAGGTATCAGAAGTGCGAATGCTGACATGAGTAGCGTTAAAGGGGGTGAAAAGCCCCCTCGCCGTAAGCGCAAGGTTTTCTACGCAACGTTCATCGGCGTAGAGTGAGTCGGCCCCTAAGGCGAGGCAGAGATGCGTAGCTGATGGGAAACAGGTCAATATTCCTGTACCGATCAATAGTGCGATGTGGGGACGGATCTTAATAGGTCATCCGGGTGTTGGATATCCCGGTTTAGCTGGATGTAGGCGATGGGTAGGCAAATCCGCCCGTCATATACCGAGGCCAGCGATCGAGCAAGCTTGCTTGTGAAGTGACTGAACGAGGTTCCAGGAAAAGCCACTAAGCTTCAGCTATTGACGACCGTACCGCAAACCGACACTGGTGCGCGAGATGAGTATTCTAAGGCGCTTGAGAGAACTCAGGAGAAGGAACTCGGCAAATTGACACCGTAACTTCGGGAGAAGGTGTGCCCTATTAGTGTGAAGTGAACAACGGAGCATGAAAGGGTTGCAAGAAATCGGTGGCTGCGACTGTTTATTAAAAACACAGCACTCTGCAAACACGAAAGTGGACGTATAGGGTGTGACGCCTGCCCGGTGCTGGAAGATTAAATGATGGGGTGCAAGCTCTTGATTGAAGTCCCAGTAAACGGCGGCCGTAACTATAACGGTCCTAAGGTAGCGAAATTCCTTGTCGGGTAAGTTCCGACCTGCACGAATGGCGTAACGATGGCCACACTGTCTCCTCCTGAGACTCAGCGAAGTTGAAATGTTTGTGATGATGCAATCTCCCCGCGGAAAGACGGAAAGACCCCATGAACCTTTACTGTAGCTTTGTATTGGACTTTGAACAGATCTGTGTAGGATAGGTGGGAGGCTTTGAAGCGAGGTCGCTAGATCTCGTGGAGCCAACGTTGAAATACCACCCTGGTGTGTTTGAGGTTCTAACCTAGGTCCATTATCTGGATCGGGGACAGTGCATGGTAGGCAGTTTGACTGGGGCGGTCTCCTCCCAAAGCGTAACGGAGGAGTTCGAAGGTACGCTAGTTACGGTCGGACATCGTGACGATAGTGCAATGGCATAAGCGTGCTTAACTGCGAGACTGACAAGTCGAGCAGATGCGAAAGCAGGACATAGTGATCCGGTGGTTCTGTATGGAAGGGCCATCGCTCAACGGATAAAAGGTACTCTGGGGATAACAGGCTGATACCGCCCAAGAGTTCATATCGACGGCGGTGTTTGGCACCTCGATGTCGGCTCATCTCATCCTGGGGCTGTAGCCGGTCCCAAGGGTATGGCTGTTCGCCATTTAAAGAGGTACGTGAGCTGGGTTTAAAACGTCGTGAGACAGTTTGGTCCCTATCTTCCGTGGGCGCTGCAGATTTGAGGAAGCCTGCTCCTAGTACGAGAGGACCGGAGTGGACACACCTCTGGTGTATCGGTTGTCACGCCAGTGGCATTGCCGAGTAGCTAAGTGTGGAAGAGATAACCGCTGAAAGCATCTAAGCGGGAAACTCGTTTCAAGATGAGATCTGCCGGGGCCTCGAGCCCCCTGAAGAGTCGTTCAAGACCAGGACGTTGATAGGTCGGGTGTGGAAGCGCAGTAATGCGTTAAGCTAACCGATACTAATTGCTCGTGCGGCTTGACCCTATAACTTTGATCTGTCAGATCAAGGTGTTATGCCAAGTTGACGCAGTCAGAACAGTTCAAAACACACACTGATTCCAAACTCTATGAATTCGTTGTGCTGACCTCAAAACCAGCACGACAACCCTTTATGCCTGATGACCATAGCGAGGTGGTCCCACTCCTTCCCATCCCGAACAGGACAGTGAAACGCCTCAGCGCCGATGATAGTGCGGGTTCCCGTGTGAAAGTAGGTCATCGTCAGGCTCTTACAGCCCCAAAAAGCCCAGCCCTCATCAGGCTGGGCTTTTTGCTTTTG
>NZ_JBBKZU010000042.1:0-3073 GCF_037889935.1 Variovorax ureilyticus
GTGAGCGTCCAGCCGATCCACCTTGACCCGGCTCGGAGCTCGTGATCGTCAAGGTGCGGTCGCGGATCCAACGAAGGCGACACACTCGACGAGGTTGAGAGCGGCCAGCAGCAGGTACTTCTCCGCGTCGGTGCGCACACGCAGCAACTCGTGGTCGCCGAGGTATCCGTAGACGAACGCGAGCAGGTAGCGCTCGGGATGCTCGTCGCAGAACTGCTGCACGACCTGATCGGCCAGCTCGCCCGGCAATCCCTCATTGAAGCGGGCGCGGGCTGTCAAGCGCTGCATGCACGTCTCCTGCAAGTCCTCCGAGACGATCGGCCACGTATGGCCGCTGCGCTTCATCGCCTGGAACGTCACGAACAGGATGTGCAGCGGCACCTCCATCTCCACCATGCTCACTCCCATGCGCGACAGCGCGAGGACCGAGGCGAGCATGTTGGGCTGCTGAACGAAGATCTCGTCGGCCAGGCGCACCTTCTGAGCCTGGTCCAGGCTGTTGACGTCGATGGCCGCCTGGACCATCACGGCCTGCGTGATCACGCCCATCTTCGTCAACTCGGCCGCCAACGATGCGGCAGCAGTTCATCCAGCCGATGGCTGGGATGCGCGTGGATGCGCGCCAGCACGTCGCGCAGGTACGCCCACGGATCCAGGCCGTTGAGCTTGGCGGACTGCACCAGGCTCATCACCACCGCTGCGCGCTGGCCGGCCATTTCGCTGCCCACGAACAGCCAGTTCTTCGCGCCGAGTTTCCACGGCTTGATCTGCCGCTCGATCAGGTTGTTGTCGATGACCACCGCGCCGTCGTCGATGTGCAGCGTCAGCGCCTTCCAGGCGTTGAGGCTGTAGTCGATCGCCTCGGCAATCTTGCTGCCATCGAGCACCTGCGTGCGCTGCACCTTGAGCCACACCTCGAACTCATCCCACAGGGGCTTGCTCAATTGCTGCCGGGCCTGGCAGCGCTGGACGTCATCCATCTGCGCGAAGGCGGCCTCGGCGTGGTAGATCCGCGCCCAGCGCTGCAGCGCCTGGGTGGCCACCACGCTGGCAGCATGTCCCCCGCGACTGAGCTCCTCGAAGTACCGCCTGGCATGCGCTGCGCACAGCGCCGAGTTGCGCTGCGGGTAGACCTTGGCGTCCAACACGGCGTTGTAGCCAGCGTACTGGTCGGTGATCAAGGTGCCATTCCACGGCGGCTCTGAGCATGGCGGGCCCTTGCCGCCGAGGAAGGCCACCGGGTACTGCGATCCTCGGCCCAGACAGAACTCGTAGATCACGCCTGGGTACGGGTCATGGTGGCTGCGAGCCCAGGCCCAGACGTAGGCCTTCTTCGTCTTGCCCGATCCCGGGTCCAGCAGCGGCACCGGGGTCTCATCGGCGTGCAGCACCCGGCAGCTGAGGATGAAGCGCCGGTGCGCCTCGTACAGCGGCTCGAGCTTGGCGCCGCCGGCGCCGCTCCAGGCGGCCAGCGTCGAGCGCGGCGTGTGCACGCCCGAGCGTGCGTTGATCGGCTCCTGCCGGTAGTACGGCAGGTGGTCCACGAAGCGGCTGATCAGCGTGTGCGCCACCAGCCCGCTGGCGGGGATGCCGCCGTCCACCACGTCCGGCTCGGCCGGCTCCTGGCGGATCTGCTGGCAGCACCGGCAGGCCCACTTGCCGTAGATGTGCCTGTGCACGAAGAACTTGGCCGGGACGATGTCCAGCTTCTCGCTGACGTCCTCGCCGATGCGGTGCATGGGCCGGCCGCACTCAACGTTCGGGCAGTTCGTGTCCTGGGGCTCGTGGCGATGCTCGACGCGCTCCAGGTGCTCGGGCAGTGCCTGGCGACGCGGCTGACGAGGGGGTGCCTTCGCAGTCTTGGGCACCTCAGGCAGGCCGCGCTGCAATTCGGCCAGTTGTGCCTGCAGGCTGGCCTCGTCCTCCGCCAGCGTGTCTTGGAACAGGGCGCGCTGCTGGGCCGTCATGGACTCGGTCTTGGCGCCGAACTTCCAGCGCTTGAGACGGGCGAGCTCGAAGTTGATCTTCTCCAGCTTGGCGTCGCGCCAGGCGATCTCGCGAGCCTGGGCCTGCACCTTCTGCTGCAACCGCGTGATCAGCGCGGCCGCTTCCGGCGGAAGTTGCGCCATGTCGATACGAGGAGCAGCGGTGTCGCCGAGCATGTTCGGCATGTTGCACGAGTGGGGACGCGCTGCGCATCGGCAGATGCGATGTCAACGGTGGCGCTGGGCTGTCGGCGCCCTCATGATCGGCTGATGACGCTGAGTTCGCCCAGGCGCTGCCACGGCAGGCCGACCGCGAGAGCTTCGAATTGCTGCGCGCTCAGTTGCAGCGTTGCAGCCGGCAGTTGCCCTGGCAAACGCTCCAGCCATACGAAGCGTCCCGCGTGCAGGCGGCGCGTGGCGCACCACACACCGAAGCCATCGTGCACGAGCAGTTTGATGCGCGTGGCGCGCAGGTTGGCGAAGAGGTAGCCATGGTGCGCACGCGCCGAGCCGACGGTGTTGACGACGATGTTGAGCAACCGGTCAGCGCCAGCGCGCATGTCCTGCGGCTGGGTGCATAGCCACAGCGTGTCGATGCGGATCAACGGGCCGGCTCCTCAGGCGGCGCGCACAGCGCATCGGCCAGGGCGCGCAACTGCGCAGCGTACAGCGCGCCTGCGCTGGCAGCGCACTGGAGCTTCACGTGCAGACCGCCGCGCTGAAGTTCGATGCGGATGTCGGGCTGCGGTGCAGGAGCGGCGATCGGCGCGGGCTGCGGCAACTCCACAGGGACGAACTGCAGGACAGGCGCAGTGCCACCGGCCGCAGGCGCCGCGGCGCCCATGCGCTTGAGCCCATGGCCCGTGAGCCACTTGCGCACGACGTTGGTGTTCAGGCCGTGCGCAATGGCCACGGCCGAGACTGACGCGCCGGGCTGCCGGCACTCGGCCAGGATGCGGGCCTTGAACTCGGCACTGTGGACTCGGCGATTGGAAGTATTGGGATGCATAGGCGTCCGCCAAATTTAGGTGGACGCCATCCTCGGGAGCCGCTGCGTCAGGCGCAAGGTGGGATCGCTGGACGCTCAC
>NZ_JBBKZU010000043.1:0-2817 GCF_037889935.1 Variovorax ureilyticus
TGCGGATTTCAGCGATCGTAGCCGGGCATTTCAGTCTGATCGTAGCCGGCGATTCAGCGTGATCGTGGCCAATGGAGGCACACGCGAGTGAAGGGTTGCATGGTATCTCAGTCGACTACGATGGCGTGAAGCCGCGCGTGTTGTCCACGCTGGCGAACATCGCCGGGGTGGTCAACACGCCGCCGAAGGCGATGATGTTTGTTCTAACGACGATGCAGACTTGTCCACGGCGGCGGGCGTCGCTTGCGACGAACGCACGCCGCGGTGGGCAAGTCGTGTTCTGGGCGGCGGCGCCGTAGATCACGCTCATGCGCGAAGCGATCATTGCGCGGGTTCCTCGCCAGGGGCTTGGCTCTTGCGCAGTGATGGCCCCTTCAGCGCGATGCGGTGCGAGCAGTGCACGATGCGATCCAGGATCGCGTCGGCGATGGTGGGGTCGTCCAGCCAAGCATGCCATTTGTCGACCGTAAGTTGGCTCGTGATCAACGTCGCCTTCGTGCCCACGCGATCGTCGAGCAGTTCGAGCAGATCCGTGCGTTCGCCCGGCGCCATCGGGGTACCTGCGAAGTCATCGAGCAGCAGCACGTCCACGCGCGCCAGTTGCGCCAGCCGCCGGCTGAAGCTGCCTTCTCCGTGGGCGACGCGCAGCTCCTGCATCAGGCGCGAGGTACGCGCGTACAGCACGCTGAAGCCGCAACGCGCAGCTTGCCGTGCTAACGCGCAACCCAACCAAGTCTTGCCCGTGCCGGTCGCCCCCGTCAGTAAAACCGTGCGCGCGTGACGGACCCAGTCGCAGCCAGCCAGCGACGTGATGAGGTTGCGGTCGAGGTTGCGCGAATCGCGCCAGAGGATGTCCTCGATGCAGGCGCTGCTGACCTTGAGCCTGGCGGCCTTCAGAAGCCGTGTCAGACGCTTGTTGTCACGCCAGTCGATCTCGCGCTGCACGAGCAGGCTCAAGCGTTCGTCGAAGTCCAGTTCGGCGGCGGCGCTGCTGACGGCTTGATCGTTCAAGGCGGCCACCACGCCGTCCAGGCGCAGCGTCTTGAGTTGGTCCAGGGTATGGGCAGGAATCACGGGGAGGCTCTCCTTGGGTCAGTGGTAGTAATCGGGGCCACGCACGTTGTCGTGCAGTGGCAGGGAGGTCTGAGTTGGCTTGGTCGGCAGCGCCTGGCGGTCGGCGCCGTTCACGAGGATGGAGTTAACGCTGCGGTAGGTCGGCGAATGAATGGCCATCGCCCGCGTGCATGCGGCCTCCAGTCGCTCGGGGCCGTACTGGCGCGCCAGACGCTGCAGGCCCAGGCAGGCCCGATAGCCCTGCTCGGGATGCGGGCGGTTCTCCATCTGCCAGCGCACGAGTGCGGCGCAGCCCACGCCGATGCGCTCTGCCCAGGCGATCAGCTTGGCCGGCGTCCACTCCCGGTGGGCGCGGTGCGATGCCGGCATGTGCTCGGGCGTGGTCGTATGCCTGCCCCGGGCGGTGCTCAGCGGGTGTACCGCCACGCGCTGCTGGCCGGCGAAGATCTCCAGCGTGTTGCTGGTGATGCGCAGTTCCACCGTGGTGCGCACCAGGCGGTGCGGCACGCTGTAGTAGTGGCCATCAAGGTCAACGTGATAGTCAATCGAGACGCGCGCTGTCTTGAAGCGCACGATGGGCATCCTGGTTGGCGGCAGCGGGCGTAGCGCCGGTTGGTCGAGCTTCTCGAAGGCCTCGCGCCGACATCCGGGTAGCTTCTTGAAGGGACGCTGGTTCAGATCGACCAGCAACTCGGCGATGGCGTGGTTGAGCTCGCCCAAGCTGAAGAAGCGCCGGTTGCGAAGGCGCGCCAGGATCCACCTCTGAACGATTTGCACCGCGACCTCGACCTTGGGCTTGTCCTTTGGATGAGCCGGGCGTGCCGGGAGCACGGCCACGCTGTAATGCTCGCAGAACTCCTCGACCAGTCGGCCGACGCCCGGCTCGTAGCGGTCGGGTTGCGCGATGAGGGCGCGCGGCTGATCGGGCACCACCAAGCGCACGACGCCGCCGATGAACTCCAGCGCGTTGATGATCGAGGCGACCCAGTCGGGCGCTGTCTGCGTCGCGGTGGCGCAGGCATAGGTGAAGCTGGAGGCGCCCAGCGCGGCCACGAAGATCTGCGCCTGGCGGATCTCGCCGGTGGCCGAGTCCACGATCGGCATGGTGTCGCCGGCGTAGTCAACGAAAAGCTTGTCGCCCGCGACATGGGTCTGGCGCATCGAGCGCTTGAGTCCTTCGGCCCACGCGCGGTACTTGACGCAGAAGCTGGTGTACTTGTAGGCCAGCTCGTTGGCCTGGGCGTATTCCTCCCAGAGCAACTGCAGCGTGACGCCCGGGCGCTTGAGCTCCTGGTGGATGCGCGCGTAGTCGGGCTCCAGATGATGCGCTGCGCGCGGCACCGCCGCTCGATAAAGGCGCGCTTCGAGCTCGCTGTCGCTGAGCGTCTGGGCCATCGCCCAGTCCACGCCGGCAGCGCGCGCCAAGCGTGCGTACTTGCCGACCGTGGCCTTCGGGATGCCCAACGCCCGGCCGGTCTGAGCGTGGCTGAGGTCTGCTTCCAAATGCAGGCGCAGAGCCTGTCGTATCTGACGCATCGTGATCCTTGGGGTGGGCATCGGGTTCTGATCCGCAAAAAAAAGCGGCCAGCCTATGCCCACCGAAGTGGGTCACTCGCGTGCGCCTGGGGCGACTACGATCAGCGTGAAATGCCGGCTACGTTCGTCTGAAACGCCGACTACGCTCGTTTGAAACGGCGGCTACGTTCGCCTGAAATGCCCGGCTACGATGGCCTGAAATACGCA
>NZ_JBBKZU010000044.1:0-2598 GCF_037889935.1 Variovorax ureilyticus
CCCCGAACGACACCCAAACTCCCCCAGCTATCGACACGTAAATTCCCCCGCCGCGGCCATCGGGCCGTGACGGCGTAGGCGGCGCCAGCGCCCGCTGGCAGTCCCCTTCCGGGCAGGACATTACTTTTGCCCCCTCAGCCAAGAGGGGGTGATGGAGTGAATGTCTTGAAGCCGCATTTGCAGACGACCATTTGGACCCTGTTGGGCGCCGGGGCCAGCCAACGGGAGATCGAGCGCGTCACGGGGATCGATCGCAAGACCATCCGCAGCTACCAGAAGCGCTTCGCTGCGGTGGCGGCAAATTCCCCCGGGGTGTCCACCGGCCCCGGCGAGCAAATTCCCCCACCCCGTCCACCGACTCCGATGCCCGCGCGCTCGCCCGCGACGGTCTCGGCGTGCGAGCCGCATCGCGGCTTCATCGAAGCGCAACTGCGGCTGCGCCGCAACGCCATGGCCATCTATCAGGATCTGGTCGACCTGCACGGATTCACCGCCCGCTACAGCTCGGTGATGCGCTTCGTGCGGAAGCTGCGCCATCACGAGCCCGAGCAATTTGATCGCCTGGAATTCCTCCCCGGCGAAGAGATGCAGGTCGATTACGGCGAAGGCGCGCCAACGCGCGTGCCAGGCAGCGAGCGCTATCGCAAGCCGCGGCTGTTCGTCGCGACGCTGCGCTATTCCCGGCGCAGCTTCCGGCGTGTCGTATGGAAGTCCAGTCAGGAGACCTGGGCCCGACTGCACGAGCAGGCATGGAGATATTTTGGTGGATCCTGTCGCTACGTGGTCCTCGACAATCTGAAGGAAGGCGTGCTCAAGCCCGACCTGTACGAGCCCACGCTCAACCCCGTGTACGCGGCCACGCTGGCCCACTACGGCGTGGTCGCTGATCCGGCCCGGGTACGCGACCCCAATCGCAAGGGTTCGGTCGAGAACGCGATCGGTCACACCCAGGCCACAGCCTTGAAGGGACGGCGCTTCGAGTCGCTGCAGGAGCAGAACGACTTCCTCGAACACTGGGAGACCCGCTGGGCCGCCTCGCGCATCCATGGGGGCGCCCGCCGTCAGGTGCAGGCGATGTTCGAGGAGGAGCGGCCGTTGCTGCAGCCGCTGCCGTTGCTGGGCATGCAGTACTTCACCGAGGCGCAGCGCACCGTGTGCGACGACAGCTGCGTGCGCGTCGATCACTGCAGCTATGCCGCGCGGCCGGCGCCCATCGGCAGCGAGGTCCTCGTGCGCCTGTTCGAGCACCGCATCGAGATTCGGGACCTGAAGACCCATGCGCTGCTGCGCAGCCATGTCCGTGTCGAGCGCCCCGGCACTGTCGTGCTGCCGATGGAGGAGCGAGTCTTCAACCCGTCGCGTGAGACCCGCCGAATCCTCGCGCAAGCCAAGCTGATCGGAGCTGACGCCGAACGTCTGTGCGAGTTGCTGTTCGCCGTCGAAGGCCGCGTCGGCCAGCGCAAGCTGTGGGGCATCGTGCGCCTGGCCGATCGCTATCCGCGTCGCCTTGTCGATTGCGCTTGTGCGCTGGCAATGCAAGACGGCATCCACAGCTACAGCCACGTCAAGAGGTTGACCGAGAAGATCGTCGCCGACGCACTGGCGACCATCGAACGCGCCGAGGAACCGCGCCAGCTGGAACTCTCGCTGACGCAGGAACACCCGCTGATCCGTCCCGCCGACATCTACGCCGAGTTGTTCTCCCGCTGTGCCTCGGCACAGCCTTCCGCTCCCCTGAACCCTGGAGGTACTGCGCATGACCCTCAATGAGATCGAATGCACGCTGCGCGAGCTGCGTCTGTCCGGCATCGCCGCAACCCTGAACACTCGCGTCATGCAGGCGCAAGCCTCGCAGCAGCCGCTGCTGGAGACGCTGGCAGGATTGCTGCAGGACGAGCTCGACCGGCGCCACTCGCGCCTGACTGAACGGCGCTTCAAGCAATCACGTCTTGACGAACGGCCCACGCTGGGCGACTTCGACTGGCGCTTCAACCCGAAGCTGCCTCGTCAGGCGTGCTTCGAGCTGCACACGCTGAAGTTCATTGCCGAAGGTGCCAATGCGCTGATCATCGGCAAACCGGGCACCGGGAAGTCGCATGTGGCCAAGGCTGTGGCCTACCAGGCCACTCTGCAAGGCCATGATGTTCGCTACGTCGAGGCCGACACCGAGTTCGCCCGCTTCGCACTGGCAAGCCCCAAGGAGCAGACGGCGCTGATGCGCGCGTACGTCGAATCCGATCTCCTCATCCTCGACGACCTCTTCCTGGCGCGGCGCATCTCCGACGCCGCCGCCGAGCTGCTCCAGGCCATCGTGCATCAGCGCTACAAGCGTCGCGGAAGCATCGTTGTCACTTCCAACCGGGTCGTACAGGACTGGGGCAAATACCTCGGCGATGCGACCATGGGAACCACCATCCTCGATCGACTGATGCATCGTGCCGTCATGCTCGAGTTCGAGGGCAGGAGTTACCGGCTGAAGGAGGCCGCCGCGCGCCTGGCGATCGCCGCGGAGGCCTGACAGATCAATAATGCAACCCTCGTCCTGCCTGGAGGAATTTGAGTGTCCACGGGTGGGGGAGTTTGAAGTGTCGATCGGGG
>NZ_JBBKZU010000045.1:0-2541 GCF_037889935.1 Variovorax ureilyticus
ACGTAAGCGGCTGCCGATCCCACCCTGTTATCAGAGCAACGATCGATCGATGATGTCCAGCTAACGGTAGCTGGACATCTATGGATCGCAATACGAAGCAAAGGCGGCGGCACAGCGCTGAGTTGAAGGCGCAGGTACTGCAGGCTTGTGCGATACCGGGCGCCTCGGTGGCGGCGGTGGCACGTGAGTTCGGGTTGAACGACAACCTGGTTCATCAGTGGCGTCGCGGTCGCGGTGTGGGTTCGCCGCAAACTGCAGCGCAGTTCATTGCATTGCCGCTGCCGGCCATGCCGCCGCCCCTTCCCGCGCCGAGCGCCTCGGCTGGCGGCGACATCAACCTGGAAGTCAAGCGCGGCGCCCTGCAGGTCAGCGTCAAGTGGCCGCTTGCCGCGGCCAGCGAGTGCGCCGCGTGGTTGCGCGAGGTGCTGCGGTGATACGCATCGACGCGCTGTGGCTGTGCACGCAGCCGCACGACATGCGCGCCGGCGCCGAGCGGTTGATGGCTCAGGTCGTTCACGCGCTGGGCCGGGCCAACGCCCATCATGGGTATCTGTTCGCCAACGCGCGGGCCACGCGCATGAAGCTGCTCGTGCATGACGGCTTCGGCGTATGGTGCGCGACGCGGCGCCTGAACACGGGCCGCTTCGTGTGGCCGCGCGAGATCGATGCAAGCAAGGCGCTGTCGCTCACACGCGAGCAGTTCGACGCGCTGGTGGTGGGCCTTCCATGGCTGCGGCTTGCCGAATTGCGTGAGATCACCCGTCTATGAGAGTGCGAGAGTCGTTGACAGCGCAAGCCCGCGTGACGAGGGATGTGCATGGGCGGCATGATGCGAGCACATGTCGCAATTGCTGGAGCTCACCGATGACGACCTGAAGGGCCTTGGCCCGGAGGCTGTCACGGCACTCGCCCAGCAGATGCTGCAGCGACTGCGAGAGCAGGAACTGCACATCGCGCAGCGCGACCAGGCCCTCAAGCTCAAGGACGCCAAGATCGAGAAGATCACCTTCGAGCTGGCACGCCTGAAACGCTGGAAGTTCGGCGCCAGTGCCGAGGCGATGAGCGCCGAACAGCGCCGTCTGTTCGAGGAAACCTGCGCCGAGGACGAGGCTGATCTGCAGGAGCAATTGCGGCAGTTGCAGGGCGAGGGCAAGGCCGACACCGACACGCAGAACAAATCGAAGCGCAAGCCCCGCCGCGAGAAGCTGCCGGATCATCTGCGCCGCGTGGAGCACCGCCACGAGCCTGCGCAAACCACCTGTCCCACACCTGGCTGCGGATCGGCGATGCAGCGCGTGGGCGAAGACGTCAGCGAGCGGCTGGACGTCGTTCCAGCGGAGTTCTTCGTGCATCGCCACATCTACGGCAAGTGGGCGTGCCGGTGCTGCCAGCGCAAGGGTGTTGACCGCCTGGTTCAGGAGCCGGTGGAGCCCTCGATCATCGATGGCGGCATCCCGGCCAGCGGGCTGGTGGCGCACACGCTGATCAGCCGCTTCGTGGATCACCTGCCGTATTACCGGCAGGAGGCCATCAACGCCCGCAGCGGCGTGCACACGCCGCGCTCGACGCTGGCGCAGTGGTCAGGACAGGCAGGTGCTGCGCTGCACCCGCTGTTCGAGGCGCACAGGCGCTTCGTGCTCGAATGCGCTCACCTGCACGTGGACGAGACGCCGGTGTCGATGCTCGATCCTGGGGCGGGGAAGACCCGGCGAGCGTACGTGTGGGGTTACGCGCGCGGCGCGTTCGATCCGACACCTGGGGTGGTTTACGACTTCTGCCTGGGCCGCGGCGCCCAGTACCCGCTGGCCTTCCTTGGCGGTTGTGACGAACGCCCACCGTGGACGGGCACGTTGACGCGCGACGAATACGCCGTCTATGACAGCGTGGTGCGAGCCGTGCCCGGCCGGATCGCCGCTGGATGCCTTGCTCATGCAAGGAGGAAGTACGACCAGTTGCTGCGCGACGGCGGCAAGAGTGCGGTGGCCGCCGAGGCGATCGCGCGCATCGCGGCGATTTACCGCCTCGAGCGCGAGCTCGCAACGCTGGGCGCCCAAGAGCGACACGCGGAACGACAAAGCCGCGCACGGCGGCTGTGGGACCAACTCCACGAGTGGCTGATCCTGGAGCGACGGCGCGTGCCCGACGGCAGCGCCACGGCTCGTGCGCTGGACTACAGCCTCAACAGCTGGAGTGCGCTGGTGCGCAACCTCGAAGACGGCAACGTCAACGTGGACAACAACAGCCTGGAAAACCTGATGCGCCCATGGGCCATGGGACGCAGAGCATGGTTGTTCGCCGGTAGCGAACTGGCCGGCAAGCGCGCTGCCGTCGTGATGAGCCTGGTCCACTCGGCACGGCTAAATGGCCATGACCCCTACGCCTACCTGCGTGACGTGCTTGAGCGCTTGCCAACGCACCTCAACAGCCGCATCGACGAACTCCTGCCTCATCGCTGGCAACCCGCCGCCTGAACGTCCTCCGGACTCCTCAAAGAGCAGGCGTCACGTGTCAATGAGGACCTGGGTACGGCCATCCGCTTAC
>NZ_JBBKZU010000046.1:0-2495 GCF_037889935.1 Variovorax ureilyticus
GTAAGCGGCTAGCCATCCCGTCTTGATTTCGTCGTATGCGCAAGGATCCACTACTCCACTTAACTTCTTGGTGGAGAAATGGACACTACAGTTGCTCTTAGCGCAGGTCGTCGGCGGCGACGCAAGCACAGCCCGGAGTTCAAGGCGCACGTGGTGGCAGCGTGCAGTAAGCCGGGCGTATCGTCAGCGTCGGTGGCCATGGCCAACGGCATCAATGCGAACCTGGTGCGTCGATGGGTACGTGACGCGGAAGTCCCACCGCGCGGACCGGCGCCGCTCGATGCGCCCAAGGCTTTGCCCAGCGCCGCTTCGGCCTCTTTGACTGCGGCATTCGTGCCCGTTCAACTGCCCGCTGCGACCGGGCCGGCCGCCCCGCCCAGTGACATCCACATAGAGCTACGGCGTGGCGCCATGAGTGTCGTCGTGACCTGGCCGGTTGGGTTGGCCAGCGAGTGCGGCGGCTGGCTGCGCGAGCTCCTGCGGTGATCAAGGTCGAAGCCGTCTGGCTGGCCGTGGAACCGCTGGACATGCGCTCGGGCACCGAAGCTGCGTTGGCGCGCGTCGTGCGCGTGTTCGGCTGCCGCCAGGCCGCATCACGCCTATTTGTTCGCCAACCGTCGGGCTAACCGGATGAAGGTCCTCGTGCACGATGGCATCGGAATCTGGTTGGCGGCCAGGCGGCTGCACCAGGGCAAGTTCATCTGGCCCAACGATGCCGCGCCAACACTTGGCTTGAGCCGTGCGCAGTTCGATGCCTTAGTCCTTGGCCTGCCTTGGCAACGCGTCGGCGAGGCCGGCGTCATCTGCGTGCTGTAGCGCGGTAGCGCAATTGCCGAAGTTGCTGATGCTCGCCCCAGTGTCCTGGGGCATCATTGCCTTCCGTGAGCGACACGGCCACCAACCTCGACCACCTGGACGCGCAGCAACTGCGCGAGATGGTGCAGTCGCTCATGGGCCAAGTGCAAACCAGCAAGCTGGAGATCCAGCGACGCGACCACGAGATTGCGTTCAAGCAGGCTGCCATCGACAAGCTCACGCACGAGATGGCCGTGCTCAAGCGGCTGAAGTTCGCCGCGAAGTCCGAAGCCTTCACAGCCGAGCAGAAGAGCCTGCTGGATGAGACCATCGACGCCGATCTCGCGGCACTGGAGCGTGAGCTGGAGCAGATCGCACCTGCCAAGACTGCGCCGCATGACAAGCAGCAACCCAAGCGCCAGGTGCTGCCAGCGAACCTGCCGCGCCGCGAGATCCATCACGAGCCTCTGAGCGCCACCTGCGCATGCGGCTGCAGGCTTGAGCGCATCGGCGAGGATGTGTCCGAGAAGCTCGACTACCAGCCCGGCGTGTTCACGGTGGAGCGCCACGTTCGCGGCAAGTGGGTATGCGCGCGGTGCGAGACCCTGATCCAGGCACCGGTGGCGCCGCACATCATCGACAAGGGCATCCCTACGGCCGGACTGCTGGCCCAGGTGCTTGTGGCCAAGTACCTCGATCACCTGCCGCTGTACAGGCAAGAAGCCATCTTCGGTCGCGCTGGCCTGGCCATCCCTCGTTCCACGCTGGGCGCCTGGGTTGGCCAGTGCGGCGTGCAATTGCAGCCGTTGGTGGATGCGCTCAAGCGCGAGATGCTCCAGGCTCGTGTATTGCATGCCGACGAGACGTCGGTGGCGATGCTCAAGCCCGGCAACGGGAAGACGCATCGGGCCTACCTCTGGAGCTACTGCACGACGGCCTACAGCGCCCTGCGTGCCGTGGTGTTCGACTTCGCCGAAGGCCGAGGCGGCCAGCATGCCCGAGCCTTCCTCGGCCTCACGGGTGAGCATGGCTGGTGCGGGACACTGGTGTGCGATGACTTCTCGGGCTACAAGGCATGCTTCGAGCTCGGCGTCACAGAGGCCGGCTGCCTCGCGCACGCGAGACGCAAGTTCCATGAGCTGTGGGCCAACCACGGCAGTCCAGTCGGCGAGCAAGCGCTGAAGTTCTTCGGCGAGCTCTATGACATCGAGCGCGATGTGGCTGCGCTTGCGGCCGAGGAGCGCAAGCGCATCCGCCAAGAGCGCTCTCGCAAGGTGGCCGATGCGTTGCACCAGTGGCTCACCGCGCAGCGACAGAAGGTGCCCGAAGGGTCAGCCACCGCCAGGGCCATCGACTACAGCTTGAAGCGCTGGCAGGCGCTGACGCGCTACATCGACGATGGCGACCTGCCCGCGGACAACAACCGGGTGGAAAACCAGATCCGGCCCATCGCGCTCGGCCGGTCGAATTGGCTGTTCGCCGGCAGCTTGCGCGCCGGCCAGCGAGCCGCAGCCGTCATGAGCTTGGTGAACTCGGCGCGCCTGAATGGGCACGAGCCGCACGCATACTTGAAAGACATCCTCGAGCGGTTGCCCACGCAGCCGGCCAGCCGGATCGACGAGTTGTTGCCCCATCGCTGGCAACCAGCAGCGACCTCCTGATCTGCGCCCGTCGTCAAGACGGGATCACCGAGTGCTTAC
>NZ_JBBKZU010000047.1:0-1718 GCF_037889935.1 Variovorax ureilyticus
TGCCATTGGCGCAGGGCTTCCTGTGTGTCGCCCCGCTCCATGGCTGCGCTGGCGGAGAGCGCGAGCGCCTTGGGGTGGTCGGGGTCCAGCGAGAGCGCGCGCTGGATCTGGGCGAGTGCGAGCCCGTTGAGTACGCCACCATCGACGCTCGCGAGCACGTCCGCATAGTCCGCGCGCAGTGCCGCCTCGTCCGGCGCGAGCGCCACGGCCTTGCCATAGGCCATCGCCGCATCGCCGGGACGCTCCAGCGCGGCGTAGGAACGCGCGAGCATGACCCAGCCTTCGAGATCGTCGGGCTCGCTGCGCAGTCGCTGGGCGAGCTGGTTGACCATGCCTTCGATCTGCGCGCTGCTCGGTGCGCCGGCCGCGTCGTGTCCGTGGCCCGGATCGGACGCCTGCCAGAGCGCGACCGGGTTGCCGAGGTGCAGGTACAGCACGATCGCCGCGCTGGGCAGAAGCGCGAGCAGCGCGGCCGCGAGGAGCGGCGAAGGACGGTGGGACAAGGATGCTGCCGCTTTGAGCGAGCCCGCGTCGTCGAGCAGCCGGCGGCCCACTTCTTCGCGCGCTTCGCGGCGGTGTTCCGGCGCAAGCATGCCTGTGCGGACATCGGCTTCGAGATCGTCCAGCTGGCCGCGATAGAGATCGGCGGCGGCATCGGGTTGCAGAGGCTCTGGCGGCCGGACCGCGCGTAAAAGAGGCGCGAGCAGACCGGCCATCGCGACCGCGATCAATGCCGCTGCGAGGAGCCAGAAGACGATCATCGCGGCGGCTCCGGAGAGCGATCGAGTATCGCATCGAGCCGCTGCCGGTCCGCATCGTCCAGCGCGGCAGGCGGTGGAGCACCGCGCCCCCGGTTGCGCAAGATCGCCGCGACCACGAATGCCAGCAACAGCAGCGGTCCGAACCAGAGAAGCCAGGTCACCGGTTTGAGCGGTGGCTTGTAGAGCACGAAATCGCCGTAGCGCTGCACCAGGAAGTCCCTGACCGCGTCGTCGCTCGCGCCCGCGCGCATCTGCTCGCGCATCTGGCGGCGCAGGTCCACGGCGAGCTCGGCCTGCGAGTCGGCAAGCGTCTGGTTCTGGCAGACCACGCAGCGCAGCTGGTGCGACAGCGCATGCACGCGCGCGTCGAGCTGTTCGTCGTCGGCGGGTGCAGCGAAGGTGCCCGCGCAAGCGAAGGCCAGCAGCGCGGACGCGATGCATCTACGCATGGTCTTCCTTCTCGCGTTCGAGTTCGCGCAGCAGCGGCGTGATCGTCTGCTCCAGCACCTCGGGCGTCACCGGACCCGCATGGCGGAAGCGCACCCTTCCGGCGCGGTCGATCACGAAGGTCTCGGGCACGCCATAGACGCCGAAGTCGATGCCGGTGCGGCCATCGATGTCGGTCATCGTCGCGGTATAGGGATTCCCGAGGCGCTTGAGCCATGCGCGCGCCGCCGCCGGCTGGTCCTTGTAGTTGAGACCGTAGACCGGCACCCGGGCGCGCCCCGCGAAGTCGACGAGCAGCGGATGCTCCACCTGGCAAGGCGTGCACCACGAGGCCCAGACGTTGAGCACCCACACCTTGCCTTGCATGTCGCTGCTGCGCAGGCTGCGTCCTTCGCTCTCGAGCAGCGGCAGCTCGAAGGCGGGCGCGGGCTTGCCGACCAGCGGCGAAGGGAGCGCGCGCGGGTCGCGGCTCAGCCCGGCCGCGAGCGCGATGGCCAGTGCGAGGAACAC
>NZ_JBBKZU010000048.1:0-1540 GCF_037889935.1 Variovorax ureilyticus
AGGTCGTAGTAGCCGGAGTAGCGGGGCCGAAGAGGCCGGGAGTCAAACGGCGAAGGGCCTAACGAGAAGGAGTATTGCTCGACATGGCGATGCAAAACGTAATGCCTCAGATGCCCGCCTGCGCGGGGCGGGCGGGTATCGGCTCTGGTGAAGCCAGGTCCAAGCCTGCCAGCGAGGAAACGGGCTGCCCGCGCCACGGAAATGAGGATACGGGGTCGGCACTGCTGCAGGCAGCGCTGACGAGAGAGAACCTGCAGCGAGCCCTCAAGCGGGTGCGAGCCAACCGAGGTTCAGCTGGCGTGGACGGACTGGACATTGGCCAGACGGCCCTCATGCTGAAGACCGAGTGGCCGCGCATCCGTGGGCAACTGCTGCAGGGTACGTACCGGCCCAACCCGGTGCGTCGAGTGGCGATTCCTAAGCCGGACGGAACTCAGCGCGAGCTGGGCATCCCGACGGTGGTGGACCGGCTGATCCAACAGGCACTATTGCAGGTGCTACAGCCTCTGTTGGATCCAACCTTCAGCGAGCATAGCTACGGATTCAGACCTGGCAGGCGTGCGCACGATGCGGTGTTGGCCGCGCAGTCGTACGTGCAGTCGGGTCGGCACGTGGTGGTGGACGTGGACTTGGAGAAGTTCTTCGACCGGGTCAATCACGACATCCTGATAGGCCGTTTGCAGAGACGCATCGACGACGCCGGAGTGATCCGGCTGGTGCGTGCCTATCTGGAGGCGGGCATCATGGACGGCGGGATAGTGATCGAGCGATTCGAGGGCACGCCGCAAGGCGGGCCACTGTCGCCGCTGCTGGCCAACGTCCTGCTTGATGAAGTGGACCGGGAGTTGGAGCGGCGCGGGCATTGCTTTGCACGCTATGCCGATGACTGCAACGTGTATGTGCACAGTCGTCGGGCGGGCGAGCGGGTGATGGCACTGCTGCGGCGACTCTACGGGCGGCTGAAACTGAAGGTCAACGAAGCCAAGAGTGCGGTGGCTGGCGTGTTTGGCCGCAAGTTCCTGGGTTATGCCCTACGGAGGGGCCCGGGCGGTGTGGTCAAGCGCACAGTGGCTGCCAAACCGATAGCTACCTTCAAGCAGCGTGTGCGGCAATTGACGCGACGCAGCGGCGGGCGCAGCATGCAAGCGGTTGTCGATGGACTGCGGTCTTACATGCTGGGCTGGAAGGCTTACTTTGGAATGGCGCAAACTCCCACAATCTGGCGCTCGCTGGACGAGTGGCTGCGGCGTCGGCTACGAGCTGTACAGCTCAAGCAGTGGCGCAGGGGCAAGACGATCTACCGGGAACTATGCCGTCTTGGGGCCAGTCCTCAAATGGCCCGGTCGGTCGCGGCACTGAGCCGTCGCTGGTGGCACAACAGTCTCTCAGCGCTTCATCGGGTGCTCACCGTGGACTACTTCGACAGCCTTGGGCTACCTCGACTCTCCTGACCTCAACTTCTCGAACCGCCCGGTGCGGACCCGCATGCCGGGTGGTGTGGCAGGGGAGCAGTCCTCTTGGACTGCCCCCTATGCCGATT
>NZ_JBBKZU010000049.1:0-1457 GCF_037889935.1 Variovorax ureilyticus
CTGCTGGCCGCTCTCAACCTCGTCGAGTGTGTCGCCTTCGTTGGATCCGCGACCGCACCTTGACGATCACGAGCTCCGAGCCGGGTCAAGGTGGATCGGCTGGACGCTCACACGATATCTGCGGTCAAGCCGCACAAGAGGCATCGGTGGGGAGGTTCAGCTAGGGCCTCGCGGGTCCGAAAGCAGTTTCTCTACTGTTGTATCAAGAGCATCAGCCAATCGTCCGAGCGTCTTCAGCGATGGATTCCGTGCCCCGCGCTCTATGTGGGCTATTAGCGTCCTGCTGACCCCAGAATGTGCGCTTAGGTCGTACTGGGTCCACTGGAGCTCATCTCTCGCGCTGACAAGGCTGGTCCCGATGATTTCTTGCACCACGCGGTCCGACTCTCTGCGGGCGACCGGTTTGGCGCCGAGAAGAGAGCCTGTGTCGACGCCCAGCCCCTTCGCCAAACGGTCCACGGTGTCCAACGAAAGCGTGCCGAGTTCCCGATGTTCCATCCGCTGAAGCGTCCGGCGGTCGATTCGGCAGTGCTCCGCCAGAGCTCGCGTACTCCAGTTCCCGGCCTCCCTAAGGGCCAAAACGTTCGCCGCCAGCTTCTCGAGTAGCGCAGGTGCTATTTGGTTAGGTGCTTCCGCCGAATGAGGCACCTAAAAAGTGTTCACTTGGCTATTGAGGGGGTGGCGGCATATGAGGCACAATCAGGAGCCCTTTTAGGAGCTCTCCAGTGTTTGTCACCATGCCCCAGTTCGAACACCGTGTCATGTCGCAGCTCGCGGGCGAGGGCCAAAGGTACTGGGAGGCCGTGGCGCTTTCGGTAGTCAGTCCCTGGTACATGTTTGTCTATGACGCTCAGTACGAGGGCGCCCTTGTCGAACGCACCGTGCTGGTTGAATGGGAGGAGGTCTTGGCGCAATTGATTGCGTCGGTTCCCCTCGAGCGACGCAAGGGGCTGTGTCGCGTCGAATATGCAGGGATGCCGAGACGGTGGACTCAAAGATTGGTGAGTGGTCTCTGGGAGGCCGGTGAAGGAGAAGGTGGCATCCCAGGGGACCTCGTTTTCAAGTTCGAAGGTGACAAAGAGCTCCGGGATGCCAACCTCCATCCCGTGCGTGCCTCTGCCACCGGACAGCTTCTCTTCACGCTGGGACCTCAGCACCAAACACGAGACGCCGGACGGTGAGCGCCGTCTCCCTACGCCGCGCTCCTGGGCGTGGAGGGAATCCGTTTGACCTATCTTCCGTTGGCGGACCTAGCCAAGACTATCTGGACCCGACCTTCGTATCTGGCCGAACAACTGACGAGGATTGCAAATGTTGGAGCGAAACTGCTGCTAATGGCATCCCATGCCCCGATCGACACTTCAAACTCCCCCACCCGTGGACACTCAAATTCCTCCAGGCAGGACGAGGGTTGCATTATTGATCTGTCAGGCCTCCGCGGCGATCGCCAGGCGCGC
>NZ_JBBKZU010000050.1:0-1412 GCF_037889935.1 Variovorax ureilyticus
GAGTCTCCTGTTCAGATGGTGATGACGCCCGTGGCGAGGCCGTAGAGGCCCACGACCGCGCCGATGACGATGAGGATGAGGATGAGCCAGTCGATCGGCGAGAACACCGGCTTGCCCCGCTCGCGCCGCGCCCAGACGTAAAGGACAGTGCCCGGCGCGTACAGCACCGCGGCCAGCAGGATGAACTTCAGCCCGCCCGCGTAGATCATGAAGAGCGTGTACAGGGCCGCCACCGCCGCGATGAACAGGTCCCGCATCCGCTCCTGCGGGCGCACCTGGTAGCTCTCGCCGCGCTTGGACAGCAGCACGCCGTAGGCCGCCACGAACAGGTACGGAATCAGCGACATCGAACTGGTCAGGTTCAGCATCAGCGCGAAGGCGTCGCGCGACCAGTAGGTCGTGATGACGATCAGCTGCACGATGATGTTCGTCAGCCACAGCGCATTGGCCGGCACCTTGTTGGCGTTCTCGCGCGCAAACACCGAGGGCATGTCCTCGGTGCGCGCGGCGGTGAACATCACCTCGGCGCAGATCAGCGACCAGGCCAGGTACGCCCCCAGCACCGAGACGATCAGCCCCAGGCTCACGAAGACCGCCCCCCAGTGGCCCACCACCGCTTCGAGCACCGCGGCCATCGAGGGCTGGCGCATGCCCGCGATGTCCGCGCGCTGCAGCACCGCGTAGGGCAGCATGGTCACCAGCACCATCAGGCCGGTCACGCCGATGAAGCCCATGATGGTGGCGCGCCCCACGTCCGAGCGCTCCCGGGCGTAGCGCGAATACACGCTCGCCCCCTCGATGCCGATGAAGACGAACACCGTCACCAGCATGGTGGCGCGCACCTGCTCGAAGATGTTGCCCGTGAGGTCGCCCCCGTAGAGGTTGGCGTTGAACAGATCCATCCTGAACGCGAAGGCCAGGATGACGATGAACACCAGGATCGGGATCACCTTGGCGAAGGTGACCACCGTGTTGATGAAGGCCGCCTGCTGCACGCCCTTGAGGATCATGAAGTGAAAGAGCCAGATGCCCACGGAGGCCACGACGATGGCGATGACCGTGTTGCCGTCGCCGAAGACCGGAAAGAAGGCCCCCAGCGTGGACTTGATCAGCACCCAGTAGGAGACGTTGCCGATGCAGCTGCTGATCCAGTAGCCGAAGGCCGACAGAAAGCCCGGGTAGTCGCCGAAGCCGGCCTTGGCATAGGCGAAGACGCCCGCATCCAGGTCGGGCTTGCGCTCGGCCAGCGCCTGGAACACGCGCGCGAGCATGTACATGCCCGTGCCCGCGACGATCCACGCGATGACCGCCCCCAACGGCCCCGTCGCCCCGGCGAAGGTGCGCGGCAGCGAGAAGATCCCCGCGCCCACCATCCCGCCCACCACCATCGCGGTGAGCTGCATGCGGGACAT
>NZ_JBBKZU010000051.1:0-1401 GCF_037889935.1 Variovorax ureilyticus
GGCCCGATGATCTCGCAGGCCCATCTCGCCAAGGTGCGCAGCTACATCGAGCTCGGGCCGAAGGAAGGCGCGACGATGCTGTGCGGCGGCCTCGGCACGCCCGATCTGCCGGCGCGGGTTCAGCGCGGCAACTACGTGCTGCCGACCGTCTTCGCCGACGTGGACAACCGCATGAAGATCGCGCAGGACGAGATCTTCGGTCCGGTGGCCTGCCTGATTCCGTTCAAGGACGAGGCCGATGCGATCCGCCTGGCCAACGACATCGAGTACGGGCTGTCCAGCTACGTGTGGACCGAGAACATCGGCAAGGCACATCGCGTGGCCGCCGCGATCGAGGCCGGCATGTGCTTCGTCAACAGCCAGAACGTGCGCGACCTGCGCCAGCCTTTCGGCGGCACCAAGGCATCGGGCACGGGGCGCGAAGGCGGCACCTGGAGCTATGAGGTGTTCTGCGAGCCGAAGAACGTGGCGGTGTCGCTGGGCAGCCATCACATTCCGCACTGGGGGGTGTGACATGGGCAAGCTCGCACTCGCCGCCAAGATCACGCACGTCCCCTCGCTCTACCTGAGCGAGCTCGATGGCCCGCGCAAAGGCAGCCGCCAGGCCGCCATCGACGGCCATCGCGAAATCGGCCGGCGCTGCCGCGAACTGGGCGTGGACACCATCGTGGTGTTCGACACGCACTGGCTGGTCAACGCGAGCTATCACCTGAACTGCGCGCCGCACTTCAAGGGCGTGTACTCCAGCAACGAACTGCCGCACTTCATCAGCAACATGCCGTTCGAGATCCCGGGCAATCCGGAACTGGGCAAGCTGCTGGCGAAGTCCTGCAACGAATGGGGTGTCGAGACGCTCGCCCACGACGCGACCACGCTCGGGCCGGAGTACGGCACGCTGGTGCCGATGCGCTACATGAACGAGGACCTGCACTTCAAGGCGATCTGCGTGTCGGCGCTGTGCACCAGCCATTACCTCAATGACAGCGCCCGCCTGGGCTGGGCCATGCGCCGTGCGGTGGAAGACCACTACGACGGCACCGTCGCCTTCTTCGCGAGCGGATCGCTCTCGCATCGCTTTGCGCAGAACGGACTCGCGCCGCAATTCGCCGACCGTATCTGGAGTCCGCTGCTCGAACGCATGGACCATGACGTGGTGCAGATGTGGGAGAACGCCGAGTGGGCCGACTTCTGCTCGATGCTGCCGGAGTACGCGGTCAAGGGCCATGGCGAAGGCTTCATGCACGACACCGCGATGGTGCTCGGCGCACTGGGCTGGTCGGCCTACGACGGCAAGGCGGAGGTGGTGACGCCCTACTTCGGCTCCTCGGGCACGGGCCAGATCAACGCGATCTTGCCCGTCACGCCGCAGGATGGCGGCGCCATCCCCAAGGCCCAGGCGTC
>NZ_JBBKZU010000052.1:0-1334 GCF_037889935.1 Variovorax ureilyticus
GTCGCCAACGACTACGCGATCCGCGACTACCTCGAGAACTGGTATCGCCCCAACCTGCGCGTGAAGAACCGCGACACCTGCACGCCGATCGGCCCCTGGCTGGTGGACGCCAAGGACGTGGCCGACCCGATGTCGCTCGCGCTTTCGACCACCGTCAACGGCAAGGTCACGCAGTCGGGCAACACGAAGGACATGATCTTCGACGTGCCCTTCCTCATCGAGTACTTCAGCAGTTTCATGACGCTGTCGCCGGGCGATTTGATCCTCACGGGCACGCCGGATGGTGTGGTGGATTGCCGTCCGGGCGATGTGATCGTGACCGAGATCGAGCACATCGGCGCGCTCGTCAACACCATTGCCGCAGCCTGACACCCTCACCGGACCCCATCAATGCAAATCGACCATCTCATCAACGGCAAGCCGGTCGCGGGCCGCGACTATTTCCAGACCGTCAACCCCGCCACGCAGGAAGTGCTGGCCGAGGTCGCCGCGGGCGGTAAAGCCGAAGTCAATGCGGCCGTCGCCGCCGCGAAGGAAGCGTTTCCCAAGTGGGCCGGCATGCCCGCGCCCGAGCGCGCGAAGCTGATCCGCAAGCTCGGCGACCTGATCGCGAAGAACGTGCCCGAGATCGCGCAGACCGAGACCAACGACTGCGGCCAGGTCATCGCGCAGACCGGCAAGCAACTCGTGCCGCGCGCGGCGGACAACTTCTATTACTTCGCCGAGATGTGCACGCGCGTGGACGGCCACACCTATCCGACGCCAACGCATCTGAACTACACGCTGTTCCACCCGGTCGGCGTGTGCGCGCTGATCTCGCCGTGGAACGTGCCCTTCATGACCGCGACATGGAAGGTCGCGCCCTGCCTCGCCTTCGGCAACACCGCAGTGCTCAAGATGAGCGAGCTGTCGCCGATGACCGCGGCGCGGCTCGGCGAACTCGCGCTCGAAGCGGGCATTCCGGCGGGCGTGCTGAACCTCGTGCATGGCTACGGCACGGACGCGGGCGAGCCGCTGGTCGCGCATCCGGATGTGCGCGCGATCTCGTTCACCGGGTCGACCGCGACCGGCAACCGCATCGTGAAGTCGGCGGGCCTCAAGAAGTTCAGCATGGAGCTCGGCGGCAAGAGCCCCTTCGTGATCTTCGATGACGCCGACTTCGAACGCGCGCTCGACGCCGCGGTGTTCATGATCTTCAGCAACAACGGCGAGCGTTGCACCGCGGGCAGCCGCATCCTCGTTCAGCAGTCGATCTATGCGAAGTTCGTCGACCGGTTCGTCGAACGCGCCAGGAAGATCACCGTGGGCGATCCGCTGGACGAGAAGACCATCGT
>NZ_JBBKZU010000053.1:0-1279 GCF_037889935.1 Variovorax ureilyticus
AGTAGGCAGTTTCGTAAATACGGCCACGTATATTCTTGATAAGTTTGGCCGTGTATGGCATCTTGATGCATTCCTTCGACTGGGGGTTGCGTATGCCAAGAAAGAGTCCGTTTCTCATCGAGTTGACTCTGGACGAGTCGGCCGAGTTGAATCGTCGTGCGACCAGATATACGTTGCCGTATTTCGAGGTTGTTCGAGCCAAGATGATCCTGATGGCCGCCAACGGCTTGGACAACGACGAGATCGCCGCGCGCCTGGACACTCGGCGCGAAGTGGTCAGTCAGTGGCGCCAGCGCTTCTTCAAGGATCGATTGGCGGGCCTCGAAGAGAGAGCCCGCCCGGGACGCCCTCGGGTCTTTCCCCCCAGAGGTCACGGTTGAGATCAAGGCGCTCGCCTGCGAGTTGCCGGCCACCTTGGGCTTGCCGCTGTCGCGCTTGAGCGTTGCGGACGTGGCGCGACACGCGCAGCGTTCGGGCCTGGTGGCGCGCATCAGCGACAGCACGGTCTGGCGTTGGTTGCACGAGGACGCGATTCGCCCTTGGCGGCACCGTTGCTGGATCTTTGCGCGGGATCCGCATTTCCAGGCCAAGGCCGGGCGCATCCTGGATCTGTACGAGCGGCGCTGGCAAGGGCAGTCGCTGCGCAAGGACGAGTTCGTCATCTCGACCGACGAGAAGACCAGTATCCAGGCTCGGCTTCGCATGCATCCAAGTCTGCCCACTGAACCGGGCAAGTCGATGCGCGTGGAGCACGAGTATGAACGCGGTGGCGCCTGGGCATATATGGCGGCGTTGGACGTGCATCGCGCCAAGGTGTTCGGCCGATGCGAAGCGACCACGGGCATCGCGCCCTTCGAGCGGTTGGTCGATCAGGTCATGAGCCAGCCGCCATACGTCAACGCAAGACGCGTGTTCTGGGTCATGGACAACGGCTCGTCGCATCGCGGCGACGCGTCAGTGCAGCGCCTCATGCAAGCCCATCCCCGATTGGTTCCGGTCCACGCACCGGTCCATGCCAGTTGGCTCAATCAGATCGAAATCTACTTCTCGATCGTGCAGCGCAAGGTGCTAACCCCGAACGACTTCCCTGGCCTGGAGGCGATCGCTCGGAGGCTGGCGAGCTTCGAGCGCTACTTCGAGAGCATCGCGCATCCATTCGAGTGGAAATTCACCCGCACCGATCTCAATGCCTTGATCGCACGCATGCGCGATCGATGGGCGCAGAGCCTGAAGCTGGCCGCTTGAAGAATACGTGTGCGAACTTCCGAAACGGAGTACT